>DASZGH010000096.1:0-5935 GCA_035938935.1 Solirubrobacteraceae bacterium
GCGACCGGCGCGCGGCGATCCTTACCGCCGAAGGTGAGAAGCAGGCGCAGATCCTCACCGCCGAGGGACAGCAGCAGGCTGTGGTTTTGCGCGCCGAGGGCGATAGGCAGGCGGCGGTGCTGCGCTCCGAGGGTGAAGCCAAGGCGATCGACACGGTCTTCAAAGCGATCCACGAGGGTAAACCCTCGCGTGAGCTTCTCAGCTACGAATACCTGCAGATGCTCCCGCAGCTGGCCGAAGGCGACGCCAACAAGGTGTTCGTGATCCCCTCCGAGTTCGCGGAGGCGTTCGGCGGCATCGGCGAGGCGATCGCGCGAAAGATAGAGGCCCCGACCACCCCGCCCAAGCCACCGGCTCCGCCCGACTGAGCGCTCGCCGTCTGCCGTGCCGGCCGATCGCGGCCGCGAAGGTCCGGCGTAAGCGCTCACGGCTGCGAGAATCCCGGTGATGTTCGACTCGCTCTCGGAGAAGCTGCAGGCGACGCTCGGCGACGTGCGCGGGCGCGGCACGCTGAGCGAGGCCGACATCGACGCCGCGCTGCGCGAGATTCGTCTGGCCCTGCTCGAGGCCGACGTCAACTTCAAGGTCGTCAAGGCCTTCACCAAGGCTGTCAAGGAGCGCTGCGTCGGCGCCGAGATCGCCGGCAAGCTCAACCCTGGCCAGCAGGTGGTCAAGATCGTCGGCGAGGAGCTGACGAATTTGATGGGGGGCCCGCCCACCCGCGCTGCCGCCGGCCTGTCCTTCTCTCCGCGTCCGCCGACCGTGATCCTGATGGCGGGCCTGCAGGGCTCGGGCAAGACGACCGCCACCGCCAAGCTGGCGCGCCATCTGCGCGAGGAGCACTCCTCGTCGGTCGCGGTGGCCGCCTGTGACGTCTATAGACCCGCCGCGGTCGATCAGTTGGTCAAGGTCGGCGCGCAGGCCGGGGCCACGGTGTACGAGCAAGGCACCGATCGCGACCCCGTGCAGATCGCCGCCTGGGCGCTGGAGCGCGCTCGTGAAGAGGGCAAGGACGTGCTGATCGTCGACACCAGCGGGCGCC
Source organism: Solirubrobacteraceae bacterium (assembly GCA_035938935.1). Taxonomy (GTDB): domain Bacteria; phylum Actinomycetota; class Thermoleophilia; order Solirubrobacterales; family Solirubrobacteraceae; genus Palsa-744. The sequence continues at coordinate 1,043 of DASZGH010000096.1, forward strand.
TGCACGTGGACGAAGAGATGATGGCCGAGCTGGTGCGCGTGCGCGACGCGGTGAAGCCGCATGACGTGCTGTTGGTCGTCGACGCGATGACCGGCCAGGACGCAGTCAACGTCGCCGAGCAGTTCGCGGCGGCCGTCCAGTTCGACGGCGTCGTGATGTCAAAGCTCGACGGCGACGCCCGCGGCGGCGCTGCCCTGTCCGTCAAGGCGGTGACGGGCAAGCCGATCCTGTTCGCCTCCACCGGCGAGAAGCTCGACCAGTTCGAGCGCTTCCACCCGGACCGCATGGCTCAGCGGATCCTCGGCATGGGCGACGTGATGAGCCTGATCGAGAAGGCCGAGCGCCAGTTCGACTCCGATCAGGCCGCGGCGCTCGAGCGCAAGCTGCGGCGCAACGAGTTCGGGCTCGACGACTTCCTCGACCAGCTGAGGACGATCCGGCGGATGGGCCCGTTGACCAATCTGCTCGGGATGATCCCGGGCTTCGCGGGCGCTCAGCTGCAGGGACTGAAGGTGGACGAGCGCGAGCTCGACCGGATCCAGGCGATCATCCTCTCGATGACCCCCGGTGAGCGCAGCCACCCCGAGCTGATCAAGGGCTCGCGGCGTCTGCGGATCGCACGTGGCTCGGGCGTCAGCGTCCAGCAGGTCAACCAGCTCGTCAAGCAGTTCGGCCAGATGCGCAAGGTCATGCGGCAGGTCGGCCGCGGCAAGATGCCCGACGTGGGTGCGCTGATGCGCCAGGCCAGGTGAGGTCTTGGTGAGCGGGCGGCCAGGAGGCGCAGCTCGCGACCGAGCCCGAGCGCGCTCGTCAGCTAAGCTCTCTGCCGCAAAACGATTGGCATCAGAGAGGAACAAGTGTCGGTAAGGCTGAGGCTCACGCGAGTGGGCGCAAAGAAGAACCCGGTGTGGCGCGTCGTCGTCGCCGACCAGCGCTCCCCGCGCGACGGACGCGTGATCGAGACGATCGGCCACTACAACGCCCAGACCGAGCCCTCCACGATCGTGATCGACGAGGAGCGCGCGAAGAGCTGGCTCGCCCGCGGCGCACAGCCCTCGGGCACGGTCAAGAAGCTGCTGCGCATCCAGGGCATAACGTCCTAACGGCGCGCGGGCGGCGATCCTCACCGTGACGGACGCTCAACAGGACGGCGAGATGGCAACCGAGGTGATGCGAGAGCTGCTCGAGTACCTGGCCCAGGGGTTGGTCGACCATCCCGAAGAGGTGTCGGTCGAGCAGTTCGAGGAGGACGATGGGACGGTCGTGCTCGAGCTGTGCGTCGCCGACGAGGATTACGGCCAGGTGATAGGCCGCGGTGGGCGCACCGCCCAGGCGCTGCGAACCGTTGTCAAGGCGGCGGCAGTGAACGAGCGGCGCCGGGTGCTCGTCGACATCGTCGACTAAGGGCCTATGACGGGCGCAGAGGGCCAGGTCGCGGCGGGGTCGAGCCGCGGGCCGATGTCGGCCGGGCGGGTCGGACGGCCGCACGGCCTCGACGGCAGCTTCTATGTGACGGGTGCGCGGCCACGGCTGCTTGTCCTTGGTACCCGCGTGGCGCTCGGACCCACCGTCACCGAGGTCGTCCGTCGACGCGGCACCGACCGCCGCCCGATCGTCCACGTGCGCGGGATCGATGACCGCCAGGCCGCCGAAGCCGTGCGCGGGCTCGAGCTGATGGTCGACGCGGCCGACGCGCCGGCGCTGGGAGAGGGCGAGTGGTGGGCGAGCGACTTGGAGGGCTGCGAGGTGTTCGACGGCGCCCGCCGTGTCGGTCTCGTCTCCAGGTTGATCGAGCTGCCCTCCTGCGAGGCTCTGCAGGTGAGCACCGTCGAAGGACCGAATGAGGAGTCGCCCGGGCAGGAGCTGCTGGTGCCGATGGTGCGCGACGCGATCCGCTCGGTCGACGTCGCCGCGCGGCGGATCGACGTCGACATGAGCTTCCTGGAGTCCTAGTGGTGGAGGTCGACGTCTTCACGCTGTTCCCTCAGTGGTTCGAGTGGTTCGAGAGCCAGCGCCACGTGCGCAACGCGATCGACGCCGGTACGCGCCTGAGCTACATCGACTTCCGCGCACACACGCCGCTCAGCGGTGGCCAGGTCGACGACACGCCCTTCGGCGGCGGCGCCGGGATGGTCTTGCGCGTGGACGTGATGGATGCGGCCCTGCGCGCTCGCTACGGCGTCGACGCGACCGAGGTGCGCAACCGGCGGCGCGTGATCGCGCTCGCGCCCGGCGGGCGGCAGCTGGACGAGCAGTACGTCAGCGAGCTGGCGCAGGAGCGCGCGATCACGTTGCTGTGCGGACGCTACGAGGGCTTTGACGAGCGGATCGTCGAGCACTACGCCGGTGAGACGCTGTCGATCGGGCGCTATGTGCTCTCCGGCGGCGAGCTGGCGGCGATGGTCGTGTGCGACGCGGTGCTGCGCAAGCTGCCGGGCGCGCTCGGCCACGTGGACTCGGCCGTGGAGGAGTCCTTCAGCCAGGCGCTCGGCGGCGCGCCGGAGTACCCGCACTACACGCGCCCGGCCGAGTACCGTGGCTGGGCTGTACCCGAGGTGCTGCTCTCCGGCCACCACGAGCGCATCCGCCGGTGGCGCGCAGAGCAGAGCCGGCGTCGCGATGGCGGCGGCTGACCGGCGCTCGGCTGCAGCCGGTTCGCTACCATTCGCCCTCGCGCCAGGGTGGGTGGGTCCTTAAATCATGGGTCCCACATCACCGCGCCGGCGCGCTCCCGCCATGAGCACAGTCATCGAAAGTATCGAGCGCGCGCAACTGCGCCGCGTCCCCAACTTCGCCTCCGGCGACCGCGTCAAGGTCCACTTCCAGGTGATCGAGGGCACGCGCCGGCGCATCCAGGTGTTCGAGGGCGTCGTCATCAAGCGCCAGGGGCACGGAGCGCGTGAGACCTTCACGGTGCGCAAGCAGTCCTTCGGCGTCGGCGTAGAGCGGATGTTCCCCGTGCACTCGCCGAAGATCGAGCGCATCGAGGTTGCCGCCCGCGGCGACGTGCGTCGCGCCAAGCTCTACTACCTGCGCGACCGCGTCGGCAAGCGCGCGCGCGTGCGCGAGCGCCGCTACACGGGCCCGGAGGAGGCCGTCGAGGCGGGCCTGCTGTACGCGCCGACCGAGGCCGTCGACGCCGAGGGCGCCACCGCCGAGGAGACCTCGATCGAGACCGAGACGCTCGAGCAGCAGCAGGCCGCGGAGGTGGCCGAGTCCGCGCCGCAGGCGTCCGCAGGCGAGGAGGGGGCAGGTCAGCAGGACGCCGATGCGCCAGCGGACGAACCGCAGGACGGCTCCGCAGCCGGCGACGGCGACGGCTCGACCGACGCGGCGGCGTGAGCGCCGATCCCGCCGCGGCCAAGGCGGCCGGCGGCAAGGGCAAGGAGAAGTCGCGCACCAACTCGCTGATTGAGCTGGTCGTGATCGTGCTGGTCGCTGTTGGGCTCGCGCTGGCGATCCAGGCCTGGATCGTCAAGCCCTACCGGATTCCCAGTGGCTCGATGGAACCGACGCTGCAGGTGGGTCAGCGGGTGCTCGTGAACCGGATCGGGATGCACCTCGGCGGCCCGAAAGTCGGTGCGATCGTCGTCTTTCACCCGCCCAAGGACGCCGAACAACAGGTCTGCGGGCCGGCGCCGCACATGGTCACGCCCGGCGGCGCCGCATGCGCTACGCCGGAGCCCGAAGAGTCGAGCACCAATTTCATCAAGCGCATCGTCGCCGGTCCCGGCGACACGCTGTACATCAAGGAAGGGCACGCCTATCGAAACGGCAAGCGCGAGAACGATCCCTACATCGCGCAGTGCGGCGGCGGCTCGGAGTGCAACTTCCCCACCCCGATCAAGATTCCCGCCGGTCACTGGTTCATGATGGGGGACAACCGTGGCGCGTCCGACGACAGCAGGTTCTGGGGTCCCGTCCCCACCAGTTGGATCATCGGCGAGGCCTTCGCCACCTACTGGCCCCCGGACCGCATCGGCACCCTCTAGCGAGGTGATTGGAGACCCACCCGCCAGCCCCACCGACCCGCCGCCCGCCGCCCCCGCCCGCCAGCCGGGGGTCGACTCCAACCGCGCGGCCAGGCGCAAGGCGCGCCGGCGCAGCAGTGGCTCGCGCCTGTTCGCCTTCGACCGCCGGCTCGGCTCGCGGCTGGTAGCGGGCGCCGACGAGGCCGGGCGCGGCTGCCTGGCTGGGCCGCTCGTGGCCGCCGGCGTGCTGTTCGACTACGAGCGGCTGACCACGCGCGAGCTGCGCGCGCTGGCCGCGCTCAACGACTCCAAGCAGCACACCGCCGAGGCGCGCGAGCAGCTGTATCCGCTCGTGCTCACTAGCGCGGCGCGCGTGAGAGTCGTCTCGCGCTGCGTCTCGGGGATCGACTCGCGCGGCCTGCACAAGACCAACCTGGCCGCTCTGCGCGACGCGATCCGCGGTGTAACCGCAGGCGTCGAGGGGGATGTCGAGTGCCTGATCGACGGCTTCGCGGTGCCGGCGTTCGAGCGCGAGCAGCGGCCGATCGTAAACGGCGACGCCACCAGCGCGGCGATCGCGGCGGCCTCGATCGTGGCGAAGGTCACGCGCGACCGCTACATGCGCCACGCCGACGAGCTGCATCCGGGCTGGGCGTTTGCCGAGCACGTCGGCTACTCCACGCCGGTGCATCGCGAGGCGATTCAGCGCCAAGGGGTCTCGCCGCTGCACAGGATGTCGTTCCAGTCGCTGGCTTATCAGCAGCTGGCCCTGGAGGCCTAGTAGTGCTCCGTTAGATTGATCCTGGGGGTTGTAGGTAGAGGGTGTTGGGCGGCAGCCGTCGGTGACAGGTGGGGCATGTTCCCTGCCAGCAGGCCAGGAGCTGTTGTAGCTCCCTGGCGACCTCGAAGAGCGAGGTCAGGC
>DASZGH010000097.1:0-36753 GCA_035938935.1 Solirubrobacteraceae bacterium
CCGCGTTGTTCACCATTGCGAGCGCCGATCCCAGCAGGGCGGCGGTGAGCGTGACGCGCAGTGCTTGGGCGGGGACGCGATCCACGAAGTGCGTCCCGATCCACACGCCCGGGATCGAGCCGATCAGGATGTTGCCCACCAGGCCATAGTCGACGTTTCCGCTCACCACCTGCGCTAGCCCCGCCACCCACAGCAGCATCGCGGCCAGGAACACGCTCGATCCCGCCACGCGTTGAGGGGTGAGCTTGAAGATCACGATCATCGCCACGCCGATCAGCGCGCCGCTGCCGACCGAGGTCATGCCGAGCATCGTCCCGAGCACGAACCCGAGCGCGACGGCGGCCGCGGCGGCGCGCGGGGAGAAGTCGTAGCTCTCGTGCTCGCGCTCGGCCAGATGGCGCAGCAGCAGCGTGCGCACGAGCACGACGGTCGCAACGACGATCAGTGCGCCGGCGATGCAGCCGATCAGCACCTGGTCGAAGCTCTTGCCGTAGGCCTTGTGCAAACGGTCCACCAGCAGCACGCCGACGAGCGCGCCCGGCACGCCGCCGTAGGCCAGCCACTTGGACACGGCCATGTCGACGGTCCCCTTGCGCCAGTGCTTGTAGCCACCGACGGTCTTGGTGAGCGCCCCGTAGGTGAGGTCGGTGCCGACCGCCACGACCGGATGGATGCCGAGCACGATGATCAGCAGCGGCGTCATCAACGAGCCGCCGCCGATGCCGGTCAGACCGATCAGGATGCCGACGCCAAGGCCGAACAGGACGATCTCAGGGTTTATCCCCAACATCAGATGTGCAGTCCACACTCGGTCTTCTGAGTCCCGGCCCAGCGGCCGTCGCGGCCCTCGCCGGGGAGCGTGCACGGTGCGCAGCCGATCGAGGAGTAGCCCTGATCGTGCAGCGGGTTGTAGGGCAGGTCGCGCTCGAAGATCCGCTGCCACAGATCCTTCTCGGTCCACAGCGCCAACGGGTTGTACTTGGCGATGCCGCGCTTGTTGTCGTGCTCGATTGGTTGGGTGCCGGCGCGCGTGGGCCCCTGCTCGCGGCGGATGCCGGTGATCCAGCCCTCGGCGCCGGAGAGCGCGCGCTCCAGGGCAGCGACCTTGGCGACCGAGCAGCAGTGCTCAGGGCCCGTCCACGGCGCCGACGCGTTGCTCGCGTCGTGCACCTCGACGTCGATCCCAAAGCGCTGCTCGAACGCCTTCCACGTTTGCAGCGTCTCCGGGAAGAGAACGCCGGTGTCGATCGTCGCGATCCGCACGGGCGTCTGGCCGTCGCCGATCCGCAGCAGCTCGTCGATCAGCACCGACTCCTCCTTCTGGAAGGAGCACAGCAGCACGACCCTCTCGCCGTGCCGCTCGATGGCCGCGCGCAGGGTGTCGGTCAGCGACTGCCCGGGATCGTCCGCGCTGGTCGCACTGTCGATCGGCGTTTGGGTTTCTAGACCGCGCACTCGCCCTCGCCGCGGATCACCTGGAACGGCACGTCGCGGTTCCAGTCGATGAAGGTGTTCATCGTCTCGATGCTGAAGTCCACAGGTAGCGAGAGCTCCTTGACCAGCCCTTCGAGCTCGGGTGTGCCGACGCGCTCCACGAACTCGCCCCACTCCTCGCCCTCGCCCCGGTTGGCCTCGTAGTGGCGGATCCAGCGCTCGACCGCCTCAGGCGCCCGCTTGGCCGGCAGGCGCAGCTTCAGACGCTGGCCGAACTTGACCTCGCCGCCTTCCCAGACGCCGCCGACATGGGGGATGTAGGCCGGGATCGTGTGCTCGCCGACCTTGATCGAGGCGCCGTAGAAGCCGATCGCGCCGAGGTGGTGCTGGCCGCAGCCGTTGGGGCAGCCGCTCATCTTGATGTGGATCTTGCGCGTCAGGGGATCGGTGATGCCCATCTGCTCGATGCGCTCTTCGATCGCCTCGTTCAGCCCCATCGAGCTGGTGATCCCGAGCTTGCAGCTGTCGGTGCCGGGGCAGGACACCACGTCGCCGATCTCGCGCGAGCCGGCGTCGCCGAGCCCCAGCTCGCTCAGCGCTTTGAAGACGTCGTAAACGCTCTCGTGGCGCACCCAGCGCAGCACGAGGTTCTGCTGCACGGTCGTGCGGGCGTAGCCGCCCGAGTAGTCGCGCATGATCGCGCCGAGGCCGCGGAACTGCTCGGGGGTGAGGTCGCCGCGGACGATCTTGACCTCGACGGTGACGAACCCTTCCTGCTTCTGCGGCGCGACGTTGGCCTGCTCGAAGCGCTCGAACTCGGACAGGTCGCCATTGGGGCTGCCGTAGCTCGCGGGCGGCGCGGGGGCGGCCTCGCGCTCGTCGTCTTCGAACAGCCGGCCCTCGACCGAAAAGTCGCGCTCCGCCACCCAGTCGCCTTCGAGCTCCCGCTCGACCTGGGCGCGCATCTCGTCGATGCCGTACTTGTCGACGAACACCTTGATGCGGGCGCGGGCGCGGTTGACGCGCAGCCACTCCTGGCGGTCGAAGATGCGAAAGACTGCCTCGGAGATCTTCAGGTAGTCGCCGTTGTCGAGCTGCACGAACTCGTACAGCACGGGCGCCACGCGCGGCATGATCGAGGTGCCGCCGCCGACGAGCATCTGCGCCCCCCTGACCTCTTTGCCGTCGATCTCCTTGACGCGCGCCCGGAAGGCGATGTCGTGGATGCCGCTGATGGCGCGGTCGCGCGGGCTGCCGTCGAAGGAGGTCTTGATCTTGCGCGGCATCCCCTGGGTGGTGGGGTGGCGGACGAAGTAGCGCACGTACGCGCCCGCGTAGGGAGTGAGGTCGAACAGCTCGTCCTTGGCAACGCCGGCCCACGGATCGCCGGTGACGTTGCGAACGGTGTTGCCGCACCCCTCGCGGCTGGAGAGCCCGGCCTCGCCGAGCTCGCGGATCGCCTTCTCGGCGTCAGGCAGCGGGATGTGGTGCATCTGGATGTTCTGGCGCGTCGTGATGTGCCCCTTGCCCAGCGGGGCGTACTTCTCGACGACGTCGGCGAACTTGTCCATCTGCTCGGGGGTGATGCCGCCGAACGGGAGCTTCGTGCGGATCATCTGCACGTCGGGCTGGCGCTGTCCGTACACCCCCTGCTTGAGGCGGAACTTGATGAACTCGTCTTCCTTCATGTCGCCGGCCAGGAACTTGGTGGCTTCGGTCTTGAAGTCGTCGTACTCCCGCTGCAGGATCGGGATCACGTGGCCGGGGACGTTCTGCAGGACCTCGGGATCCTCGAGCGAGCCCTTTTTAGGGGTCTGCTCTGCGGGTATCGAAACTGGCTCCATCTAGCGAAACCTCCTGGTTCAAATTGGGGGCCCACCCTCCCACCCACCCCCGCTCGGGTCATCGTTTACGGCCGGTCTAGAGCGATTGGTGCTAAAGCCTAGCGGCTTTCAGGTATTTAGCCAAGGATCCGGCTCGGGTGGGCGGGACCCATAGATCTGGCGCGACACGCCTTCGAGCATAGCCGCGCGCAGCCAGGGGTCGAGCGGGTCGGGCGCGGGGGCCACCGGCGGCGCGGTATCGCGCATGAAGCGCTCCAGCGCGGCCACGATGGCGGCGGCCTGTGCGGGAGACGCGGACGGGGCTATCAGCTCGAGCTGGGGGCGGCGATTGACCATCGCGGCGTCTCCTACTACAGCGGGATGTTGCCGTGCTTGCGCTTGGGGCCGGGCTCGCGCTTGGTGTGCAGCGTGTCCAGCGCGGCGATCAGCTTCGGGCGCGTCTCGTGCGGGACGATCACGTCATCGATGTAGCCGCGCTCCGCCGCCGTGTAGGGGTTGGCAAAGCGCGCCTTGTAGTCGTCCATCAGCTTCTGGCGGCGTTCGTCGGGAGTGGGCGAGCCGGCGATGTCGCGGCGGTAGATGATGTTGACCGCGCCCTCCGGCCCCATCACGGCGACCTCGGAGGTGGGCCAGGCGAAGTTGAAGTCGGCGCCGAGGTGCTTGGAGGACATCACGTCGTAGGCGCCCCCGTAGGCCTTGCGCGTGATGATCGTGACCTTCGGCACGGTGGCCTCGGCGAACGCGTACAGGAGCTTGGCGCCGTGGCGGATGATGCCGCCCCACTCCTGGGCTGTGCCGGGCAGGAAGCCAGGGACGTCGCAGAAGGTGATCAGGGGGATGTTGAAGGCGTCGCAGGTGCGCACGAAACGCGCTGCCTTGGCGGAGGCGTCGATGTCGAGCACCCCCGCCAGCTGGGCCGGCTGGTTGCCGACGATGCCGACCGAGTGGCCGTCCAGACGCGAGAAGCCGCAGACGATGTTCTTGGCGTGGTGCTCGTGCACCTCGAAGAACTCGCCGTCGTCGACGATGAGGCGCACGACATCGCGCATGTCGTACGGCTTGTTGGGGTTGTCGGGGACGACGTGGTCGAGCTCGGGGTCCATCCGCAGCGGATCGTCGGAGGGCTGCACGCGCGGGGTGGTCTGCAGATTGTTCTGCGGCAGGAAGCCGATCAGGTAGCGACAGTCCTCCAGGCAGGCGTCCTCGTCCTCGGATGCGAACTGAGCGACGCCGGACTTGGTGTTGTGCGACATCGCCCCGCCCAGCTCCTCGAACTCGACTTCCTCGCCCGTGACCGTCTTGATCACGTCGGGGCCCGTGATGAACATGTGGCTGGTCTCCTTGACCATGAAGATGAAGTCGGTGATCGCCGGCGAGTAGACCGCGCCGCCGGCGCACGGGCCCATGATCAGGCTGATCTGCGGGATCACGCCGGAGGAGCGGACGTTGCGCAGGAACACGTCGCCGTAGGAGCCCAGCGAGACGACGCCCTCCTGGATGCGCGCGCCGCCGGAGTCGTTGATGCCGATCACGGGGCAGCCGATCTTGGCCGCCAGGTCCATGATCTTGCACATCTTCTCGCCCATCACCTCGCCCAACGAGCCGCCGAAGACGGTGAAGTCCTGGCTGAACACGCACACCCGCCGCCCGTCGATCGTGCCGTGGCCGGTGACAACCGCATCGCCCCACGGGCGGTTCTTCTGCATGTCGAACTCGTAGGTGCGGTGGCGCACGAACGTGTCGAGCTCCTGGAAGGAGCCGGGGTCGAGCAGCTTCTCGACGCGCTCGCGCGCCGTGTACTTGCCGCGCGCGTGCTGCTTCTCCTCGGCCTCGGGCGCAGAGTGCTGCGCGACCTGCCGTAACTCCAGCAGCTCGGCAAGCTTCTCCTCGTAGGTTTCGGGGGCCTTGCTGCGCATCGGGAGCAGATGTTATCCGCGCAACTATGGTCCGGTGGCGAGCGTCCAGAGGAGGTTGACGCGGTACACCTCTTCGGCGGGCAGCGCCCTGAGCGTGGTGGCGATCGCCAGCGCCAGGCTGGTGGCGGAGAAGCCGGTGGTGGTCCAGGTGCCTTCGCCGGCCCCCCCGGTCGCCGCCGAGGCGATCTTCACCGCGCTGGCGCTGTCCACTTTGCAGGCGCCCGAGCACTGGAGCGTGGGCGCACCGCCCGATCCGCCGGTGAAGCTCGCGCCGGTGCTGTTCAGGGTGAGCGAGCTGGCCGGGAGCGTCTTGCCCCCCGCGACGTAGCCTTCGGAGTTGCCGCCGCATTTGGCTTTTGGGCAGTACTGCGCGAACACCGCGCTCTTGCCCGTCCCGGACTGCCCGGCGACGGTCACGTTCCACCCCGATTTGGTGGTTCTCGTGTCAGAGACGGAGAAGTTGGCCATGGTCGCGTGCGGCGTCTGGGAGTGAGCATTGATCGTGACGGCCGGCAGCGCCGGAAGCGCCGGGGCGGTCCCGAACTTCAATTCTTCCGCCCCCCAAGCGCTCGCGGGCAGCCACAGCGCCAATTGGAGGAGGGCAACCGCGCATGCCGTGGGTCCGCGAGCCACGCTCACACCGGCTGAGACTCCCGCTCGTGGCGGTCGCGCAGCTCCACGACGCTCACCCCTCGTTTGCCGTGCGCGCACGGCGGCGCAGCAACAGCCCCGTGGTGGCGAGGCCGTAGAGGATCGCGGTCGCCAACAGGGCGATCTTCCACCAGGCGGTCCCGCCGCGGCCCGCCGCCGGCGGGCCGCCGTACTGCTGCTGGATGACGGCCTGGCGGTGGCCGAAGACGACTGTGGTGTCGAGCCGCGCGACGCCGCCCGGGTAGCGCAACTCGGCGACGATCCGGTAGCGCGTCCCCTGGGCGGGAGCCTCGTGGAACGCCGGCACCGGGTAGGCGATGCCGGTCCCGGCCACGAACGTCCCCGGGCCAAGGGGCTGCGAGAGCACCGTGTGCCCAGCGTGTGTTACCCGCACGGCGCCGTGCACCCCCTGCAGGATCGCGTTGCCGGAGTTGCGCGCCCGCAGCAGGAAGGTCAGCCCGGCGGGCTGGCGCTGGAGCGCGGCGCCGGTGAAGCGGATCGCCGGATGGCGCGCGCCGGGGAGCGAGGTCTCGACGCCGATCGCGTAGCGATCGACGCTCGCGATCGACACGCCATGACGTTTGACGCTCTGCGCCCGCTGGTCGAGCGCTTCGACGCTGACGCCCGCGAGGTAGTCGCCCGGCAGCGCCGTGCCGGGCACGGCTACCGAGATCGGCACGGCGGTCGTCTGGCCGGGTGCGAGCGTGACCTCGCGCCGCCCGACTCGCAGCCAGCTCGCAGGCCCGCTGGAGCGCGCGCCCGCGGGCGCATAGGTCGAGCCGAGCGTGTCGATCGTCTGCCCTTCGACCGGATCGAGCGCGACGCGCAGCGGCTTGGCGCTCGAATTGCGCAGGCCGATCGTGCCAGCGCCCACGGTGCGGCCGGATCGAGCCGAGAGCTTGAAGTAGTTGAGCGCCGGTCCCGATGCGGGGACGGGGATCACAACCAGGCCGGGCGAGCCCGCCGCGGGGGATGGCGGCGCCCAGTGCATTGCCCAGGCGAACGTCAGCGCCAGCAGCGCTCCCGCTCTGCGGCTGGCGGATGAGGGTCGGTGCCAGCGCAGGACGAGCGGTCTCATGATCTGGCCCATTCGGCGGCGTGCGCCCGCTTCCTGCTTGCAGCCGTCAGGTGCCGCGAGCTACGGTCCGGTGCTGAGCGTCCACAGCAGGTTGACGCGGAAGACCTCTCCGCCCGAGAGCGCCTTCAGCGTCGTGGGCGTCGCCAGCGAGAGGCTGCTCGCGCCGAAGCTGCCCGTCAGCCACGTTCCCATCCCGGCGTTGACGGCGGCCGAAGCGACCTTCACGGCGCTGGCGCTGTCCACGTTGCATGCGCTCGCGCACTGGAGCGTGGGCGCCGTGCCGGTCGTGCCGCTCTGTCCTGAGAAGCTCGCTCCGGTGCTGGCGAGGGTCAGCGAGTCGGCCGCGAGCGTCGCGCCGCTGGGCACGTACCCCAGCGTGTCGCTCCCGCACGTGGCGGTCGGGCAGTACTGTGCGAACACGGCGCTCTTGCCGCTGCCCGACTGCCCGGCGACGGTGACGTTCCACCCCGAGCCGCTGCCGGTCGCGTCGGCGACCCCGAAGTTGGTCATCGCGGTGGTGGTCGTCTGGGCCTGCCCGTTGAGCGTGATCGAGCTCAACGTGGGCATCGCCGGTGCGGTCGAGAACGTCAACGATCCCGCCGTCACCGAGAACTGAGTCGTGTTTTCCGTCGTGGCGCCGAACGCCGCCGTTGGGACGAGCGCCGCGACGGCGCACAACAGCGCAAACGACTCGAGAGTGCGCGACCGAAGACGCTGTTTACGGACGCTGGGCATCTCGATTCCCTTCGTTGGATGACGAACCGAATTAGATATTGAGGGGCCGGGCATTGCCTGATAATCGGCGGCACCGCATATGGCTTGATGACTGCAAGCCTGCTTGTATGCAGCGAGCGGCCGCCGCGGCTCAGCCACGTGAGAAGGGCCTGTGGTGCGCAGCTCCCAGGCGATCGAGCACGCCGGTGAGTAGCTCTGTGGCGTCCTGCTCAATCTGCGCTTCGACGTCGGCCAATTCTTCGGCCAGGTCGGGCGCGGGCTCGAACACCGGTGGCGGAGGCGGCTCGGGGTAAGTCGGCTCGGGTGCCGCGAGTGCAACGACATCGGGCATCGCCTCCGCGGGCGGGGCCGCGGACTCCTCGACGGGCTCGATCCTGCGACGGCGAAACAGGCGGGCAAAGAATCCCAGTCGATGCTCGAACACAGGCTCCGGTTGCATCGGCGGCTCGGGATGCACGATGACGAACGGCTCAGGCTCCGCGACCGGTGCGGGCTCGGGCTCCGACTTGGGCTCTGGTGGCGCCTCGGCCTGTGGCGGGTCAGCGACAGGCAGCTCGCGGGTCAGCGACAGCGTCACCCTCGTGCCCCAGCCCGACTGCTCGAGCTCGACGACGCCCTTGGCGCCGTCGGCCTCCCACTCGACCTTGCACTCGGGCTCGACCTTCGTCACACGGATCTCGCCGACCTCGGCGAGGTGGTGGCCGAGCCGCTCGGGGCTGCTCAGCTCCGCCCACAGCTCGGGCGGGGACTTCACAAGCGTGCGTTGCACCTCGGAGGAGACGCTCATCGCCTCCCAGGTTCGAGCGCTGCCGTGAGAGTCCTTCCTATGCCGCCGCCTGCTGGCCTCGAGGTGCGATCAGTCCTTGCTCGTCGAGAAGCTCCGCCAGCTGCACAGCGTTCGTAGCGGCCCCCTTGCGCAGGTTGTCGGCGACGATCCACATGTCGAGCGCCCGCTCGTGCCCGGGGTCGCGGCGGATGCGCCCGACGAACACCTCGTCGTGGCCAGTCGCCTGCGTCGCCATGGGGTAGAGCGCGGCGTCCGGGTCGTCGGCCACTGTGACCCCGGGAGCCGCCCGCAGCAGCTCGCGCGCCCGCTCCGGTGAGAGCTCTTCGCGCGTCTGCACGTTGACGGCCTCGGAGTGCCCGTTCACCACCGCCACGCGCACGCACGTGGCGCTCACCCGGATCGAGGGGTCGCCGAGGATCTTGCGCGTCTCGTCGATCAGCTTGCGCTCCTCGTCGGTGTGGTCGTCTCCGGGCGCGAACGATCCTGCTTGGGGAAGGGCGTTGAAAGCGATCTGGTGGGCATACGCCTGCGGCGCCGGGGGCTCCATCTCGTGCAGCAGAGCGTGCGACTGGTCGAGCAGCTCGTCCACCGCCTTCTTGCCGGTGCCCGAGACCGCCTGGTAGGTGGAGATCACCAGGCGCTCGATCCCAGCCGCGTCGTAGATCGGCTTCAGCGCCACCACCATCTGCATCGTCGAGCAGTTGGGGTTGGCGACGATCCCGCTGTGCGCTGCCAGCGCCTCGGGGTTGACCTCGGCCACAACCAGCGGGACGTCCCCGCTCATACGCCACTTCGAGCTGTTGTCCACCACCACCGCGCCGGCCTGCACGAAGCGGGGCGCCCACTCGCCGGAGGTCGATCCGCCTGCGGAGAAGAAAGCCAGGTCGAAGCCCTGGATCGTCTCGTCGTTGAGCGGCTGTACCAAGCCGACGCCCTCGATCTCCTTCCCGGCGGAGCGCTCAGAGGCGAACGGGACGATCTCCCTCGCCGGGAAGTCGCGCTCGCGCAACAACTGCAACATCAGCATCCCCACCTGTCCGGTGGCGCCGACGACGGCGACTCTGTACCCCTCGCTCATGACGCGTTCAGGGTATCGCTGGCGGAGCGCCTGACGCCTGGCGCGTTCTCTCGCTACGGCTTGATGGCCATGAACAAGATCGTGACCAGCACGATCAGGTCCATCAGCGCACCGGTGGCGCCGATGCGCTTCACCAGCGCGTCGTGCTCGGCGCTCGGCGCGAACGCCCCCGGGGGAGAGGCGGCGATGTCGCGGTCGGCCACCGCCACCAACCGCTTCTCGCTGGGGCTCAGGAGCATTCCCTCGACTGCGCCGATCACCACCACTGCGGCGAGCCCCCACTGGACGAAGAATTCGCTCCACAGTTTGTGGTCGGAGGCCATGTAGATCCCGGCGATCAGCACGACCGTCAGCCCCGGCATGATCACGCGCGTGGAGATCGCGTGCAGCGCCTTGTACAGGGCGGGCAGCGCGCGCGAGTCTGCCTTCGTGATCGTCCCCAGCAGGACGGGGTAGGCGAGCGTCGCGCCGAAGGCGAACACGACGGCCATGATGTGTACGGCCAAGACGACGTCGAAGAAGCTCGTGGCGAGGATCACGGCGGCGAATCCTATTCAGAACGTCGGCGCGTACTTGCCGAACACGTCCTGCATCGCCCCGCACGCCTCGCCTAGCGAGCAGCGGTCCTTCAGCGCCTGGCGGATCGCCGGCAGCAGGTTGCCGTCCCCGCGCGCCGTCTCGCGCAGCTCCTCCAGGCGCTTGTCCACCAGCGCTTGGTCGCGGTTGGCCTTGAACGCCCTCAGCCGCTCCACCTGTTCGCGCTCGGACTGCGGATCGACGCGCAGCAGGTCGGGGACTTCGAGGTCCTCCTCCTCGAACTTGTTGACGCCGACGACGATGTCCTGACCGATCCGGTAGCGCTCCTGGTAGCCCCACGCGGACTCGTCGATCTCCCCGGTGATGAACTGAATCGCGTTCACCGACCCGCCGAGCTCGTCTACCTTGGCAATCAGCTCGTTCGCGCGCGCTTCGATCTCGTCGGTGAGCGCCTCGACGAAGTAGGACCCCGCGAACGGGTCCACGGTGTCGGCGGCGCCCGACTCATAGGCGAGGATCTGCTGCGTGCGCAGGGCGATCTTCGCGGCGTGCTCGGTGGGCAGCGCGAGCGCCTCGTCGAAGCCGTTGGTGTGCAGCGACTGGGTGCCTCCGCACACCGCCGCGAATCCCTGCAGGGCAACGCGCACGATGTTGTTCTCGGGCTGCTGCGCCGTCAGCGTCACCCCGCCCGTCTGCGTGTGGAAGCGCAGCATCGTCGACTTCGGGCTCTTGGCGCCGAAGCGCTCGCGCATGATGTGCGCCCACATCCTGCGCGCCGCGCGGAACTTGGCGACCTCTCCGAAGACGTTGTTGTGCCCGTTGAAGAAGAAGGCCAGCCGCGGCGCGAACTCGTCCACATCGAGTCCCTTCTCGATCGCCGCGGTCACGTACGCGATCCCCGAGGAGAGCGTGAACGCCACCTCCTGCACCGCGCTGCACCCCTTCTCGCGGAAGTGGTAGCCGGAGATCGAGATCGTGTTCCACTTCGGCACGCGCTCGGCGCAGTACTGGAACAGGTCGGTCGTCAGCCGCATGGTGGGCTGCGGCGGGTAGATGTAGTTGCCGCGCGCGATGTACTCCTTGAGCACGTCGTTCTGCGTCGTCCCGCGCAGCTCGCGCGAGGCCACCCCCTGCTCCTCGCCGACCAGCTCGTAGAGCAAGAGCAGGCAGGCAGCGGGCGCGTTGATCGTCATCGAGGTCGAGACCTGATCGAGCGGGATGCCCTCGAAGGCGGTGCGCATGTCTTCGATCGTGTCGATCGCCACTCCGGTGCGCCCAACCTCTCCCAGGCAGCGGGGATTGTCGGAGTCGAGGCCGAGCTGCGTGGGCAGGTCGAAGGCCATCGACAGCCCGGTCGACCCCTTGGAGAGCAGGTAGCGGTAGCGCTCGTTGGACTCCTTCGCCGAGGCGTACCCCGCGTACTGGCGCATAGTCCAGGTCTGTTTGCGGTACATCTCGCGATGTACCCCGCGCGTGTAAGGGAACTCGCCGGGCGAGCCGAGGTCGAGGTCGGCGGGGAGGTCTGCCTCGCTGTAGAGCGGCTCGATCTCGATGCCCGAATCGGTGAAGCGGCGAGGATCGTCGGGCCCGACGATCGGGGCCACGGTCAGGCGCTCGTCGTGCGCGGTCTGCGGTCTGTCCTCGGTCATTGCCACTCCGGGATCATATGAAGACGTTATCCTCCCGGCCGTGCCCACCTGCCTAGTGACCGGCGGCGCCGGCTTCCTCGGTTCGCATCTGTGCGACGAGTTGCTCGCGCGCGGCCATCGCGTGATCTGCGTCGACAACTTCGAGACGGGTTCGCTGAACAACATCGCGCACATCCGCGACCCCGATCGGTTCGTCCATCTGGGTGTGGACATCATCGAGCCCTACTACGTCGAGGAGCCGATCGACTTCGTCTACCACTTGGCCTCGCCGGCGTCGCCGATCGACTACCTGCGCCTCCCCTTGCACACGCTCAAGGTGGGCTCTTACGGCACCCACCACACGCTCGGCCTGGCCAAGGCCAAGCGCGCCCGCTTCCTGATCGCCTCCACGAGCGAGGTCTACGGCGACCCGCAGGAGCACCCGCAGTCGGAGTCCTACTGGGGCCACGTCAACCCGATCGGGCCGCGCGGCGTCTACGACGAGGCCAAGCGCTACGCCGAGGCGCTGACGATGGCCTACCGCCGCCAGCAGGGGGTGGACACGTCGATCATCCGCATCTTCAACACCTACGGCGCGCGCATGCGCCCGCACGACGGCCGCGCGATCCCCACCTTCCTGCGTCAGGCCCTGGCCAACCGCCCGCTGACGATCTTCGGCGACGGCTCGCAGACGCGCTCCTTCTGTTACGTCTCAGACCTGATCCGCGGCATGATCGCGCTGGCGGAGTCGGGCTACCACGAACCGGTCAACATCGGCAACCCCGACGAGTACACGTTGCTGGAACTGGCCGAAGCGGTGGCCGAGGTCACCGGCGCCTCCTCGGAGATCGTCTACGAGGCGCTGCCGACCGACGATCCCAAGCAGCGCCGCCCTGACATCGCGCTTGCCAAAGAGCTGCTCGGCTGGGCGCCTGAGGTGGCCCTGCGCGACGGCCTGCAGCGTACGATCGACACTGCGGGCGTGGAGCACCTGGTGGGTTGATCGAGCTTGGGCGCACCCGCCCAGCCGCTTGGCGACCGCGTCTGACACTGGTCTGACACTGCGTCCCCGCGCCCGCGCGCTCGGCGCGCGAACCTTCTCATGGCTTCGCGACCGCTACATCTGGGAACCTAACGGGTTGTGAAGTCCGAGATGGGAGTGCGTTCCCCGGACGTGCCACGACCCAGCCGCCAGCCGACGCCCACGCGCGTGGGGGCCGATGGCAACGGCAACGTGAGTGCGCGCCCCCTGCCCTCCCCACGGGGCATCCGCTCGCTGCCCGATCGCGACGTGCGCGCCAAGCGTCCGCCGGCGCTGTCGTTCCTGCTGCGAATGGACACCCTGCGCCGCGCGCTGCGCGTGGCCTCGCTGCTGGCGCTCGACCTGCTCGGCGTGTCGCTGGCGATCTTCACTGCGCTGGCGCTGAAGGCGGTCGTGCTCGCAAGCTTCGACCTTCAGAGCGCCTACCACGGCGCCCGCGACATCCTCGCCTTCGCCTACCTGCTCACTGCGCTGCTGTTCGCGCGCTCGGGCCTGTACGCCGAGCGATCCCAGCGTCCGGGCCTGTCGCGGATCGTCGGCTCGCTGTTCCAGGTGGCGTTCGTCGCGCTGCTGTTCGCGGTCGTCAGCGGCGAACGCTTCACCAGCTACTACATCTTCTACGGATCGCTGGCGTTTGCGCTGTTCTACGTCTCGTTGCTGCGCTACCTGTACGAGCGAGTCACCGGCGCGATCCTGCGCGCGGCCGGCTACCGTCGGCGCGCGATCCTGGTCGGCACCGGCAAGCACATCCACGACGTCGCGCACGCGCTCGGCGGGGGTAAGCGCGCGCCGATCGAGGTCGTCGGCTTCGTCTCGCCCAAGCCGCTGGCGGCCGACGGCGTGCCGCGCCTGGGCTCGCTCGACTGCCTGCAGGAGGCGATCGACGAGCAGGGCGTCGACGAGGTGATCATCGCCGACCCCGCCTTCCCGCAGGAGAGCGCCGTCGAGCTGGTCGACCAGTGTCACCGGCGCGGCGTGCGCGTTCGCATCGCCCCCTCGACGATGGAGATATTGATCCACCGCGCCGAGTTCGTCCCCGGACAGACGGTGCCGCTGTTCGAGCTGGGCCCGCCGGTGTTCGAGGGCATCGACTTCGCCCTGAAGCGCACGTTCGACATGGTCGGCGCGACGATCCTGCTGGCGCTGCTCAGCCCGCTGCTGACGGCGATCGTCGTAGCGGTCAAGTTCACCTCGCGCGGACCCGTCCTGTACCGCTCGAAGCGCCCCGGCATCGGCCAGCTCCCGTTCGCCTGCCTGAAGTTCCGCACCATGTACTGCGACGCCGAGCACGAACAGGCGGCGCTGGAGGAGCTCAACGAGGCCGACGGCGCTCTGTTCAAGATCCGCGACGACCCGCGCCTGACCCCGGTCGGCCGCCTGCTCCGCCGCTTCTCCCTGGACGAGCTGCCACAGCTCGTGAACGTCCTGCGCGGCGAGATGTCGCTCGTCGGGCCGCGCCCGCTGCCCGAGCGCGACTACGAGATGCTCGAGGACTGGCACCGCAAGCGCTACCTGGTGCTCCCCGGCATCACGGGCCTGTGGCAGGTCTCAGGGCGCTCCGAGCTCGACTTCGACGACCTCGTGCACCTCGACTTCATCTACCTGGAGCGCTGGTCGCTGGCGCTGGACCTGGCGATCCTGCTGAAGACGGTGCCCGCTGTGCTCATGCAGCGCGGGGCCTACTGAGGGACACGTCTTAAACGTCGCCTGCCTCGTCCCGCGCCGTCTACTCCAGCTCCATCTCCGCCCGTGGCTCTGCGAGCCCCCAGCCCAGCGACTGTCCCTCGCCGGCAGCCTCCGTCAAGACCTGCCGGTACACGCGCCAGGTGGAGCGGGCCGCGTCGCGCCAGCTCCACGCGGGCGGCGGCGGGGCGGGGCGGCGTGCGCTCTCGGCGCACTCGATCAGCGCCTTCATGTCCCCGCACTCGACAAAGGCGGCGCGCTCGCCGAGCACCTCGCGCAGAGCCGGCGCCTCGCAGGCGGCCACCGGCGTGCCGCAAGCAAGGGCCTCCACCGCGGGCAGCCCAAAGCCCTCCTCCTCGGAGGCGAGCACGAGCGCGTGCGCGCCGCTATAGATCGCGGCCAGCTCGTCGTCTGAGACCTCGCCGGTGAGGGTCACGTCGCGCAGCTCGTGCGCCCACGGGCGGGTGGGGCCGACCAGGACGAGCGGCAGCTCGCGCGGGGTGGCCGCCAGCTGGGCGACCTGCTTGCGCGGGTCGGGGTGGCGCAGCGATCCCACCCACAGCAGGTAGCGCTCGGGCAGGCTGTAGCGCACGCGCACGCGCGCCACCTCCTCGGCCGGCCGCACGAACATGTTCGTGTCCGGCGCCTCGGGGATGACGGAGATCCGCTCGCGCTGCAGGCCGAGCCGCTGTACCGCGTCGCCGGCGACCGTCTCGGTCGGCACGATCGCGCGCATGGCTCGCTGCACCGCCAGCTGGCGCATGCGCAGGCGCACGCCCCCGCGCAGGTGCTCGCTCGCGCGCTTGAGCGCGGCCAGGTCGTGCAGCGTGACGACCATCGGGCAGGGACTGCGCAGGATCGCCCCCTCGATCCACGGCGAGTGAAAAATGTCCACCCGCCGCGCCCTGACGGTCGCCGACGGCCTGTGCGTCTCGACGATCTCGACGTCCGTCGGCGCGGTCTCGCGCAGGGCGTCGAGAATGCAGCGCGAGTAGCGCCCGACGCCGCGCACGGCGGCGGTGGGGCGGCTGTCAAAGGCGACCCTCACGCCTTCACCCTAAACGCTTCAGCCGCTCCGTGTGTGGATCGGCCCCTGGGATCGTCGCGAACTTCCCGCTGGTTGCGGCTCGATCTGTCGCGTAGCCTTGCGCCGTGCCTCCCTCTCGCGCCTATCGCGACGCCGTCTGGGAGGGCGTGCCCGAGTGTGGCGTCCCGCCCCGCGCGGCGCTGCGCGAGCGTTTCCTGCTCGAGCGCGTGCAGCGCGAGCGCGAGCGACTGCAGCGGGCCCCGCGCGTGCTCGACGTCGGCTGCGGTGACGGCTGGTTCGCGGCGGTGCTGTCGCGCGCGGGCGCTGAGGTGGTTGCGCTCGACGCCGCCACCGAGGCGGTGCGCCGCACGCTCGCGCGCCAACCCGGGCTCGACGCTCGCGTTCTGGACTGCGAAGCCGGACTGCCGTTGGCGGACGCGAGCTTCGACGTCGTCTGGGCGGGCGAGACGATCGAGCACGTCGCCGACACCGCCGGCTGCGTGTCGGAACTGCGCCGCGTGCTGCGCTCGGGGGGCGTGCTGCTGTTGAGCACGCCCGACCACGGCCCGCTCACGCGGCTGCGCCTCGGCGTCGACCGGCGTGCGTTCGAAGCGCGCTTGCATCCACGCTCGGACCACCTGCGCTTCTACACGCGCCGAGCGCTCTACGACCTGCTGGCCGACTTCCGCTTCGAGGACGTCGAAGTCCGCGGTGCCGGTGGCGTGCCGGGCGCGCGCGCGGTGCTGCTGGCCAGCGGCCGGCGTTCGCGCTTCTGAGTCGATGCACCTGCGTGCCTGTTCGTCCCGGCGCTGGCGCGCGCCGCCGCCCCCGGGCCGGCCGCGCGCAGCGCTTCGACGTAGGCGTTCTGGGTGGCGATCGACTGCGGATCGAGGTAGACGGCGGCACGCAACTCCCGCACGGCGGCAGCCGGGTCGGTGTGCAGGTCGTATTCGCCGAGCGTTACCCACGTTTCCGGGTTTGACGGCTGCATGTGCACAGCCTGCTGCAGGGTCGTTCGCGCCAGCGTGCTCTGGCCGGTCTCGTGCTGGACGGCGGCGAGCCGGAACAGCGCCGTGGCCGACAGCGGGTCGCGCTGCACACCGGCCTGTGCGGCCGCCAGCGCGGCGACCGGGTTGCGGCGCAGCAGCGCCAGCGCCTGTTCGGATGCGTCCACGGAGCGCTGCGGCTGCCACTCGCTCCAGGCCGCCAGCAGCGCGCCGGCGACCACCGCGATAGCGACGGCCAGGCGCAGCGGCTCGATCTTCGCCGGCCAGCGCAGAGCCGGCGCCGCGCGACCCGCCCCATTACTCGCCGTGCTGGCGGGGATTGAAATCCCACCCGCCCCACGCCCGGCCAGCCAGCCGGCGCAGAGCAGCGCGACCAAGGCGTCGCCGGGGACGTACCAGGTCCAGTCCACGAACGAGTGCACGCCGAAGGTGATGACGATGCAGAGCATGCTCAGCAGCCCGATGCGCTCGGGTGTGTACGCGAGCGGGGCCGAGCGCCAGCCGATCGATGGCGGCGAGCGCCGTGCGCTGAAGCGCCGGTTGAACGGGTGCGTGGCCCGCCCCGCCGCCGCCATCCAGGCGATTAGCAGCGCGAGCGTCAACGCCAGGCCGACCAGGCCGAGGTCGGCGAGCGTCTGCACGAGAAAGCCGTGGGCCTGGCGCACGTCGATCGGCACGGTGCGATAGCGCAGCCGGGCGGTTTCGTAGCCCGCCGCGCCGGCGCCGACGGCGGGGTGCGCTTCGAATATCTGCAGCGCCTCCTTCCAGTAGCGCGCTCGTACGCTGCCGATCGCGGTCAGGCGGCCGGCGGTGTTGGCCGGGACTTTGGCGTTGGGGTCGGTCAGCGATGAGACGTCGTGGGAGACCGTGCCCTCCAGGCCGCGCTTGGACATCGCCAGACCGCCGATCGCGGCCGCTACTGCGAACGCGACCAGCAGCGCGATCGCGACACCCGCCGCGCGGCGGGTGCTGGATCCGGATCCCACCCACCCAGCGCGGCGGTCGCCGAAGAAGCCGATCGCGACGCCGGCGAGCAGGAGCAGCACGAGCATTGCGGCCAGCAGCACGCCGAACTGGTGGCCGGCCGTGGTGCGGGCGAGGATGCCGACCGCTTCGTCTTTGAGCGCCGGCTTGGAGAAGTCCCAGGCGATCACCGGGCCGGCGCCGAGCGCGGCCACCGCGAGCACGCGCACGCCGCGCAGGCGCAGCGGCACGAGCGCCATCCAGACGAGCACGCCCACCGCCAGCGCCGCCAGCGCCCCGCGCGAGTAGGCCAGCATCACCGTCACCAGCATCAGCCCCAGCGCCGGGTAGGCCAGCGCACTCAGCAGCGCGTGGCCGCTGCGCCGCGCGCCGAGCCACAGGCAGCCGATCGCGCCCATCGCGGCCGTCAGGCCGATCGCGTTCCAATAGCCATAGGGCTCCTGCAGGCGCGCGTAGGTATCGCTGGCGTCCAGATGGTTGGGGAGCGCCTTCGTCAGCAGCGCGTAGCCGCAGACGACGGCCGCCGCCAGCACCACTGCCCCAAGCAGCGCGCGCCAACCGCCCGGCGCGATCCAGACCACCGTCACGGCGGCGGCGAGGGCGGCGCTGTAGGCGAGCATGCGCCCGGTGTCCTGCCAGCTCGCGTCGGGGGCCACCGACCAGACCACCGACAGGCTGGTGAGCGCGGTGAACGCCAGCAGCAGCCCGATCGACCAAGCGCCGTAGGGGCGCGTGCCGGTGGGCGCCAGCACGGCCACGGCGGCGACGAGGGCTCCCCCCAGCAGCGTCAGCAGCATCTCCAGCGTCGTCATCGTGGCGAGACTCAGCCCGCCGCCGGCCAGGAACGTCGCTAGGCACAGCAGACCGGCGATCACGATCGTAGCCAAGGCGGTGGCGTGTTGGCTGGCCGATCGGAGATCCCGCTGATCTCCGATCGGTGGCGATCCTGCCGTGTGCCCCGAATGGGGTATCGACCGCCAATCGGTGTGCAGCGTGCCGGGGGGACGCACGGCCGTCACGACCGGGTGCTCAGCCGTCGCGGCGTGCTCGGACACGCTTGCGCACCTCCCCCGCCGCCAGCGCCACGGCCGCCGCCAGCAGCAGCGCCAGCAGCGCAAACAGCGAGTGCGGCAGTTTGTTGATCGCCGAGGCGATGTTGGCGTGGACTACTCCCGGACGCACGGGCGCCCCGCCGACCTGTACTGGTGTCGAGCCCTGCTTCTGGGCGCTCTGCACCGCTCTCTGCTCGACTGGCGTCCGCGGTATCGCGGTGTGCGCGCTCCTCACGGCTCCGGCGCCGGTGCCGCCGCCGGCGGCGGCAAGCTCGGCCTTGCGGATTTCGCTTTCGCACATCGAGTACTCGCGCGTCGTCGTCGACAGGTCTTTGAGTGCTTCTTCGTACTGCGCCTGGGTGTAGCCGCCGAAGGGTTCGTTGTGCCCGCACTTGTAGACGATCGTCTGCCCAACGCTTGCCAGCGCCGGTTGCGCTCCCACGGCGAGGGCGAGCGCCAGGAGCCCGCCAATGAGACTGCCTCGAAGTTCCAAGGCACGCAAAGCTATCTCACCCTCCCCCGGAGAGGCCGAGGCTCCCGAGCGCGTGCGAGAAGCCCTTGGCCCAGGCGTCGAAGCTGTAGGCGGCGACGTCGCGCCTCCCCTCCTCTCCCATGCGTGCTCGCATCTGCGCGTCGCCGGCCAGGCGCCGCAGCGCCGCGGCCAGCTCGATCGCGTCGCCGGCCGCGACGATCGCCCCGTTGCGGCCGTCGCGCACGAGGCCGCCCGCGGCGGCGCCGACGGCGTCGCTTGCGATCACCGGAAGTCCCTGGTTCATGGCCTCGTTGACAACCAAACCCCATGGCTCGCTGAAGGTGCGGGTGGGGATCGACGGCACGACCAGCACGTCGGCGGCGGCGTACAGGTCGCGCAGCTGTTGCGCTGGCACGGGCTCGATGCCCACCACCGCGCCGCCGGCCGGGACCCAAGGGGGGATGGGCCCCGCGCCGACGAGGACGAGCGCGGCGGTTGGTGCCTGTAGGCCCGACATGCTCCAAGCCTCAGAGAGCACCCCCAGTCCCTTTTCCCGGGCCGGGCGCCCCGCAAACAGGAACTTCACCTCCGACTCGTTCGGCCATCCGGGACGCGCGGGGGGCGCGACGGCCGGGCTGCTCCAGAAGGCGTTGTCGACGGCCTGCGGGGCGACGTGTACGTTGCGCGCGCCCTGGGCGCGCACGTACGCGCTGACGTGCGGGCCGTAGGTGACCACCGCATCCGCGGTGCGGTAGAGGCGGCGCAGCGCCAGGAAGCTGAAGGCATGCACAAAGCTGCGCGGATGTGCCCAAAGCGATGCCCACAGCAGCAGCGGGACGCGGGCGCGGCGCGCGCCGGCCCAGGTCGCGAGCAGGCCGGCGCGCCCGCCGGTCGAGCACACGACCACCCGGTAGTGGCCGCTCGCCGCCAGCGCGTACAGGTCGTGCTCGGACGCCAGCCTGTGCGGGAAGGGAAGGTCCGCTGCGGTGCCGCCGCCGCCGTGCTGGACGCGGCCGCCGAACAGCGCGAACTCGACGTTCTCGCGCTCGTGCAGCGCCGCGAACGCGCCGACCCGGTAGGGCGGCGCGTGGCCGGTGACGAACAGGACCGGCCGCTCGTCGCTCCGGCCGACGCCGCTTGTGCCGACGCCGCTCGTACTTGGATTCACCGCTCCCTCCCCACCTGCATTACGTGCTCGTAGGCCGCCAGCGTCTGCTCGCCGCAGCGGCGCCAGCTGAAGTTCGCCGCCACCGTCTCTCGCGCGCGGATGCTCGCCTCGCGCAGGCGGTGGGGGTCGGAGAGCAGCTCGTCGATGCGCTGGGACAGGCGCTCGATGTCGCCCGGCGGTACCAGCACGAAGCCGTCGCCCGCCGCCGCTATCTCCTCCGGCCCCGGCTCGCCGCGGCAGCCGATCGCCGGCACTCCGCCCGCCATAGCCTCGATGTAGGCGACGCCGAACGCCTCCTCGGTCGAGGGCATCGCCAGCAGCGTGCATGCTCGCGCGGCCGCCACCGCCTGCTCGTGCGGCAGCTGGCCGCGGAAGTCGACGCGCTCGGCCACCTCCAGCCGTGTGGCCAATGCTTCCAGCGCGCTGCGCTCGGGACCGTCGCCGACAATCTTGTAGCGCAGTGCCGGGTGGCGCTTGGACAGGACGGCCAGCGCGCGCATCACGTCGGCGTGGCGCTTGCGGGCGACCAGGTGCCCGACCGTGACGAGTGTGGGCGGTCGTGGGGAGCTCGGCGCTCGGCCGGCGCGCGGCTCGGGCAGGTCGGCGCCGAGGTGCACCACGCGTGTGTCGCGGGCGCCGTAGCGGCGCGCCAGCTCGGCGATGCCCTCGCTGTTGGCGAGCACCGTGCCGGCCGCGGCGAGGTTGCGCTGCACCGCCTTGCGGCCCGCCTCGCTGCGCGGGGCCGTGTAAAGCACGTCGCCGCCGTGCACCGAGACGACCACCGGCACGCCGACGCGCGCGCGTCGAGACGCGTCGGCGGCGGGGACGGCGTTGTGGGCGTGCACGAGGTCGAACTCGAAGGAGCGCCGCAACCGTCGCAGTGCCAGGCTAAGAGCCGGGGCCGCCCAGGCTCCCCAAGATGGGTAGTGGCGGGCGCGCGCGGGGGAGACGTAGCGCACGTAGCTCACCTCCAAGCCGTCGCGCGTTTCCCGATGGGGCTGGCCAAGCAGCTCCACGAGCG
This sequence comes from Solirubrobacteraceae bacterium, assembly GCA_035938935.1. GTDB lineage: Bacteria > Actinomycetota > Thermoleophilia > Solirubrobacterales > Solirubrobacteraceae > Palsa-744. Next base: position 21,145 of record DASZGH010000097.1, read on the forward strand.
CGCGCACAGCGGCCGTCGGGTCGCCGGCGAGTGCAGCGCTTGACGGCACCACTCGATGCAGGACGAGCACACGGACGTCCGCTCCCGCTTCGCGGGTCGCCAGCGCCTGGCGGTGCGCCCATACGCCGAGCACTGGGTCGGCGCGGCGCGGATAGAACTCGGCGACGACGGCGACCTTCACGGGGCGCACCCTCTCGGGTTCGCCCGAGCGGCGCGGCGCGGACAAGACTCCGCGACGACCTTCCCGCGCGGCCTCCCCGCGCCCTGCGCCGGGGGCGCCGTTGCGTCGTGGCGGCTCACCAGCGGCGGTGCGTCACTAGGGTTTGCCGGGCCTCGGCGGCGGGGACGTACGGGCGCTCGCGCAGGAACTCGCGCGCCTCGCCGAGCGCCTGCTCGCGCGAGTAGGCGGCGCCGGCCGGGGCGACGCGGTGGGAGATCGCGACGGCGTCGATCACGCCGCAGCGCCAGCCGTGCTCGGCGGCGATTGCGCCCCAGTGCAGGTCCAGTCCCCAACCCATGCGCAGCTGTGGGAAGGGGGTCAGGTAGGGATAGGTTCGGCGTGCGAACGCCGTGACCGGGCCGATCTCCACGAACCGCGTCTCCCGCAGCACCGCGCCGCGCCGGCGCCTCGTGATCCGCCAGGCCGCATGCGACGTGGCGCGATGGGCCGGCTGGGCCAAGTCGAGCTCGAAGCGCTCGGCCAGGAACAGGAAGCGGTTGAGGAAGTCGCGCGGGAGCTCGATGTCGTCGTCGAGCACCAGCAGCCAGTCGAAATCCTCGATCCGCTCGGCCGCGAGCATGCGGTTGAGGTTCTCGAACTTGCCGGCGCCGCCGGGCGGCGAGCGGCGCAGCTCGACTGCGTGGCGCGAGCGGGCCAGCTCGGCGGCGATTGCGGCCCCGAGCTTGGCGTTCTGCGGTCGCTCGACGCACAGCGCGAGCACACTTCGCGCCGGCGGCTCGCGACGGGCGGCGCGGGCGAGCCGCAGCCGGCGGGCGCTGGCTATCTGCGTAGCGTCCTCGGCGGCGTCCAGCGCGGCACGGCGCAGCTCGTCCAGGCCGCCGACGGTGCCACTCTCGCCGGAGAGGAAGTCGTCAGCAGCGCGTTCGCGAGGGGTACTCGGGTTTGAACGTAGTTGCGCAGACGCGGATCGTATGTGCGCAAAAAGGGGGGCAAAGGGGGGTGTTCGCCCAATAAAAACGAAGGGTGACGCAAAACGCGCGCCTTCCTCGCCTGTTCGCGAAGCGATGCTCTCCCGCACCCTCCCCCAGCTGTGCGCGACCATCGTCAGGCCCATCGGGCAGCGCCTTCGCACGACGTGGCCGAGGCAGCTGGCGAGCGTGCGCAGCTCGCCCGCGAGCGAAGGGGGGCGGTCGCCGGCGCGGTTGACGTGGTGGACGCCGGAATGCCGGGCCTTGGAGCGCTGGCTGTCAAAACGCCACGCGTCGAATCGCCGGGCGGCGCGGCCGCGCGCGTAGGCGGCCCGGCACAGCGGGAGCAGGCGCGCGTCGGCGGGCTTGCGGCGATGGTCGAGCGCGGCCGCCGCCACGTACATCGCGCCCGGCGATCCGAGCCGTTCCTGCCACTCCTGCTCGTCGCCGCCGTGCTCGAGCGACACGTCGAACGGCCCGGCGCGCTCGAGCGCGCTGCGGCGGATCGCCATGTTCGCCCCCCAGGCGAAGGGCACGCGGGCGTCCTCGGTGCCGAGCTCGAGCGCCGTGATCGGCGGCGGCTCGCGGCCGCAGCTGTGGGGGGGCGAGCCCTCCAAGCGTGCGTGAATAGGCCCCGTGAAGACATCCACGTCGGGATGCCTCCGCGCGGCCTGCAGCAGCGCCGCCAGCCAGCCGGCGCGCGCCTCGATGTCGTCATCCACGAACACCACCAGCTCACCGGAGGCATGCGCGATGCCGGTGTTGCGGGCCACGTTCAGGCCAAGGGGGGCCGGATGCGCAACGTAGAGCAGGCCGAACCCCTCAACCAATTCGCGCGCGCGCGGCGAGCACCCCGCGTCATCGACGACGATCAGCTCGGCCCCCTCGGCCCGGGCCTGCGGAGCGATCGAGGCCAGCGCAACCTGCAGGTAGTCGAGCCGCGCGCGCGTCGGCACGACGATCGAGGCCGCTGGGGCGGCGGTGTCGGACGGCATGAGGACAACAGTCTAGGTTTGCGTGGCAATGGTTTTGTTCCTGCACAACCGCTACCGCACGACGGGCGGCGAGGAGCGCGCCGTAGCGGAGCTGATCGCGCTCGTGCGTGAGCGCCTGGGCGAGCCGGCGCAACTGCTCGAGCGCGACTCGGCGCGCCTGGGTCGGGGCCGCGCCGCGGCCGGCCTGCTGCGCGGCGGGCTGGCGCCCGGGGACGTCGGCAAGGCCGTGCGGATGATGGGCGCGCGCGTCGTGCACGCGCACAACCTGAACCCGATGTTCGGCTGGCGAGCGCTCGCGGCGGCCCGCGACGAGGGCGCACGGGTGGTCCTGCACCTGCACCAGTACCGGCTGGTTTGCGCCAACGGCGTGTGCTTCACCGGCGGGCAGGAGTGCACGCGCTGCCACGGCCGCAACACGCTGCCCGGAGTGATCCACAACTGCCGCGGCGGCCGTGGCGAGGCGCTCGCCTACGGGGCCGCGCTGGCTATGTGGCAGCGGCGGACGGCCGACTGCGCCGACGCCGTGATCGTCCCAAGCGCGTTCGCGCGAGAGCGCCTGCGCGAATTGGGTGCCCCGCTTGACTGGGGACGCGTGCACGTCGTGCCGCCGCCGGTGCGCCCCGTCGAGCGGCCGGCCGCGGTCGAGTCGGGCGCCTACGCGCTCGTCGTGTCGCGGTTGGCGCCAGAGAAGGGCGTGGAGGTTGCGATCGACGCGTGTCGCGCCGCAGGAGTGCCGCTCGTGATCGCGGGCGACGGGCCGCTGCGCGAGGAGCTGCAGGCGCGCGCCGAGGGCGCGGACGCGCGCTTCGCCGGACAGGTGGACGGCGCCGAGCTGGCCCGGCTGCGCGCGGGCGCGGCGCTTGCGATCGTCCCTTCGCGCTCGGCCGAGACGTTTGGCATCGCCGCCGCCGAGGCGATGGCCGCCGGCCTGCCGGTTGTCGCTAGCCGTGTTGGTGCGCTGCCGGAGCTCGTGCCCGAGGAGTGGCTGGTCGAGGTAGGGGATGCCGTCGAGCTGGCGGAGGCGATCGGGCGGCTGTGGGGGGACGCGGCGGCTGCCGCGCGTGCGCGCGAGCGTGTCGGAGCGCTCTGTGCGCCAGAGCTGGTCGCCGCAAAGCTTCGCGACATATACGGGACCGGCGAGCCGAGTGACTCGTAGTGGTGCACAAGCGGCGAGTCGACCTGCTTGATCCTCGCGGTAGGGTCCGAGAATGACGAGCGGCAACGCCAAGACCGCCCTGATCACCGGCGTCACCGGTCAGGACGGCTCGTTCCTATCCGAGCTGCTACTCGAGAAGGGATACTGGGTTGCCGGCGTCGCGCGCGGCGGCGAGCGGCGCGAGCTTGGCTGCTGCGAGCACCTGCGCGGGCGCATCGAAGTGCTCGACGGCGACCTGCTCGCGCCCGAGAGCCTGCGCGCCGCGCTCGAGCGTGTCCGTCCCGACGAGCTCTATCACCTGGCCGCGCCCTCGTTCGTTCCGGACTCCTGGGCGCGGCCGCGCGAGACGATCGATGCGATCGCCGGCTCGACCGCGACGCTGCTGGAGGCCGTCCGCGACGAGTTTCACTCTACGCGCGTGTTCGTCGCCTCCTCGGCCGCGATGTTCGGCGACGCCCCGGAGAGCCCGCAGAGCGAGCTGACGGCTTGCGCGCCGAGCAACCCCTACGCGATCGCCAAGCTCGCATCGCACCAGTTGGCGGGGGCGATGCGCGAGCATGACGGGCTGTGGGTCAGCTGCGGGATCTTGTTCAACCACGAGTCCGAGCGCCGGCCGCTTCAATTCGTGACGCGCACGCTCGCGCGGGCGGCGGCGCAGATCAAGCTCGGCCAGGCCGAGGAGGTCAGGCTCGGCTCGCTGGATGCCGTACGCGACTGGTCGTTTGCCGGGGACACGGTGTGCGGCGCGTGGCTCGCGTTGCAGCAGCAGCGGCCTGAGGACTACGTGTTTGCCAGCGGGGCCGGGCACTCCGTGGCCGAGTTGGCGCGGACCGCGTTCGCCTGCGTTGGGCTGGAAGCGGATCGCTACATCCGCGTCGATCCCGCGCTCGAGCGCCCGCCCGAGCGGACCCGGAGCGTCGGTAACTCGAGCAAGGCGCGCGCCCGGCTCGGGTGGGAGCCCACGCTCAGCTTCGAGCAGCTGGTTCGCCGCATGGTCGAGGCGGAGCTGAGTGCGCTCGCCGGCGAGCCTGGCGCCGTCGCATCCCGCGCGTAGACTGATCGGCGATGACGACGGTCGGCATCATCGGGCTCGGCTACGTCGGGCTGCCGCTGGCGGTGGCGTTCGCCGAGGAGGGCTGCGAAGTCGTCGCGGTCGACCTGGACGGGCGCAAGGTGCAGGCGCTGCAGGACGGCGAGTCCTACATCGAGGACGTGCCTGACGAGCGGTTGCGTGCCGTCCGCGAGTTGATATCGCCCTCCACCGGCTACGAGGACCTGGCGCGGGCCGAGGCGGTACTGATCTGCGTGCAGACGCCGCTGACCGCCAATCGCGAGCCTGAGCTGGGACCGTTGCTCGACAGCGCGCGCGGACTGGCTCGGGTGCTTGCGAGCGGGCAGTTGGTCGTGCTCGAGTCCACCACCTACCCGGGCACCACCCGTGAGCGCGTGGCGCCGCTGCTCGAGGAGTCCGGACTTGCCGCGGGCAGGGACTTCCACCTGGCCTTTTCGCCCGAGCGGGTCGATCCGGGACGCGGCGACTACACGCTGCGCAACACGCCGAAGGTGCTCGGTGGGCTGACAGACGCCTGCGCGGACCGCGCGCAGGCGCTGTACGAGATCGTCTGCGACGAGGTCGTGCGCGTGTCCTCGCCGGAGGCCGCGGAGCTGTGCAAGCTGCTCGAGAACATCTTCCGGTCGGTCAACATCGCGCTCGTAAACGAGCTGGCGATGCTGACCGACCGGATGGGGATCGACGTCTGGGAGGTGGTGCAGGCCGCCGCGACCAAGCCCTACGGCTTCATGAGCTTCGCGCCCGGTCCGGGCATGGGGGGGCACTGCCTGCCGGTCGATCCCTTCTACCTGAGCTGGCGCGCGCGCGAGTTCGACATGACGACCGAGTTCATCGAGCTGGCAGGCAAGGTCAACCAGCAGATGCCCTACCACTGCGTGGCCAAGGTGCAGCGGGCGCTCAACGACGCGGGGCGGCCGGTGAAGGGGGCGCGGATCGCCGTGTTCGGCGTCAGCTACAAGCCCGGCGTAGGCGATATCCGCGAATCGCCGGCGCTGAAGATCATCGAGCTGCTCGGAGAGCTGGGAGCCGAGCTCTGCTACCACGACCCGCACGTCTCGGCGCTGCCCGAGTATGGCCTTCAGAGCGTGTCGTACGAGCAGGCCCTCGCCGACGCCGACCTGGCGCTGATCGTGACCGCACACCCGAGCGTCGATCATGAGCTGATCGCCCGTCGCGCGCGGCTGGTCGTGGACCTGCGCGGCGTGACGCGGGAGAGCGGCGTGGCCGGCGTGGTGCGGCTGTGAGATCGGACCCGCGCGCGGTGACCCGTCGCAGCGGCGTGGACGTTGGGATGCGGTCGTGAGACTGGATCCGCGCGCCCCCGGCTTGGTCTTGGGCGAGAACGTGCGAATCGGTGAGGGCGTCAGCTTCGGCGCTCACGTCGTCGTGCACGACGGCACCGCGATCGGCGACGGATGCGTGATCGAGGACGGCGTCGTGCTCGGCAAGCGGCCGCGGCTGGCGCGCGGCTCCTCGGCGGCCGGCGAGGTCGGCGCGCTCGAGATCGGCGAGCGCGTCACCGTCTGCTCGGGCGCTGTCGTGTTCGCGGGGGCGAGGGTCGCCTCGGAGGCGATCCTCGGCGACCAGAGCTTCGTGCGCGAGCGCTCGACAGTCGGCGAGCGTTCGGTGATCGGGCGCGGCAGCGTGGTCGACAACGACGTGACGGTCGGAGCGCGCGTGAAGGTGCAGACCGGCGTCTACCTGACGGCGTTCACCACGATCGAGGACGACGTGTTCGTCGGGCCGGGCGCGACGACGACCAACGATGACACGATGGCCAGGCACGGGAGCGAGTACTCGCTGCGCGGCGCCACGCTGCGGCGAGCCTGCCGTGTAGGCGGTGGCACGGTGCTGACGCCGGGGGTCGAGATCGGCGAGGAGGCGTTTGTCGCCGCCGGGGCAGTCGTGACCAGGGACGTGCCCGCCCGCGCAGTCGTGATGGGGGTGCCGGCTCGCGTCGTGCGCGAGGTCGGCGAGCAGGATCTGCTCGAGCGCTGGCGCTGAGCGTCCGCGCGCTACCGTGCCGGGCTGCAGAGCGCGGCGACGATGTCCGCGGCGATGTCCTTTTCGAGCGCACGCGCAGGCGCCGCTGGGCGGCAGATCGTGACAGGCAGGCCGTGCTCGGCTTGCGCGGCGAGGCAGAGCCGCTCGCCCACCAGCTTGGCGAAGCCATGCGCTGAAACCTCCAGCGCATCGGCGCAGGAGACGTATATGAAGCGTTCAACTCGATGGTCGATGGCAGCGCGCAGGAGCGTGCTGTCGAGCGCCCCGCTTTGCGCGATCAAGCTATAGTCGGCGCCTTGCAGCGACCGGACCGGGCTGGCGAGATGGATTACGCACGGGCAGCCGGCGACGGCCGCTGCGGCCATCTCGACATCGCGTAGGTCGCCGGTACGGATCTCGCACGCCTCGCGCATCCACTGCGGGGCTTCTTTGCGGTCAGCGACGCGAGCCTCGTAAGCGGGGTCGGCCAGCAGCCGGCGCACGACAGCGGCGCCGAGGGCGCCTACGCCGCCGGTGACCAGCACGCGACTCATCGTCCGCGTAGATGCCCGAGGTATTGGCGCGCGAACGCCGCCAGGAAGCGTGGGTTGCCGATCAGGTAGCGCCGCCACAGGCGTCGCGGCTCGCGCGAGAGCCGGTACAGCCACTCCAGGCCGTGACGGCCCATCCACGCGGGCGCCTGGGAGACCAGCCCGGCGTGAAAGTCGAATGCGGCGCCGACGCCGACCAGGATCGGTGCCTGGAGCAGCGGTCGCATCTCGCTCATCCACAGCTCCTGGCGCGGCTGTCCGGTTCCGACCCAGACGACCTGCGCTCCGGATGAATCGATGTCCGCGATCAGCCGCTCGCGCTCGTCCGGCGTGAGCAGCGGCTCGCCGAGCGCTCGGAAGGCGTAGGAGCAACCCCCGGCGATGCGCAGGCCGGGGTAGCGCTCGCGCAGCCGCCGCTCGAGCAGTTCGCGCGCGGCGTCGTCGCGGCCTCCGTACAGGTACGTGGGGGTGCCATTGCGCGCGGCCCGCTCGCACCAGTGCTTCATCAGGTCTGGGCCGTAGACGCGCGTCGCCCGCTTGTGCCCGAGCAGGTGTAGCGCCCACACGAGCGGCTGCCCGTCGGGGACGGCCAGCGTCGCGTCGAGCACCGCTTTCCTAGTAGCCGGTTCGTCGCGCGCGGAGATCAGCAGGTTGACGGCGGCGGCGGTGATCGAGCCGCGCGCGCCCGCCGCCACCATCGCGTCCATCCAGTCGAGCACCTGCTCGTAGTCGGACACCGCGAGCGGGACGCCGAGCACTTCGGCGCGCTCGGGCGGGGTTGGTGTCGGCGGACCGGAGATTGGTCGAGAGCCTATCCCAAGGCTTCGCGGGTCGCGCGGAGTCGCCGATGCGGGTTGGATGAACCGGACTGTTCGCGATGTTCACAATGGACAGTCCGCGGCCGCGCGCCGGCCTACCGTCGCCCACGGGTCCGCTTTGCGGCGCTACCGCGCAGAGCGACTGCTGCGCAAGAGCTTTCCGGCGTTGCGCTCGAAGGTGATCGCGATCGTCCGCTCGCGGCTGCGTGCGAAGGGTATCTCGCTGGACCAAGGCGACCTAGAGTCCTGTTACGCACAGGCCTGGCAGGGGCTGTACACCACCGTACTCGCGGGGGAGACTGTCGACAGTCCGGAGGCCTGGCTGGTGCTGGTCACCTTTCGCCGCGCGATCGACGAGGCCCGCTCGGCCTCGCGGGCCGACCTGGGCGCCGAGGAGGACGTCGCCGCGTTTGCGGCTGACAGCGTGGCCGGTGCCGCCCGGGAGACGGACATCGCCGCGGGCATCGATGACCGTGCGCGCCTGCGGGCAGTGTTCGAGGCGCTGCGCGGCCGCCTGTCGGAGCGCGAGTGCCAAGCGGCGTCTCTGTGCTATCTGCAGGGGCTCTCGCGCGCCGAGGCCGCCGCCCGGATGGGCATCAGCGAGCGCCGCATGAGCAAGCTGATGGAGGGCACGGGCGGCGGCGAGCCCGGGGTCGCGGGAAAGGTCGGCGAGCTGCTCGCTGTGATCCAGGCCGGCGGCTGGTGCGAGCGGCAGTCCTCGCTGATGCGCGCCTACGCCTTCGGCATTCTCGACCCCGACGGCGAGCGCCACGCCCTGGCGGTCGCGCACACGCGCGAGTGCCCCGCCTGCCGCGCGCACGTTGCCGCCCTGCGCGGCCTGGCCTCGGTGCTGCCGCCGTTGCCGTTCGTGTTCTCGTTCGCGCCGGCGGGCGGGCGTGCCGCGGGCGCGCGCGCTTGGAGAGCATCCGCCGGGCGTGGCGCGAGGGCCGGCATGCGACCGCCGCGTGCCGGCCTGCGGCTGCTCCGCGCCCGCATGCGACCGTTGCGCGCCGGCGGGGGCTGGTTGGGTGGGGGAGGATCGCTCTCCGCGAAGCTCGCGGTGTCGGGCGTCGTCCTTCTCGGCGCCGGCGCCGCCTACCTTGCGGTCCGCTCGCCCGCGCCGCCGGCGCGGGGCCAGGCCGTCCACGCCGCGGCCGCGGCGGCCGCCGGGCACTCGTCCGTCACGTCGTTCTCGCCTGCGCCGGCTGTGAGCGGGCCCACGCGTGCAGCGGCACGTCACGCGGCGCGAGCGGCGAGCGCTCGTCAACGATCGAACGGTCGTGGCGCCAAGGCGCGACACGCCGCCTCGCGTGGCGAACGGTCGGCAGGCGAGTTCTCACCCGAACGCGTCCGCGGCGAAACGCTCCCGCCGGCTCCCGTGGCGAGGGCGCCGGCGCCCGCCTCAGCGCCGCCGGCGAGCTCTGGGGCTGCCGGCGAGTTCGGCGTCGAATAGGCTCGTTGGCGAGGCTCGGCTCAGCTGCGCGGGAACACCTGCGTCAGCCGCCGCATTGCCAGCGGGCTGCCCTTCGGACGCAGCCGGCCGCGCGCGATCGCACGCAGCGGGTCCAGCCGCTCGCCGACGATGTCGACGAAGTCCTGGTAGGAGACCCGCAGCCGCAGGTCCGGCTTGGGCGCGGCACCCTGCTCGACGCTGCTCGAGCCGTTGTCCACGCGCAGGTGCCAGGTCGGCACGTCCGGGTCGGTGAAATCCCACTGGAAGGTGGTCGCCCGCTTGAGGCCGTGGTCGGGGTTGACCTGGCGGCGGATCGTGTCGAACAGCAGCGCCAACGTCTCTGGGTCACGCTTGCTCGGGCCTTCGCGCACGCCGATGACGCCCGCCTGCGCGAGCGCGCGGCCGCGCTGGGACACCTCGATCGGCGCGAGCCCGGCCGGCAGCAGCGCCGGGCCCGGCAGCGACTCGGCGGCCAGGCCGGCCGAGCGCAGCTTGGTCGTCATCGAGGTCAGGCCTTCCACGCCGACCTCGTCGTAGGTGGCGCCGAACACGGTGATGTAGCTTTCGTCCCACCCCGGCGGCATCAGCACCTGGGCGGTGTAGCGCGTCACTTCGCGCAGCAGTCCGGCGACGGCCTTGGGCACCCCGACCGGGTCTTCTCGCTTGAGGTCGCTCAGCAGCTTCACGCCGAAGCCGATGTGGCGCTGCTCGTCGGCGGCGATGTTCTGCATGCCCTGCCTGAAGGCGGGGAGCACGTCGCGCTCTTCCAGGTAGTTGCAGATGAAGTGCTGGCCCGGCTGGGCCAGCGAGGCCTCGATCACGACGTGGTAGAGCGTCACAGCGGCGGCGAGCTTGGCCGGCGAGCGGTCCTTGCGCAACTCGTCTGCCATCGTGTCCAGCCGCTCGAAGATCTTGCGAAAGCCCGGGGTCAGCTGCGGCTTGATCGCCTGGAGGCCGCTGCTCATCGAGCCGCTGCCGATTCCGCACACCTCCTGCATGAAGCGCTTGAAGAACACGGCGTGGCGTGCCTCGTCGACCTGCTGGGTGGTGAGGAAGTACTTCTGCTCCTCCAATGGCGCGGCGTCGATGTAGGGGGAAAGGTTGTCGGCGACGGCGTCCTCGCCCCAGAAGAACAGCGCGTAGTTCCAAAGCGCGGCAGTGCGCTCGAACTCGGTGAAGCGCTCGCGCCACTGCCTGGCGTCCTCGGAGAAGTCGAGGTCCATCGCGCTCCAGTTGCCGTGCTCCCAGCGGTGGTAGAGATCCTCGTAGGAGATTGCGTCGGTTGGGAGGGTGGCGCCGGCGCCATTGGAACTCTGGGTAGGTGTCGCTGTGCTCGCCATCTGTGTGTTCCTTTTCTCTCTCGATCCATGCCTTGCCGTCCTCTCGGGCTGAAAGCGCGGCACCAGGGAGTTTGGCTATGCAGCCAGTTTGCTGTAATCTAGCGGAAGATCGAGGACGCTACATCGAGAGCCTGTGCTCGAGCGCATAGCGCGCGGCGCCGTCGCATGGACGAAACCAACCGCTGCGGCTTTCTGCTGATCTCGGCTGGCAGTTTGTCGGGGACCAGGTCTGCGGAAAGACGCCTTACGTTTCCTCCTCCGTCGCGCTAGCGTGTGGGCAAGCGCCCGATCCGTCTCCATCCCTGCCCAAGAGGCAGGCCACAGGCAGGCGGGCCGGTGGAGGAACCGGAGGCGCGCGGAAGCGCCCCAAGCAAGGAGAACAAGCCCCCAGTGGGGCAGGACAGCGACCATGGCATGGATGCCCATAGACACTCAGTGCGCCGAGTTGCCCAGTGACCCCTTGACGGACCAAGCGAGAGCAGGCGGGGACGCTTGCTCGCTCTCGCTTCATCCAACGGATCGCGATGCCGATAGGTGGGTAAGGGTCTAAGCCATGAGCCGGACGCGCATCACGCAGCAGACCACTACCGGCGTTCCGGTCGCCGGCCGCGCCGGCGCGCGTGTGGCGCCACGGCCGCGGGCCTCCCACTCGGGGATGTTTACCGGCGGCCTGCAGACCCTGCTCGAAGGCAGCGGCTGGACCGTGATGCGCCTTGCGGTCGACTTCGTGATGCTCTGGATCGCCCTGGCGCTTGCGCTCGATGGCCTGGCCGTAACCGCCACGCGCGCGCCGTTGCTGATGTTGCCGCCGCTGGCGATGGCGCTGTTCCTGCTGCGCGGTCTTTACCGCACGCGCTTGCGCCCGATCATCCTCGACGGGGTGCTACCGGTGCTCAGCGCCGTGTCGGTCGCCGCGATGACAGTCGCGATGATCGGCTTCTTTCTCAACGGGCAGATCCCCAGCCAGTCGGTGTGGGTACGCGCTTGGGTCTTCTCGCTCGTCGGCGTGGGCGCTGGGCGTATCGCCCTCGCTGCCACCAAGCACTGGGCGCGCTCGCGGCGGCTGATCGGCAAGCCCGTTCTCATCGTCGGAGCGGGCATTGTCGGCTCGCAGGTCGCGCGACGGCTCGAGGACCATCCCGAGTATGGCCTCGTACCCGTCGGCTTCATCGACAGCGATCCGCGCTCGACCGCCGAGGTGGGGGGCCGCGACGTGCCGGTCGTGGGAACACTCGAGCAGGTCGACCACATCATCGAGCGCACGCGCGCTGAGTATCTGATCGTGGCTTTCTCCTCCGTCGCCGACGCGCGCGTCAGCCGCCTCATCCAGCACTCCCAGGAGCTGGGAGTCGAGGTGGCGGTGGTGCCGCGCATGTTTGACACAATGAACGACCGCGCGACCTACGACAGCGTCGGCGGCCTGCCGCTGCTCAACTTCTCGGTCGTCGACCCCAAGGGCTGGCAGTTTGCGATCAAGTACGCCCTCGACCGCATAGCGGCCGTGTTGCTCTTGGCCGCGATCTCGCCGCTGCTCGCCGCCATCGCGCTCGCGGTGCGTCTCGGTTCGCCCGGCCCGGTCCTGTTCCGTCAGCGCAGAGTCGGCCGCGACGGCTCGGTGTTCGACCTCTACAAGTTCCGCTCGATGCGGATCACCGAGCCGCACGACCGCGCCGTTGCTGCGGCACAGTCGAACGGGGGCGCGCCGGCGCCGAAACAGGTGACCACGCTCGCGCGCGACATCGCTCCGGGCGGAGTCGAGGGAGCCGATCGCCGGACCGCGGTGGGTCGCTTCCTGCGCCGCTCCTCGCTCGACGAGCTGCCGCAGCTTTTCAACGTGCTCGCGGGCGATATGAGCATCGTCGGGCCGCGCCCCGAGCGCCCGGAGTTCGTGGAGCTGTTCGATCAGGACGTCACTCGCTACGGCGACCGCCACCGTGTCAAGTCAGGCATCACCGGCTGGGCTCAGGTGCACGGGCTGCGTGGTCAGACGTCGCTGGCCGAGCGGATCGAGCTCGACAACTACTACATCGCGCATTGGTCGTTGACCCTCGACTTCAAGATCCTGCTGATGACCTTCGCGGCGCTGTTCCACAGCGCCGAGTAAAAGTTCAGCATCGCGACATTCGTTACATCCCAGTAGGATGGGATTTGAATGTCACCGACTTGGATATGGATGCAAGTGGCGATCGTTGTGTTTGTCGTGATCGGGATGATCATCGCGATCACTAAGCTCGCCTGAGGTCCGTATGCGAGGTCAAACAGGTCGATTGCCCCTGTCGTCCGCTACAGGTCGGGGTGCGCGGCTCCCAGGTTGGGGTGCACGGTTCACGAGCCAGCGACCCGGATCGGCATGGTGGCCGAGATTCGTCGCCTTTGCGGTGATTGCTGCACTCCTGGCTGCCGTTGTCCCGGCTCATGGCATTGAATCCGGGCTGATACCAAATCTGGTGGCCGACCCGCCCGATCATGTCAGGATCGAAACTAGCGCGGATGAAGGTGGGCTCTCCAAGACTGCGGGTGAATCAAAACTGTTGCTGCGGTTCAACGGCTATGTCCACAATGACGGCAAGGGCGCCTTGGACATTCGCGGCGAACGCGCCGCCCCACAAGTGAGCGAACAGGTGAATAAAGAAGTCGCAGAAGCTTGGGCCTTGAACCAGACAGCCGAACAGGAAGGCGAGCCACTGCGCGAACTGTCGACAAAGACCGAAGAAGAACTGACGTTACCTAAGATGACGGTATCTCAGCGCCTCTACAAGTCCAACAGCAACGCGCCCATCACCAATCCGGAAAGGCAGCCTGGGGAAACCGAAACGCAGTACAATGAACGCTTTACGAAGTTTGGTAAAGAAAACGAAAAATACCTGAGCCGGGAAGGCACGTCGTCGCCGATTCCTGCTGAAATGGTGTACGTCAACGCGGACGGCCATCACCACTGGCACCTTCAGCGCGTTGCGAAGTATTCGCTGTGGAACGCGACTAAGACAAAAGAAATGGCTCCTTCTGAGAAGGTGGGTTTCTGCTTGGAGGACAGTGAACGTGTGGAAGCAACAGACGCTCAGGGCGCCGAAGCGCCGCAATACCCGGTCTATGCGGATAGTAGCCCTCCATACCGCGGGTTCTGTCGTCGCTTCCTCCCCAACGCCACGTCTGTCTTTGAGGGTATTTCGCCTGGTTGGCGCGATCGGTACTCCGCTGACCTTGGCTTTCAGTGGGTCGACATTTCCAAGGTTGCTCCTGGCGAATACTGGTTGCGCGAGGACATTAACCCGGAACACACGATCTCCGAAGAAGATACTGGGCAAAAGGTCTCCTATGCCACTAAGCCCACGATCGTACCGGGCTTCGACGCTACGCCCCAAGCTCTGGAGACATCGGTCGAAAGGCCGATTAGGATCAAGCTTGGATCCGTCGCGTGGGAAGATACGAGCAGACCAAGCTACTCGATCGTGTCCTCGCCACAACATGGCGAACTTGAATGGATCGGCGGTACTGACGAAGTGATCTACATACCGCAGTCAGGATACAGCGGCTCTGACATGTTCATGTTCTCTGCCTCCGACCCAAACAGCAAATTTCCCCTAACCCCGCCCAGCGCGACTGTCACGATCAAAGTGGGCGATCCGTCGGCCCCCGACGTCGCCATCTCCGGAATTCCGGGTGAAATGTTGGTCGATACGAGTGTACAGCTATCGGCGCTTATCACAAATGAAAGCCCGGGCGTCACCTGGAACGCCAGCGTCGGCTCGATCACGCCGGAAGGGCTGTACACCGCTCCATCCGAACCGCCGGCAGTCGGTTACGCGGTGATCGCGGCTCGGACCGCGAAAGGGATCGAACAGCGTGTCAGGATCGCGATCAAGCCGATCCCACCGGCAGAGCCCGCGCCGGCTGCGCCCGTGCCGTCCCCGCAGCTGCCCGCGCCCCCGGCCGCGCCTTCGCCGGCGGCTCCAGCGACGCCCACGCCTGCCCCGCAACCGCCGACGCTCTCCCGTCCGGGGGCGCTGTTCATCGGACACAAGCTCGTCATGACCACGACCGCTGACAGAGCTGGACGCGTCGGACTCAGCGCGTACATCGGACATCATCTGCTCGGACACTGTGGCGCGAGCACGCTTGCCGATCGGAGCTTCAGCTGCAGGATCACGCTTACCCCAAAACTTGTGAGCGCACGTATCAGCATTCTGGCGACATTGAAGTTCGGTCGGACGCTGTTGCGGAGCCTGCGGCCGGCCGCGCGAATACCACAGATGAATATGACCCCCGCGCGTGTACCGCATGGTTTGGGGCGGCGTCTGGCCTCTTCGCTCTGGTACTGGTGTGGCGCTCCGATGCCTATGTAGCAGGACCATCGCCGCGTCGCCGCCGGTGCAGCCACGCCGCAATTTGCGGCCGTGAGCCCGTTAGCGTGGGCCTCGGTGGGACCTCCGCGCCCGCCAGGATCGCAGTCGGTACCCCCGAGGTAAGCCAGTCCGCCAGCTGATCGAGGCCGCTGAGCTGCAGCTCGCGACGAATGCCGGGGGGGCGCCGGTGATCGTCATGTGCGTCCGAGGCGACATTGTGGATCATCTGCTCCCGCGCCAGCTGAAGCGCGAACCGTCGTACCCGTCCACCAAAACGCCCAACGAGTGCTCCGGCGGTTACCGAGGTGAGGACCCCCGAGCGTACGATCGCTCCCAACATCTTCGGATCCTGGTGGAACAGCGGAGAGCGCTCGGGGTGGGCGAGCACGATGCGATGACCGTCGCTCTGAAGGCGCATCAACATGGAGTCAAAGCCTGCCGCCAGCGAGGTGAACGGACACTCGATGAGCAACCACGGCCCTGCTCCCAAGCTCAGCTTCGATAGCTCTTCAGGTGCAAGCTCGCCCGCGATAGTCATCGCGATCTCGGCGCCCGCCTCCAGCTCTAGGGCGACACCCTCGTCGCGAAACCTCGCTCTCAGCGCATCGAGTGCGTGCGCGATCGAGGCGGCGCTATTGGGGTACTGCGGGCTGACGTGCGGTGTCGCGACGATTGTCCCTATGCCTGCCGACTCCGCTACGCGCGCCATCGCCACGGCATCGGCGATCACTCGCGGGCCGTCGTCGATC
>DASZGH010000098.1:0-2237 GCA_035938935.1 Solirubrobacteraceae bacterium
GTGCTCCGCGTCGCGCGCGCGTACGAGCAGGTGAGCGAGATCCATGCCGAGGTGGCCGACGTTGCCTCGCCGGACGCGCGCAGGGCGACAAATGACTGACTGGGAGGTCGTCATCGGCATGGAGGTGCACGTCCAGCCGAAGACGCGGTCGAAGATGTTCTGCGGCTGCTCCATCGCTGATCTCAACGAGCCGCCGAACACCCACGTGTGCGAGGTGTGTCTGGGGCTTCCAGGCGTTCTGCCGGTGATCAACCGCGCCGCCGTGGAGGCCGGCCTGAAGACCGCGCTCGCGCTGAGCTGCGAGATCCCGCGTCACACCAAGTTCGATCGCAAGAACTACATGTATCCCGACCTGCCGAAGGGTTACCAGATCAGCCAGTACGACCTGCCGTTGAGCATCAACGGCTTCCTCGACGTCGGCGGCCGGCGCGTGCGCATTCGTCGCGTGCACCTCGAGGAAGACACCGGCAAGCTGGTCCACGCCGGCGACAAGCTGCACAAGGCCTGGGAGTCGTTCGTCGACCTCAACCGCGCCGGCGTGCCGCTGATGGAGATAGTTTCGGAGCCGGACATCAGCTCGGCGGAGGAGGCGCGCGACTACGCGATGGAGCTGCAGGCGCTGCTGCGCACGATCGGCGCGTCCAACGCCGACATGGAGAGGGGCCAGATGCGCGCCGAGCCCAACATCTCGATCCGCCCCGCGGGCTCGACCGAGCTCGGGGTGAAGACCGAGCTGAAGAACATCAACTCGTTTCGCGCTCTGTATCGCGCGATCGGCTACGAGGTCGAGCGGCAGCAGAAGGTGCTCGAAGAGGGAGGCACCGTCGTGCAGGAGACGCGCGGCTGGTCGGAGCCCGAGCAGCGCACCTTCTCGCAGCGGAGCAAGGAGTTCGCCGAGGACTATCGCTATTTCCCCGAGCCGGACCTGCCACCGCTGGAGCTCGACCGCGCATGGATCGAGGAGCTCCGCAACGGGCTGCCAGAGCTGCCGAGCGTGCGCCGGGCGAGGCTCCTCGAGCAGCTGCCGGCGCGGCAGGTCGCCGTCATCGGCGCCGATCGGTATCTGGCGGATCTGTATGAGACCACCGTTGCGAAAGGAGCGCCCGCGGTGGCAACCGCCAACTGGATCGTCAATGAGGTCGCGCCTACTGGAAAGCTGCCGTCGGCGGATTCCCTGTATGAGCTCATGAGGATGTTGCTGGATGGCAACGTCACGCGCGATCAGGCGCGAGAAGTTCAGATGGAGTCCATCGAGAGCGGTCGCAGCCCGGCCGAGATCGTTGCCGAGCACGGCTACTCGCAGGTGAGCGACGAGGCGCACCTTCGCGTGCTCGCTGAAGCGGTGATCGACGCGAACCCCAAGGCCGCGGCAGACTACCGCAGCGGCAAGAAGCAGGCGATGCAAGCGCTGATGGCCGACCTGCGCAAGCGCGCGCCCCAGGCCAACCCGAGGGTCGCGAACGAGCTTCTGCTCAAACTCCTGGCCTGACCGTCCGGAGCCCGCGAGCGCCGGCAGTCACGGCATTGGGCATGCTGTGAAACCCGCGAGCGCCGGCAGTCGCGTGGATCCGGCCCGTTAAGACGCGGGACGGCGGCGGGACAGCCAGGTGCTGAAGAGGTACAGGGCGACGCCGCCCAGGTAGGCGACGAACGCGAGCACCACGAGGAAGCCCGCGACCGTGTCGGGCGCCACGGTCGTGAAGACGATCGACAGGACCGAGATGCCGAGCGCGACCGCGGCCCAACCCTGCAGGTGCGAGACGCGCGGCGTCACGTTAACGAGCGGCCACAGCATGCGCTGTCGCCACCAGGCCGGGAACGTGCCCCGCATCACGAGGTAAAGTCCAGCGCCGATCAGGAAGGTGCCGCCGACATAGGCGGCGCCCTCCACCACCTCCCCCACGAGATCGGGATTGTAGCCTTGACCGGTGCTCCCACCCGATCTCCACGTGCACACCGAGTGGTCGTGGGACGCGCCGCACGGCGACATGGAGCGCAGCTGCGCTCGGGCGCTCGAGATCGGCCTGTCCGCCATCGCGTTTACCGAGCACGCGGACTGGGCGCTCGTGCACAAGGGCCAGCACCCGGTCGACATGGAGGGCTACCTGGACGCGGTCGACCGGTGCCGGATCAAGTTTCCGGGCCTGCGCATCCTCACCGGGGTCGAGCTGGGTGAGCCGCACTGGTTTCCAAAGGAGGCAGAGGCGATCCTCGCGGCCGGACCGATCGACCAGGTC
>DASZGH010000099.1:0-96059 GCA_035938935.1 Solirubrobacteraceae bacterium
CTCCTGCAGGATCGCGCGCAGGCGCGCTGCAAGGACGGCACCGCGACGGTGAATGCCGACGAGTGCGATGTTCGTCTCGCCCGCGTTGCGCTCGGCTATCTCGTGGGCGATCCGCGTCAGCGCCCGCCGCATGTCGTCCTCTCGCAGGACGATCTTCCCGTCTGTCATCTGTTCCTTACTGGCCTCACGGGACCGGGTTAAAGGATGCTGCGAGCGACTGTATCAGCCTGATGCGACGGGCTCCGCGCGGCGCGAGAAGCGCACGAGCTCCGCGGGCCCCTTCTCGGCGAACGGGATCTCGATCGAGTCGAAGTCGCGCGGGGACTCGGCGTTGGCAAACACCTCGCGCGCCTGCTCGCGAAGCTCGCCGCCGGCGTAGCGCGAGGAGACGTGCGTGAGCACAAGCAGCCGCACGTGCGCGTCGCGAGCGAGCGAGGCGGCCTGGCGCGCCGTGCTGTGCCCGGTCTGGGAGGCGCGCTCGGCCTCCTCCTCGGCGAACGTCGCCTCGTGCACGAGCACGTCCGCTTCGTGCGAAGCGATCGCGATCGCCTCGCAGGGAGCGGTGTCGCCGGAGATCACGATCTTGCGCCCCTCGCGCACCGGCCCCATCACCTGCTCGGGTGAAACGCCGTTCACGGTCTCCCCGCGCGTGAGCCGGCCGAAGTCGGGCCCGGGCGTGACCCCGAGTCGCTCGGCCAGCCCGGGGTCGAGGTGCCCAGGTCGCGCGTCCTCGACGAGCGCGTAGCCGAAGGCGCCGGCCCCCTTGTGGTTGACCGGAACGCCCGTGACCTCGTAGCCGTCGAAGCGCACCGGCTCGCCGGGCTCGAGCTCGTGCACACGCAGCTGGTAGGGCAGGCGCCCGTAGATGAAGCGCGTGTCCTCCATGATTTTGCCCAGTCCGCGCGGCCCGTAGACGGCGAGCGGCTGCTCGCGCTCGCGCAGGGCGAAGGACTTGAGCATGCCGGGGAGCCCGAGCCAGTGGTCGGCGTGGAAGTGCGTGATGAAGACGCAGTGCAGGTCGGTGAGCCCGGCCGAGCGCATCAGCTGGCGCTGCGTGCCTTCGCCGCAGTCGAACAGCAGCCGGTCGCCGCCGCGGCGCACGAGGATCGCGGGCAGCCCACGGCGGGGCGAGGGCACCGAGCCGCCGGTGCCGGCGAAGAAGACGGAGAGGTCCATGGGTGGGACGGTAGCGGGAGCGGCACCACGGGCGTGGGTCCAAGCACTAAGCTGAGGAGCGCACGGCGCCGCTGTGGCGGCATCCGTTGCGCCCGTAGCTCAGTGGATAGAGCGTCCGCCTCCGGAGCGGAAGGTCGCATGTTCGAATCACGCCGGGCGCGTGGCTGGGTTTGGCTTGGTTGAGCGGGTTGTGAGGGGTCGGGCCGAGTGCGGGCTCGGCGTTTGATTTGTCTCTCGCGGCCTGAGTGCCTTTTCTTGTGCCTTTTCGATCAGGCGAGCGAGAGTTCGCGCATTTCACGCAACGGGTGGCGACCGAGGCGGCTGGCTGTTACGTAGGGCGTCGAGCGTCCGTGGGTGCGCTGGCCGACGTTGACGGTGACACGGCCGCGCACCCTGTCGATCAAGCTCCGTCGCGTCGGCACGAGCAGCAGCTCGGTCTCCTCGCCGACGAGGACGGTCGGACGGCCTTCGGTGAGGTTGCGCCACACGACGTCATCGGCCCAGTCCTGATCGCCCGGCACGAAGGCGACCCTGTTCGGATAGCCGAGGTCGTCGTCGCTGAGCGACGCGGCCATAAAGAGATTCCAGGTCTTGTCGGGGACCGCGCTCATCGAGTGTTCTCCCAGCTTCGCAGGATATCGGACCAGCCTCCCCGCAGCTTGATTTCGACGGCGTGCATCGTGTCGTTGACGGGGCCGTGTGTGACGATCGGCGGCTGCTTCTCCGCGCCGATGTAGCGGTGCTCGTGATGCTCTTGCGGATCGTGGGCGTTGTCGAAAGTTCGCACCGTATGCCACGTCCCGTTGCGCTCGATCAGGAGCATGATCGCGTACTCGACGGGATGCAAACTTGAACGCTCGATGACGATGAGCACGTCGGGCGCAATGAACAGTTCTCGTGTCCGATCCTTGGGCAAGTCGGTCAGCCTTCCACAAGCGCTCTGAGCGCCACCTTCTCGCTCTCTCCTCGCCGCATCGACTGGCGGTAGACACGCAGCGCGAGGGCCGGGTCGGTGTGGCCCATCTCATCCATGACCACGCCGGGGTCCTCGCCGATCGCGTAGAGGACGCTGGCGAAGGTGCGCCGTAGCGAATGTGGCGTGATGCCTTCCGGGAGCGGCGGCAGGCCGCGCGCTCGCAGGTTCTTGTTGGCCTGCTTCACCGACGCGGCGATCACTCGCGAGCGCAGGTTGTCAGTGCTCTGGCGCTTGCCGGTGCTCGTCGCAAAGATGAAGTGGTCGGGGTCCACCTCGGCTGTGGCGCGACGGATGCGTTCCAGCTCTGCCTTGAGCGCCGGTCTGAGATGTATCTGGCGTCTATGCCTGCCGTAAGAAGATCGGCGTGGGGCGGTTGTCGATCGGAGCGATCCATTCGCTCCTACTGACCGGCACCTGCCGAAACGGGCCAATCAATCGCCGACGTCTATCCGCGCTGACGGCTCGGATGACCGGGGAGCGGTGATTATCGCGGTCTCACCGACGCAAATCGAGCGGCCTCGCAGAAATTTGCATGCGGCGATCAGCCGATCTGGGTGATGGCTGTGCACGCACCGGCCGTGCTGGATAGTGTGCGCTCGAACGAACGAAACGATGCTTCTCCATCAGGACAGTCACGGTGGCGGGACTCTCCTTGCCGCCCACGTGACCGATTTCGCGTCGATGCAGACGGCATGGCGATGGCGTCGTTCCGCGCGGGGTCGCCTGTCGGCCATTCCAGGCCTCGTTTTCGCCAAGGCGATGCCGTTCATGGGCTCAGACGCAAGCGCCGGCTTCGGCGGCGGCGTGCCAGCCCTCTGGCGCCAGGTCCTGCTGACGGCTTGGCGGCGGGAGACCGACTTCGAGCACTTCCTCGACCAGCCTCTAGCGCAGTTGCTCGCCAACGAGGAGCGAGATTCATGGTGGTCGTTGTTCGACGTCGTCTCAACGCGCGGCTCGTACTACGGGTTCAATCCTTTGTCGAGTCGCGACTTGGTCAGCGACGGACCTTTCGCCACCCTGACTTTGGGACGGATCCGGCTGGGATCCCTGCCGCGCTTTCTCCGCGAGGGGGCGCGACTCGGACCGTTCACGCGACAGGCGTTCGGGCTAGTGAGCGCCGTCTCCGCAGGATGGCCGCCCACTGGAAACTGCACGATCAGCATTTGGGAGTCTGAACAGCACATGCTGGGCTTCGCCTACCGTGACGTTGAGGGACACGGCGACACTGTGCGGCTCGACCCGCCGATACTTGCCGAGCAACTGAATGCCCGCTTGCGGGTCCGTCGCCTCGAAGGCAGCTGGGGGCGCGGCACAATGCACCCGGAGCGTCTGGCGCAACTGGCCGCAGCGCTGACCTAAGTTCGCCACCGCTTTTCGACTTCACCCCACGGTCGGCCGTATACCCATTGTCAGCCGTCGCCGCTTGCAGTCGGACCATCACCGCCACGTCAGCCCATCGACCGAACCCACTTCTCCCGAGCCAGCCCCCGCTGCGTCACTCGCAACCCAGCTCGCCCTGCCGACATCTCTGCAATGTCCGCTCGCGCCACCGCGAACCTCCCAGTCCACTCCCCCTCGTCGCTGCGCTCCAACAAGCCCGAGCAGACCCTATGGCCCGCCCATCTGATCGAAAGCGAGATCAGACTGCAGAAAGCCACCTTGGATCGCATCGCAGAGGACCTGAAGCGCCGCATCGAGCGAGCGACAGGAGCGGCCGGACACATCGCCGTCATGGACACTCATCTCCTGCTGCACTTCCTGCCGCCCGAGCAAGTGGACTGGAAAGAGGTCGTGGGCGTCGAACCCGTGCGCCTGTTCCTCCCGATTACCGTCGTTGACGAGCTGGACGAGCTCAAGTACACCGGCAAGGACAGGGTGCGCGGCAAAGCGCGCGCCGCGCTCGCAGATCTCGAGCGGGCAGTCGGGCCAGGTGGCTCGCCGGGGGGTCGTGGCGATGCCCGAGAAGTACCTGCGCAAGCCGGACGGGGGCGGCGAGTAGGGGCTCGCTCTCAGTCTCCCGAGAGGCGGTCCGCGCTGCCCGCCGCGCCGCTCCGGCGAACAGCGGACGAGCCCGCGTAGCCACGGGCATGACCATTGGCTTCAGCCGCTCCACTGGCACTGACGGGATCGTCCCCAGCAGGCGAGCGCCACGAAAAGGCAGCTCTGCCTTAAACCCACCGGAAATGACCGCAAATGGCGGCGAAACGTTTGACCTGGCCCATCGCCGCCACATCGCCAAACCCCAGCAACCATGCTGGATTCAAGCAACACCCCTCGCCTCCGGAGCGGAAGGGCGCGTCGGAAAAGATCCCCGCTCAGGGCTCAGAGGCATAACTTTGGAATCGGAGTTCACAGGCCCCACAAGGGGCCGTGAGCGCCGACACCGTTGCCGAAATAGTTGCCGAAACTACCCCTTCGGATCCTCCAAAACGGGGATCCCACAGGTGTCTGCGAGCTTCTGTGACCTGTCCGTTCGGTCGTCCTCGGTGCTGTATTCGCATCGTGTCTACCTAGTTTTGATCATGATCACGACGCGGCGGTTCGTGGCGCGGCCTTGGGGTGAGGCGTTTGACGCGATGGGGTGCTTCGAGCCGAAGCCGTGGACTTCCATACGGCTGACAGGGGAGCCCTTTTGCGTGGCGAGCCACTGGGCAACCGTTCGCGCTCTCGCCCAGGAGAGCGGCCCGTTGATCTCGTCGCTACCGGTCGAGTCTGTGTATCCGGAGACGCTCACGCTCGTGGCGTTCCTAAGACTTGGCACCAGTCGCTTAAGGGTCTGGACAGCGGTGGGCTGGAGCTGGGCGCTGTCGAGCTGAAACGCGAGGTCACTGAACAGCGTCGCCACCACGTTGTGGGACTTCGCTTTGATGGACAAGGCCGGGGCGGCTTTGCATCCGGGCGGTATGTCTGGTGACCGTGTTGCTGCGAAGCCGATGTGTGCCGTCGCCAGCGTTTCCTGAAAGAGGCTCTGAGCCGTCAGAATTTGGCCATCTGAGAGAACGCTGCGCGCTCCAGCGCCTATCAACATCACGCAGGAGCCCCCAAGGCGGCTGAGGAACGGCTCGAACGCCGCTGCGCCGTGTGCGATTGCGGGTGAGATGTTGCCGTGTGTCGACAGCGGAGCCCCGAAGTTGACCACCCATCTGCCGGTCGGTACAGGCTCGTCCTCGATGCCGTTGCCGATGAAGATGACGTTGGCCGATCCGATTCCCTCTGTGTGCAGCTCGTCGCCGACGGCAACGAGCGTTCCAAGGAAAGCGCCGCCCGCCGACGGTCGGGCGGACTTCAGCGGCTGGAGGAGGTGCTGCTGCACGAAGTTGGCGCCTTCGGAAATCATCTGGCTGACATCCGGCGTGCGGTTGTATGCGGTCTGATTTTGCGGCGTGAAGCGCACCGAACGCAGCACCAGATCGGCCTCTGGGTGGTTGTCCGCAAGTCCGACCAGCAAGCGTCCGCATGACTTGGCCGTGCGTTCTACCACCTCGTGCGCCACTTCCGGTGCCATTTCGCGACCGACCGCAAGGTCGCTATCGCCGGTCGAAACGAGGAGTACGTTCGTCTGCGCGGCACCTTGACAAACAGGCTCTGATGATCCGCAGCCAGCGAGCATAGCCACGCCGACTGTGCAGACAGCGCAGAGCGTAACGAGTCGGCAGACGCTCCGATGTGCCTGCCGTGAGAGGCGGTCGATCACTCCGGTCTCGTGCTGAATCGTTGCTCTCCTTCCACGTGGCGCCAGCTACTGGTGCTGTCCAGGCGGGGCCTCACCACCGCGGTACTTGGCGACCATGTGGTCCGGCTGCGACTTGTAGAAGGGGTTGTCGGGGTCCGCCTGCCCATCGATTGACGGCGTCTCGTGCAGCTCGGTCTCCGGCGGCGGCTTCCTGCGACCGCGACGACCACCTATATCCCCAAACGGAAGTAGGAGGATGGCCGCGATGACCGCGCCGACCGCAAGGGCGAGCGGGCCAAGGATAGACCCGCCTATCGCCCCCGCGGCTAGAGCCGCGATCGCCAACTTTTGAAGGCTTGTGAGCCTCATTTCGCTTGTCCTCTTGCTACCGGGATCGTCGGTCGGCAGCTGGATATCCGCGTCCGGGCGCAGCTTTTCCCTGCGCGCCTTGAAATACGCGAGCAGCGCCATGCCCTTGCCCCACTGGAGGTGCGCGGCCTTCTCTTGAAGAACGTGGGATGTGGCGACCGCGCGGATGGCGTCCGCCTCCACCGCAGCCTTGGCCCCAAGGGCCTCCCGATCGAGCGCGGCGGCGTCGGCGCGGGCGGCGGAGTCGCGCAGCCGCTCGATCTCAGCGTAGAGGCCGATCAGCGCCTGCTTGAGCTCGCCGAGTCTGTCCTTGGCGGCGCCCAGGTTCTTCTCCGCGATCTCATGAAGGCCCAGAGCATCGCGAAGGTCTGTGCCGACCGCGAGCACCAGATCGCGGTGATGCTGAAAATCCCGCCAGGTTGCGATGGCATAGCCCGTGAGACCGGCAACAAAACACGACGCCAGCGTCGCAGCGGTCAAGGTCTCGACACCACTGGGCTTGGATGCGCGCAACGCGTCGAGGCCACCGACCAGCTTGAGCATGACCAAGGAGAACAGCACAATGAACACTGAGCCGCCGAGTCGGCCGGGCAACCGGAGCGACGCAAGAACGTAGCCGGCAGTCGCCGAAGCCACCTCGAACGTAACGCTGAGCCCGCCCGCCACTAGGTAGCTTTCTACTTCGGAGATGTTCACCACCACGTTCGACATGGGCCTCTGGAGCAAAACCGTGTTGATCACCAATGCGATGAGCATGAGCATGAAGGCAAGCCACGGAGGCAGTCCCACCCAGTGCATGAAGTCGCCAGGACGCCACCCTGCGGGGTAACCCTTGGCACGCTGCTCATCGAGCGTGGACTTCGCTCCCCGCCTTTCCTCTTCCTTTTGGGATATCTCGGCTTGCTGGGCCGCGATTTCCTTCTCCAGGCGAGGTGCCTCGTTCTGCTCGAGGCGGTCCGCCTTGTTCCCATCCGCGCCCCGCTCACGCGTGATCTGCTGGCTCTCGATCTCGGTGGACTCCGAGACCTTGAGCCGTTCGCCGACCGCCAGTTGCGCAGGGCCGATTACCGCGCCAGCACGGGTCCTGTAAATCCCGTCGACTACTTCGTCGAGGAGCGGTTCAAAGGTCTCCGGATCGATCGCTTGGCTGGCCTTACCGGTATCTGCCAGCCCAATCCTGATCTGCTCCGGATCGCACACCTCCCGCGCCGTATCCCGGAAGGCGGACGGCGGATCTTCAGGATGCCGATCCTTGTCATGAACATGGTCATCATTTGTGTCTCTCTCGCGATTGGAGACCGTCGGATCGTCGAGGTCACCGACTTTGATCAGTCGGCGGAGACGATCATCTGCCGCCTGGTCATCGTCTGGCTGACGCGCGTCGGCCGTGCTGTCAGTCGCGGCCACTACTGCGCCCTTGGTTGCGGGCAGTTCGCCCGATCGCGAACTCAGCGGCGGGGCAGGAGCGTTTCGATTCGCCCACGCTGTCGTCATTCGGTTCTGCCGCCGGAGCTGTTCGGCGGCATGACGGCTGCCAGATTGGTGTTGATCGCCCGAGCGACGTCGCCTCAGGAGCATCGCGACGATCATCGGAGGTCGAGTAACGCATGGAGAGCATGTGTGA
The DNA here is from genome assembly GCA_035938935.1 of Solirubrobacteraceae bacterium. Lineage (GTDB taxonomy): Bacteria > Actinomycetota > Thermoleophilia > Solirubrobacterales > Solirubrobacteraceae > Palsa-744. The sequence goes on from DASZGH010000099.1 coordinate 7,819, forward strand.
CGCCGGCACAGAAACCTGCGAAGGCGGCTTTGACTCTGGACTCGCTGCGGCCCTGGCAGATTGCCTAGAGCGCCTCATCCCTGATCGACGGCTTTGAGCGACGAGCGGCTGCGTAGTAGTGCGCGGTTGCGTCCGATATGTGATCACATGAGACCCCCGATTACGTCGACACGCACAGCATCTGCATGTCGCGATGCCCGCCAGCGGCTCCCCCGGTGGCAGCCTATATATAGATAGGACGCCGATCATTGGAAGTTTATAGAACTTTCGGCGCTTGCGGGTTGGCAATGGCTGCTGTCTGGACTCTGCGCTGGCCCAATGGGAGCTCAGGACCAAGAAGGCGGCTGTCCCATCGCGGTTCCCCGTCGAGCGCACCTGCCGCGCTTAGACTGGACCACTGTGCCGGTGGCACGTCTTCGCGACGGCGACGTTTCCATCTGGAGCGCCGCCGCATGCGGCTCTTGCACTTGCTTGGAGACCGACCGCGCTTTTGCATACGCGCTTTAGCCGGCTTTCAGCGGCCCACTGCGAAGCCCATGCGCGCATGGCAGGCCGCAGGCCAGTCGGCTCGCACGCGCGCGGCGACGCACGCGCCGGGAGCGATCTCGACTTCCTCGTGATCGAGCCCGAGGTGCCAGATCGCCATGCCGAGATGGTGCGATTGCGCCGTGCGCTGCACGATCTGCGCCGACCGATAGACGTGCTCGTATTCAGCGAGGCGCAGGTCGAAGAGTGGGGCGAGGCACGCGGAACGGTGCTTCATGCCGCCCTTTCGGAGGGCCAGGTGCTTGTCGAAGCGTGACGAACACGACGTCGCCGATGCGCTGCTTGCGAAGGCGGTTGGCGATGAGGCTGGACTGCGCGCGCTCGTGGACAACCACGACGTGCCCGATCATGTCGCCGGGTTCCTCGCGCAGCAGGCGATCGAGAAGGCGATCAAGGCCGTCCTCATCGCGCGCAATATTCCGTTCGAGCGCAAGCACGACATCGACTACCTGTGCAGCCTGATCGAGGACGCCGGACTCGACCTGGCGCCGGAATTGAGCGCCGCGGTTATGCGGGATGCGCCCCTAAACCCCTCTCCCCCTCCGACGCGCCTCCGGAGCGGAAGGTCGCGTGTTCGAATCACGCCGGGCGCGTGGCTGGGTTTGACTCAACCGTACGGATTCTGAGAGGTCGGGGTCGGTCGTGTGCGCGGCGCTTGATCCACCAGTAAACGCCCTGCTTGCCTTTCCGAGCGCCTTCGCTTAAGTCAAGCATCCCCTGTGACCGACCTCAACAGCTGGGCTGGAGAGATAACCGGGAGGCTGTCCCCCATCCCGAGCAGAACCTTGTCTCCCGTCACCAGCAGCGCCTTCTGGGCTGCGGCGATTGCCAGCAGATAGTCATCATCTTTGTCTGCTGCTGTGTCAGGACTCTCGCTTGGATCTTCCACCGTCGTGGCCGAGCGCGAGAGCCAATCCAGCATCTCCGTGCCCTCGTGGGAGGGGATCCGGCTCGCGAGCTTTGGATATGTAAGCACTCGCCGCAACTCGTCGATCAGCTTCGGGGAGATGAGCAGCTCAAACGCGCCATCCACCCAGGCGAGCAGCACCCGTACTGGCGCGCCATTCGGCGAGAGCAGCGCCATATCGGCGTCTTAGCATCAAGATGCTGCTGAGTCCAGCTGCCTCCACGTCAGATTCCGACTTCCACGCTCACGCCCGATGGACTCCCCACAGACGACACTTTGACGCCGGGAACTTCCACGCTCACGGGAGGTAGCGGCAGTGGCAACGGTACTGTCGGCGTTGAGATGGTCGGGGTGGAAACGGTTGGGATCTGCACTGGCGCTTCCGGCGCGGGCGGGGGTGGTGGCGGCGGCGAGGTCGAGGTGGTCGCTGGCGAGGTCTGCGTCGGCGAAGGGGTCGAGCCTGCGTTGGCCGAGCCACTGGGCCCACTCCGGGCTCCGCCGGATCCACTCCCGGCTTCGCCGGACGCGCTCGGGGCTCCCCCGCCGGGGGACTTCGGAACGCCGGCTCGCGGACGCACTGATTCCGTCGGCCTTCTCCCATGTGACGGCGCCAGCGCTTGTGGTCCTGTCTTGACGCGTCTGGCGTGACTCCCGGTCGGCTTTCTTGCCAGTGGCGTCGAGGTGGCGACGCGATGGGCTTGCGCACTTGCGGCTTGCCGTGCGCCGTGCCGGGTGATTGCACGGTGTTCGGAATGGCCGTGCGCGAGCGCGAGCGCGCCGGCGACCCCCACCACCGGCAGCACCTGCGGCAGCGAGTTCAGGCCCACGCCGGCGCCGGAGGCCTGCAGCCAGGCCAGCGCGCGCACGGGCAGGGCGCTCGCAAGCGCAGTCCATGCAACTGTGCGACGCCCCGAATAGGACTGGCGGAAGGCCGCCACGGCGGCGGCGTCGAGCTGGGTGCCCGACTCCCTGGAAAGGACGTCCAGGGCGCTCTTGTGGCTGGCCGCTGGCCTGTAGGGCCGCGTGGAGGTGATCGCGTCGAACGTGTCGGCCACGGCGATGATGCGCGCGCCGAGCGGGATCTGCTCGCCGATCAGGCCGTCCGGGTAGCCGTTGCCGCTCAGGCGCTCGTGGTGGTGGCGCACCATCGCTGTGATCGCCCCGTCGCCCGCCGGGCCCACCATGTCGGCCCCGTCGGCAGCGTGCCGCTTGACGATCTCGAATTCCTCGTCGCTGAGCCGGCTCGGGTTGTTCAATATCTCGCGCGGCGTGTAGAGCTTGCCGACGTCATGGATCGCCGCCGCCGTGCGGATCTTCGCCACCTCCACCGCCGGGAGGCGCATCGCTCGCGCGATGCGCACGGCGTGGCGTGCGACGCGCTGACTGTGTCCATGCGTGTGGGGATCGCGCGCCTGCAGCAGTCTGGTCACCCGTTCGAGCAGCTCGATGGCGTGCGGGCTCGCCTTCGCCACAGACTCGTATTCGGCGCGCGCGCTCCGCAAACGCCACTCTGCCCAGCATCTACGCAGCCAGCCCCACAGGATCAGCTCGGCGAAGAGAATGTCGCGCGACGCTCGCCGGCGCATCCAGCCTGCCGCGGCGAGGTTGGCGATGATCATCGCGATCGTGATCGCCAGCGCCGCCGATGCGACCACGCTCAACACGTCGCCGGTGCGCGGCACCACCGTCGTTGCGACCTCGACCGGCAGCGCCGTCAGCGCGACCGTCGTGAGCAGGACCAGCGGCAGGTACCGCCACAGCCGCACGTGTCCCGAGCCAGCAAGAGCGGCGTTCTCGCTGTCCTCCCCATGAGGATGCTCCGCACTCGTCGGTAGCTCGTCCTCGGAGACTGTGGCGGATCCCGGTGAGGACACGCGCATGGCTAAATCCTAACTGGTGGTTTGACGAGGTTGGTGACCCTGGACGGATGTTCGAGCGTAGCCTCGTCGTCTCAAGCCGAGGTTGTCTCGGCGCACTACGCTCCAAGGCGTGATTGCGCTCGCGCCCGGAGCCCTGCTTGCGACCGAGGATCTAATACAGCTGGTCCCGACGGCCGTCCTCGGCTTGCTCTACGCCAAGCGCACCCACACGCTCTCGCGCGGCCCTCACGCCATCCCGACCTGGCGCCAAGCCTGCTTCTACGGCGGCCTGGCCACGATCCTTGCCGCCCTGCTCTCTCCCGTCGGCACCCTCAGCGACGAACTGCTCTACATGCACATGGTCGAGCACCTGCTGATGGGCGACATCGCGGCGCTGCTGATCGTGCTCGGCCTGACCGGCCCACTGCTCGCGCCGATCCTGCGCATCGACTTCTTCGACCGCCTGCGCGTCCTCACACACCCTCTGATCGCCTTCCCGCTGTGGGCGATCGACATGTACGTGTGGCACCTGCCGGTCTTCTACCAGGCGGCTCTGCGCCACACGGCGATCCACGCGCTCGAGCACACGATGTTCATCGCCCTTGGGATCAACATGTGGATGTGCCTGTTCGGTCCACTGCCCAAGCCGCGCTGGTTCGGCAACTTCGCCAAGCTCGGCTACATCGTCGCAGTGCGCTTGACCGGCACGGTGCTGGGCAACGTCTTCCTGTGGTCGGGGAAAGCCTTCTATCCGTTCTACCTGGCCGGCGACGCGGCCCACCACATCAGTCCGGTCGCCGATCAGAACCTGGCGGGCGCGGTGATGATGGTCGAGGAGTCTTTTCTGACGCTAGGCCTGTTCTGCTGGCTGTTCCTGCGCACCGCGCGCGAGATCGAGGAGCGCCAGGAATTGCTCGACTTCGCCCAGGCCCAGGGCGTGGCGGTCAGCGACGAGCGCGCCGCACGGGCGGTTGCGGCCGGCAGGGGCGCCGATCTGCGCAGGCGCGTGGAGCGCGCTGCGGAGACCGCTGAGCCCTAACCGCCGGCGACCGCGGGCAGGATCGTGACCTCGGCCCCGTCGTCGACGGGCGTGTCGAGGCCGTCGAGGAAGCGGATGTCCTCGCCGCTGACGTACACGTTCACGAACCGCCGCAGCGATCCGCTCTCGTCGGCCAGTCGCTCGCCAAGCCCGTCGTAGCGCTCGTAGAGCCCGTCGAGCACCTCGCGCACCGTTGCGCCCTCGAGCACGGCTTCGCTCTCGCCGCCGGCGGCTGAGCGTAGCTGGGTGGGGATCTTCACCGTCACGCCCATCGCGCTACACCCCCAGCGTCGCGAGCACGCCGGCGCCGGCGGCGCTTGCCAACCCCGTCGGCGTCGGCGCCGGCTCGACGGTGGTCTCGAACTGCTCGACCGTGGGCTCGATTTCGTCGTACTCGAACGTGCCCCTGACCGCGTCGAGCGTCTTCAGCCCCTCGCCGGTGATGAAGAGCACGACGCGCTCCTCGGGGTCGATCTCTCCGCGGGCGGCGAGCTTGGCCAGCGTCGCGGTGGTGACCCCGCCGGCGGTCTCGGTGAAGATCCCGGTGGTCTGCGCGAGCAGCGCGATGCCGGCGCGGATCTCGTCCTCGCTGACCGACTCGATCGATCCTTTGCTGTTGTTAGCTACTTCGAGTGCGTAGGGCCCGTCAGCAGGGTTGCCGATCGCCAGCGACTTGGCGATTGTGTTGGGCTTGACGGGCTTGCATACGTCCTGTTTCTCGGCGAACGCTGTGGCGATCGGTGAGCAACCCTCAGCCTGAGCGCCGTGCATCTTTGGGATCGTGCCCTCGATAAGCCCAAGCTCTAGCCACTCCTCAAAGCCCTTCGCGATCTTCGTGAACAAGGACCCTGAAGCTTTCGGCACGATGCAGCGGTCGGGCAGCTCGAAGCCGAGCTGCTCGGCGACCTCATACGCCAGGGTCTTCGATCCCTCCGCGTAGTAGGGCCGTAGGTTGACGTTCACGAACGCCCAATCGCGCTCGGCTGATAGCTCAGTGCAGAGCCGGTTGACGTCGTCGTAGTTGCCCTTCACCGCCACCAGATTGGTCCCATAGATGCCGGTGGCAAGGATCTTCTGCTCCTCCAGGTTGGCCGGGATGAACACGTAGGAGTCCAGGCCGAGGGCGGCGCCGTGTGCGGCGACGGAGTTGGCGAGGTTGCCGGTCGAGGCGCAGGCGATCGTCGTGTAGCCCAGCTCGCGCGCCCGGGCGACGGCGACCGAGACGACGCGATCCTTGAACGAGTGCGTGGGGTTGGCGGCGTCGTTCTTGACCCACACCTCTCGCAACCCGAGCCGCGCGGCCAGGCGGTCGGCCTTGATCAAGGGTGTGCACCCGGCGGGAAGCCCGGTGCGCGAGGCCAGCCTCCCCGACGGCCCGGGGGGGCCGTCCACGACCGGCAGGAAGTCGGCGTAGCGCCAGATGTTCTGCGGCCCGGCCTGGATGCGCCGGCGCAGCTGGTCGGCGTCGCCGCCGAGCGCGGAGTGGTCGTAGGCGACCTCCAGCGGCCCAAAGCAACGGTCGCAGACGTACAGCGCCTCCAGTGGATACTCAGTCTTGCACTCTCGGCATCTCAGGTGTGTCACAGCCATGTCGGGGACTCCTTCTTCGTCTTCGCCGGTAAACCCGTGTGGCGAAGAGCAGGAAGCCCGCCACACATCTCTCAGGAATTGGCACCTTTCCGCTGTTAGACGGCGGTTGCCGGGGCTTCGTCGGGCCAGTCCCTCCACCCCTCTGGATGTGTCCAGCTATGTGCCGGGCAGTATAGGAGGCATGGGGGCGGAACGCAAGGTGGTGTGCGGGTAACGCATCGCGTGTGCCGGTGTACGCCCTATCCATGAACACCAGCCCGATCGAGGTCCAGCGCGCGCCGACGGACTCCGCAGAGGCGTTCGAGCGCACGCCGATAGACGCCCCCGAGGCGTTCGAGCCGCTCGACCCCTCGGCCAAGAAGCGGATGCTGATCATCGTCAACCCGTACGCGACGACCGTCTCCGACCGCCTGCGCCATCTGGTCGTCTATGCCCTGCAGGGACGCTACGAGGTCGACGCAGTCGACACTGAGGCCAAGGGCCACGCGACCGAGCTGTGCCGCGAGGCCGCGCACGAGGGCTACGACGTTGTGGTCGCCTTCGGCGGCGACGGCACCGTCAACGAAGTCGCAAACGGCCTACGCGGCTCGGCGACCCCGCTGACCTGCCTGCCCGGCGGCTCGGCCAACGTGTACGGCAAGATCCTGGGCATCCCCGGCGAGCTGGTCGACGCCACCGAGCACCTGCTGGCGATGGCCGACCGCTGGCAGCCGCGCCGCGTCGACCTGGGCGTGGTCAATGGCCGCTGCTTCACATTCGCCTCCGGCCTGGGCCTGGACGCGAGCGTAGTGGAGCGAGTCGACTCAAACCCCGGCCTGAAGGCTCGTTTCGGCGCTTACTACTTCACCTGGGCGGCCATCTCCACCTTCACCCGTCGCTACATCCTCAACCCCCCGCACCTGGTGGTGCAGGACGGCGAAGAACAACACGAGGGCGTCACCGCCATTGTCCAAAACGCCTCCCCGTTCACCTACTTCAAGGAGCGCCCGATCGAGGTCGCCGACGGCCCTGAGCTCGCCTCCGGGACGCTGAAGGCGTGCGTCCTGCACAGCGCCCGCCCGCTGGACATGCCCTCGATCGCCTACCGAGCTTTCTCTGGGCGAGCCCGAGTAGACCGCCACCGCCAGGTCACGGCGCTGCCCGAGCTCGCCGAGCTGACCGTCCGCTCCACCGACGAGATCCTCCTACCCCTGCAGGTCGACGGCGACTACATCGGCGATGTCGCCGAGGCCCGTTACTCGGTGCTCCCGCGCGAGCTGAGCGTCGTCTCCTAAGGCTAGCTTTATTCGCGCCGAGAGTACGCCGGGCGGAGCCCGTCAGGGCGGAGCCACCCCCAAAAAGATGCCCTCTCAAGCCCCGCCGCCCGGTGTGACGCGGTAGGCGTCGAACACCGAGTCGGTGTTGCGCAACCGTGAGATCGCTCCCTTCAGGCTCTGCGTGTCGGCCAGCTCGACGACGAAGCGGTTCTTGACCATCGGCGGCATCGACAGGCAACGCGCTTCCAGGATGTTCGCGCCCGACTCCGAGAAGGCGCGCGAGAGGTCCTCCAGCAGCCGGTGGCGGTCCCAGGCATCGACGTGGATTTCCACGACGAACGAGGTCTCCTGGTCCCCCTCCCAGCTGACGTCGGTGAAGCGTTCGGGGTTGCGCGCCAGCAGCCGCGCGTTGGGGCAGTCCTTGCGGTGGATCGTGATCCCTCGTCCGAGCGAGATATAGCCAAGGATCGGGTCGCCCGGCACGGGCCGGCAGCACTTGGCCAGGCGCAACATCACGTCGTCGACCCCCTGCACCTTGATCCCGTACTGCCCGGAGGAGGTTGTGGGGCGCCGGCGCGGGCGCCCGACCTTGATCCGCTCGCCGGCGCTGTCCTGGCCGTCGGCGGCCTCGCCGCGCTTGAGTCGCTGCAGCACCTTGTTGACGACGACCTTCGGCGAGATCTTGGCCGAGCCCAGCGCGATGTAGAAGTCGTCGGCCTTGCGGTAGCCCATCTCGCGGATCACGTCGGCGAGCAGCGCCGAGCCGGTGATCTTCTGTGCGGGCAGCCCCTGCTTCTTCAGGTGCTCCTGAAGCAGGTCACGCCCGGTGTGCTCGGTGCCCTCGCGGGTCTCGGCCTTGAACCACTGCTTGATCTTGTTGCGCGCCCGCGTCGTCTTGACGGTCGCAAGCCAGTCGCGCGAGGGCCCGCGCTCGCGCTTGCCGGTGATGATCTCGACGATGTCCCCGGAGCGCAGCTCGTAGTGCAGCGGCACCATCTTGCCGTTCACGCGCGCGCCGATGCAGCGGTGCCCGATCTCGGTGTGCACCTCGTAGGCGAAGTCGAGCGGCGTAGCGCCCGCGGCAAGCGACTTCACCTCGCCCTTGGGCGTGAACACGTAAACCTCGTCCTCGAACAGGTCGATCTTCAAGCTCTCCATGAACTCCTGGGGATCGGACATATCCGTCTGCCAGTCGAGCATCGAGCGCAGCCACGTCAGCTTCTCCTCGCCCACCGGCGTCTGCGCCCCGGCGTGACCGTCCCTGGCGGCCGGCCGCTGCTTGTACATCCAGTGCGCCGCGACGCCGAACTCGGCCATCTCGTGCATCTGCTGGGTGCGGATCTGGATCTCCAAGGGCCGTCCCTCGGGTCCGATCACCGTCGTGTGCAAGGACTGATACATGTTGAACTTGGGCATCGCGATGAAGTCCTTGAAGCGTCCGGGCAACGGCTTCCAAAGCGAGTGGATCACCCCCATTGCGCCGTAGCAGTCCTTCTCGGAGTCGACGATCACGCGCATCGCGGTGAGGTCGTAGATCTCGTTGAACTCGCGCCCCTTCTTCGTCATCTTCGAGTGGATCGAGTAGAAGTGCTTGGCGCGCCCCGCGATCTGCGCGGAGATTCCAAGCGACTCCAGCTCGCGCCCGAGGTAGGCGCCGGCTTCGGTGACGTAGCGCTCGCGGTCCTCGCGCTGCTGGGCGACGAGCTCCTTGATCTCCCTGTACTTGCGGGGATGAAGCGTCGCGAAGGCCAGGTCCTCGAGCTCCCACTTGATTGCGTGGATGCCCAGGCGATGTGCGATCGGCGCGTAGATCTCGAGCGTCTCACGCGACTTCTCCAACTGCTTCTGCTTGGGCATCGCCTCGATCGTGCGCATGTTGTGCAGGCGGTCGGCGAGCTTGATCAGGATGACCCGCGGATCGGTGGCCATCGCCACCATCATCTTGCGGTAGTTCTCGGCTTGCGCCTGATCGCGCGAGTGGAAGGTGATCCCGGTCAGCTTGGTGACGCCATCGACGATCGTCGCGATCTCCTCGCCGAAGCGCTCGCGCACCTCCTCGATCGATGCGGAGGTGTCCTCGACGGTGTCGTGCAGCAGCGCCGCGCATAGAGTCTCGGTGTCCAGCCGCATCCCCGCGCAGATGCGCGCCACGCCGACGGGATGCGTGATGAAGTCCTCGCCCGAGCGCCGGCGCTGGGCGGCGTGGTGCTCGCAGGCGAACACGAACGCGTCTTCGACGCGGTCGCGGTCGATCTCGACGACGGCGTCGGCGGCGTGCTCGGAGACGATCGCGAACAGGTCGTCGAGCAGTCGCCGCTCGGCGTCGCTCAGATCCGCGCGGCGGACGCGGCGAGGAGTTCCGGCAGCGGGAACAGTGTGGATTGGGCTTGGCCGGGTGTCTGCCATCCAGTAAGCGTAGCCTCCTGTGAGGCGGGCTGGGCGTGGCGGAGCACGAGCCGCGGCTCGCTGATCCCTCGCCACTCGTTGACCTCCAGCGTAAACGTCGCGTCGACGGGTTCGCCTTCGCCGACAGACAGGCGCCCGTCGCAGCCGAAGGCGACCGCGCGCGCGTGAACGCCTCCGTCTTCGAGTTGGAAGCGTGCGTGCTTCCCCTCCCCCATCGGCCGCACCTCGCGCACAGCGGCGCCACGCAAGAGCAGCGAGACACTCGGGTTCCCGCGCCCGAACGGCGCCAGCGCGGCGAGCTCCTCGGCCAGCGTCATGCCGAGCTCGGGCCCGGTCACGATCGCGTCGACCCGCTCGCGCTGGCGTGGGTCGCGCCCGGAGAGGACCGTCTCGGCGTGGCGGTCGAGCGCGGCCGCGAAGGCGGCGAGCGATTCGCGCTCAAGCTCGACGCCGGCGGCGGCGCTGTGACCGCCGTAGCGACCGAGGTGCTCCGAGCAGGCGGTCAGCCCGGCCAGCAGGTCGTACCCCTCTACGCTTCGCCCCGACCCGCGAGCCCGGTCTCCTTCGATCGCGGCCAGTACGACCGGGCGCCCGTGCGTCTCAGCCAGGCGCGAGGCGACGATCCCGATCACGCCCGGGTGCCAACCTTCCGCGGCGAGCACGTAGGAGAAGCGCTCGCCCGTGTTAGGCAGCTTGGCGATCTGTGCTTCGGCCTGCCCGCGGATCGCCTGCTCGGCGTAGCGGCGCTCGCTGTTGGCGCGGTCGAGCTCCTCGGCGATCTGGGCGGCGCGCAGCTTGTCCTCGGTCAGGATCAGCTCCAGCGCGGCGTCGGCGCGGTACAGGCGCCCGGCCGCATTGATCCGCGGCGCCAGCGCGAAGCCGACCGCCCGCTCGCCGACCTTGCCCGGGTCGACCCGTGCGACCGCCATCAGTGCCCGCAGCCCGGGCTTGGCCGTCCCCGCCAGCGCGCGCAGGCCACGGCGGACGAGCGAGCGGTTCTCGCCGAGCAACGGCACCAGGTCGGCGATGCTGGCCAGCGCGACCAGGTCGAGGTCCTCGTCGAGCTCACCCGGATCGCCCGCCGAGCGTGCCCCGGCGGCGAGGGCGAAGCAGGCCCGGGCGAGCTTGTGGGCGACAGCGGTCGCGCACAGGTCCGCGCACGGATACCCGCAGATGGCCGGATGCACGATCGGAGCGTCGGGGAGCAGCCCGTCGGGGCGAGCGCGATGGTGGTCGCTAACGATCGTCTCGATCCCCAGCGAGCGGGCGAGCGCGACCTCCTGCACCGCGGTGATGCCGCAGTCGGCGGTTATCAGTAGCCCGGTGCCGCGCTCGGCCAGCCGCCTGACCGTCCGCTCGCTGAGCCCGTAGCCGTCCTGTGAGCGGTCGGGCAGGTGCCAGTCGCAGCGCGCGCCAAGCTTGCGCAGCGCGCGTACGAGCACGGCTGTCGAGCAGACGCCGTCGACGTCGTAGTCGCCGTGGATCGTGATGCGCGTGCCGGCGCGGACGTGATCGAGGATCAGCCGGCCCGCGTCGAGCAGCCCCGGGAAGTCCTCGAGGCGGTGGCGCTCGTCGGCCTGCAGGAACGCCTGTGCCCGCTCGGGGTCGCTGTAGCCCCGGCGCACGAGCGTTTGCGCGACGGGATCGCTGACGCCGAGTCGCTCGCGCAGGCAAGCGACGGCGTCTGCGCTGCAATCGGCGAGGTCGAGGCGCACCATCGTGCGCTCACACTACGGGGCGTGCTGGACGGAACCTAGAACGTGCCGCTGCGACCGGCGGCCGGTTGGCTGCTGCGGCGAACGCCCTCGAAATAGACCGCCGCTATGCCCAGCAGCGCACCGGGCACGGCGTAGAGGACGACCGCTATGTCCGTCCCCTTCACCCCCGGTACCTGCAACGAGGAGGTCTTCACGCTGTAGATCAGCAGGCCAACGACGACGGCGCCGATCAGCGAGCCAACGAAGGCGCCGACGATTCCGCCCCAGAAGCGGTCGGGGAGGAAGATCGTGAAGTGCCAGATCGACAGGCCCATCATCACCCACGCAAGCATTCCCATCAGCGAGCCCTCCCGTGTCGGCGGTTACGAGCCCGCCGCTGGCGGCGCGGCTTCGGCGGATCCTTCAGGACGAGGTCCTCGGGCGTAAGGTCGGCGGCGGAGTCGCGGGGGGGCTGCTCGGCGGCCCCTTCCTGAGGGTCGGCATCTCCTTTTCTGGCGCCGTCAGCGCGCCCGCTGGCCGATCGGCGATCCCGTTGATCGTCGATCGGTAGTCCGGCCCTGGCGGCGAGGCCAGCCGAGCGTGTGGAGCTGCGGCGGCCCGGCGCCTGCTCGCTTACCTCCGGCTCGATCTCGCGCACCAGCTCCTCGAACTCCTCGCGCGAGAGCTGATCGCCCGGCTCCTCGTCGAGTATGGGATCCCCACCCACCCCGCCGCGGCGCGGCTTAGCCGCTGGCTCGACGTCGACCGGCCCGTCACCGAGCGCGGTGGCATAGGCCGGCACGTAGCCGAGGTCGCGCTCGATCCGCGCGCGGCGGTTGCGGTACACGCCCTCGCGCTCCTTCCAGTGCGTGAGCACAGGCGAGGCGATGAAGATCGAGGAGTAGGCGCCGGAGGCGATGCCTACGAGCATCGCGAAAGCAAAGTCCTTGAGGGTCGCGCCACCGAACAGCAGGATCGAGGCGACCGGCAGCAGCGTGCAGAAGCTCGTCGCGAGCGATCGCGTCAGGACCTCGGACATCGAGCGGTTGACGATCTGCGAGAAGGCCGCGCGCGGCATCCGCGGCACGTTCTCACGCACGCGGTCGAAGACGATGATCGTGTCGTACATCGAATAGCCGAGGATCGTCAGCAGCGCCGCGACCGTGGCCGTTGTCACTTCGCGTCCGGTCAGTGCGTAGACGCCGCTGGTGATCAGCAGGTCGTGCATCAGCGCGATCAGGACCGGCACCGCGTACTTCCACTCGAATCGCAGTGCGATGTAAATCGAGATCACAAGCAGCGAGGCGATGATCGCGATCACCGCGCTTTTCGCCACGGTCTGCCCGAAGGTCGGTCCGATCGAAGTGTTGGAGAAGTTCTTGGTCCCGGGCGATTGCGGCCCGGATCCGAACTTGGTGTCCAGCGCCGACTTGACCTTCTGCACCTGTTCGGGCTGCAGTTTCTTCAGCGATATCTGATACCCCTGACCGCCGACGCTGGCGCTGGCGATCTTCTGGATCTCGGCGTTGGGGTACCCCAGTGCGGACATCTCCGACTGCACCTGGTTCTCGCTGACCGACTTGACAAAGGCGGTCTGGATCCGGGTACCCGATTTGAAGTCGATGCCGAAGTTGATCCCCTTGCCGCCAATCGCCAGCGCCCCGATCGCCAGGATGCAGCCCGACAGCGAGAAGAACCAGCGCGAGGAGCCCATGAAGTCAAAGGTCCATTTGCGCCCTTTGCGGCCGGCGCCGAGCAGCGCCGGGTGCGAGACCGCGCGCGAGCGCCCCATCGCCCCGAGCGCCGCCTGGGTGGCGAGCACCGCGGTGAACAGCGTCAGCAGGGTGCCGATGCCGAGCGTGAACGCGAAGCCCTGCACTTCGGCGGTCGCCAGCGCGAACAGGATGAAGGCGGTCATGAACGTGACGACGTTGGCGTCGACGATCGCGGCGAAGCCGCGCTTGTAGCCGGTGGCGATGCCGGCGGCGATCGAGCGCCCGGCCCTGACCTCCTCCTTGACGCGCTCGAAGATCACGATGTTGGCGTCGGCGGCGATCCCGATCGTGAGGATCCCGCCGGCGATGCCGGGCAGCGTCAGCGCGATCGGGATCAGCTTGATCAACGCGAAGTAGTAGACGCCGTAGATCAACAGCCCGCCGACGGCGATCAGGCCGAGCACGCGGTAGAAGGTCAGCAGGAACAGGCAGACGACGGCGAAGCCGATCAGCCCGGCGATCAGCCCTTCTTTGAGCGCGCTCTTGCCGAGCGTGGCCGAGACCTGCGACTGGGAGATCAGTTCGAGCTTGATCGGCAGCGCGCCGGACTGGAGCTCGTCGGCGAGATTCTGGGCCGAGGTGAGCGTGAAGCCGCCGGAGATCTGCGAGCCGGTCGAAGCATCGATGCCTTCTGGATATTGGGTGTAGTCGATCGAGGGAGCGGTTATCACCTGGTTGTCGAGCACGACGGCGAAGTGCTGCAGCGCCACCGTCTTGGACACGCCGGGCAGCTGGCGCGACTGGCCGCGTTCGGCGATCTGGCGGGTGACGTGTTCGAAGGTCTTGCGCCCACCCGAGGTGAATTCGAAGGTGACGTTCGGTTGCCCGCTGCCGTTTTCGTCAAAGCTCTGACGTGGGTTCTTGATGTCGTTGCCGGTCAGCTGCGGGTTGTCGTTGAGCACGTACCAGCTTTCCGGCGACGGCTGGGTCACCTTGCTTGCCTTGCCGGTGATCGGCTGTGCCTGGGCGAGCACCGTGCCGGGGTTGACGCGGACCGCCTTGACCTTGTCCTTGGCGGGCAGCTTGATGTTGTCGCCGTATAGGTTCCTTTCGGTGTCCTCGGGGCCGCGCAGCACCTTTTTGGTCGTTTCGTCGAGCAGATACCACTGCCCGTAGATGCAGCCACCGACCTGCGCAGGGGTGCAGCCGATCGAGTAGGTCGTGTCGTTTTTGCGGATGATCGCCTTGCGCTTGAGCGCCCGCTGCACCGCTTCGTACTCGGGCACCCCGTGTTCGGCGGAGGCTGGGTTGGGCCCCCCCGTGATGCGCAGTTCGGTCGGTTCGGGGTTGCCGCTGGGCCCGATCACGTTCGGCTCCCAGTCGTAGAAGAACAGCTGAGCGGTCTTGCCGACCTGCTCCTGGGCGCGCTGAGCGTTGGTGACGTTGGGCAGGCCGACCAGGACTTCCTTTTCGCCGCTGCGCTTGATTTCCGGCTGGGCGACGCCGAGCTGATCCACGCGCTTGCGCATGATTTCGATCGCGCGGCCCAGCGATTCTGAGTCGACCTTCGCCTGCGCGGTCGCTCGCCCTTGGTAGATCAGCTGCACGCCGCCTTTGAGGTCGAGTCCCAGGCGCGTGGGCTTGGAGGCGATCACCACGAGCGAGGCCGCCAACAGGCCGAGCACGATCAGCAGGACTAGCGTGTTGCGGCGGCGATCTCTCATCTCCCCAGACTACCCCTCGTCAGCGATCTGGCGTAAGTACGAGCAGCAGCCCGCCGTCATCGTCGTAGGCCGGGAACATGTCGGCCTTGGCCTCGGCTTCGACGTCGCGCTCGCCGCTGACCCGCACGGGCACGTCAAGCGCCCGCACTCCCCACTCGAGCACCGTTTCCACCGGATCGTCGCCGTTTGCGAACTTCAACCCGAGCACCTCCTCGACGCGCTGGCCGATCACGTTTTCCTCCTCCAGCCCGGTGAAGGCAAACGAGTTCTTGCCGCAGCCGATGATCCGCCCCTCGCCATCGCAGACGAAGAAGGCGGCGTCGGGCGCCGGGTAGTAGTCGTCGAGCAGCTCGAACAGGAAGGCGAAGCCGCACTTGTCGCAGCCCTTGCGCTCGCGCGTGAAGCCGAGGTTGCGGTCGAGCTCGCGGGTGCGGTGCCCGCAGTTGGGACAGATGAATGGATGCGCCATCGAACTCCACAGAGTAGGGGAGCGCGCGTGGGGACGTGTAACCGAGATAGGAACACCGAACGCCCTGTTCGGGGCCGGCGCCGCGCGCGATCAGAAAAGCCCGGGAGCGCTCGGCTCCGCTGCCGGCGCGTCCAGCCCCAGATGCTCGAAGGCGGCAAGCGTGGCCGTCCGGCCGCGGGCGGTGCGCTTGATCAGCCCCTGCTGGAGCAGGTAGGGCTCGTAGACGTCCTCGACGGTGTCCTGCTCCTCGCCGACGGCGACAGCAAGCGTCGAGAGCCCGACCGGCCCGCCGTCGAACTTGAGGCAGATCGCGCGCAGGATCTCGCGGTCGAGCCGGTCGAGCCCCTGCTCGTCGACCTCCAGCAGCTCGAGTGCGTCGCGGGCGGCCTGCACACTGACGACGCCGTCGCCGCGCACCTCGGCGTAGTCGCGCACGCGCTTGAGCAGCCGGTTGGCCACCCGTGGCGTGCCGCGGCTGCGCGCGGCGATTGCGGTGGCCCCGTGCTCGTCGACCGCGATCCCGAGTATCTCCGCCGAGCGGCGCACGATCCGCGCGAGATCCTCGACCGCATAGGGCTCGAGGCGCGCCTGGATGCCGAAGCGGTCGCGCAGAGGTGTCGTCAACAGGCCGGTGCGCGTCGTCGCGCCGACCAGGGTGAACGGCGGCAGGTCGAGCGTGACGACACGCGCCCCGGCGCCCTGGCCGACTGTGATCGGCAGTCGCCTGTCCTCCATCGCCGGATAGAAGGTCTCCTCGAGCGTTCGCGGCAGCCGGTGGATCTCGTCGACGAAGAACACGCTGCGCGGCTGAAGCGCAGTCAGAAACGCGGCGATGTCGCCCTTGCGCTCCAGCGCCGGCCCGGCCGTCTGTACGAACGGCACCTCCAGCTCGGCGGCCACGATCTGCGCGAGCGAGGTCTTGCCGAGGCCCGGCGGGCCCGCCAGCAGCAGATGGTCGAGCGCCTCGCCGCGGGCGCTGGCAGCCTCGATCGCGACCGCCAGCTGCTCGCGCAGGCTCGCCTGACCGACGAACTCGTCGAGGGCGCGGGGGCGCAGCGAGCGGTCGAGCTCGTCCTCGGGTGTCAGGTAGGGGGTCTGTATCCGCTCTGTCTGGGTCATCTGGTCATCTTCGGGCCGTCATCCTCGCGTGCGCCGCTGCCCGCGCCGCATTCAAGCCGCCCGCGCCGTACGCAACGCCTGCGCGATCAGCTCCTCGGGCGCGTCTCCCGCGACGTCCCGCAGCAGCTCCTCGGCCTCCAGCGCGTCGTAACCGAGCGCTACCAGCCCCTCGTGGGCGAGCGCCCGCGCGCCGGTGCGAGCAGGTCCCGAGCCGACGCTTGCCAGGTCGGCGCTCACCCCCACCTTCTCGCGCAGCTCGACGATGATCCGCTCGGCGGTGCGCTTGCCGATCCCGGGGATGGCCTGGAAGCGCTTGGCCTCAGCGCCGGCGATCGCGGCCATCAGCTCGCGCGGCGAGCCGCTGGAGAGCACCGCCATCGCAACCTTCGGGCCGACGGCCTGCACGGAGAGCAGCATCAGGAACAGGTCACGCTCCTGCTCGGAGTGAAAGCCGTGCAGCAGCAGCGCGTCCTCGCGCACGACCAGGTGGGTGTGAAGCGTCGCCTCGCCGCCGACGGCGGGCACGTGGCGCAGCGTCTCGGCCGAGACGGCCAGGTGGTAGCCGACGCCGGAGCAGAGCAGGACGACGTGCTCGGGGCGTCTTAGCGCCACCTCGCCGCGCAGCAGCGCGATCATCGCGCGGCCCCCACGGCGGCAGTGGCGCGCATGACGGCATCGGCAAGCGGCGTGCCGTTGAGATGACAGACGGCGACGGCGAGCGCATCGGAGGCGTGATCGGGCGAGGGCGGGCTCGAAAGCGCGAGCAGCGTCTGGACCATGCGGGCGACCTGGTCCTTGCCTGCTCGTCCGCTGCCGCAAACGGCCGCCTTGACCTGCTGGGGCGTGTAGGAGGCGCACTGCACGCCCTGCTCGCCCGCGGCCAGCATCGCCACCCCGCGCGCGTGCCCGACGGCAAAGGCGCTCTGGGCGTTGGCGCCGAAGTACAGCTGCTCGAGCGCCATCGCATCGCAGTCGTGTTTGCGCAGCAGCTCTCGTATCCGCGCAGCTATTCGCGCCAGCCGTCGCTCCAGCGGCAGATCGGCCGGCGTGGCAACCACACCGCCGTCGAGCGCCAGCAGTCGGCCGTCGCGGCGAGCGACGACGCCATAGCCCGTGTTCGCCAGACCCGGGTCGATACCAAGCACGATCACCATCCTGTGATTCTGCGCCGCGCCCCGGACGCCTGCCGCTCACGGCGCTTGCCACAGGCGTGCATCCCTACCGAGATACGCCCCAGGGTGGGTCGCCGGACTCCCACAGGTCGTTCAGGGCGATCGCGTCCTTGTAGGTGTCCATGCACTCCCAGAAACCCTGGTGGCGAAAGGCGCGCAGCTGATCGTCGCCCGCAAGCCCCTCCAGCGGCCGGCGCTCGAGCACGCTGTCGGGCTCGAGCCGGTCGAGCATGCCGGGCTCGAAGCAGAAGAAGCCGCCGTTGATCCAGTGCTCTGAACGCGGCTTCTCGTGAAAGCCGAGCACGCGCCCGTCATCGCCGTCCAGTTCGGTGATCCCGAACTGCAGCTCAGGGCGCACGACGGTCATCGTCGCCAGGCGCCCGTGAGCGTCGTGATAGGCAAGCAGCGCGCCCAGATCGACGTTGGCCAGACCGTCGGCGTAGGTGGCGCAGAAGCGCTCGCCGCGCAGGCTCGGAGCAAGCAGCTTCAGGCGGCCCCCGGTTGGGGTGTCGAGGCCTGTGCCCAAGCAGCTGACGTCGATGTCAGCCGGCCAGGACGCCGCCCGCACGAAGCGCTCGATCAGCTCGCCCTTGTAGCCGGTCGCCAGCAGGAAGCGGCGGAAACCCTGCGCCGCGTAGAGCCCGATCACGTGCCAGAGGATCGGCAGCCCGCCGATCTCGACGAGCGGCTTGGGGATCGCCTGGGTGTGCTCTCGCAGCCGCGTGCCCCTGCCGCCGCAGAGGATCGCGACCGGCGGTCTGGTGTCCCGACTCAAAGGCTCGGTGTGCGGTTGCCGGACGTATGCGCGTGATCTGACGTCTCACGTCGTACGTGCGCGTGCTGGTGGCACGTGTGCGTACGACGTGAGACGTCAGGCGCGTGCAGGCGCCGGGAAGCGCCAGCGAGCCTTTGAGTCGGGACACCCCTATCCGGCAACTCGCTCCAGCACGTCTGCCGGCGCGTCGAAGTTGGCGTAGACCTCATCGACGTCGTCGAGCTCCTCGAGCACGTCGATCAGCCTCATCAGCCGCACCGTGTGGGCCTCGTCGATCGGAACGAGGCTGGTCGGCCGGTAGGCCAGCTCGGCGCTCTGCGCCTCGATCCCGGCCTGCTCGAGCGCGTCGCGTACCGCGGCGAAGTCGGTTAGCTGCGTTACCACCTCCAGCACGTCCTCGTCGCTTGAGATGTCCTCGGCGCCTGCCTCCACGGCGACCATCAGGTCGTCTTCGGAATAGTGCTCAGCGTCGATCGCGATCGTGCCCTTCTTCTCGAACAGGTAGGCGACCGAGCCCGGCTCCCCCAGCGAGCCGCCGTGCTTTGAGAAGGCGTGGCGCACGTCGGCGCCGGTGCGGTTGCGGTTGTCGGTCAGGGCCTGCACCAACACAGCCACACCGCCGGGGCCATACCCCTCGTACAGGACGGCCTCGATCGCGTCGGCCTCTCCCCCCTCGCCCGTGCCTTTGGCGATCGCCCGCTCGATGTTGTCCTTCGGCATCGAGGCGCCCTTGGCCTTGGCTATCGCGAGCGCCAGCGGCGCGTTGCCGGTCGGGTCGCCGCCGCCGTCGCGCGCGGCCACCGTGATCGCTCGCGCCAGCTTGGTGAACTGCTGGCCGCGGCGCGAGTCCACGATCGCCTTCTTATGCTTGATGGAGGCCCACTTGGAGTGCCCTGACATGGCCCGCAGGATACCCGGGCGGCGCGCGCCTTTAGGATGCGCCGGCGATGGAGATCGATCCCGGCATCTTCAAGGCCTACGACATCAGGGGCCTGTATGGCGAGCAGATCGACGCTGAGACGGCGCTGCCGATCGGCCGCGCCTTCGCGCGCGTCATCTCTAGGCTGGCCGGCAAGCCCACCGGCGAGCTGCGCCTGGGCCTCGGTCGCGACATGCGCCTGACAGCGCCGGAGCTGGCGGCGCGCTACCGCGAGGGCATGGCGATCGAGGGCGCCGAAGTGCTCGACGCCGGCCAGGTCGGAACCGAGATGATCTACTACCTCGTCGGCTCGCGCGAGCTCGACGGCGGGCTGATGTGCACCGCCTCGCACAACCCCAAGGCCTACACAGGCGCCAAGCTCGTGCGTGACGGGGCGATCGCGCTGTCCGGTGAAGAGGGCATTCAAGACATCAGGCGCCTGCTCGAAGCGGGCCTTGAGGGCGCGGGCGAGTCGCGCGCCGGCGGCCACGAGCGCGGCGCCGTGCGCGAGATCGACGTCTACGAGGAGTTTCAGGCCGCCGCGCTCGCGACGATCGACCCCGCCGCGGTCAAGCCGCTGAAGGTCGTCGTGGACGGCGGCAACGGCATGGCCGGGCCGATGGTCGGGCCGCTGCTCGAGCGCCTCGGGCTCGACCTGGTCGAGACCTATTGGACCCCGGACGGCAATTTCCCCGGCCACGAGCCCAACCCGCTGCTGCCGGAGAACCGCAAGTTCATCGTCGAGAAGGTGCTGGAGTGCGGCGCCGACCTCGGCATCGCCTGGGACGGGGACGCCGACCGCTGCTTCTTCATCGACGACACGGGTCGGTTCGTAGAGGGCGATTACCTGACCGCGCTGTTGGCCGAATCGCTGCTGCGCAAGCACCCCGCCTCGGCGATTCTCTACGACGTGCGGGCAAGCTGGGCAGTGCCCGACACCGTCAAGCGCATGGGCGGAACGCCGTATGTCAACCGCGTCGGGCACGCTTTCTTCAAGACGCGCATGCGCGAGGAGGGCTCGCTGTTCGGCGGCGAGGTCTCAGGCCACTACTACTTCCGCGACTTCTACTGCGCCGACTCGGGCACGATCCCGGCGCTACTAATCCTCGAGCAGCTCTCTCGCGAAGACAAGCGCCTGTCGCAGCTGCTGGCCCCCTACCGAGAGCGCTATTTCATCTCCGGCGAGATCAACTCCGAGGTCTCAGACCAGCAGGCGAAGATGGCCGAGATCGCCGAGCGCTACTCAGACGCCCGCCAGAGCACGCTGGACGGCATCTCGATCGACTACGAGGACTGGCACTTCAACGTGCGCCCCTCCAATACCGAGCCGCTGCTGCGCCTGTGCCTGGAGTCGCTGCGCTCGCACGAGCACATGGAAGAGGTGCGCGACCAGGTGCTGGCGTTGATCCGCTCGTGAGCGGCGCCTACGGCCGCGGTGTCGCCTGCCTGCCGATCCCGACGCCGTTCGCGGTCGGCCGCGTCAACTGCTACCTGATCGAGGACGAGCCGCTGACGCTGATCGACGCGGGGCCCAACTCCGCCACGTCGCTGACGGCGATGGAGGCGGCGCTGGCCGAGCACGGGCGCGGCGTCGAGCAGATCGAGCGGATCGTTGTCACCCACCAGCACATCGACCACATCGGCCTCGTGCAAATCCTGGCCGAGCGCTCGGGCGCAGAGGTGTGCGCGCTCGACGCGCTGGCGCCGTGGCTTGCCGACTATCGCAGCCAGATGGAAGCGAACGACGGCTTCGCGGCGGAGATCATGCTGCAGGGCGGCATACCCCAGGACGTGGTACACGCCTTGCGCGCGGTGTCGGCGAGCTTCCGCGCCTGGGGCGCGGCGGCGCACGTCACCCAGCCGCTGGCCGAGGGGGAGCTGCTGCGCTTCGCCTCGCGCAACTGGCGGGTGCTGCATCGCCCCGGCCACTCGCCGTCAGACACAGTGTTCCTGGATGAGGAGAGTGGCGAGCTGTTCGGCGGCGACCATCTGATCAAGCACATTTCCTCCAACCCCCTCCTGTCGAAGCCTCTTGGACCTGTGTCCCCTGCCGGGGACACAGGGGATGGGCAGGGCGAGGAGGGGCCGCCGGTGGGCGAGTCGCCGCAGCGCCCGAAGGCGCTGATGACCTATCTCGACTCGCTGCGCAAGACACGCGAGATGGAGGTGAGCGTCGTCTACGCCGGCCACGGCGAGCCGATCGAAGATCATCGCGAGCTGATCGACGAACGCTTCCGCATGCACGACCGCCGAGCCGAGAAGCTTTACGGCCTGATCGTCGACCGGCCTCGCAACGCGTATGAGCTGGCGCAGGCAATGTGGGGCAACGTCGCGGTCACGCAGGCATTCCTGACGATCTCGGAGGTGCTCGGCCACGTCGACCTTCTGATCGACGCCGGGCGCGTCGCCGAGCACGAGACGGACGGCGTCGTCAGTTTCGAGGCTTGCTGAAAACGCCCGAGTACAATAAACTCCTTGACTTCGGCATCGTGTGTCTCTTTGAGACAGGGAGAGGCCATGGAGTACGGCAGCGCCAATCCACACCTGAACGTGTTCGAGCCCTACCGCGAGCTCGGGCGCTCACACGAGGACCAGCTCACGCGCGCCGCGATGATCGTGCTGCGGCTGGTGCCGATGGCGCGCGAGGCGCTGCTGCAGGCGATCGGCGAGCCCTCGCAGAGCCGGCTGCCCGACTGCGTCGTGGACATGCAGGCCACCAACCTGGTCGACCCCTCCGAGGAAAGCGCAGCCGGCGGCGAGGTGGAGCGCGAACGGCTAGTGAGCGTGTTCCTGACGCCCGACACCGAGCCTGTGGACATCTCGCCGGAGATCACCGAGATCGACCGCGGTCAGCGCTTCGACGGGGTGCTGCGCTTCGACCCCGAGCTGGTCGTGGTGCTCGAGAGCAAGGTGTGCCGGCGCTGGGCGCGGCGCGATGGCAAGCGCGTGGCCGAGCTGAACCTCGGCGGGACGCACTTTGCCAAGCGCCGCACGTGCGTGCTGCGCTGGCACGACCTGCTGGAGTCGTGGTGGCGGCTGGTCGAGTTGGGCGTACTGGCGCCGGCCGAGCAGGCGATCGTCGGCGACGTGCTCTCCTACGCCCACCAGGACTTCGGCGAGCTACTCCCCTACGGGACGCTGCGACGGGTCGGCAAGGACCCCGTGCGGCGCAAGTGGCGGCTGCGCTCGCTGCTAGCCGAGGCCAGCGGCATCGCGCCCGAGCGCGCCGGGCTCGTGCACATTCGCGTGGACACGGCGCTGGGGGCCGTCACGCTGCAACGGGCGGCGCTCCAGGCCGACGAGGAGAGCCTCACGCTTCATCTCTGGCCTGGCGAGCTCAAGGCCCAGGCCGAACAGCTGTACGCGGGCGGGCGCGCCGAGCGTCTGTGCGAGCTCTTGGGCACGGACGGCGACTCCTGGGTTGTGCGCCCGCAGCCGCTGCTGGGGTTTCGCAACGCACCCGTGCGCACGCGCGTGTACCTGACCTGCGAGCTCGATCCCGGCGAGTACGCGCGGCGCTGGCAGGGTGAGGACTGGAAGCAGGTCGGCGCCCACCATCGCAGCCACATACGCGAGCGACTGTGGCCATGGCTGCTCGAGCGCGGCTACGCCACGGCCGCCGATGAGGCGCGCATCGATCCCTTCCTG
The DNA here is from genome assembly GCA_035938935.1 of Solirubrobacteraceae bacterium. Taxonomy (GTDB): domain Bacteria; phylum Actinomycetota; class Thermoleophilia; order Solirubrobacterales; family Solirubrobacteraceae; genus Palsa-744. The sequence goes on from DASZGH010000099.1 coordinate 30,660, forward strand.
CGGGCGCTCGGGCGGCGCTTCGCGCACCTGCGCCCGAGCATGCACGTGCAGCGCACGTGGGAGTGGCTCCAGGCCGAGCGCCTGGACGACGAGGGGCTGCTCGCCGGCGAGATCCACGCCGCGCTCGACCGCGTGCTGGCGCTGCTGGACGAGCCGCCGCTCGCCTCAGAGACTGGCGGCGGCGAGGGCGGCGCAGCGGTCGAGCAGGAGCCGGTGGACGCGGTCGTCGCCTCCTAGCTCGGTGTGGAAGGACACCGCCCACACGTCGCCCTGCCGGGCGGCGACGGGATGGCCGTCGAGCTCGGCGAGGATCTCGACGTCGGGGCCGTGCTCGGCGATCCACGGTGCGCGGATGAACAGGCCGCGCACCGGCCCGCCGTCCAGCCCCGCCATCTCCACGTCGGCCTCGAAGCTGCGCACCTGCCGGCCGAAGGCGTTGCGCTGGGCGCGCATGTCCACGATCCCCAGGTGATCGCGGTCGAGCATGATCAGCCCTGCGCAGGAGCCGAGGATCGGAGTCCCGCGCGCCGCCAGTTCGCGCAGCGGCTCGGCGAGCCCCTCGCGTTGCACGCCGAGCGTCATCGTGGTCGACTCCCCGCCGGGGATGACGAGGCCGTCCAGGCCGTCAAGGTCGGCGGGAACACGCACCTCGCGCACGCCTGCGCCCAGCCGAGCGAGCACACACGCGTGCGCCTGGAAGTCACCCTGTAGAGCCAGGACCCCCACAAGTGGCCCGCCTTCTGGGTGCGGCGCCCCGGAGGCCGGCTCTGTGGCGACGACGACATCCGCTGGGGTCTCCCCCATGTCGGCTACCAACCGCGCTGGGCAAGCAACTGCTCATCCGGCAGCTTCGCGCTCTCCAGACTCACCATCGCCGGCCCCAGGCCGCGCGAGGCGGCGGCGACGCGCGCCGGGTCTTGCCAGTGCGTGGTCGCCTCGACGATCGCGCGCGCGCGGGCCGGCGGGTCCTCGGACTTGAAGATGCCCGAGCCCACGAACACCCCTTCAGCCCCGAGCGCCATCATCAGCGCGGCGTCGGCCGGCGTGGCGATGCCGCCGGCGCAGAACAGCACGACCGGCAGCTTCCCGCCCTGGGCGACGCCGCGCACCAGGTCCAACGGCGCGCCGTTCTCCTTGGCGGCGGTTGCAAGCTCGGCCTCATCGAGCGCGGCCAAGCGCTTGATCTCGCCAATAATCCGACGCATGTGACGCACCGCCTCGACGATGTCGCCGGTGCCCGCCTCGCCCTTGGATCGGATCATCGCCGCCCCCTCGCCGATCCGGCGCAGCGCCTCGCCGAGGTTGGTGGCTCCGCACACGAACGGCACCTTGAACGGCCACTTGTCGATGTGATTGGCCTCGTCGGCGGGTGTGAGCACCTCGGACTCGTCGATGTAGTCGACCTCCAGCGCCTCCAACACGCGCGCCTCCATGAAGTGCCCGATCCGCGCCTTGGCCATCACCGGGATCGTGACTGCGGCCTGGATGCCAGCAACCATCTCCGGGTCGGACATGCGTGCAACTCCCCCGTCGCGCCGGATGTCGGCTGGCACCCTCTCCAGGGCCATCACCGCGGTAGCGCCCGCGTCCTCGGCGACCTTTGCCTGCTCGGGGGTGACCACGTCCATGATCACCCCGCCCTTGAGCATCTCGGCCAGGCCGGCCTTGACGGTGAATGTCGCCTCGTCGCGCATCTGTCCCGGAGTTTATCCGGGGGCTCTCACTTGAGCCGGAAAGCCTTGATGCGATCGTCGTACTGCGCGGTGTCCTTGGCGTACACGCCATAGGCGAGCGCCTGGATCAGGCTCAGCAGCGCCGTGTGCGAGCGCACGTAGGCGGGCGAGTTCGACGAGTAGTACAGCTTGATCTGCGCGAGCTTGGCGACCTCTGAGAGCGTCGCGTCGGTGATCGCGGCGGTCTGGGCCTTGCGGTGGCGGGCGAGCTTCATCGCGCGCACGACCAGGGGATGCGGGCGCCCGGCCGAGAGGCCGATCACGAGCGTGGTCGAGTCGATGCGCCCGAGACGGCTGAGCGCCTCCTGCGAGGGGGACGCGACGACGTCCACGCGCAGGTCGAGCAGCATCAGCAGGTGGCGCATGTAGCTGGCGAAGAAGGCCATCTGGTCGGTACCGGCGACGAGCACCTTCTCGGCGCTGACGATCGCCTCGGTCAGTTCCTCGACCGCGGGACGTGAGACCTTGCGTGCGGTCTCCTCGACGTTGAGGTGGTCGGCCGCAAGCGCCGTCTCGAACTCGTTCTGGTCGAGCGAGAACAGCGGCGCGGCCTCGCCGCCACCGCCGCCGGCGGGGTGCGGCTGGGCATGCAGACGGCGGTACTCCTCGCGCGCCGCGGCCTGCAGCTCCGGGAAGCCCTCGAAGCCGAGTGCCTGCGAGAAGCGCACGACGGTGGAGCTCGAGGTGTTGGCGCGTCGCGCCAGCTCCTCGGCGGTCTGGAAGGCGGCCTCGTCGAGGTGATCGACGATGTACTGCGCCACGTCCTTCTGCGAGCGAGAGCACTCCTCGAAGCGAGCCTGGATGTACAGGGAAAGGCTCTGGTGCTCGTTTATGCCCTTTGGGGTACCGACGCCGGCGGGCATCTTCTCGGGTGCCGTCGCTAGTCGTTTCATCGGCGCCTTTGTTCGACAACGGCGCCCTACACTCCTTTAGTGTCGTGACTACGTGCGGCTCACATCCCCGCGGCAGCGGCGCGCGAGCTCGACGAAATAGTCGAGCGAGTGAGGGTTGGCCAACGACTCGACGCTGGCGGCTTCGTTCGGAGCCGCACCCATCAGGATCCGCTTGATCGGCACCTCCAGCGCCTTGCCTGACAGCGTCCTTGGCACCTCTGCGATCTGCAGGATCTTGTTGGGGACGTGTCGCGGCGAGCAATACTCGCACACGCGCGCCTTGATCTCGCGGACGAGACGCTCGTCCAGTCTCAGCTCGTCGCGCAGCACGACGAACAGCACCATCTGCAACTCCTCGGTCCCGCCGCTGGGGACGTCGACGACCAGCGCGTCGGTCACCTCCGGCACGGACGCCGTGGCGCGGTAGATCTCACTCGTGCCCATCCGCACCCCCTGGCGGTTGATCGTCGAGTCCGAGCGCCCGTAGATGACGGCGCCGCCGCGCCGCGTGATCCGGATCCAGTCGCCGTGGCGCCAGATCCCCGAGTACATGTCGAAGTAGCTCTCGCGGTAGCGCTCGCCGGACTCGTCCCCCCACAGGAATAGCGGCATCGAGGGCAGCGGCTGCGCCAGCACCAGCTCCCCGACGGCGTCCAGCAGCAGCTGGCCCTGCTCGTCCCAGGACTCGACCGCGCAGCCGAGCACGCGGCACTGCAGCTCGCCGGCGTAGACGGGCAGCAGCGGGCAGCCGCCAACGAAAGCGGTGCAGACATCCGTGCCGCCACTCGTGGAGAACAGCCAGACGTCCGGCCCGACTTGCTCGTAGACCCAGCGAAACCCCTCCGGTGGCAGCGGCGATCCGGTCGAGCCGATCGCGCGCAGGCGGCTGAGGTCGTAGTCGCGGGCAGGCTCGATCCCGGCCTTCTCGCAGCTGGCGAGCAGCCCGGCGCTCAACCCCATGCAGGTGATCCCGGTCTGCTCGGCAAGCTGCCATAGACGGCCGAGGTCCGGATACGCGGGGCTGCCGTCGTAGAGCACGATCGCCGCCTCGCTGAACAGGCAGCCGATCAGGAAGTTCCACATCATCCAGCCCGTGGTGGTGAACCAGAACATCCGGTCGCCGCTGTGCAGATCGAGGTGGAGCATGCTCTTCTTCAGCTGCTCGAGCAGGATCCCTCCGTGCCCGTGCACGATCGCCTTCGGCAGGCCGGTCGTGCCCGACGAGTAGAGCACCCATAGGGGATGGTCGAAGGGCACCTGCTCGAAGCGAGCCTCGGCCCCTGCGCCGCGCGCCAGCAGCTCGCTCCAGCTGAGCCCGTTCTCCGTGAAGCGGCTCGGCTTCGCCCGCTCGTCCAGGTATCCGAGCAGCACCATGTGCTCGAGGCTCGGCAGCCCGGCCAGGATGCTCCGCAGCGCATCGCCGCGGTCGAAGTCCTTGCCGCCGTGCCGGTAGCCGTCCACTCCCAGCAGGACCTTCGGCTCGATCTGCGCGAAGCGGTCGATCACGCTGCGCGCACCGAACTCGGGCGCTGCGCAAGACCAGATGGCGCCGATGCTGGCGCTTGCCAGGAAGGCGACGAGGGTCTCGGGGATGTTCGGCATGTAGGCGGCGACGCGGTCCCCGCGCCCGACCCCGAGCGAACGCAGCCCCGCAGCTGCGGCAGCCACCTGCTCGGCCAGCTCGCCCCAGGTCAGCTCACCGAGTGGCCGCAACTCGGAGGCATGGATGACAGCGGTTCGCGCGGCGCGAGCGTTCTCGTCGATCTTGCCGTCCAGCCCCGGGGCGTCGAGCGCTCGACAGAGCATGTTCTCGGCGTAGTTGAGCGTGGCGCCCTCGCACCACTTGGCGCCCGGCATCGCACGGGAGGCGAGCACCCGCTCGTACGGCATAGACGCGCGCACGCCGCAGTACTCCCAGACACCTCCCCAAAACTGCTCCAGCTCGTCCACCGACCAGCGCCACAGCTCGTCGTAGTCGGCGAACGTGCGTCCGTGGCGGGCGCCGACCCACGCCATGAAGTGCGTCATCCGCGCCGCTGCCAGCTGCTGTGCGGTCGGGGCCCACAGGGGAACCTGCTCGTCGGTATCTGCCATGCCCTCCCTTTCTGGCGACGCTCGTCCCCGCGTCCGTGTCCCTCCCCGGGCCGGACGAGAAGGGAGCGGACCGCGCAACCTACGCGCAACCTATGTAGTGATAGCGGTTTTGCGCGTCGTCCTTGCAAGTGTCTCAAGTTCGCGCGCGCCGCCTTATGCTCCCCGCCCGATGACCAACGAGGATCTGCGCCGGCGATTTCCTGTGCTCGAGCGTGTCGCGTACCTGAACGCGGGCACCGACGGCCCGCTGGCGGCCGAGGCAGCGCGCGCCGGCGCACGCGAGCTGGGTGGCGAGGCCGAGCGCGGACGCACGCGCGAGCACTTCGAGCGACGCGGCGAGCTCGGCTCGGCGCTGCGCGAGGCTTACGCGCGCGCTCTGCGCTGTGAGGCGGCGGAGGTCGCGCTGACGACGTGCACCAGCGAGGGTTTGTCGATCGTGATCGAAGGCCTGGGCCTGCGCTCCGGCGATGAGATCCTGACCAGCGACGAGGAGCACCCGGGCCTGCTCGGCGCGCTGGCCTCAGCCCGCGATCTGTACGGGGTGAGCGTGCGGATGGCGCCGCTTCAGAGCATCGACCAGGCGGTGGGTCGAGATACGCGCCTGGTGGCCTGCTGCCACGTCGGCTGGATGAGCGGACTGCTCGCGCCGGCCGGCCTGGGCGAACTGGCTGAACTGGGCGTGCCCGTGGTGCTCGACGGCGCCCAGGGCGTTGGCGCCGTGGACGTGGACGTGCGCGCGCTGCGCTGCGACGCCTATGCGGGCGCCGGGCAGAAGTGGCTGTGCGGCCCGGACGGGACTGGGATGCTGTACGTGGCCCCGTCGCTGCGCGAGCGCCTGTGCGTCCGCCGCCGCGGCTACGGCAACCTCGCCGACCCCGGCCTGGGCATCGACGCCCCCTTGCACGACGACGCCCGCCGCTTCGACACGCTCGCACTCTCCGCCGAGGCGCTGGCCGTGGCCCTGGCGGCGACTGGCGTACTCGAGGACTTCGGCTGGGAGCGCGTCTACGAGCGCTCGCGCTCGCTCGCGTCCGTGCTGGTCGAGCGCCTGCGCGAGCGTGGCCGCGATGTCGCTCGCCGCGATCAGACGACGCTCGTCTCCTTTGCCAGCGCCGATGCCGAGGCCGAGCGCGACGTGCTCGCCGCAGCGGGAGTCCTCCTGCGCAACATCCCCGGCCGTCCGTGGCTGCGGGCGTCGGTGGGCGCCTGGAACGACGAGAGCGACATCGATCGGCTGCTGGCCGGGCTGGCGCGATGAGCGCAACCGTCCCCGCCGCGCCGAGCGGCCGCTCCTCCGCGCCCGCTGCCACGCAGCGCACGGTCGCGTGGCTCGGCACGCACGGCCCGGCAATCGCCGGAGCGCTCGTGGCGGCGGTGGTGAGCGTGCTCGTGGCGGCGCTCGTGCTGAACGTAGGCGAAGGGCATCTCTCACAGCCCTGGAACTACGCCAGCGAGGGGGACACGAAGTTCTATCTGCTGCTGGTCAAGGGCATCCTCGCCCACGGCTCCTACCAGGTGAACCCATCTCTGGGCGCGCCGTTCGGCCTGCAGCTGTACGACTTCCCGCAGGGCGGCGACAACCTCAGCCTGCTGCTCGTGCGCGCGCTCGGCCTGTTCTCCCAGAACCCGGCGTGGGTGCTCAACGTCTTCTTCCTGCTCACGTTCGCGCTCGTCGCTGTGAGCGCGTTCGCGGCGCTGCGCCTGCTCGGCGTCTCGGTCGGAGCGGCGATCGTTGGCGCCTGCATCTTCGCGCTGCTGCCCTACCACTTCTACCGCGGCGAGTCGCAGGTGCTGCTGTCCGCCTATTACGGCGTGCCTCTCGGCGCGCTGCTGTTCATGCGTCTGTGGGTGGCTCCGGGCTTGTTCGCGCGCGGCAGGGCGACAGGCAAAGAGGACGCGGGCACGCCGGCTGAGACGACCGGCGCCGGCGGCGCGACTGCGCGGGCGTGGCCAGCGCGTGTCGGCGGCCGACTGTCGGGTACAACGCTGCTGACCGTGGCCTGCTGCGTGGTCGTCGGCTCGACCGGACTGTATTACGCGGTGTTCGCGATCCTGCTCTTGCTGGCGGGAAGCGCGCTGGCGCTGCTCGTCGGTCGCGGCCGCGGCGCGTCGCTCTCGGGGGTGCTCGCGGCTGCGCTGATTGCGCTCACGTTGGCGGCCAACATCGCGCCGACGCTCTCTTATCGCGCCCAGCACGGCGCCAACACGGCGATCAAGCGCACCACCATCGAAGCCGACCAGTTCGGTCTACGCCTCAGCGACCTGTTGCTGCCCGTCGAGGCGCATCGGCTCGCGCCCTTCTCGAAAGTCAACCAGCGCTACATCGAAGCTACCTCGACCGGCTACTGCGAGGCTTGTTATGAGAACCTCGGCGCGGTCGGCTCGATCGGCTTTTTGTGGCTGGGGCTGATCGCGTTCGTCTCGATCGCGGGCGCAGCCGGCGCCATCGCGGTAGGTGCCGGTGGCGGTAGCGGCGAGAGCGGCGCGGTGGGGGCGACCGAGCGACGGTCGAAGATCGCGGCGGCGCTAGGGCGGCGGATCGGGCCAGGCTCGCTGTACCGCCCGGCCGCGCTGGGCGTCTCGCTGTCGTTCGTGCTCGCCACGATCGGCGGTCTCTCCAGCCTGATCGCGTTCTTCGTCACACGCGACATCCGCGGCTGGAACCGGATCTCTCTATACGTCGCGTTCTTCTCGTTGCTGGCGGCAATGCTCGGCCTCGACGCGGGCCTGCGAAGGCTGGCGGAGTGGGTCTCCACGCGCGCCGCCGCGATCGGCGCGGGCGCGGCGGTGTGCGCGGTCGTGCTGGCGCTGGGAATCGTCGACGAGACGTCGAGCTTCTTCGTGCCCAAGTACGAAAAGGACGCCAAGCAGTGGGTCAGCGACGCGACGTTCGTGCGCGAGATCGAAGCGCGGATGCCGCATGGCGCCGCGATCTTCCAGCTGCCCTACGTGCCATTCCCCGAGGGCTACGGAGCCACCGGCACGAGCGTCTCAGCGCCCAACCCCAACTTCGGCACGACCTACGAACTGGCGCGTGGCCCGATCCACTCCGACCGGCTGCGCTGGAGCTACGGTGCGATGAAGGGCCGGCCCGCCGACTGGCAGGCGCCGCTGGCTACGCAGCCGCTCTACCTCTCGCTCGCCGCGGCCGCCGCCGATGGTTTCGACGGTCTGTGGGTCGACCCGCACGGGTACAGCGCGGCCGCACGGCCGCGACTGGCGCCGGTGCTCGAACGCGTGCTCGGCGTCCAGCCGCTGTTCAGCCCGGCCCACGACCTAAGGTTCTACGACCTGCGCCCGTTCGCGGCCCGGCTCGCTCTCGCCCACCCCGCGGCGCAGCTGGCGCAGTTGCGCGCGAGCACGCTTCGTCCGCTGCGCACGGCGTGCGGCACCGAAGGGATCGAACTGACCAACCCGTCGCCCGTCGCCCGCGAAGCGACGCTGCAGATGCGCGTCTACATGCACGCCGCGCATCCCCTGACGTTGCTGATCCACTACCCGGGTGGAGTCAACGAACAGCGCGCACTGACCACGAGGCCGGTGCGCATCCAGCGAGTGCTCAGCGTCCCGCCCGGCACGAGCACGATCGGTTTCTCGCTGGCGGGCACGCCCGCGCCGCTGCAGCCGCGGATCTCCGGCCCGGTGGTCGAACAGCCCACGCTCACCGAGCCCGCGCTGACGCCATTCATCTCACCGCTGCCCGGCCAGCCCGGTCTGCGCGCGGCGCGCATGCAGGCCGGCTTCGTGCCACCGCCGTGCCTACAGTCCGTCGAAGCGGTCACTTCCGCCGCCGGATAGTCGATGTCGCAGATCGAGCAGCTCCACCGACCCAGCCTGTCCACGCGAAGCCACGCGCTGCGACGCGCGCTCTCGCCCGCGCACGTGGCGCTCGCGGGGATCCTCGCGCTGTCGGTAGTGCTCAACACGTACAAGCTCGCTCAGAACGCGTGGGCGAACACTTTCTACTCGGCGGGCGTCAAGTCGATGCTGGTCTCGCTGCACAACTTCCTGTTCGTTTCCTTCGATCAGGGCGGTCTCGTGAGCATCGACAAGCCGCCGCTCGGAGTGTGGCCTCAGGTGTTGAGCGCCAAGCTGTTCGGCTTCACGCCGCTCAGCCTGCTGCTGCCCGAGGCGATCATGGGCACGCTCACGGTGGCGCTGCTCTACGTCGTGGTGGCGCGGCGACTCGGTGTCCTCGCCGGGCTCGCCGGCGCGCTCGCGCTCGCGGTGTTTCCGATCTTCGTCGCCGTCTCGCGCGACAACGGCGTCGACCCGCTGCTCGTCATGTTGATGCTGCTGGCGTGCGCGTGCGCGCTGCGCGCGATCGAGGGGGGGCACGCGCGCTGGCTGCTCGCCTCGGCTGCGCTGATCGGCCTGGCCTTCAACACCAAGACGTTGGCGGCGTACCTGGCGGTGCCCGGCATCGCGCTCGGCTGGTTGGTCTGCGCGCCGTCGGCGTGGCCGCGGCGCCTGCTGGCGCTCGCCGGCGCCGGCGTCGCGCTCGGAGTCGTCTCGTTCGCGTGGATCGCTATGGTCGAACTGACGCCCGCCTCGCAACGTCCCTACGTCGGCAGCTCGACCAACAACACCGAGTTCGGCCTCACCTTCGAATACAACGGCTTCGGGCGCGTGGAAGGAGAGGTCGGTGGACCCGGCAACATCCCGGCGCGCGGCGGCGCAATCGTGCACAGCGCGCCGCGCCATCAGGCCTCTACGCGCGCACGCACGCACGCACATATACGTGTGGCCAAGCCTTCCAAGTATCTGCCCGATGGCCGTTACCGCTATCCGATCGCCTTCGGCGGGCCGGTCGGTCCGCTACGCCTGTTCGGCTCCGAGCTCGCCGGTCAGGGCGCTTGGACGCTGCCGCTTGCGATCTTCGGCTTGATAGCGCTCGCGCTGCAGGTGCTATGGCCACCGCGGGATCCGCAGGCGCGCGGGGCCGGCCGAGACCGTCGCGAGAAGCGTCTTGCTGTGCTGCTCGTGCTCGGCGGGTGGTTCGTGGTCGAGTTCGTGGTGCTCAGCTACTCCAAGGGGATCGTCCACCCGTACTACATCTCCGCGCTCGCTCCGGGCGCCGCGGCGATGATCGGCGCCGGCGTCTCGGCGTTCGCCGACTTTGCTCGACCGATCGAGGATCGATACCGGAATGGGAGGCCCACCCACCCGGGCACGCAGCGGGATCCTCGATCGGCCAGCGATCCGCGTCTGCTCTTGCTGGGGCTCGCGGTGGTGGCGACCGTGGCGGCACAGATCGCGATCATCGAGAACCAGCACTACCTGCAGTGGTTCGTGCCGTTCCTGATCGGCGGCGCGGCGCTGTGCACGATCGCGCTCGCCGTCCGACGCCTGGCGCTGCCAGCGATCTCGCTGCTGCTTGCCGTGCTGCTCGTCGCTCCCACCGCCTACGCGGCCACCACCTGGCTGGCGCCGGTGGAGGGCACGTTCCCTGCAGCCGGCCCGCACGAAGCGACCGGCTTCGGGCGCTTCGGCGTGGAAGCGAAATCGATGCGCGAAAATCGCAATTTGGTCGCCTACGCCACGGCACACCGGCCTGGCAGCCGCTGGAGCCTGCTCACCGATGCCGCCCCCACCGCCGCGCCCTTGATCCTGCTCGGCTCTCCCGCCGGAGCGCTGGGCGGCTACGGCGGGACCGATCCGGTGCTTGACGGACGCGGCCTGGCGCGCCTGATTGCGCGCGGGCAGGCCCGCTACGTGGTGATCGGCGGGGAGTACGCCTCGCGTGGCGGAAACAAGGCCACCGCGGCCGTCCTGCGTGACTGCCGGCAGATACCGCACGAGGCCTGGCACGGACCGGTCCCGGGCCCGTCGGCGCTGGTCCTGTTCGACTGCGCGGGGCGCGAGCGCGCCCTGGAAGCCCACCCCGCTGGCTGAGAGGCACGTTCTCGGCAGCCTCGACGCGGTCAGGCCGCGCGGGCGGCCTGCAGGGCGTCGATCTGACTGGTCAGCAGGCGGCGCTCGAGCAGGATGCCCTCTCGCAGGCCTGCGCCGGTCACCTCGAGTGCGTCGAAGCCGCCCTGGCTCATGACCTGCTGGATGACGAGCGCACCGGCGAGCACGATGTCGGCGCGCGCCGGCTTGATGCCGGGGACGCTGCTGCGCTGCGCGGCCGGGAGCGCAGCGAGGCGCTCGATCAGCTCGCCGAGCGCATCGGCTGTGAGCAGAAAGCCCTGCACCTCATCGGGCAGGCCGGCTGCACGCTGTTCGATCGACGATCCCGCCGCGTGCCCCGAATGGGGTATCGATCGTCGATCGGCCGCGGTCGCGAGGTTGCGCGCCGTGCCGCCGAGCCCCACCACACGCTCGCCGCTGAGCGCAAGCCAGGAGGCGCGCTCGAGCTTGCGCGCCACGTGGGCCTGCAGCGCCTTGCACTGGCTGCGCTTTGCCGGTCCCTCGCCGGTCAGGAAGCGCTCGGTCATGCGCACCGCCCCCAGCCGCCACGATCCCGACTCGCGCGCGATTCGGCCCGCCACCCGTACCAGCTGCAGCGAGCCGCCGCCGAGGTCGAGCACGCAGCCGTCGGACAGCGTCGTGGAGTGCACCGCCGCCAGGTAGCCGTAGCGCGCCTCCTGCTCGCGGCTGAGCACGCGCACGTCCAGCCCGGCGCTCTCGCGCACCTGTGCGAGGAACTCGCTCCCGTTCTCGGCGTCGCGGATCGCGCTGGTGGCGACCGCGTCGATCTGCTCGGCGGCGAGGCCAGCTTCGTCGCAGGAGCGAGCGAACTCGTCGAGCGTCTGCAGCGCGCGATCGATCCCCGCCTCGCCCAGCCGGCCGCTGGCCAGCAGGCCCTCGCCGATCCGCACCGGGCTCGAGAGCTCACACTCGCGCTCCCAGCCGGTCGCGTGCATGTGAAAGACGACCATGCGAAAGGAGTTGGACCCCAGGTCGATGACGGCGACGCGCTTGCTGGGCTCGCTGGGCATGGGCCCAATCGTAGTGAGAGGGTCGGAAGTTCAATTCCGCCGCGCCGGCTTGCGATCGCGAAGCGTCGGGTACACCTGGAGGTGTAGCGCTCGACCGATCACCGACTCGACCCCGGCGGCCCAGCCGCTACAGGGGTGGGGTTCGCGCAGGTGGGCGGACCTTGCCTGTCGTTCGTCATCTATTCGAGAAGAGGCAGGGACATGAGTGCACAAGAGAACAAGCAGACGGCGCAGGCGGCCTATGCCGCCTTCAGCAGCGGCGACGCCGAGGGCGCGATGCGCGACATCGATGACTCGATCGAATGGACGGTGCGTGGCAAAAACGCGCTGACCGGCTCCTACAAAGGCAAGCAGGCAGTGGGCGAGCTGTGGGGCAAGTTCCTCGGCGGCGGCTTCCGCACAGCGCCGCACGACTTCATCGCCGACGGCGCGAAGGTAGTCGTGCTGACGACCGTCAGCCTCGACGGAGAGTCGGTCGAGAGCGCCGACGTGCTGACCTACAACGACGCCGGCAAACTGGTGGCCTTTGACACGCTCGGCGACCCCACCCTGGCCAACCGGGTGTTCGCAGCCTGACATAGAGCGATACTTCTGTCTGGACGCATGAACGGGGGCGACCTCGACATGTGACATGTCTCATACCGTGCTCATCTGACGCTAAGGACGACCACTGAGGCTGGTTGGCGATGTTCCCTTCGAAACGGCGATTGCTCATGCGATGGTTGATAGCGGCGATCGCCGTCGCGGCGCTGGCCGCCGTGGCGGTGGCGGCCGCGGACCCGGACGACCCTGGGACCGCCGCGCGAAGCTCGCGGCTCTCCGCCGGGACCCCGGTCGGCGGCTCCAAGGGCGCTGGCGCCTCGCCGAACTCGGCCTCGGGCCCGTGCGGCGCGGCTAGCGCACAGACGATCGCGGCAGTGGACGCACTGGTCGCTCACAAGATCTACATGGGCGAGATCACCGGCCACGAGGTCGGCGAAGACGTGGCGCACGTCACAGGCTCGACGGAACTGCTCGGTGCGCTGGCCAGCTCGAACCGCGCAGCCGTCTACGCGGCCGTGCATACGATCGTCTACACGCCGCACTGGCACATAGTGCGGCTGCGCGTGGTCAAGAACGGGCGGGTGCTGGCCGACGTCGGCGGCCCTTACATCATCGCCCCGATCTCCGGCTCGCTGCGCCAGAACGGAGTCAAGGTCGGCAGTTATGTGATGGCCGTACAGGACGACGTCGGCTACGTCAAGCTCGTGACACGGTTCGTCGGCGTGCCGATCGACCTGTACGGAGGTCCACCGCCCCGACCCGCCCACACGTTTTTGATGGGCACGCTGCAGCCCGCTCCCGCTCTGCCGAGCGACGGCTCGACCGTCAAAGTGCGCGGCGCGACGTTCCTTGTCCGCGTAATGAAGGCCGACGCGTTCCCCAGCGGCAAGCTGAACGTCGCGCTGCTCGTGCCGCCGCCCGCCAAGGCGCTCTCGGCGCAGGGATGCGCGGCCGTGCGCAGCGCAGCGTGGGGCGGCGTCGTCAAGCACGTAGCGTCCCGCTTCCACGCGCTCGCCAGCCAGTACCAGGACTTCGTCGGCACGATCGTGGGCTCCACCGGCGGACTGGCGTACGTTCGCGAAGGCTCGCTGCAGATCGCGGGCCTGAACGCCGGCCCGCGCCGCCTGCCGACACACGGCAGGGTGCTCTACCACGGCCGACCGTGGCAGGTGTTCTCGTGGGCGCCTTATCCGCCTGCGCGGATTTACTTTTTGGCCCCCTCCTGAGCCGATATCTCCGGGCCCCAGCGGCGAGGCGACGCGCATCGCCGCGAGCTTGGAGGCGCGGTCCATCGCCACCCAGCACATCAGCTTGGAGGAAACGTAGTGCCGGGGCTTGCCCCGCGCCTCCCAGATGCCCTGGTCGGGCTTGCGCCACCTTCGTCGCGCATTTTGCCTGGGCCTGCACGATCGGCCACAGCCGGCGCGGCAGTCGTTCGGAGCGGCGAGTGTGCAGCAGGATCGAGTCGAGCGCCGCACCGAACACGTCGTTCTGGCGCTGGTCGAACGCTCCGTTGCCGATCCGCACCGGGCTCGCCCCCGCGTAGCCTGAGAGGTCCTCGCGCGTGGACTCGGTCAGGTCGCGGCGGCCGTCGATCCGTCGCCGTTGGGCTCAAGGTCGGCGACGAACTGCATGAACTCCTCGGCCTCCCAGTAGAGGTTGAGGTAGTGAAGCGCCTGCAGCGTGAAGGTGGAGTCGCGCAGCCAGGTGTAGCGGTAATCCCAGTTGCGTTCTCCCCCGGCGTCTCCGGCAGTGAGGTTGTGAGCGCAGCGACGGTGGCTCCGGTGGGCATATACGTAGGGGATTATGTACTTGACAAACCCAGACCGTTTCGCTAGGGTTTGGGTATGGACGATCTCAATCTGGCGAGTCTCGCGGCCCACTTCTCCGACCCGACGGCTGCTGCGGAGTTCTTGGAGGGCGTCCGTTGGCCCAAGGGAGCGGTCTGTCCGCACTGCACGACCGAACGCGACCCGTACCGCCTGAACAGCAAGGCGACGAAGCGCCGCCTCTGGAAGTGTCCGGCGTGCCGCAAGCAGTTCACGGTCACGGTCGGGACGATCTTCGAGGGCAGCCACGTCCCGCTGAACAAGTGGCTGCTGGCGTTCTACCTGCTGTGCTCGTCTAAGAAGGGCATGAGCGCCCACCAGCTCCACCGAAGCGTCGGCGTGACGTACAAGACGGCGTGGTTCATGTTCCACAGGATTCGGCACGCGATGGCGGACCCGGATTTCCAGCGTGCGATGACCGGCGTGGTCGAGGTCGATGAGACGTACATCGGGGGCAAGACCAAAGGCGGCAAGCGGGGGCGGGGCGCACCGAACAAGACGATCGTCCTGACGCTCGTCCAGCGCAACGGCGTATCGCGATCCTTTCGCGCCGCGAACGTGACCGCCAAGGAGCTACAGGGAGCCGTGATCCGCCACGTAGACCGCTCGGCGCACATCATGACCGACCAGTTGTCGTCGTATCGGGGCCTGGATGAGCGCTTCGTCAGCCACGAGACGGTCGATCACTCCCGCGACGAATATGTGCGCGGCGATGTCCACACGAACACCGTGGAGGGATACTTCGCCAACCTCAAGCGCGGCATCACCGGCACCTATCATCACGTCTCCGAGGCGCAGCTACCGCGCTATTTGGACGAGTTCGACTACCGCTACAGCACCCGCCACTTGAGCGACGGGCAGCGCACCGTGCAGGCCCTCATCCAGTCCGAGGGCAAGCGGCTCCAGTATCAACAAGCTCGTTAGGTGCGTCGCAGGGAACAGGCGCGTCAGCGAGAAAACCCCTGCAAATCGCGACGCCTGTCGAAAGAATAGGATGTGTGTGATGGCCAAGGTTGTGACGCTTGAACGCCCGCTGTACTCGTGCGCTGAAGCTGCGCGGCTGCTTGACCTGTGGCCTGCGACGTTGCGTTGGTGGCTTGAGGGCGGCGTACGTGGCGGCACCGTATATCCGCCGGTGATTCGACCGGAGCCGACCGGCGTAGACGTTGTGACGTGGGGCGAGTTCGTCGAGGCGAGGCTCCTGAACGGCTATCGGCAGAAGCGGGTCTCGCTTCAGAAGATGCGCCCGTTCATTGAGGGGATGCGCGCCTCGCTTGGTGTGCCGTACCCGCTCGCCCACTGTCGCCCGATGGTCGATCCCACTAAGCGCAAGCTCATATACGACCTTCAGCTGGAAACCAAGTTGCCGCGTGAGATGTACTTGGTCGAGTTCGAGGGTGGCCAGACGGCGCTTGCGCCGCCGATGCTTCAGTTCCTAGAGCGCGTGGAGCTTGATGACGGCGACGTGCCGATTCGATACTGGCCCGAAGGCAGAGATTCCCCGGTGGTCATTGATCCGACCGTCGCCTTCGGGGTGCCGCAGATCAAAGGGATACGAACTGAGTTGGTGGCCGAGTCGGTCGCCGCAGGGGAATCTGAGGCTACCGTTGCTCGCTCGTGGGGTCTAACCCCAGCCGATGTCAAAGCGGCCATCGATTGGGAGCATCGGAAGGCAGCTTAAACGTCTACTACATCGACGCGAGTTTCCCGCAGGCTGTGCGCCAAGCGATCGCGTCGGTGCGAGATGATGTGCTCTACGCCGGTGGCCCCAATGCCCTAGCCGAGGATACGTTGGACGACAAGTGGCTGCCGCACGCTGGGGCAAACGACTGGGTTGTCATCCACCGAGACAAGAAGATAAGAAAACGGCCGACTGAGCGGCAAGCGCTACTTGACAGCGGCGTGCGGACCTTTTGTCTCACTGGCTCCGGGAACTACACGCGCTGGGATACCCTGCGGCTGTTGGTCGCTCGTTGGCCAGATATCGAACGGATTGCCGATCAACGTGCGGGTCCGTACATCGAAGGCGTGACTTGGCAGGGCATACGTCCGCTGTTCATTCCGGGAGTCGCGGCCGTTTAGCCAGCTTGTCGGTACGCTAAGGGAATGCCGAGCAAAGAAGCGCAAGAAAGCAACCAACGCAACGGCAAGCTGTCGATCACCCTGCCGTTCGAGGATGCCCTACGCGCTGTGCTGCGCGTCAAGCCCGACGGCAAGCACCAAGAGCCGAGCAAGCGCCGGAAGGCTCCGAAGGCGGCACCGCGACCAACGCGGCGGCACGGCACCGCCTCCTGAGCGTCGGTCAAGCGGCCCCGGCTCCGATCTCGTCCGCTCGCAGCGCCGCGCGGGTCGGGAACACCAGCTCGCCGAGGCGATGCACAAGCCCGGCTCCCGAGAGCCGAGCTACGGCGTCTCTCGCGCCCAACAGCGTGCGCAGTTCGCACGCGATCTCGTCAACTGTCCACGGCCAACCTGAGTCGATGATGAGCGCCAGGACGTTGCCGTCCCGGTCCTCGTCGGCCACGTCGTCGTCTGCTTCCAGCTCCTGCTGAATACGATCCTCTTGCATCGGAAGGGCCTCGTCCTTTCGGTGTCCGGCCCCGGGCGGTTCCGGCCGTCCGGGGCCAATGGTCTACGAAGGCCGAGAAGCTAGCGGACGATCAGACGGAAAAACTGGGTTTGCGAAGTATATAATCTCCTATACGTAAGGCCCTTGATCGCGAGCGCGGAGCGCTGGATCGGCTCGCGCCAGCGGTGGTCGGGCAGTCGCGCGCGGCTCAGCCAGCCGCGCCAGTAGTGGTCGGTGGCGGCCAGTCGCTCGTTGGCCTCGTCGAGGTTCTGGGGCGCCGCCAGCTCCTCGGCCCAGGAGAGCGCGCAGTAGACCTGCTCGCCCTGTCCCAGGACGTGGCGGGCACGCACCCATTCGCCCTCGATCCCGACCGCCATGTCCGTCTGCAGCCGGAGCGTCTGCTCGCCCCGCTCGCGTCGGCGACGTGGCCGTCGTCGGCGACCTCCCATTTGGCTGGAGTGCGGCCGTAGTCAAAGACGGGTTCGCAGGTGAGCTCCATCTCGACCTCGCCTTCCAGGCACATCGCCACTCGCACCAGCAGGTGGTCGGCGTCTTCGTCTGCCGGCGGGCGCGTGTGCGGGGTGATGAGATCCTTGCCGCGCGTTGGCCCGATCGTGAGCGAGTCGCGCACGATCGCCCAGCCCGTGGGCGTCGTCCGGGTGCTCAGCAGCGTGTTGGTGCCTGGCTCGTACACACGCGCGGTGGGCACGTTGATCCCGAACGGCCCGAAACGGAACCCACCCGCCTGGCGGTCGAGCAACGCGCCGAACACGCTCGCGGAATCGAAGCGCGGCACGCACAGCCAGTCGACCGTTCCGTCGAGCGCCACCAGCGCGCCCGTGTGGCAGTTGGATAGGAAGGCGAAATCGGCGATCGGGGGAAACGGCGATGGGGCGGCGGCGCTTTGCGGCATCTGCTTCTTGGGCGTAGGTTGTGCCGCTGTGCTCATCTGGGCCTTTCAGTCGGGAGCATGGGGCCGCTGGTGGCTGGGATGCTCTACAGGCACGGCCTATTGCACATCATCCGCATCGGGTGACCTTGCTTAGCCGCTTGGCGTTGTGAAAGCAGGAGCGCAACCATCCAAGGATTGGGGCTCGGAGTGGCAAGATCAGCGCTGTGAGCGAAGCGGAGAGCGGCAAGACCCGGGAGGCGATCCTGCGGCGCGTCCGGGCGATCCCTCCCGGATACGTGCGCACCTACGGCGACGTGTCGCCGGGCGCGCCTCGCCTGGCCGGCCGTGTCCTCAGCCAGGCCGCCGCGGGCGAGGCGCCCTGGTACCGGGTCGTGCGCGCCGACGGGTCGCTTGCCAAGGGGGCCCGTCAGCGGCGGCTGCTGGAAGCCGAGGGTGTGCCGTTTCAGGGTGAGCGGGCGGTGCTGTCGAGGGCGCGGCTTGACGATCTCGATGCGGTATAGCTGCCGCCACGAGTAGAGGCAGGGTTCCGGGATCGTCCATTGCTGAGCGTCAACGCGATGAAGCCAACCGATCTGAAGTCGAACCGCTTTGCGCGGGTCCCGGGAGAGTCGGTTTCTCTAGGGCGGGTGCCCTCATAGGCTGCGACCGGACGGATGGTGCGATCATGGCCTCGGCGATGGTGATCGCCTCAACAAGTTCTGCTTGGAGCCTTTGAATAAGTTGGTCATACCCTCCAAGCTTGATCTTGAACGTCGGCGATTCCTGATTCCCCACGCGGAATGCCTCTCGGCTCTTGATGACTTCATTGACCTTGAACGTGAGACGAGCGACGCGCTGAAGATTCCCAAGCGAGTCGGCGCTCGCACTAATCGATTTCGGTGGATTGAGCTTCGCGAGGTTCCAGAATCCTGCCTCAAGGGGCTCGAGTGGGTTCAGTAGCCATTCGCCCTTTGCCAGGCGGTTAAGCTCCTGCGCGATGTCCTTCTGATTCTTCTCTACGACCGGCAGATTCGCCGCAAGCTCCATCCGGATTGAAGCGAGCACGGCGCGGTCATGGCGACCAACATCACGCCTGTACTTGAGTGTGTCCCATGCAGCCGCCAAAAGGAACGCGATGATCGCAACGATCCCACCACTAATGATGCTGCTCGACATGCTGGCCTCCTAGATCAAAGTTCGAACACAAGTCCGGACGCATCCGGCTGAGGGAGTCAACCAGGATCAATGCGAAGAGGTTGGGCCGTTCTCCGTCCGCAAGGGCGCTCATGATGGCCCCGTGCCTCGCATCAGCTTCTTCTACGGGATCGTCGTCACGATGTACTTCTACGACCACGACCCGCCCCACTTCCACGCCGAATACGCCGAGTATCACGCGGCGATTCTGATTGGTAGCAATGACTGCTCGTAGGCAGCCTCCCGACTCGCGCGTTCAAGCTCGTGACCGAGTGGGCGAGTCTGCCCGCGAGGAGTTGGAAGCGGACTGGCAGAGGGCCAAGGACGGGAGTTTTCCCGAGCCAATCGACCCGTTGCCGTAAGATGGGCGCATGGAGTTCGTTCGCGTCACCTCTGTAGACGTGCTCGGTCATTACAAGCTCAGGCTTGGCTTTAGCGATGGCAGCGCACGCGATGTCGATCTCACCGGAGAGCTGCACGGCCCCGTGTTCGAGCCTCTGGCCGATCCCGGCTACTTCGCTCAGGTGCAGGTAGACGACGAGTTGGGAACCGTCGCCTGGCCCAACGGGGCCGACCTCGATCCACTGGTTCTGCACGGGGACTTTGAGCCTGCCTCGCGTCTCGTCCGTCGCTGAGCGACTGCGATCGCCGGCCTGAAAGAATGGGCCCGCCAGGACTCGAACCTGGGACCAACCGATTATGAGTCGGCGGCTCTAACCAACTGAGCTACGGGCCCGTGCCGCGCTACGCGCGGCCGCTCAGACGCTACCAGCGCTCTCAGGCGAGCGCGAGCCGTGCCGGGCATGGTTTGATACGCCCCTCAACCAACGAGGGAGGCGACTATGGCGGACCGAGCAGCGATCGTGACCGGGGCATCCAGCGGGATCGGGCTGGCGATCACGCGTGTACTGGCCGAGGAAGGCTATGGCGTGACGATGGCCGCGCGGCGTCCGGAGAAGCTGCAAGCCGCTGTCGACAGCCTCGCCGCCGAGGGCTTCGACGTCCACGCGGTGCCGGCCTCGCTCTCCGAGGAGGCCGAGGTCCAGAAGGTCGTAGCCGCCCACCGCGAGCGCTACGGCCGCCTGGACGTGCTCGTCAACAACGCCGGCGTTGGCATCGGCGCGCCGGTCGGCGAGATCCAGACCAAGTACCTGGACATGCAGATATCGGTCAACCTGCGCTCGATCGTGCTGTTCTACCGCGAGGCGCTGGAGCTGCTCAAGGCGGCCGGCGCCGAGCACTCGGGTGCGCTCGTGGTCAACACGTCCTCGATCTCCGGCAAGCGCGCCGAGGCGTGGCTGTCGGTCTACTCGGCGACCAAGCACGCTGTTGTCGGCTGGACCGAAGCGATGAACAAGGAGCTCGGCGCCGACGGCATCAAGTCGCTGGCCCTGTGCCCGGCGTTCGTGGACACGCCGATGACCGACTTTGTCAAGGGTCAGGTCAAAGCGGAGGAGATGATCCGCCCGCAAGACATCGCCGAGTCGGTGCGCTTCATGCTGCGCCTCTCCCCCGCGTGCGTCGTTCCTGAGATCATGTTCGTCCGTCCGGGCGACGCGCTGTAGGCGCGAGCGGCTCGGCTCCAGAAAGGAACGGCAGATGAAGCTAGGCGTGCACATCGGATACTGGGGCCTCGGGCTCTCCTCGCAGGACCAGCTGGAGATCGTCCAGGAAGCCGAGAAGCTCGGCTATGACTCGGTGTGGGCGGCCGAGGCCTACGGCTCCGACACCGCGACGGTGCTCGCGTGGCTGGCCGGGCAGACGAGCACGATCCGCCTCGGTGCGGGGATTTTCCAGATGCCGGCCCGCTCGGCGGCGATGACCGCGATGACCGCCGCGACGATCGACCAGCTCTCGGGCGGCCGGATGATCATCGGCATCGGCTCCTCGGGCCCGCAGGTGGCCGAGGGCTGGCACGGGCAGCGCTTTGCCAAGCAGCTGCAGCGCACGCGCGAGTACGTCGCGGTAGTGCGGATGGCCCTGGCGCGCGAGCGCGTCGAATTCAAGGGCGAGACCCTGGAGCTGCCGCTGCCCGACGGCCCGGGTAAGGCGCTGAAGCTGACGATCTCCACTGTGCAGGAGCGCATCCCGGTGTACCTGGCGGCGATCGGACCCAAGAACACGGCCTTGGCGGGCGAGATCGCCGACGGCTGGATCCCGACGCTGTTCTCCCCCGAGCACGTATCGGAGCTGCGACCCCTCCTGCAGGAAGGCGCGGATCGTGCAGGGCGCACGCTCGATGGCTTTGACATCGCCCCCACCGTCAACGTGTTCGTCACCGACGACATCGAGGCCGCCCGCAACGCGATGCGCCCGTTCGTCGCGCTGTACGTCGGCGGCATGGGCTCGCGCAAGCAGAACTTCTACAACAACCTCGTCTGCCGCTACGGCTTTGAGGATGAGGCCAAAGTCATCCAGGACTTCTACCTCGAAGGCAAGCGTGAGGAGGCGATGACCGCCATCCCCGACGAGCTGATCGACAAGGTGTCGCTGTGCGGCCCCAAGGAGGTCGTGCGCGAGCGGATCGCCGTCTACCGGGACGCGGGCGTCGGCACGCTCGGCATCACCCCGATCGCCTTCACCAAGGATGATCGCCTCGACCAGCTGCGCCTCGTGGCCGAGCTGGCGGGTTAGCGCGGGGCGCCACGTCCGAGGCAGTGTCCGCAACTCACAGCCGCCACCGATCGGCGATCAGAGGGATCGCCGATCGGCCAACGCCTGTCTCGCCCGTCCAGGTCGTGCCGCCGGAGGGTGGCCAGCGGTCCGAGCGGCCAAAGCTGAGCATTCTGCTCGGCGCCTTCGGTGATCCCGGCCACGCCTTCCCTATGATCGCCCTCGGCCGCGCCCTGCGCACCCGCGGTCACGACGTGACGCTGCAGACGTGGGAGCGCTGGCGCTCCGCCGTCGAGGGCGAGGGCTTGCGGTTCACGCCGGCGCCGGAGTACAGCGCTTTCCCCGTCCCGGTGCAGCGCAACGGCACGCCGCCGCAGCCGCTGGACTTCTACGAGGCGATCGTCTACGCCACGCGCGACACGCTGCCGCTTGTCGAAGAGATGCGTCCGGACGTCGTAGTCCACGACATCCTCACGCTGGCGCCGTCGCTGTGCGCCGAGTTGCTGGGGATCCCCAGAGCCACGCTCATCCCGCACGTCTTCCCCGAGTCGGCGCCGGGTTTCCCGATCTACTCGTTCGGAGCGCTGCTCCCGCGCACGCCGCTAGGCCGCGCAGCGTGGAACCGCGCGCACCTGCCGGTTCACCGGGGTCTTGAGAGTGGCCGTCGCGCTCTCAACCGCACCCGCGAGGCGGTTGGCCTGCCGCCACAGCGGCGCGCGCACGGAGGCACGAGCGAGCAGCTTGCGCTCGTGGCCACCTACCCGCAGCTCGAGTACCCGCGCGAGTGGCCTGAGCACGTTCATGTCGTCGGGCCACTGTTGTGGGAGCCGCCCGCCGAGGAGGTCCCGATCCCGCCCGGCGAGGACCCGCTGGTGCTGGTTGCCCCGTCCACCTCACAGGACACCGATCACCGTCTCCTGCACGCCTGTCTGGATGGCCTGGCCGATGCCCCGGTGCGGGTGCTCGCCACCTACAACCGCCGCCTGCCCTCAAGACCCCTGCCGGTCCCAGTGAACGCGCACGTCTGCGACTGGCTCTCCTACTCCCGAACCCTCCCCCACTGCGACGCGATCGTTTGCCATGCCGGCCATGGCACGCTCGTGCGCGCCCTCTCGCTTGGCGTTCCAGTCGTCGCCTGCCCAGTAGCCGGCGACATGAACGAGAACGCCGCCCGCCTGGCCTGGGCTGGCGCCGGCGTGCGTCTGCCGCGCCGCTTCATCTCTGCTCGTCCGGTTCGCCGTGCCGTTGAGCGCGTGCTTGCCGACCAGTCGATTCGAGAGCGGACCGGCTCGTTCGCCGCGTGGTCCTCGACTCACGATGCCGGCGCCCGCGCGTCCGAGCTGATCGAGACGCTTTCAGAAGGCTCCAGGCCGACGCCGGTCACGGAGCGACTTGGTCATAAGCTCCGGGGGTGGGAGTCGAACCCACAACCTCTCGATTAACAGTCGAGCGCATCTGCCAGTTGAGCTACCCCGGATCGTGCCACCCCGGATAGGCTCCGGGAGGCGCCAAAGACATTCTACGCAGCATCGCTGCTGGCGGTGATAGTAGCGATTCCGGATTCCACCTCTACGTGGCAGTTAGCGCAAAGGAGGACACACTTGCTTGCCTCCGCACGCGCTCTGGCGATCGAGCGGGTCACGCCGCGATGACTGAGCGAGAACCGCTTGGTGGTCGGGTCGAGATGATGGAACTCGAGAGCTGCGATGGAGCGTCGATAACCGCATATTGAGCAGGCACCGCCAGCCTCGCGAACAAGTATCTGCTTGACCCGCCGACGCCGTTCGGTAACAGCGTCAGACCGGCACTTCAAGCATCGGTACCCGCTTGGCGACCGCCTCTTGAACTCAGTAAGACCATGATGCCGACACTTCCTGATGACGATCTCTCCAGCGATATCGGACAGACGCTTATTTTCTTGGCGATGCTTGGCGGCGCTGGTTGTCAGGCCATACTCTTTCAGCCAGTGACGCACCGTCCCCTTGCTTCGTTCGACTGCGTCGGCTATGTCAGCGATCGACGCGCCTGAGCCAACCAGCTTCTCCAGTTCGTCACGATCGAGCCCACCACGCGTGGCGTGCTTGCGCCGATTGACTGCCTGCAGACCATGCTTCGTCACCCAGTAAGCGACCGTCGCTTCATGCCTGCCGACGCGCTTTCCGATCTCGGCCAACGACAGTCCTCGCCTCAAAAAGTCCTCTAGCGATGCGCGGTCCATGCACCGTATTGTCTACTATGGACCGGACGGAACGCGAGCAGGTGTTCGCCCGCTCGACAGCGGCCAGCGGCGCCTCAGCCCTGCACCCCACTGTGCGCCATCGCCCGCTCCTGCGCGCGATCGAACCGCAGCTTGACCTCCCCGCGCCTCCGCGCCAGCTCGCTCACCTCGCCGGCCCCCTGCGCTCGCGCGGCGTGGATCCGCCGTTCGATCGCGGCCAGCTCCAGCTGCAGCTGCTGGACTTCGAGCATCGGTGGCGTGGCGGTCCCTTCGGCCGGCGGCCAGCGCCCGGCTTCGACCGTCAGCTCGGCCAGCAGCGAGACCAGCTCGCGGTCCTCCTCGCTGACGTCCTTCAAAGGTTCGCCCACGTGCCCGTCGCGCAGATGGCCCGCGGCGCGGCGTAGCAGCTCGCTGCTGAACAGCGCCTCCACGTCGGCTTCGACCAGCGCGGCCTGACCGTGCGCCGGCGCGGCGATGCACTGGGCCAGGAACGATCGCTCGGTGTCCTCCCTGCGCGCGAGCACGTCCGTCCCGCCGCGCGAGCCGCCCGGCCTCCCGGCAGTCGCCGCCGGGCGCGGATCGCCGGGAGCGCGTCGGGCGCTACCGGCGCCGGCCGGGCGCGGCTCGGCCCTGGCGGCCAGCAGGCTCTCGGCCACACCCTCGCCGAGCCCGAGCTTGCCTGAGACCAGCCGCGTCAGCTCCATCCGCATCGCGCTCTGCGGCAGCTCGGCGAACACGGGCCGCAGCTGCGCCAGCATCCGGTCGCGCCCCTCCGGCGTGGAGTCATCGCCGCCGACGAGCGCCCGCTCCACGCGGAAACGCACGAACGGAACCGAGTGCGAGACCAGCTCGCGCATCGCCTCGGCTCCACCCTCACCGTGCAGCAGATCGGCGGGGTCGGCTCCGGCGGGCAGCTCGACCACACGCAAATCCAGCTCTCGCCGGGCGGCCAGCCGCGCAGCCTTGAGCATCGCCTCCTGCCCGGCGCTGTCGGCGTCGAGCGCGAGCAGCACGGTCGGCGCCAGCCGTCCCAGCTCCCCAACCTGCTCGGCCGTCAGCGCGGTGCCCATCAGCCCGACCGTGTTCTGAAAGCCGGCCTGGTGCATCGCGATCACGTCCGTGTACCCCTCGCACAGAACGGTCTCCCCCGCCTTGGCGGCGGCCGAGCGAGCCAGGTCTCCGCCGTACAGGTGTCGCCCCTTGTGGTAGACGTCGTTGTCCGACGTGTTCAGGTACTTCGGCTTCTGTCCCTCGTGCGTAGCCCGAGCTCCGAAGCCGAGCACGCGCCCGCGCATGTCCGCCAGCGGGAACATGATCCGCGCGCGGAAGCGGTCGTAGAGGCTGCCGCGCTCCTGCGAGCGCTGCGCCAGCCCGGTTTCGTACAGCTCCTTCTCGGAGAACCCTCCGCGCCGCGAGGCCAACAGAACGGTGTCCCAGGCGCTGGGCGCGTAGCCGACGCGGAAGCGCCCCAGCATCTCCTCGCCGAGCCCGCGCTCGGCCAGGTAGGAGCGCGCCCCGGCGGCCTCCTTGGACTCCCACAGCACGCGCTCGTAGTAGGAGGCGGTGCGCCCCAGCAGCTCCAGCAGCCGCTCGCGCCGCGCCCGCTGCTGCGCTTCGCGGGGGTCCTCGGCTTCGACCTCCAGCTCGATCCCAGCGCGGTCGGCGAGCAGCTCCAGCGCCCCCTTGAAGTCGACGCCCTCGGTCTCCTGCACGAACGTGAACACGTCGCCGGAGGCCTGGCAGCCGAAGCAGTAGTAGACCTTCTCGACCGGCTCGACGCTGAAGGAGGGCGTGCGCTCGTCGTGGAAGGGGCACAGCCCCTCATAGCTGCGCGGTCCGGCGCGGCGCAGCTCGGTGCGGGTGCTCACGAGCTCGACGAAGTCGATCGCGTCACGCACACGGTCGCGCGAATCGGGTGTGTAGCGGGCCATCGCAGGGACGCTAGCGCGCTGGCCGATTGGCGGTCACATCGATCGCCAATCGGTGCGTGGCACTTCCAGGTCGGTGTACACCCGGATGCAGTAACGGTCGGTCATCCCGGCGACGTAGTCGGTGACGCGCTCGGCCTCCTCGGCGCCGGTGGTCCCGCCGTCGTCGGGCAGCAGCTCGGGATGGTCGGCATAGTGCTCGAACAGCGTGCGTACGACGTTTGAGATGCGAGCATGCTCGGCCCGCACGGCGGGTCCGAGATAGACGCGCTCGAACATGAACTCGCGCAGCTGCGCCATCGCCGGCCCGGCCTCGGGCCCCTGGACGATGTCGCCGGCGCGCGCGGAGCGCTCGACCATGTCGTGAACGAGCGCGTCGATCCGCTGCGACCCGGTCCGCCCCAGGACGGCGATCGCCTCGCCCGGGAGGTCGTCCTCGGCCAGCAGCCCGGCCCTGATC
The DNA here is from genome assembly GCA_035938935.1 of Solirubrobacteraceae bacterium. Taxonomy (GTDB): domain Bacteria; phylum Actinomycetota; class Thermoleophilia; order Solirubrobacterales; family Solirubrobacteraceae; genus Palsa-744. The sequence goes on from DASZGH010000099.1 coordinate 56,570, forward strand.
GCATCGTCGATGTCGTGGTTGATGTAGGCGACGCGATCGATCAAACGCACGATCCGTCCCTCCAGCGTCGCGGGCATCGGCGCCTTGCTGGAGTGCCGCGCGATCCCTTCGCGCACCGGCTCGGTCAGGTTCAGCCCAGCCCCCACCAACCGCTGCGAGGCAGGTGCCGGCTCGAGCACGTCCACGACCCGCAGCGAGTGCTCGTAGTGGCGGAACTCGCGCCCGAAGCGCTCTTTCAGGCAGACGTCGAGCGCCTCCTCGCCGATATGCCCGAAGGGGGGATGCCCGAGGTCGTGCCCGAGCCCGATCGCCTCGACCAGGTCCTCGTTGAGCGCCAGCGCCCGCGCCACCGTGCGCGAGATCATCGTCACCTCCAGCGTGTGGGTCAGCCGCGTGCGGTAGTGGTCGCCCAGCGGCGCCACGAACACCTGCGTCTTGTGCGTAAGGCGACGGAACGCCTTGCAGTGCACGATCCGGTCGCGGTCGCGCTGGAAGGGCGTGCGCAGCCCGCAATCGTCCTCCGGGTGAGCGCGTCGGGCAGGATAGGAACGGGTGGCAAGCTCGGACAGCGCCGACTCCTCGAGCGCGCGCTGGCGCTCGGCGAACTCCGAGGCGATCGGATCGGTGTCGCGCGCGAGGATCACGGTCTCACGCCGCCCGTTGGCTGGCCGGCATCAGCCGCACGTGCGCGTGGTGCTCGAGCGTCTCGGCGACGGCGCGCTCGACCTGCCCCAGCGCGCGCTCCTCCCCGCTCGGGGCCTCGCTCAGCGGCCTGCCGAGCGCGCCGACCATGAACTCGTGCGCGCTGCGTTCCAGCGGAAAGGCGGATGCCTCACACCCTCCGCAGACAACTCCGCCAGCGGCGCCGGAGAAGCCGACCAGGTGCTCGTCCTCGCCACAGCTGGCGCACGCCGACAGCTGTGGCGCCAGCCCGGCCGCGTGCAGCAGCTTCAACCGGAAGGCGAGCGCGCCCGCGCGCGTGGCGCTGGTCGGGTCGGCGTCGAGCAGCGAGAGCTTGTGGCACAGCAGGTTGAACACGTTCGGGTGCGGCTCGCCGGTCTCGAACAGCCGCCCGACCGCGTCGCAGGCCCGCGCGGCGGCGTCGAGTGCGCGGGCGCTCGCGCGCAACTGTGGGTGGCCGGCGACGGTCTGCGCGCCGGTGACGGTCAGCAGCTCGCCGCGCCCCTCGTGCAGCTCGACGCGCAGCCTGAAAAACGGCTCCAGCCGCCCGCCGAAGCGGCTGGACGCGCGCCTGACACCCTTGGCGATCGCGCCGATCCGCCCGCGGTGCGGCGTGTACAGGTGCAGGATCCGATCGGCCTCGCCGTAGCGGATCGAGCGCAGCACGACAGCCTCGGTCTTGAGCAGGGCGCCCATCCCGATGAGTCTAGGCTCGCTCCAGGCGGAGGTCGGCCGGCGTCCGCCCGAGCCGCCGGGAGTGTCCCGAGCGCGGCAAGCCGTCGCTATACTTTATGAAGTAATGACCAGCGAGAGCGCAACGCAAGCCGTCCCGATCACCGTGTACACGACCGAGCCCTGCTCGTTCTGCGGCCGTGTGAAGGGCCTGCTCAGCGCCAAGGGCGTGGCGTTCTCCGAGATCAATCTCTCCAAGGACGCCGCTGGGCGTGTCGAGCTGGCGAGCCGCACCGGAATGATGAGCTTTCCGCAGGTGCTCGTAGGCGACGAGTTGCTCGGCGGCTTCGCCGAGACCCTCACCGCGATCGAGAGCGGGCGCCTGGACGAGTTGCTCGCCGGGCGCGCGGACGCGGCTGGCAGCGCTCGCACACGTACGTCCCCCGCCCCGCAACCCGCAGCTTGACGATCTCCCGCCCGCAGCGCGGGCACGGCTCGCCCTCGCGGCGGTGCACCTGGAAGCGGTCCTGGAAGGAGCCTCGGACGCCGTCGACGTGGCGGAAGTCCTCGATCGTCGCGCCGCGGGCCTCGATCCCGGCCTGTAGCGCCCACACGACGGCCTCGCGCAGCCGCTCCCATTCGGCGCCGCTCAGCTTGCCTGCCGGCCGCAGCGGGTGGATCAGCGCGCGGTGCAGCGCCTCGTCGGCGTAGATGTTGCCGACGCCGGCGACCATCCGCTGGTCGAGCAGGAACGCCTTCACCGGCGCCGTGCGCCCGCGCGCGAGCGCGCGCATGTGCTCGGCGGTGAAGCGCTCGTCCAGCGGCTCGACCCCCAGGCGACGCGCGAAGAACGCATCCAGGGCCTCCTCTCCGAGCAGCAGCTCGCTGGTGCCGAAGCGGCGCGGATCGGCGATCACAAGCGGCCCGCCGCGGTCCAGCTCGATCCAAACACGGGCATGCGCGGGCTCGGGCTCGGGGGCGTGCAGGACGCTGCCGGTCATGCGCAGGTGCTGGGCCAGATACACCTCGTCGGAGAGCTCCCACACCAGGTACTTCCCGCGCCGCCCGAGTCGCCGCACGCGCCGGCCGCGCAACGCGTCCTCCAGTTCGCCCGGCGTCAACGGGCGCGACCAGCGCTCGTCGAGAATGCGCACCCGCTCGAACTTGCGCCCCTCAACCAGCGGCGCGAGCTGGCGCCTGATCGTCTCCACCTCGGGCAGCTCGGGCATCGCGGGCCAGCATAGGGCCCGCCCGCCCGCTCAGGCCGGCGCGACGGGAGGCTCGGCCATCGCCGGTCAGACCGGCGCCGCCGGGCGACGGATGTGCGCGCGCGGATGGGCGTCGAAATACGCCTCCTTCAGCCGGTCGGCCGACAGGTGCGTGTAGATCTGCGTGGTCGAAAGGTCGGCGTGCCCGAGCATCTCCTGCAGCGAGCGCAGGTCGCAGCCGCCGGCGAGCAGGTGCGTGGCGAAACTGTGGCGCAGCGTGTGCGGTGTCATCTTTCGATCGAGGCCGGCGCCGCGGGCGTGGTTTTGGATGATCTTGTACGTGCCCTGTCGTGTCAGCGCGCCTCCCCTGTGGTTCGCGAACAGACGCGGCTCCACGCGCGTGCCCACCAGCGACGGACGGCCTCGCGCGAGATAGACCTCGAGGGCGCGCACCGCCGCGCGTCCGACCGGCACGATCCGCTCCTTGGCCCCCTTTCCCCGCGCCCGCAGCATGCCCTCCTGCAGGTCCACGTCGCCGACCTGCAGCGCGCACGCCTCGGAGATGCGCAGCCCACAGGCGTACATCAGCTCCAGCAGCGCCCGGTCGCGCAGCGCGAGCGGCTGTGTGCCCTTGGGCTGGGCCAGCAGACGCGCGACCTGCTCGCGCGTGAGCACCTTCGGCAAGGTCCGCGTCTTGGGCGGCCCGCGCAGGTCGGTCGTGGGATCGTGCTCGATCAGCCCCTCGCGGCGCAGATGCCGGTAGAAGGAGCGCAGGCAGGCGGCCTTGCGCTGCAGCGTGGTGGCGGCGACGGGCGGATGGTCCTCGTCGCCGACGGCGAGCCCGGAGAGAAAGCCGGCGAGGTCGCTGTGCTTGGCGCGCAGCGGCGCCACTCCGCGCCCGCGCAGGAACTCACCGAGCTGGGCGAGGTCGGACGCGTACGCCGACAGCGTGTTACGCGACAGTCCGCGCTCGAGCTCCAGGTACGCGAGGAAGTCGAGCGCGAGCTGCTCGAGGCGAGCTTCGTCGGGAACGGTGGGCGTGCGAGCTTCGGCCACCCCGACGATTTCGCCTCGTGGCACGCGCGCCCTGCGCGTGAGAGGAGACTGTCAATGCCGCCTCGGTGCGCGCGCCCTGCGCGCGAGACGTCGCTGTCAGTGCGCCTCGGCGTGCGCCCCCGCTAGCTCGCACAACTCCGCCAGCGCTGCGCCGCCCGCGAGCGCGGCGGCGAAGAACAACGGGTCCTGGACGAGCTCCCTGCCCATGCTCACCGCCGGCAGCCCGCTGGCCAGATACGCCGGCAGGTCGATCGGCGCGCGGCGCCAGTCGTGGCGGGCCAGGCCGGCCGGGCCGCGGTCGGTGGGGCGGTCGACGTCGAGCGCGAGCTGCGGGCGTCCGCGGCCGGTGGAGGAGCCGAACACCGAGCCGAGCGTCGCACGCAGGTCTGCGCCTGCCGGGGAGCGGATGCCGGCGGGCAGGGCCACTGTCACCGGCTGCAGCAGCAGGTCGAGCACCGTCAACGTGTGGTGCGAGACGCCGCGGTGGCGCGGGCGCGAGTCCGCGGAGGACATCCGCGCCACCAGCAGCGTTGGGGCGCCGAGCGCGAGCGCCGCGTGGGCGGAGTCAAGCGCGTGCAGGCCGCCGTGCCCAAGCGGCGAGCGCGAGCCGACGATGCCCGGCCCGGGGCCGCAGACTGCCGCGTCCCAGTCGAGCGTGCGGATGCCGTGGTGGATCGCCCCCGCCGTGGTGATCGCCTCCTGCTCTCCCCCGTACGCCGCCCCGGCGGTGATATGACCGGCGAGCAAGCCGCGCTCGCGCAGCAGCTCGACCGTGCGTGAGCGCCCTCCGGGCAGCGCGCCGCCGGGCGTCTGCACGAAGCCGAGACGCGCCTGCGGGTGCTGCTGGGCGAACGCCCAGGCGACGGCGGCGAGCTGCCCGTGCAGGCCGAGCACGGCGACGGGTCGCTCCAGCGGCAGCTCGAGCGTCTCGCCCTCCACGGGCTGCACAGCGTGCTGAAGGCTCGTGTAGTTGAGCTTCATCACGCGCGCGTCGTCGGCGGGACCTTCCGGGTGGGCGGGATCTTCATCCACGCGGGTGAGGTTGACGTGCACCACATCGAAGCCGCCAGAGCCGAGCCCGAGGTCGAGCGCCTGGACGTTGACGATCAGCTCATCGCCGGCCTGGCACGCGCCGTGCAGCGAGACGTCGGAGATTGCCGCGCGGCGACTTCCGTCGGCCAGCTCGACCACCAGCTCCTGCTCACCGGGGTGGCTGGCGAGAACCTCTACGACCGTAGCTTTGCGTAGCTTCAGCATGTTCGCTGCAAGCTACCGGTCGGAGCGAAGCTCGGGCGCCGGGGCGGTCGAGGTGGTAGCGGCGATCCACTCGACGTCGACGTCGAGGTCGCATTCGCACTCTGGCAGGTTCGCCAGCTCGTGCGCGCGGTCGATCAGCTGCGCGGACAGCCGGCGGGCGGCGTCCTCGTCGGCGAGCGCGAAGCGCACCCGCACGGTCAGCCCCGGCTCGGGCGCGCTCACGCCCGTCCAGCGAGGGTGCTTCCAGAGCTGTCAGCCGCGCGCTCCAGCGCCGCGGCCACGAAGCCACGGAACAGTGGCGCCGGGCGCTCAGGGCGCGACTTGAACTCCGGGTGAAACTGCGAGGCGACGAAGAAAGGATGCTCGTCGAGCTCGACTACCTCAACCAGTCGCTCGTCGGGTGAGGTTCCCGCTATGCGCAGGCCCGCGCTCTGAAGGCGCTTGCGTAGCAGGTTGTTGACCTCGTAGCGGTGGCGGTGACGCTCATAGACAACGGCTTCGCCGTAGATCTCGCGCGAGCGCGAGCCGTCGTGCAGCTTGATCGGGTCGGCCCCCAGCCGCATCGTGCCGCCGAGGTCGGCGACCTCCTTTTGCTCGGGCAGCAGGTCGATCACCGGGTAAGGCGTCTCGATGTCGAACTCGGTCGAGTTGGCCCCCTCCATGCCGGCGACGTGGCGGGCGAACTCCGCGACCGCGATCTGCATGCCCAGGCAGATGCCCAGGTAGGGGATGCGCCGCTCGCGCGCGATTCGCGCGGCCTCGATCTTGCCCTCGATCCCGCGCCCACCGAAGCCGCCGGGGATCAGGATCCCGTCGGCCGCTTCGAGCAGCTCGCGCGCCGAGCGCCCATGCTCCCCACGACGATCCGCAACGCTCTCGGCCGTGGCGGAGCCGGCGTCCTCACCATCGGCGGCAGGTGGGTGGGTGCGCGACTCCAAGCGCTCCGAGTCGATCCAGTCGATGTGGATGCAGCTGCCCTGCAGCGCCGCGGCGTGGCGCAGCGCTTCTGAGACCGACAGGTAGGCGTCCTGGAGCTGCACGTACTTGCCGACCAGCGCGATCCGTACGGTCCGCTGCGCGCGCTCGGCCAGCTCGATCGGCTCCTGCCAGCGCGCCAGGTCGGGCGCCGGCGCATCGACGCCGAAGTGCTCGAGGATGCAGTCGTCGACGCGCTGGTCGCGGAAGACGAGCGGCACCTTGTAGATGTTGTCGACGTCGCAGGCCGAGACGATCGCGTCGGCGGGCAGACTCGCGAACAGCGCGATCTTCTTGCGGATCTCCATCGACAGCGGGCCCTCGGAGCGGCACATCAGCATGTCCGGCGCGATCCCGATGCGGCGCAGCTCGTTGACCGAGTGCTGCGTGGGCTTGGTCTTCAGCTCGCCGGCGTGGCCGATGTAGGGGACGAGGGTGAGATGGATGAACATGCAGCGCCGCCTGCCCACGTCCACAGGGAATTGACGGATAGCCTCCAGGAACGGCAGCGACTCGATATCGCCGACGGTGCCGCCGATCTCGGTGATCACGAAGTCGACGTCGGCGGACTCGGCGATCAGCGCGATCCGCTGCTTGATCTCGTCGGTTATGTGCGGGACCACCTGGACGGTGCCGCCGAGGTAGTCGCCGCGGCGCTCGCGGCGGATCACCGTGTCGTAGATGCCGCCGGCGGTGACGTTGGAGGCGCGCGAGGTGTTGGCGTCGGCGAAGCGCTCGTAGTGGCCGAGGTCGAGGTCGGTCTCGGCGCCGTCCTCGGTTACGAACACCTCGCCGTGCTGGTAGGGGGACATCGTCCCGGGGTCGACGTTGATGTAGGGGTCGAACTTCTGCAGCGCCACGGTCAGCCCGCGCGAGACCAGCAGCCGGCCGATCGACGCGGCCGCGATGCCCTTCCCGAGCGAGGAGACCACGCCGCCGGTGACGAAGATGAACCGAGTCTTGGCCGGAGGCTGTGGGTGGCGGTCCGAGTGGGGGGTGCTCATCGAGAAGGCCTGCCCAGTGAGTCTAGATGGCGCAGCAGCGGCAAACGCTCGATCAGGGCGGAGAGCGAGCGAAACTCCCCATATAGCGCGATCGCCAGCAGCGCCGCCAGCGCGATCGCCTGGCCGAGCGTCGAGAGGCAGAGCACGAGCCACAGTCCCGCCAGCGCGCCGAGCACGCTCGCGCCGGTGTCGCCGAGCATCGCCCGCTCGCGCAGGTCGTAGACACCGGCGATCAGCGCCGGCCCCGCGAACAGGCCCAGCGAGTACAGCGCGCGCGTCCCGGCGGCGATCGTCAGGCCCAGGCCGAGCAGGACCAGCGCCTTGATCGCGCGACCGGGACGCAGGTCGAGCAGGTTGAAGACGTGAGTGGCGAGCACGAGCACCGCGCTCGCCAGCAGCCAGCAGCCGGTCGGCAGCGAACGCGTGGAGAGCGTGTACAGGGCGAGCCCGGTCGTGCCGGCCGCCTTCAGCGCGCCTGTGGAGAGTCGGCCACGCAGCGCGGCGCGCCCGTGCGCGCGCAAGCCGCGCGGAGCGCCGGCCAGCGTCTGGCCGAGCGTGTCGTCGAGCAAGCCGAGGAACGCGACGCCGAGCACATAGCCGAGCACGAGCAACGTCTCGGGGTGAAGCGTGTGGGTCGCTTCCAGCTGCTGCAGCGGGGCGAGCGCGATCAGCGCGATCAGCGCCGCGACCACGATCAAGACACCGAACGGCCAGGGCAGTGGGCGGTCGCGGAAGTTCTCGCGGACGTGGCCGCGCGCTCGCATCTCCCTCAACAGCCCGGGCGCCAGCGCCACGGCCACCGCTGCGGCGATCAGCGGCGCAAGCGCGTGCACGACTGCACCGCGGTCGCTTCGGCCGGCTGCGCGCGGCGCTCGACAGTGGCCTGCGTCAGCGGCACCGGCTGCTCGATCGCGTCACGGATGGGCCGGCACGCTTACCGGCGCGCTGGTCGGCGACGGCAACTGCGCGTCGGCGGTCGGCTTGGTCCCGAACGCGCCGCGGTAGCCGGCGAGCGCGAACGCGAGCGCGGCACGCCCGCCGACGCTCTGCAAGTCATCGACGCTTGCAATGCCTGCCGCCTTGTACCAGGGAACCTGAGAGGGTTCTGTCGCGGTCATCTCAACGCCCACGACCGACACCCCCTTGGCACTCAGCCCGGTGAGCAGGCCCGACTCGAGCTCGCCCACGGACTTCGTCGCCTGCGCGCTCATCCCGGCCGGCTCGCTGCGCATCACGACCACCCCGTCGAGCTTTCCCAGCTGGCCGTCGTAGGAGCTGAGCAGCTTCGGGCGCACGCGTTCGAGCAGGCGACCGCCGCCGGCCATCTCCTCGCCGACGTGCACGGCCAGGCGCCGCAGCAGCTTTGGGTCGGAGGCGAGCGCGGCGTAGGCCGGGCTCGCCACCTCGGTGGCCAGTGCCGCCGTTTCCGGCGGCTCTCGCACCGCCACGATCGACGCGACTTCGCCGCCGGCCTGCTTGACGCCGTCGCGCACGAGCGAGGCCGCTTCGTTGGAGGGTTCGCCGAGGAAGACGACGCCCACCGTCTTGCCCACGAGCAGGCCGCGCACGGCCAGCGGCCAGAAGGCGCCGGCCAGGGTCTGCTGTTCGGAGAGCTGGTTGCCCGCCAGTTCGAGGTTGTGCTGGGAGTCGTGCAGTTCACCGCGCAAGTTGTGCACCAGTCCGTCTTGCGCGGAGGAGACCAGGCTCGAATCGCCGATCGCCACGCCGACTAGCACGCCCACGGCCAGCGCGCACAAGACGGCGGCCAGCGACAGGGCGTGGTAGCGAAAGTCGAGCATCGACGCAGGACGTTAGCCCAGGCCATAGCCCGCGGAGCCCGATCCGCTCATCACAGTCCCAGTTTCGAGAGGAGCAGTTCGAGCAGGTCGCGCAGCAGCGGCGTGCTCAACACGATCGCGACGATCGCCGCGAGCCCGGCGAACAGCACTACCAGCAGCGGCGCCATGCCGGGCAGTGGCCGGTACAGACGGCTGACGCCCTTGGCATCGATCAGGATCTCACCGACGCGCAGCCGCGTCAGGAACGTCGAGGACATCCCGCGCCGGTCGCGATCCAGGAACTCGACGAGGTTGAACTGGGCGCCGACGCTGACGATCAGGCGCGCTCCCTTCTCGGCAGCAATCAGCATCGCCACGTCCTGGCTCATGCCGGGAGCGGGCACGAGCTTGTAGGCGAGGCCGAGCCGCTCCAGGCGCTCGCGGCCGGGGGCGCTGCCGTCGGGGTAGGAGTGGACCACCAGCTCGGTACGGCCGCTGCGAGCGCCGAGCAGCGCCGCCTCGCCGGCGGAGTCCATGTCGCCGACGATCATGTCCGGTAAGAGCCCGACGTCGAGCAGAGCGTCGGCGCCGCCGTCGACGGCGACGAGCACCGGGCGGGTGTCGCGGATGAACGGGCGCAGCGCGCGCAGGTCGCGCCGGCGGTCGGCCCCGCGCACGACGACGAGGGCCGGCCGGTCGCGGAAGTCGGTGCGAAAGCGTGGCAGGTCGATGCGCCCGGCCAGCAGCTCGCGCTCCTCGCGCATGTGCTCGATCGTGTTGTGCGCGAAGCGCTCGAGCGCCTCGCCGATCTCGCGCTTGCGCTCCTCGGTCTCGGCGCGCAGCCGCGCCAGGTCGAGGACAGTCCCGTTCGCGAGCGGCTTGTCGTCGTGCAGGACTTGCGCGGGCTCGCCCAGCGCTGCGACGCGAACCGTCACGTCATCGCCGTCGGAGAGCGAGTGGAACAGCGAGTCGTCATGCAGGTCGACGAGCAGCACGCCCCCTTCGACGAGCAGCAGCGGGCCGAGGTTCGGGTACTTGCCGCTCGTGGAGGGGCCACAGTTCAGCACCGCCGCGACGCCGGCTGAGATCAGATCCTCGGCGGAGACGCGGTCGAGGTCGCGGTGGTCGAGGACCGCGATCTCGCCGGCCTGCAGGCGCGTGACCAGGAGCTTGGTGCGGCGCCCGAGCCGGGCGGGCCCGCTCACCTCGCGCGCCGCCCCGAACCCCGGCACGGCCTCAGGCGGCCTTGCGTAGCTCGCGGGCGTGCTTGCGCGCTCCCGCGTCGCCCTCCTGGGCGCCGAGCATGCGAACCAGCTCGCCCTCGACCTCGCGATCCGCCAGCCGCGTGACAGTGGCGAGCGTCAGCTCGGCGGAGGTGTCCTTGCGCACCGTGAAGTGGCGGTCGGCCAGCGAGGCGATCTGCGGCAGGTGGGTGATGCAGATCAGCTGCCGCCCGCGCGCGAGGTCGCGCAGGCGTCCGCCGACCGCGCGCGCGGTGTGCCCGCCGATGCCGGCGTCGACCTCGTCGAAGACGAGCGTCGAGCCGCCTGTGCGCGCGGCGGAACCCGTGGCTTGCTCGCAGGCGCTGGCGAGCGCGAGCATCACGCGCGAGAGCTCGCCGCCGGAGGCGATCTCGCGCAGCGGCGCGGCGGCGACCCCAGGGTTGGGCGCGATCACGAACTCGACGGAGTCGGCGCCAGATGCGCGCACCTCGGTCGGGGCGAGCTCGATAGCGAAGCTCGCGCCGGGCATCGCCAGGGCGGCAAGCTGCTCGCGCACCGCCGCGGTCAGGCGCGCCGCGGCGCCCGTGCGCGCGCAGCGCAGCACTTGGACATGGTCCTCGAGCGCCGTACGCTCGCGCTCGAGTAGCTCGCGCGCCTCGTCTTGCGCCTGTCCGGCGCCCGCCAGTTCCTGCGCGCGGGCGCGGGCGCTGTCGGCGTAGTCGAGTACGGCCGCGATCGTGCCGCCGTGCTTTCGCATCAGCCGCTCGAGCGTGGCCAGGCGCTCTTCGATCGCCTGCAGCGAACCCTCTGACCCCCCGTGTGCCCCGAACGGGGCATCGATCCCCTCCAGGTAGGAGCGAACCGCGCCGGCCAGGTCGTCGGCCTCGATGCTGAGCGTCTGCGCGCGCGCGGCCAGCGCGTCGAGTTCCGCGTCGACGCCCGCCGGTCCCTGCAGCTCCCTCGCCGCACCCGCCAACAGGTGCGCCGCGCCGACGCCGTGGGTGGACGGGTCCATGAAAGACGGCGCGAGCGCCTCGCCCCCCGCCGCCGCGGCCATGCGCAGCGCCTCGACGCCGCGCAGCCGCTCGCGCCGGGCGATCAGCGCGGCGTGCTCCTCAGCGTCGGGGGTGGCCTCGTCGATCTCGGCCAGCTCGTGCTCGAGCAGGTCGAGCTCGCGCTCGCGCGCCTGCTCGAGCTCGGCCAGGCGGGCCAGTTCGTCTTGCAGCCGGCGCGTCTCCGAATAGCTTGCCGCGCATGCGCGCAGGCGCTCGTCGTGACCCTCCGCGCAGACGGCGTCGAGCATCTGCAGCTGCGCGGCGGCGAGCACGAGCTTGCGGTGCTCGTGCTGGCCGTAGAAGGAGATAAGGCGAGACCCGAGCTCACGCAGATCTGCGACGGTTGCGGAGCGTCCGCCCACGAACGCGCGCGTGCGGCCATCCGCACCGATCCGCCGCGCCAGCACCAGCTCCTGTGCGTCAACCTCGACGTCGCCTTCGCCACGCACCGCCTCGGGCAGCAGGGCCTCTATCTCGGCGCCCATGCCCTCGGGCACGGCGAAGACGCCCTCTACGTAGGCCGTCTCGGCGCCGGGACGCACGACGCTCGCGCAGGAACGACCCGAGGGGGTTCCCCCCATCAGCAGCTCGAGCGCCTGGGCGAGCACGGTCTTTCCCGCGCCGGTCTCGCCGGTGAGCACGTTCAGGCCGCCGACGAGCTCCAGCTCGGCCCGCTCGATCAGCAGCAGATTCTCGACACGCAGCTCGCAGAGCACGCCTGAGGTCTACCAGCGAGCACCGACGGATCTCCCGCACGCAGGCGCCCGCGCGGGCATAATGAGCATCCAGCGCCCGCCACGATGGCGAACGCTCTACGTCAATCTCAGGGCATGGCTGCCACCGGCTCATACGACAATCCGCTCGACTCCCGCGACTGGGCAGGGCACGCAGCCGGCGAGCTTTGCGCACGGCTGGAGGAGGAGGTGTGCCGCGCCGAGCGTCAGGGCACGCAGCTCAGCTGCCTGCTCGTCAGCCTCGACGGCGTGCGCCTGCAGGCCGAGCACGGCGAGCAGCTGCCCGCGCAGGCGCTTGCCTACGTGGCGGCGGCGCTCACCCGCCAGTTGCGCCGCTTCGATCGTGTAGGCCAAGTCTCGGCGAGTGAGCTACTCGTGCTGCTGCCCGGCGCTGACGGCCCGCGCGCGGAGATCGTCGCGCGCCGGGCGCTCGTCCGCCTAGGAGCGGTGAAGGTGGAGCTCGACGGACGCCGCCACTCGATCGGCGTGGCAATCGGCCTGGGAACATGGAGCGCCGGGCTGAGCGCGGCGCACCTGCTCGAGCGCACACGCCTTGCCGCACACCGCCAGGCCACACGCGACGCGCCGGCGGCCTGAAGGGCGGCCGGCCGCGATCAGCAAGCGGCCAGGCGGATCAAGAAGTGGCCGGGCGGGATCGAGCAGCGGCCGGGGCTGTAGACCGGCCGAGGGTTCATACTCTCACGCCGTGCTCTCCGGGTCCGAGCTGTGGCTGCTGCGGTTGATGGCCGACCGCGGCCTTGCGCTGCTCGACGCCGACTCGCTGCTAATGGTGGTGGAGGAGCGCGGCGAGCTGCGCGTCGCCGCCGCCAGCGGGCGCTCCTCCGTGCGCGTGCGCGTGCTCCCGGTCGAGGGCAGCGCACTTGGCGCGCTCTACCACACTGGCAAGTCGCTCTCGCTCGACAAACCGCGCGGTCAGGAATCCACGTGGTTGCACGAGCTGGGCCTGGAGGCGCGAGCGGTGCTGGTCGAGCCGTTCACGATGGAGAGTCAGGGCGGCGGCCTGGTGATCGCCGTGCGCGAGGACACGGGCTTTCGCGATCCGGACAAGCGCGCGCTCAGCGCGTTCGCCGCGAGCGTCGCCCAGCGGCTGGCGGCCGAGCGCTCGGTGGAGATCGAGCGACTGCGCTTCGGCATGGAGGCGCGCGAGCGCGAGCGCACGCGCTGGGCGCGCGAGATCCACGACGAGACTGTCCAGGGTCTGGGAGCGCTGCGCCTGCGGCTGGCCAACGCGCGCGACCTGGGCGACCAAGAGGCGCTCAGTAGCGCAGTGGACACGGTGCTCGAGGGGCTGGGAGAGGAGATCGACGGGCTGCGCCACCTGATCACCGAGCTTCGCCCGGCCGCCCTGGACGAGCTGGGGCTGGCGCCGGCGCTGCAGGCGCTGGCCCGCCGCGCGCAGGCGATCGACGGGCTGGACGTGCAGACCGAGATCGACATCGACGACGACGGCGGCGAGCGGCGGCTGGACCCCGAGCTCGAGAGCACGCTCTATCGCGTTGTGCAGGAGGCTCTGACGAACGTCTCGCGCCACGCCAAAGCCACGCGGGCGCTGATCAGCGTTGTGCAACACGACGGACGGATCGTCGCAAGCGTCACCGACGACGGCCAGGGGCTGCCCGAGGGCGGGCCGTCGCGGCCGCGCACGCCCGGCGAGGAACTGAAGGGCGGCTTTGGCGTCTCGGGCATGCGCGAGCGCGCCGAGCTGGTCGGCGGCGAGATCGAGCTGACCCCCGCGCCCGGCGGCGGGGCGGTGATGCGGCTGACGGTGCCGGTGGCCGGTCGCCCGGCGCCGGTCTAGAACCAACGGCGGGCCAAGGCCGGCTACTCGACCAGACCCAGCTTGCGCGCGTACGCGGTTATCTCCGCGCGAGAGGAGAAGCCGAGCTTCTCGATCGCGCGGGCGCGGTAGGTCTTGACCGTGCGCTCGGCTACGTGCAGCTGCTCGGCGATCTCCGGATTGGTGTAGCCGTGGGCGATCAGACGCACCACCTCGCGCTCGCGCTCGGAGAGAGCCACGCCCTCCTCGCGGTCGCCGTCGCCCGTGGCCATCAGTGCGCCCAGGCGCGGGTGCAGGTAGTTGCGGCCCACGACGGCTAGGCGGAAGGCCTGCAGCAGCTCGGCTGGCTCTGCCTCCTTGAGCACGTAGCTGCGCGCGCCCGCGCGCAGGGCCTGGCGCGCGTACTCGGGGTCCTCGCGCATGGTCAGGATCGCCACTGCCAGAGAGGGATGCGCGACAAAGCAGGTCGGCAGCGCCGCCAGGCTCGATCCGCCGGGCATCGTCAAATCGAGCGTGAGCAGGTCGGGCTTGAACTCGCGCACGGCGCGAATCGTCGAGGGCACGTCGGCCGCCTCCGCCACCACCCTGAACTCGCCCTGCTCGCGCTCGAGCACAGCGCGGATGCCATCGCGGACGACGGTGTGGTCGTCGGCGATGATGACGTCGACGGGACGATCGTCGCGGGGGGCCTCAACTGGCATGACGCTAACCGTATCGGCAGCGAGGACGAGCACCGATAGCCCCCCGGCGCGGCCCTGCAGGCCGTCCTTTGGGACTACACGGCTCGGCACCTTTAGGACGACACGATCAGCACCCCCGGCCCGACAGACAGCCGACGGGCGGGACGGCATCATGGCATTGTCATGCCTGGCTCCCTCTCAGCCACCCGCCATGGCGATGAGTGAAGCGACCGCCATCGGGTTGCCGCCGCTCGCCGGCCGGGCGTATTCCCGACAGCCGCATCTGCGCCTGCTCGACGCGCGGCCGGCGCAGTCGAGCGCCTCCGACGGCGAGCTACCGCTCAGCGAAGGGCAGCGGCGCCAGCACGACGGCGACTATGTGCTGGTGGCCGGAGCCGACGCGCCCGCGCGGTCGCGCATGCTCGCCGAGCTGCGCAGCCTGCTGCCGCCCGGCACCCGGTTCGTGGAGGCCGGCGAGACGTGGGAGGTCGTCGCTCGCGCGGCCGGCAGCCGCATGGTGGTGCTCGCGGGCGACCTCGGCGAGGTGTCCTGCGCGTCGCTGCTGCGGCTGCTGGCGCGTAGGAACCCGGAGCTGCCGGTGCTCGCCGTCGGCGGCGCCGATGGCCGACCGGCCACCGGGCGCCTGCGCACGCCCGCTCACACGCCGACGTCGGCGGGCGACGAGCCCCGTGAGGCCCTTGACGCGGCTGGCGTCTGACCCGCTTCCCACGACGACTGCCAGCGCAGAGCCCGGGCGAGAGACCTTGCCGTCGGCGGCTCAGCCTACAATCAGCCGCACTCGACGAGCGACCGTCGAGCAACCGCCAGCATCGAGAGGCGTCCTTGCTTCCAAAGTCCCCACGACTGCGGAGAATTCTGCTTGCGTACACGGTCAACGAACTGGGGACCTGGTTCGGCTACGTCGCGCTGGCCTTGGGGGTCTACGATCACACCGGCAGCGCGATCGCGACGGCCGGCCTGTTCGTGGCGCGCGGGCTCTTCCCCGCGCTGCTGGCGCCGGTGCTCGTAGCGAGGGTCGAGCGCTCGGCTCGGGACGGGAGGCTCGCCCAGCTGTACGTGCTGGAGGCGCTGCTCACGGTCGGTCTGGCGGCCTTGCTGTGGCACTTCTGGCTGCCGGGAGTGCTCGTGCTGGTGACGCTCGACGGGATCGTCGCCGTTGCCGCCACGGCATTGGTGCGCGCCTCCGCGGCGCGCGTGGCGGTGGACGACGCGATCGCGCAAGCAAGCCGCTCGGCGGCGAGCGCGAGCGACGTCGGGGGGGGCAGAGCTTCGGCCACTGCCGTGACGGCCGGGCGCGTCGAGGGGCCGCAGCTCCAAGCCGTAACCGAAACGGCGCAGCGCCAGGCCAGCGCGGCGCTGAACTTCGCCTTCATGGGCGCACTCGCCGGTGGCCCGGCGCTTGCCGGACTGCTCGTGCACGCCCTCGGTGGTCCGGCCGCGCTGCTCGTGGACGCGGCCACCTTTGCCGTTTGCGCCGGCCTGCTCGCGTGGGTGCGCACGCACGTGGAGGAGAGCGCCGGCGACTCGCTCGGCACGCGGCTGCTTGCGGCGGTCTCGCACCTGCGCCTCGTTCCGGCGTTGTGGGCGCTATTCCTGACGGAGGCCGTGGCGCTCGTGTTCTTCTCCTCGGTCGAGCCGGTCGAGGTGGTGTATGCGAAGTCGACTCTGAACGCCGGCGCGCTCGGCTACGGCCTGCTGCTCGCCACCTGGGGCCTCGGGGCGGCGCTCGGCGCCGTGGTATTCGCTCGTGCGGTGCGGCGGCCGCTTGGTCCGATGCTCACCGGCGGGACGCTGCTGGTTGGCATCGCCTACCTGGGCTTCGCGGTGGCGCCCGCCATCGCCGTCGCCTGCGCCGCCGCCGTGGTGGGCGGGATCGGCAACGGCATCCAGTGGCCGTCCTTGATCAGCGCCGTCCAGCAACTGACTCCCGCGGCGCTGCACGGGAGGCTGATGAGCGCCGTCGGGTCGCTCAACGCGCTGTGCCCGGCGATCGGCTTCGCGCTCGGCGGGAGCGTCGCGGCGCTGGCCTCGCCGCGCGCGGCCATGGCCGTCGCGGGCGGGGTGGCGACGCTCGCGACCTTCGCGTTCCTGCGCTTGCCGATCCGCGGCCTGCAGTCGGGCTCGGACCCCAGCGCGGTGATAGCGGAGGAGCCCGACCTGGTCTCCGTGCCGCGCTAGCGCGGCACGCACGCTCACTCGAGCACTGCTCCCCACGCAAAGAGCGTCGAGGGCGCCCGCGACACCGTCTCGAAGGCAATCGCTGCGCCCGCAGGTCCTTAAGTGCGACGCTGCGTCGGCCGTTAAGTACGACAGAGCATCTGCTCTAGAACGATGCGCCTCACACAACGACATCTGTCGCGCCTGTACCTGGCAAGCCAGTGGGTGCTGCTGGCCGCAGCCATCGCCGTCGCCGTGCTCACCTCGCGCGCCGCCGACTGGCAACCGGTCGAGCTCGTTGGGCTGCTGGTCGTGCTCAGCGTCGTCGGCGAGTGGCTGACGATCACGATGGGCAGCCAGGAGGTCTCGGCGGGGTTCGTGGCGCTGGTGTTGGCGATGACGCTGCTCGGACCGGCGCCGGCTGTCGCGATCGGCATCGTTGCGATCGCCGCCGACTCGCTCTCGCGCAGACCAGCCCTGTCGGTGTGCCTGTCCAACACCACCACCTACGCCGTCTACCTGGTCTGCGGAGCGCTGCTCAGTCGCTTCTTGATCGGCCACGGGCACGTGCAAACCGCCACCTTCGCGCTGGTCGTGTTTGGCGTGTTCATTACCACCAACCTGCTCAACTTCGCGCTGATCGCGATCCAGAAGCGGGTGCTGCAGGAAAAGTCGCTGATGAACCAGGTGCACACCGTCCTGGTGCCGGTGCTCCCCGGGCAGTTGGCGGCGGCGGTGCTCGCCGTGATCCTCGCGGTGGCCTATACCAAGATGGGCTACCCCGTTCTGCTCAGTCTCGTGCTCGTGTTGCTGATCTTCCAATATCTGGCACGCGCTCTGCTGCGCTCCGAGGATCGCGCCGAGCAGCTGGAGGCGCGCTCGGTCAGGCTCGCCTCGATGCAGCTTGGGGTACTGGTGACACTCGTCGAGACGCTCGCGCTGCGAGATCGCATGACCGCCCGCCACGCCGCCGCCGTGGCCCGCTATTCGCGGGCGCTGGCGCGCGAGATGGGCTGCGACGAGGCCGACCAGGATCTCGCCCATACCGCCGGCCTGCTGCACGACATCGGCAAGTTCGCCCTCCCCGACCGGATCCTGCACGCCGAGATCCTCTCGGACGAGGACTGGGCGGTCGTTCGCCGCCATCCCCAGGAGGGGGCGACGTTGGTGGGGCGCCTGGACGGCTACGGGCCTGTCGCCGACGCGATCCTCTATCACCACGAGAACGTCGATGGCAGCGGCTATCCGGCCGGGCTGATCGGCAACGAGATTCCGCTCGCTTCGCGCATATTGGCCGTAGGCAATGTCTACGACACGCTCACCGCTCGCGACTCCTACCGCTCGCCGATGACCCCGCAGGACGCGATCACCGAGCTGCGCCGCGTCGCCGGTCGTCAGCTCGACTCGGAGATCGTGGATGCGTTCATCGCGATGCTCGAGCGCGACGGCCCCGTCACGTTCGCTCACGGCGACGACGCCGAGTTCGAGGCCGAGCTCGCCTTTGAGCGGCGCACGCGCGCCCTCGCCCAACCCGCCGCGCGCTGAGGCGGTCGTTAAGCGAAGAGGACGTCGCCGGCGGCGACGTCCTCAAGCCGATCCGACCCTTGCGGGGATCTCGTCGGGGGTTGAAATCAGCCTTTGAAACCCATTTGCGTGCTCCTCTCGTGGCGGGGGCGCCCACGCGTGCAACGGCCTCCATCCTCAGCCAGACACGATGAGCTTTGAGTAGGTTCGAGAAGAATAGTATCGAGATTGGACGGATTGTCCAGTTCGTCCAAATGGGTGCACGATGCGTTGCAGCGAGCAGGAGTCCGGCCGGGCGGTACGTACATCTGCCTGCTTAGAGCGGCTTTTCAGGGCTCTCATCAGGCTTGCGAGGGTGGCCCGAACGCCACTTCTGCGAGCGTGAGAAGGTGCACACCGTGGTTTTCCGAAGCGATTCGGCGGTCTTTCGCGCCCCGGCACATGCACCGACTACGCCCCGTGGGTGGGGACGCGCCGGAACAAACGTCTGCAAACATGAAGGACGCTCAAGCTTTGTCCGCACAGCGCCGAATCTGTATGCAACGAGGCGCTCGGCTCGCCAGGCGACGCGCACGGCGCGACGCGCTGGGACCGAGCTGAGCAACAGCGATCACAGGAGGCAGGAAGATGGCCATGACCCCAGATCCCGGAGCCGATCGCCAGCTCGTGTTCACGAGCTCGCAGGCCGCGCGTTACCTGGGCGTGTCGCTGGCGACGGTGCGGCGCTGGACCGATGCCGGCTACCTGACCGGCTACCGCACGCCCGGCGGGCAGCGGCGCTTCTCGCGCGAGCAGCTGGACGGCTTCATCGCGTCGCTACACCGCACCGACGAGGGCGTACCGGCCGAGGCGACGCAGCACAGCCCGCGCCGCACGAACGTCGGCTGAGCCCGGCGCCCACGGGCTGCGGGGCGCACGAACGCCGGCCGAGACCGACCGGCGCCCCCAGGCGCGAACGGCCGGGCGCTCAGCGGGCCAGTCGCCCGAACTTGTCGCGCAGGCGCCGGTAAAAAGAGGAGCCCGGCAGCTGGGCGATCGTCCCCGCGTCGTCGACGAAGCGGGCGTCGATCCGCTCTCCCGGCGCCAGCTCCCCGACCGGACGGCCGTCGACCGAGACGTCCAGGGACTCGCGCGAGCGGTTGTGGATCTCCAGGCGATCGTGCGGCGCGGCGACCAGCGTGCGCGCCGTCAAGGAGTGCGGGGCGATGAAGGAGACCACGAAGCCCTCCACACCCCACGCCATCACCGGGCCGCCGTTGGCGAGGTTGTAGCCCGTCGAGCCGGCCGGCGTGGCGACGACCAGGCCGTCGCAGCGGACGCTGCCCAGCTCCTCGCCGCCGATCGGGGAGTTCCGATCGGCCAGCACGTACGCGATCTCCGCTACGCGTTCACCGACCCTACGATGGATCGCCACGTCGTTGAAGGCGCGCTCGGAGCCGTGGGAGCCATCAGCGCCTCCGGGACGCTCGAGCACGATCGCCGGCAGGCGCAGCAGGTCGAAGTCGCCGACGAACGCGCGCGCGATGCCCGCGCCCAGATCGTCGGGCTCAACCGTCGCCAGGAAGCCGATGTCGCCGAAGTTCACGGCGAACACCGGCGTGGAGGTGCCGGCGTAGCGGCGCAGGGCGCGCAGGATCGTACCGTCGCCGCCTAGCACCACGCACAGGTCGACCGGGTGGTCCTCCTCGGCGGAGAGGACCACATGCGCGGGCCTTTGCACGCGCCCGGACAGGCCGTGCTTGGCCGTCTCGTCCTGGTCAAAACGCAACGTCACGCCGGCCTGCCCAGCCACTTCGATCAGGGCGTCGATGGCCGCCGAGGTCTGCGCGGGGCGCGAGTGGGTGAGTACCGAGACGGTACGCCCGCCGTTCATAGGACAGCCTGTGGGTGTCGAGTGGTGGGACTCACGGCTCGACCTCGCGTGCCATCCGCTCCACGTCCTCGCTGCTGTCGGCTGCGCCGACGCGCGAGCGCTGGCCGATCGACGATCCGGTCGATCGTCGATCGGTGAGCCACACGAAGCTCTCGAGGTTGCCCTTCGGGCCGGGCAGGCCCGAGGAGGCGTAGCCAAACACCGCCGCGCCCGCTGTGCGCGCCGCCTCGCCCACGTCGATCAGGGCCGCACGGCGGTCTTCGGCCGAGCGCACCACGCCTCCCTTCCCCACTCGCTCGCGGCCGACCTCGAACTGCGGCTTGACGAGTGCCAGCACGTCGAAGCGCGGCGCCATGCACGTCAGCACGGCCGGGAGCACCTTTCGCAACGAGATGAACGAGACGTCCACCACAGCCAGATCGGGGACGTAGGGGAGCGCCTCGGGCATGAGCGCGCGGGCGTTCATGCGCTCCAGCACGGTCACGCGCGGGTCGGAGCGCAGGCCGTAGTCGAGGTCGCCGTAGCCGACGTCGATCGCGACCACCTCGCTCGCGCCGCGCTTGAGCAGGCAGTCCGTGAATCCTCCCGTGGAGGCGCCGACATCGATCGCCCGGCGGCCGGCCACGTCGAGGCTCAGCGTGTCGAGCGCGTTGGCGAGCTTGATCCCGCCGCGCGAGACGAACGGAGGCGGCTCGCGCACGGACAGCTCGATGTCAGCGGCGACCATCTCCCCCGGCTTGCTGGCCTTGCGATGCTCCGGCCCGACGCTGACCTCGCCGGCCATCACCGAGGCGGCCGCACGCGAGCGCGACGCGAACAGGCCGCGCTCGGCAAGGAGGCTGTCCAGGCGCTGCTTCTGGTGGGCAGTGGGCATGGTGCGCACACGGTATCCGCTGGGATGTCCCTATTGCGGACATTTGCCTGACCGGCTGGATCACCTGCTTATACAGAGATTGACCATATGTGCCCGACCTCACACAAACATGCGTTCGGCTCGGGCACGATAGTGATCGACCCGAAGTACAGCAGCATCCCTCCTCCCCTCGAAACGGCCCGCCTCCCCAGCGGGCCGTTTCTTTTTGGTCCTTGAAGACATCGGCGCATGCGCCGGCCTGAACAGCAAAGACTCAGAGAACCGGGGTCGACTCGCGCGCGAGGATCGCGGCCTGCACGCGCTCGGCGATGCGCTCGCCGGTGTACCCGACCTCCTCGTGCAGCAGCGCCGGCTTGCCGTGCGTCACGTAGCGGTCGGGCAGGCCGACGCGCAGGATGCGGGTCGTCGCGGCGCCGGCCTCGCTGAGGGTCTCCCACACCGCTGAGCCGAAGCCGCCCGCGAGCACGCCCTCCTCGACAGTCACGAGCAGGTTGTGCTCGGCCGCCAGCTGGGCCATCAGCCCCGCGTCGATCGGCTTGGCAAAGCGCGCGTCGGCGACGGTGGCGGCGATCCCCTTGGCTGCCAGCAGCTCGGCGGCCTGAAGGGCCTTGCCGACGCCGCTGCCGTATCCGATCAGCGCCACGCGGCGGGCCGGCACGGCGGGGCCGGCCTCGCGCAGGATCTCGCCACAGCCGATCGGAAGCGCACGCGGCTCGGCCGGGAGCGGTATGCCGACGCCTTCGCCGCGCGGGTAGCGCAGCGCGATCGGGCCGTCGTCGTAGCGCAGGGCAGTGTGCAGCATGTGCACGAGCATCGCCTCGTCGCGGGGCGCCATCAGCACAATGTTTGGCAGGCAGCGCAGGTAGGCGATGTCGAAGGCTCCGTGGTGGGTGGGCCCGTCGTCGCCGACAAGCCCGGCGCGATCCATCGCGAAGACGACGTTCAGCCTCTGCAGGCAGACGTCGTGGACGATCTGGTCGAAGGCGCGCTGCAGAAACGTCGAGTAGATCGCCGCCACGGGCTTGACCCCCTGCAGCGCCAGCCCGGCCGCGAACAGGATCGCCTGCTGCTCGGCGATCCCCACGTCGAAGTAGCGCTCGGGCATCGCCTCCTGCAGGATGTTGAGCCCGGTCCCCGAGTTCATGGCGGCAGTGATGCCGACTACACGCGGGTCGCGAGCGCATTCGCGCACAAGCGCCTCGCCGAACACCTGCGTGTATTGAAGGGCCCGCCCACCCGGCGACGCGGGCACGTTCGAGGCTGTCGGCTTGCTCGGAGCGGGCGCGGCGCTCGGGGTGGGGCGGGTGGGGGACTGGGTGGGAACCCCATTAAGAATCGACTTCGGCTTGGCCGCGTGCCACTTCTCCATCCCCTCCAGCCCGCCATCCTCGGCGGGCGCGAACCCCTTGCCCTTGACGGTGGCGATGTGCACGACGACTGGACGCTGCGCGTCGAGAGCCTCGCGCAGAGCCTCGCGCAGCGCGCGCACGTCGTGCCCGTCGATCACCCCCATGTAGGCCCAGTCGAGCTCCTCCCACCAAAGCCCCGGCGCCCAGAACGCCTTGATCGACTCCTTCAGCTGCGGCCCGAGCCGCTCGAACGCGCTGCCGAGCGCCCCCGGCAACCGCGTCAGCCCCCCCTCGACCCCGGAGCGCGCGTGCCACAGCTTCGGGTTCAGGCGCACGCGGTTGAAGTATTTGGAGAGCGCGCCGACGTTCGGCGCGATCGACATCCCGTTGTCGTTGAGCACGACCACGATCGGCGTCCCGGCCCCGCCGGCCTGCCCGATCGCCTCCAAGGCGACGCCGCCGGTCATCGCGCCGTCGCCGATCACGGCAACGACCTTGCCGTCGGCGCCAGCCGCAGCGTCGGCATCAGCGGGGTCAGCGCTCGCGTTGGCGCCTGCCGCGCCGTTGGCGAGGCGGCGCATCCCTTCCTTGATCCCAACGGCGTACCCCACCGACGTCGAGGCGTGCCCCGCCCCCATGATGTCGTGCTCTGACTCCTCGCGCGAGCAGAACGGCGCCAGCCCGCCGTACTGGCGGATCGTGTGCAGACGCTGTGAGCGTCCAGTCAGGATCTTGTGCGGGTAGGCTTGGTGCCCGACGTCCCACAGGATCTTGTCCCTCGGGGAGTCCAGCAGCGAGTGCAGCGCGACGGCCAGCTCGCAGGTGCCGAGGTTGGCGCCGAAGTGCCCGCCGATCTCCCCGACGGTGTCGATGATGTGCTCGCGCACCTCCTGGGCAAGCTGGGAGAGCTGCTCCTCGGAGAGCCCCTTCAGGTCGGCAGGACCCTCGATCCCGTCGAGCAGTGGGGCCTGTCGTTTTTTCTCGTCGCTCACGATGTGCGTGTGTAGATGAAGTCCGTTATCTGCTCGAGCTCCAGCGTCGAGGCGCCGGTAGAGCCGGCTGGCCTATCCACCGCCACCGCGGCCCGCGCCAGCGCCTCGCGGGCGGTCCGATGGGACTCGGCGGCCAGCTCTCTGGCCCGCTCTATGCCGAACTCGCTCACGTATGTCCGCTTGCCGTGCCTCTCATCGCTGCCCCGCGGCTTGCCGAGCGCTTCGTCGGTGCCAGTCACGTCCAGGATGTCGTCCACGATCTGGAACAGCACGCCGAGCTCTGCGGCAAAGCGCCGAAACTCGATTGTCGCAGGTTCTGAGGCGCCCGCCAGTAACAGCACGCAAATAACGGACGCGCCGATCAGCCGCCCAGTCTTCAGCTCGTGCAGCCGCCGCAGCCCTTCCGGCCCGTCCGGCGCGCTGCCGCGAACGTCGACGTACTGCCCCCCCACCATCCCGTTGACCCCCGTGGCGGTGGCAAGCTCGGCGGCGGTGGCCAGGACCCGCTCGGGTGCGTCGGTTGGCGCCGAGAGCAGATGGCGGAAGGCCTCGGCGTACAGCCCGTCGCCGGCGAGGATCGCGACGTCCTCGCCGAATGCCACGTGGCACGTAGGCCGCCCGCGGCGCAGCGCGTCGTCGTCCATCGGCGGCAGGTCGTCGTGGATCAGCGAGTAGGTGTGGATCAGCTCCAGCGCCGCGGCCAGCGGCACCGCGAGCGCTCTCTCGAACCCGAGCGCGCTGGCGGTCGCCAGCGCCAGCACCGGCCGGATGCGCTTGCCGCCGGCCAGCAGCGAGTAGCGCATCGCCTCCTCCAGCCCGCCCGTGAGCGCCGCATCGGAGAAGCGGATCGCCTCCAGGTAGCGCTCGACGCGCTCGCGTAGGTGCTCGGGGTAGGCGGGGTCTAAGGCACTCAGAGCAGCGAGTCCTGGCCGGGAATCGGCTGCCCCCGCGCCAGCCGCTCCAGCTCGCCGCTGGCCTCCGTGGCCAGCGCCGCGCAGTCCTCCACCACGGTGGCGGCGGCGTCGGCCGACAGCTCCCCCGAGCGCAGCTGCTCGGCCGCGCGCTCGAGCTGGGAGATCAGCTCGTCGATGCGCTCCAGCGTGATCTGCGAGGCGTCCTCTGCACGGGTGGTGTCGGTGTCGGCTGCGTCGGCGCTCATCCGTGCGCACTATTCTGTCGAACCTCGCGCAGAATCGCATCCAGCACCCCGTTGACGAACCCAGGGGCCTCGTTCGAGCAGAACAGCTTGGCGCTCTCGACCGCCTCCTCGATCGCCCCCTCTGGCGGTATCGGCGCGTCCGCGGGCGCAGCGTCGGGATGCATCATCTCGATCAGTGCCACCCGCATGATGCTGCGCTCGAGTGGCTGCAGTCTGTTGGCGGGCCAGCCGTGGGAGTGGCGGTCGATCGCTTCGTCCAGCTCCTGCGCCCGGTCGGCGGCCGCGTGGGCGAGCGCGCGCGTGAAGATCGAGGAGTCCTGCGGAAGCGTCTCCGCCAGGGCGCGCCCAGTGAGGTCGTGCTGGTAGAGGGCGATAACTGCCGCCCTGCGCTGGTCGGAGCGACGGGACACCGGCTTAACGGCGCGCTCGGCGTGGGGCACCTGCGCTGCGCGCGATGTGTCGGCGCGAACCCATCCGCCGCGATCCCATTAAGCGCGCGAGACGTAATCGCCGGAGCGCGTGTCCACGCGCACCTTCTCCCCCACCTCGACGAACAGAGGAACCTGGATCGTGGCCCCTGTCTCGAGTGTGGCGGGCTTGTTGCCGCCACCGGAGGCGGTGTCGCCGCGCAGCCCCGGCTCGGTCTCGGTCACGGTCAGGTCGACCGCGCTGGGCAGCTGCAGGTCGGAGGGCTCCTCATCGATGAACAGGACGTCGACTTCGGTGCTTGGGACGGTCCAGCGCAGAGCCTCGGCGACACTCTGCTGTGGGATCGCGAGCTGCTCGAATGATTCGGTGTCCATGAAGTGCGCGTCGGTCCCATCCGAGTAGAGGAACTGCATCTTGCGAGCCTCGGTGCGCACGGGCCGGAACTTCTCGCCGGCGCGAAAGGTGCGGTCGATCACAGCGCCGTCGGATGCGCGGCGAAGCTTGGTGCGGACGAAGGCGCCGCCCTTGCCGGGCTTGACGTGCTGGAACTCGAGGATCTTGAAGATCGTCCCCTCGACGTCGATGTGGTTGCCGTTCTTGAACTGGTTGGTGGTGATCACGGTGTGGGAGGGTAGCGAGGCGGACCGTTGCGGGCATCGCAGCGAGCTGAAGAGCGCGCCAACCCCGTAGCATCGGCACTCCCGCCATCCAATCAAGGGAGCCTGACATGAAGGAGCTGCGTGGCCGCACCGCCCTCGTCACCGGCGCGTCGGGGGGACTTGGGACCCACATCGCCAGACGCCTTGCCCGCGAGGAGATGGACGTCGCCGTCTCCGGCCGCCGCGAGGACGCACTGCAACAAGTTGCGTCGGAACTGCGCGGGCTCGGCGTGCGCACCGCCGCCGTCCCGGCCGACCTTGCCGACCTCGACCAGGTGGACTGCCTGATCGACGGCGTGCAGGCACAGCTCGGGCCGATCGACCTGCTCGTCAACAACGCCGGGGTGGAGTCGGTCGGAGCCTTCACCTCCTACGAGCGCGAGGAGCTCACCTCGATGGTCGACGTCAACCTCACCGCCCCGCTGCTGCTCACCCACCGCCTCACAGCGGGGATGCTCGAGCGCGGCCGCGGGCACGTCGTCTTCATCGCCTCGGTCGCCGGCAAGGTCGGCCCGGCCTTCAACCAGCCTTACGCCGCCACCAAGGCCGGCCTGATCGGGTTGACGCAGTCGCTGCGGGCCGAGTACCTGCACGCCCCGGTGGGATTCTCGGTGGTGTGCCCCGGGTTCATCGCCGGCGACGGGATGTACGCCCGCATGGCGGCGGACGGCTACCGCTCCAACCGGATGATGGGCGAGACCTCCACCGACAGAGTCGCGGACGCCGTGGTGCGGGCGATCCGCGAGGACAGACCGGAGATCCTCGAGAGTGGCGCGCCGCTGCGCCCGCTGCTTGCGCTCGCGCAGCTCTCCCCAGAGCTGGTCGAGCGTGTGGCCCCCCGCTTTGGCGTCACCGACCTGTTTCGCCGCGTCGCCGTCTCGCGCGGGCGTGGGGGCTGAGCGCTTCGGCCCATCCACACGCCTGACCCTCGCCTTTGACCGCGACTGGGGCCTGACGCCGGAGTGGATGACCGTCGGTCGCAGCTCAACTATTCGCGCCGCGGTCCGCCGTCTGTAACGCTCGCCGTCGCACTCGACAAGTAGTAGATGTGGCGCCCTTGACCGCGGAGCGCAGCAAACAACGCCTGGCCGCGCCCGATCCAGCCCCGCTGGAGCAGTTCGAGCGGCTCTACCGCTCTCAGTTCGACGCGATCGCGGCCTACTTCGCCAGGCGCAGCCGCGATCCGCAGACGGTCGCCGACCTGACCGCCGACACGTTCGTGGAGGCGATGCGCTCGTTCGGCACCTACGACCCGGCGCGCGGCCCGCTGCGCCCGTGGCTGTTCGCGATCGCGCGCAACGTCTACGCCAAGCACAGCGAGCACGACGCGCGCCGGCGCGAGGCGGCCTGGCGCCATGCCGCCCATCGCGCGCTCGATCCCGACGAGACCGAGGAGCTCGAGCAGCGGATCGACGCGGCCGAGCGCGGCCGCGACATCCGCAGGGCGCTCGCCGGCCTCTCGCCGCTGGACCGCGAAGCCATCGAGCTGGTCGATCTGGCGGAGCTAACCCCCAAGGAAGCGGCGGTAACGCTCGGCGTCTCCTCCGGCGGGCTGCGCGTGCGGCTCTCCAGGGCGCGGGCGAAGCTCAGAAAGGAAGGCCGTCTCGATGCCTAGATTCCAGGAGCGCCTGTGGGACGAGCTAGTGCGCGACCACGCCGCCGCGCTCGCCTATCCGGTCGCAGCGCGAGGTCCGCTGCGCTCCCTGCCGATCGTCGAGGAGCGCCGGCCGGCGCTGCCCGGACTGCCCGCGGGGCGCAGATGGCCGGCTCTACCCAGAGAGCCGGCGCTGCGCAAGCAACCGGCGCCGCGGCTTGGCGCACTGCTACGGCCCGGCCGGCTCGCGGCCACGCTGACGGCGCTGGCCGCCACGGTGGCGGTGGTGGCGATCCTCTCGACGACCGGCACCACGCCCTCGGTGGCCTACGCGGTCACGCAGAACCCCGACGGCACGATCACCGTCACGATCGGCGAACTCACGGGCGTCACCGGCGCAAATGCGCAACTGGCCAAGCTGGGAGTCCGGGCGAACGTCGTACCGGTGCAAGCGGGCTGCACGGCGCGCAGCGAAAGCCTCTCCGGCATCCCGCCTTCGCTTTCGATGAACATCGCTCACGTCCAGGGCCAGGGCCTGGCAATCAGACCGGACCTGATTCCGTCCGGTGACACGCTCGTGCTCATCGCCAAGCAGGTCGGGGCGAGCGTCGGTCTGAGCTACGGCCTGTATCGAGGCGCGGCGCCCGCCTGTGTCGCGGCAGGTGAAGATCATGCCGGTTGAGAAAACGCAACTCAGGCGTTCACCGCAATCGTCTCCGACTCACCGAGACGTCTCGCAGACGTTGACAGCTTTCAACAGGACGAGCTCATCGCCGATCGCCGGAGGTTGTGGCAACACGGGGCACAGCACGTCCCGACGGAACATCGAGCGCTTTCTGGCAGTGCGACTGCCGCCGCCGCTTTTCATGATACGTTTCCGCTAATCAGGCACATTCTGACTGCCTCGTCCCGCACACCGTCCGCGGTCGCAGGTCGAGGGTCTTCAACCTGACGAAGGGGGCTTTATGCACCACGCACCACGATTCGCGCGGTCGAGTGCAGCCAGGCGCAGCATCCTTGCGCTGACGCTCGCAGCGGTCGTCGTTCCCGTATCCATCCTGCTGCTCTCCGCGAGCGGCTCCACCGCCACTCCGGCTTCCGAATATGCGGCTTACCCCGCGCTCCAGAACACACGGCCGGTCGAACTCGAATTCGTCTCCTCGCATAGCGCGACCCATGAAGGAGACAGGCCGACGTGGCCGCTGCAGGCTCCCGAAGGAGCTCGAGGCGGCTGGCCGCTGGCGGAATCGATTCGCAAGCTCGAACTGCGGTCTCCGAACATGACAGCCTGGATCGCCAAGTCGTTCGGCGGTGGCGTCTGCGTGCTGTTGTGGGCACACCAACCGGCCGGCGATACGCCAAGCATCGGCTCGAGCTGCTCGGGCGAATCCGAAGAAGACCTGAAGGCGGGCGCCACCGCACAGGTCTCCGAAGTTCCCGGCGAGTCCGGCAAGGTGTTCGTGGCCGGCGTCGTCCCAAGCACCGTGGCAGCGGTCAAGGCCACGTTGGCCGACGGAACGACGACGACCGCGACAGTCGAGGAAAACGCGTGGAGCCTGGAGGCCGAAGGCTACCCGCGGAGCTACCAGACGATCCCGGTGGGAGGTTGACGATGCGCAAGAGATTGATTGCTGTTCTCGTGACGGTCGCCTCGTGCGCAGCGGTCGCGGCCACGCCGGCGGCCGCGACCGAATATGCCCACCATGTCGAAGTTGGAGGTGGCGCCAACCATTTCGGCCCGTACGTCTACTTTTATGCCGCCGAAACGTACCCATACGGAACCGCGATCGCCTGCGCCGGCGTTCGCGGAGTCGGGCTGAACTGCGCAGCAAATTCCGGGGAAACGGCCGCCATCGTGCTTCCGTTCGACGTGGAAGCCGAACCGTACATCCACAACCACTCCACCTGGACCAGCTACTTCAACGGCTACTACTACACATAGCCGCAGGCATAGGGCGTCCGGCGGCAGCGCGCGCCGGGCGCCCGTGCGCCTTCTCGCCTCAAGCGGCGCGGCGAGAACGCCGATGCCAACCACGTGAGCGCGATCAAGGCCAAAGGCGCACTGTGGCTGGCGCTCGCATGCGCCGCCAGCGCGCTCACCGCCTGGCTGGGGCTGTACGGCTACGGCTGGAACGACTACGACACCGAGGCCCGTCCCGCCATCGACGCGCTCGTGCAGGGGCACCTCGGCAGCTTCTTCGAACTAGCACCCGTCTACGGCGGCTCGCTGCTCGAGCGAGCGCCGTTCGCGCTGGCGCCGAGCCTGTGGGGCGGTGGCGAGCTGGCGATCTACCGGATGCTGGCGCTGCCGTGCCTGCTGGTCGCGGCCGCGCTCGGGCTGTGGCTGGTGGCGAGGATGGGCAAGCGCGGCGCCGGCCGGCTCGCGCTGATCGTCGCGCTCGGGCTGTGTGTGGCCAACCCGCTGACGCTGGCCGCGCTTGAACTCGGCCATCCCGACGAGCTGCTCGGCGGCGTGCTGTGCGTAGCGGCGGTGCTGCTGGCCGCCCGCGGCAAGTGGTCCTGGGCAGCGCTGGCGCTTGGCGCGGCGATCGCCAACAAGCAGTGGGCGGTGCTTGCGATCGGGCCGGTGCTCGTCGCGCTCCCGCACCGGCGCGTGGCGTGCATGGCGCTCGCCGGCTCGCTCGCGCTGGCGCTGCTGGCGCCGTTCGCGCTGTTTGGCGGCAGCAGCTTCTCGGCCAACCTGCGCAGCGCGGCCGATCCCAGCAGCCCGATCTTCCAGCCGTGGCAAGTCTGGTGGTTCTTCGGACGCCACGGCCACGTCGTACGCGGCATCTTCGGAGCGATCAAGCCCGGCTATCGCACCGCGCCCGCATGGCTGGGCGGAACGCCCCATCTGCTGATCCCGGCGCTCGCGATCCCGCTCACCGTCCCGGTGCTGCTGCGCCTGCGATCCGGGACCACCGGCCGGACCAAGCTGAGCCTCCCGCGCACGCTCGCCGCATCGCCGGCGCAGCGCTCCGGACCGGCCCCGAGCTGTCGCGAGGTCGACGCGCTGCTGCTTTTGGCTCTGTTGCTGCTGCTGCGCTGCATGCTCGACAGCTGGGACGTCGTCTACTACCCGCTACCGTTCGTGCTCGCGCTGCTGGCGTGGGAGGCGAGCACAAGCGTGCGTCCGCCCGCGCTCGCGCTCTCGAGCGCGGTCGCCGTGTGGGCGAGTTGCCGCTGGCTGCCGGGCTTTGCCTCAGCAGATGCCCAGGCCGCCTTCTTCATCGCCTGGACGGTGCCGCTGGCGCTCGGCCTGGCGTACAGGCTGTACGTACCCGCGGGTCTACTCCACCACCGTCAGCTGCTTGGGCAGCGCCGTGAGCAACTCACAACCGCCGTCGCGGAGCACTACTAGGTCCTCGATCCGCACGCCGAGGCGCCCGGGCACGTAGACGCCCGGCTCGACGGTGACGACGTTGCCGGCTCGCAGCGGCTCCTCCCCCGCCGTGCGCGACAGCCGCGGCCCCTCGTGGATCTCGAGACCGACGCCGTGCCCGACGCCGTGGCCGAAGTGCTCGGCGTGGCCGGCGCCCTCGATGATCTCGCGCGCCACCGCGTCGAGGGCGCGCCCGCTGACACCGGGCCGCAGCGCCGCCAGCGCCGCCTCCTGGGCCCGCAAGACCAGCGCGTAGGTCGCCTGCGCCTGCTCGTCGAGCCTGCCGGTCGCGTACGTGCGGGTGCAGTCCGAGCAGTAGCCGTCGAGGTACGCGCCCCAGTCGATCGTCACGAGCGCGTCGCGCGGGATTGGGGCGTCGCGCGGCTCGGCGTGCGGCAGCGCCCCGTGCTCGCCGGCGGCGACGATCGAGGGGAAGCTCGGCGCTAGGGCGCCCAATGATCGGAGCGCCAGCTCCAGCTCGATCGCCACCGCACGCTCCGTGCGTCCCGCCAGCCCCGCTTCCAGGGTCGTGCGTAGCGCCGCGTCGGCGAGCTCCGATGCGGATCGGATCGCGCGTATCTCCTGCTCGCTCTTGATTTCGCGCAGCGCCTCGACCGCGCCGCCGCACGGTACGAGCTCCCAGCCCTCCCCCACCAGCTCGGCCAGGCGCGCGTGCTGCTTGACGCTCGTCGCGGCGTCGTCGAAACCGAGCCGGCGCTCGCCCGTTCCACCGCCCGGCCCAAGGGCGCGCGCCGCTGCCTCCAGCAGGTCGACGGGAGCGATCTCGCGCGCGAAGACGGCCGAGACCTGCTCGGAGGACTGGGTGGCGTAGCGGAAGTCGGTGAAGAAGCGGTGCTCGCCGCGCGCGCGGGCGTCGATCACGGCCAGCCCGTTCGAGCCGGTGAAGCCGGTCAGATAGCGCAGGTTGGCGCCGGTGCCCACCAGCAGGCGGTCGAGATCGCGCGAGCGCAGCTCGGCGACCAGCAGCTCGATACGGGCGGGGGCTGGATCGCTCACGCCGCCGGGCCACCGCCGGCGGCACCCTCAGCACCAACACCGTCGCCGTCGGCCCCGGCGCCGAGGTGGTCGCGCAGGAGCTCGAGCGCGTGGCGGTAGCCCTGTGGGCCTTCGCCGGTGAAGCTCGCGATGCACAGATCCCCGATCACCGACAGCTGGCGCCACGGCTCGCGCGCGCGCAGGTCGGACAGGTGCACCTCCACCGCCGGCAGGCCGGCGCTCAGCAGCGCGTCGTGGATCGCCCAGGCGTAGTGCGTCCAGGCCCCCGGGTTGAGCACGACAGCGTCGACCAGCTCGCCGAGGTTGTGCAGGTGCTCGACGTACTCGCCCTCGAAGTTGCTGCGAAAGAAGCGCGCTTCCACCCCCAGCTCAGCTGCGAACCCTTCGATCTCGCGCTCCAGGTCGGGCAAGGTCAGTGTGCCGTAGTGCTCAGGCTCGCGGCGGCCGAGCATGTTCAGGTTGACCCCGTGCATCACCTCTATGCGCACCGGCCCGGGCATCGTGGCCGAAGCCTAGCGACAGGCCCGCCGGCCACGCGTGCGGCACGACACCGGCGAGCCCGTCTAGCCGGCGGCCCACTACGACGGCGAGGCCGCCGCGCGCAGCTCGGACACGGCGGCGCGCAGGTCCGCCTCCGCCACGCAGCAGCCAATCTGCGCGTCACCGGGGGCGCCCAGCAGCACGAACGGGACGTGCTCACCCGTGCGCTTCTTGTCGCGCCGCGTGGCCGTGAGCACCTGCTCGATGTCGACGTCGTCGGAAAGCGTCGTCGGCAGCCCGTGTGCAAGCAGCAGCTCACCCACCTGCGCGCGCAGCCGCACCAGTCCGGACAGCCGCAGCGCCGCCAGCAGGCCGAGCGCGACGGCCTCGCCGTGGCGGTAGCGCTCGTAGCCGGTGACGGCCTCGATCGCGTGGCCGACGGTGTGCCCGAGGTTGAGCGCCTGCCGCCGTCCCGCGTCGCGCTCGTCGTCGGCGACGACCGCGAGCTTTGTGCGAGCGCAGGCGAGGATCGTGCGCTCGTCGATCGGCTCGTCGGCCGCCACTCGCGCCCACAGCTCGCCGCCGGCGATCAGCGCGGTCTTGACCACCTCCGCGTAGCCGGCCGCAAGCTCCGCGGCAGGCAGCGTGTCGAGCACTTCGGGGTCGACGATCACGCCGGCTGGTTGGTGGTAGGCGCCGACGTAGTTCTTGGCCGCCGGCAGGTCCACCCCGGTCTTGCCGCCGTAGGCGGAGTCCACCTGCGCCACCACCGTGGTGGGCACGTGCACGACGGCCACACCGCGCTGGTAGGTGGCGGCACAGAAGCCCGCGAGGTCGCCAACGACGCCGCCGCCGAGGGCGACTAGGTGATCGGCGCGGGTCATGCCGCCGACCGCCAGCGCCGAGAACACCGCCTCGGCGCTGGCCAGTGCCTTGCTCGACTCGCCCGGGTCGATCTCGATCAGCTCGGCAACGCCGCCGAGGCGCTCGGCGTACAGCGGCGCGACGGTGCGGTCGGAGACGCAGAACGGGCGCGAGTGGCCGCGGTCAAGCGGCCACACCGCCGCCAGGCGCTCGGGCGCGAGCAGGCCGCGGCCCACGAATACGGGATAGTCGCCCGACGCCGACTCCGCCCAAACGAGCACGGCGTCGGCGACGCGCGCGTAGAGCTCGCGCCGCTCGGCGTAGAGCGCGTCGAACGCTGCTCGGTCGCGGGCGAGCGGGCGCTCCGAGCCCTCCCCGCGCACGCTCACGCGCTCCCAGGCGGTCTGCGGGTCGACGTCGATCAGCATGGTCGTGTGCGCCGCAAGCGCCGCGCACACGCGCTCGGAGAGCACACTGCCGCCGCCCAGCGCGACGACTTCGGCCTCGCCGGCGCCCGCCAGCAGCTCGCAGACGAGCTCCTCCTCGGCCGCGCGAAGGCCCTGCTCGCCGTTCAACTCGAACTCCTCGGCGATCGAGTGCCCCAGGCGCGCCACGAGCAGAGCGTCGCTGTCGAGCGGCTTGGCGCGGCGGCGCTTGGCAAGCCGGCGCGCACAGCGCGACTTGCCGGCGCCCATGAAGCCTATGAGGACAAGCGCCATCCGGCACCTACGCCGAGGAGAGCCATCTGTGGCCGATGCGAACGCGCGCCATTGGACCCTACGCGGGCGCGCGCCAACCGATCCGCTGACGGTAGGCCGCCAGCGCCTCGCGCACGTCGTCGATGTGGTCGCCGCCGAACTTGGCGCGGTAGGCGTCGGCGAGCATGAGCGCGACCATCGCCTCGCCCACCACCCCGGCGGCGGGGACCGTGCACGAGTCGGTGCGCTCGCGCAGCGCGGCGCCCGGATCGTGCGTGGCGATGTCGACCGAACGCAGCGGCTTGGTCAACGTCGGCAGCGGCTTCATCGCGCCGCGCACGATCAGCGGCTGCCCGGTGCTCATCCCCCCCTCCAGCCCTCCGGAGCGGTTGCTTTCGCGGAAGTAGCCGTGCTCCTCGGAGTAGAAGATCTCGTCGTGCGCTTGGGACCCCGGAAGGCCTGCGACCCGGAACCCGTCCCCGATCGTGACGCCCTTCATCGCCTGGATCGAGAGGATCGCCATCGCCAAGCGCCCGTCCAGCCGCTCCTCCCAGGAGACGTGCGAGCCCAAACCCGGGACCAGACCGAACGCCTGCACCTCGAAGACGCCGCCGAGCGACTCGTTGGCCTTGCGCAGCGCGTTGATCTCGGCGACCATCGCCCGCGAGGCCTCCGCGTCCAGGCAGCGCACGGGCGAGGAGTCGACGGCGTCGAAATCGGCGAGTGAGAGCGGGCGCTCGCCTGTGCCCGAACGGGTGCGCTCGGGCGCGTGCACTGAGGCGATCTGGATCACATGCGAGCGCACCTGTACCCCCAGCGCCGCCAAAAACGCCTTGCACAGCCCGCCGCCGGCCACGCGCGCGGCGGTCTCGCGCGCGGAGGCGCGCTCGAGGATGTTGCGCACGTCGCTCTGCTTGTACTTCTGCGTCCCGACCAGATCGGCGTGCCCGGGCCGGGGCAGATGCACCTCCTCGACCTCGCCATCGACCGGCCAGGGCGACATCCGCTCTTCCCAGTTGGCGTAGTCGCGGTTGCGCACCTGCATCGCGACGGGCCCGCCGAGCGTGCGCCCATGCCGCACCCCCCCGGTGACCTCGGCGGCGTCGCGCTCGATCTTCATCCGTCCGCCGCGCCCGTGCCCGAGCTGGCGCCGGGCCATGTCGCTGTTCAGATCCTCCGGGGTCAGCTCGATGCCGGCCGGCAGCCCCTCGACCACGCAGGTCAGGCCCGGGCCGTGCGACTCACCGGCGGTGATCAGACGGACGATCATGTCCGTCGTAGCTTATTGGGAGCCCTACCCGGCGGCCTGGGAGCTGCTCTTGACGATGCTGACCGTCTTCAGCTCGTAGATCAGCGTCTGACCGTCTTCTTCGATGTATTCGAGTTCCTCGGCCTGCCCCGGCGCGAGCGCCAGCTGCGAGCATTCGGAGGGACTCGGCAGACACAGGCCCGGCCCGCGCAGGATTGGAGGCGCCAGCAGCGCGAACACCGCGCTCCTAGCGTTGCCGCTGACGCGTTCCAGGGCGATCCGCGCGTCGCTGGTCGAAGGCAGCGGGCGCTGCGGCTGCAGGTTCTGGTAGGGCGGCAGCGTCACTTCCTGGCCGGCGATCGGGGGAAGCTTGCCGAACAGGATCGAGACGTTGTAGGGGAAGCTGGATTTTTTGGCCGGCTTACTCGGGCTGCTCGGCTTCGGCGGGGTCGGGGCCGGTTCGGCACCACCGGATTTGCCCGTGCCGCTCGATCCGCCCGAGGAGCCGCCCGACGAGGACTTGCTCGAGGACTTGCTAGACGACGTGCTCGCTGCCGTCTTGGCGGCGGCTGCCTTCGGTTCGGGCAGAGGAGTGAACGGGTTGCGCGTCGGGCCGCCGGCCTGGTAGCGCAGGCCGCCGGGCGTCTCCGATTCGGCCGTGTTGGGGTTGGGAGCTGCGGCGGCCACGGCCAGCGCCGACTGCTGGGTCGGAGCGGTCACGGGCACCGCCACGCGCGGCGTCGGCCCGGACCCCGCGCCGCCCAGCGCGTAGCCGACCGCGACGACCAGCACGAGCAGCGCCAGCGCCACGAACGGCAGCAGCCGCCGCGAGAGCAGGTCGGAGCGAAGCGATTGCAGTAGATCGTTCATGGCCCAGCCTTGATCACGGCCGTGCTGGTCGGGCTGGAGGCGCCGCCCGCGCTTGCCGGTGTGGCTCCGGCGGGAGCACCCGGGGTGGCACCGCCGAGCGGCGTCTGGCCGGGGGGCAGCACGTAGGCGGTGGCGGTCACAGTCACTTTCAATTCTTCCTTCGATCCGCCCTTCGAGCCACTGCCCGCGGCGCTCGATCCGGCTTGGCCGCCGGCGAGCTGGATGCCGTCGACCGTTAGCAGCCGGCCATTGACTTGCAGCAAGCCCGACTTCGTCTGGTTGGTGAAGCCTTCGAGCTGGTCGATCAGCTTGTAGAGGTCGACGAAGCTGCCGGTGAAGACGAAGCTGAACCGTTCCTGGCTGAAGGTGGCGCTTGCCGCGCCCGTGGACCCCGCCGACGAGCTCGTCGCGGAGCTCGCCGGACCAGGCGCCGAGCCGCCCGATCCGCTGCTGCTCGTGATCGATTCGAATTCGACGTTGCGGTTATGCGTGGCGCTCGCCAGCGCGTACACAAGCGATGGCGTTTCATCCGTTGCCGGCACGGCCGGCCCGAGGCTCACGAGTGAGGCGTAGGCGGCGCCGTAGCGCGAGCGCGCACTGCTGGCTTGCGCCGCCTGCGCTTCGACGCTCTGCAGTGCCTGCCGGGCGCTCGCCACTTCGCCGCTGATCTTCGCGGCCTGCTTGCGCTCGGGCGAGACGACCATAAGGTAGCCGCCGGCGAGAATCGCCAGCGTCAGCATCCCGACGATCATCAAACGGTCGCGAGTGGTCATCGTCGCGCTCCCTTCGTGTGGGCGGAGACCTGCTCGGCGTGAGCGCCCCTGGCAGAGGCCGTGGAAGCCGGCACGGTAGGAGCCGCCACGTTGGGGATCGGCGTGGAAGGCAGCGCGGCGAAGGTGACGGTGATCGAGAAGGCCACGTGGGTCCCGCAGCCGCCGGAGGCGCCGCCGCCGGACACCGCGCCCTTGGTCGCGCTCAGCAGGTGAACTTCGCTGACGCCGTCAATTAGCCGCAGGCGTTGCAGCGTCTGCGCCACCTCGGCCTGGCTGGTCGAGCAGCCGACCAGCGTAATCGTCGGCGTGCTGCCGGGCGGGGTGCTCGAAGCCGGCGTCGCGCTCGTCGTGGCCGCCGCGGGTCGCGAGCTGGTCGAGCCGGAGCCGCCAACCGTGC
Organism: Solirubrobacteraceae bacterium; assembly: GCA_035938935.1. Taxonomy (GTDB): domain Bacteria; phylum Actinomycetota; class Thermoleophilia; order Solirubrobacterales; family Solirubrobacteraceae; genus Palsa-744. The sequence continues at coordinate 93,052 of DASZGH010000099.1, forward strand.
CCTGCAGCGTCGAGAGCGAGGAGTCGCTTGGCAGGACGCGGCCAAGCTCGTGCAGCGTATGCGACCAGTCGAAGCGCGCCTGAACCAGCTGCGCAACGGTTTTCGTGCGCTGTTCGGCCATAGCCACGAAGGCGGTGTACGGTGTCAGGCGGCCGGTGCGGGCGCGCACTTCGGCTGTCTGCGCTTCGAGCTTGGCGACTTCGCCGCTTTCTTTGGAGATCTGGCGCGCGGCGCCGCCGTACATGGCGGCAAGAACCGCAACGCCGACTATCAACCCGAGCACGATCAGCGCGGCACCGCCGGAGCGCCCGGCAAGCGAGCCACCGCCGGAGCGCTGGTCGCCGGGAATCAGGTTTACGGCCTTCATCGCGGCGCCTCCGCGACGGCGAGCCCGGCGGCGACCGCCAGCTGCTCGGGGGAGATCGAGCCGGCGGCGCCGGCGTCGGCGAGCGCGACCGTCCGGGTGACGACGGGCACACTCAGTTCGGCCTGCAGCGCGTCGGCGAAGCCGGCGATCTGCAGCGCCGCGCCGCTCAGCACGACGGTGGAGACTTCGTCGCCGCCGCCCTGGGAGCGGTGGAAGTCGAGCGAGTTGCGAACCTCGCTGGCGATTTCGCGCACGCCGGCGACGAGCACGGGTCGCACGTCGATTTCGGGCTCGCGCGGCGCGGCCGGCTCGGCCGCCTGCAGCGGCTGCGCCTCGGTCGCCGGGGCCGGGGAGTCCTGGCCGGACAGCGGCTGGGCGGCCGCCGGGGCAATCGTCGCCGCCTGCTCGGCTGTGGGAGTCTCATGCGCCGCACCGTCGACCGGAGGCTGCACGACTGCCGTCAGCGCCTCTGCGGCGAGCGACGCGGCCGGCGCGGAGGCGCTCAGATCGACAGCGGCGAGCAGCTCGCGCGCCTTGGCGAGCGGGATGCCGTTGCGCTCGGCGACGGCGGTCGCCATCGACTCCAGGCCCCCCGCGGCGACGCGGGTGAAGCGGCAGTCGGCGCCGTCCGCTATCGCCATGTTCGTCAAACCGCCGACGTTCAGGTACAGGACGCGCCCCTCATGCTCGCCGGCGCGGTGCAGCGAGCGGATCAGCGCGAACGCGGACAGATCGACCGCTTCCGGCCGCAGCCCTGCGGCGCGTACCGCTGCTATCAGCCGTTCGACCATGTCCTTCTGCGCGGCCACGACGACCACGCGCTGGCGGGGGCCGGCGGGCGTGTCGATGACGCCGAGAGTTTGGTAGTCGAGCACGGCACTCTCCAGCGGCATCGGGATCTGGTCCTCGGCCTGAAAGCGCACGGCGGTTTCCAGCTCCTTACCCTCGGGGATCGGCGGCATCTCGAGCGTTCGTAGGACAGTGCGCTGGTTGGCGACGCCGATGCGCACGCGCTTGTCAAGGCGCGCGCCGGCGAACAGCTCGCGAAGCGTCTCACTCAGCGCCTGGCCGTCGATCACTTCGCCCTCACGGACGGTGTCGGGCGGCAGCGGCGCGCCCACGGCTCGCTGGACTTCGATCTTGCCGTTGACACGCACCTGCACAGCGCTGACGTAGCCGGGCTGGATGTCTAGCCCGACGAGCACCGTCGCCCGCGAGCGCCCGCCGCGCTTGCTCGACCCGCTCGCGCCGCCCGTAAGGCTCTGCAGCGTGGGCCGGCTGGTGAGGAGCTTCTTCAGCGACTCGGCCGAGATGTCGGCCTTCAAAAAGGAAGGGGTCGCGGGCATCAGTGCAGGAAGTTGGTCGTGTACCAGTTGACGATCGGATCGCCGGCGAAGATCGCCACCAGCGAGCCAAAGGCGAGGAACGGCCCGAACGGGACCGTCGACTTGCGCGCGGCGCGAGCCCCCTTGCGCGAAGCGAGCAGACCTCCGTACAGCGTCCCGGCCAAGAGCGCTATCAGCATCGCCGGCGCCACCGACGCGCCGAGGAACAGCCCCATCACGCCGGCGAGCTTGACATCGCCCATGCCCATCCCGCGAGGGTAGGCCAGCGCGACGAGCAGCAGGGCGCCGCCAGCGGCCGCGCCCGCGATCAAGCGGGTGCTCTCGCCGCCCGGGTCGAGTGCGATCCCCAGCGCAACCGCCAGCAGCGCTCCGAGCGCGGTCAGCTTGTTCGGGATGATCCTGTGCTCGAGGTCGATCAGGGCGATCGGGACTAGCAGCAAGATGAAGACGACGTCGAGGACGACGGAGGCGGTCGAGCCGCCGGCGAGCACCGCGGCCACGCACAGCAGCGCCGTGAGACCCTCCACCAGCGGGTAGCGCCGCGGGATCGGGGCCGCGCAGCTGCGGCAGCGGCCGCGCAGCAAGAGCCAGGAGAGCACTGGGACGTTGTCGTAGGGCTTGATCGGCGTCGCGCAGCTGGGGCAGCGCGATGCCGGCCTGACCAACGACTCGCGGCGCGGGAGGCGGTAGACGACGACGTTGAGGAACGACCCGAAGATCGCCCCGAACATGCCTGCGAAGGCTGGCTCCATGGACGAATGATCGGCGCGCGCGCCGAGGGACTTGAGCGCTGCGATGGGAAGTGGCCTTGGCGCTGCCGCGCGGCCCCTCATTCGGGTCCCAACACGGGGCCACAACGCAAACGGGGGCGGCCAATGGCCGCCCCCGTGCTGCTCCACTGCCAATGGCAGCGGTTATCTACAACCGAATTTCTACCAGTCGTTGTTGACGCAACCGCCGTAAGGCGCTTTCTGCCCGGCCGGGACCGTGCATTCGCGCTTCACTTCGCCGCCCGAAGTCTTTTCAACCGAGTACGTGGCGCCATCGCTGGCTTCAGCAGTAACGACATAACCAGCGCCCCCGGACTTTTCTTCAGCAACCTTCAGGCAGGCTTCTTTGGTCTGGGGACAGCTCGGAATGGTTTTCTCATACGCCTCGAGTTCTTTGATGCCTTCCGCGCCCCACTTGTATTCGCCGTTGTGGTCGGTCGAATACGTCTCGGCAGTAGTCTCAGCGGTACGCGCAAGCTCCTTCGCCTGAGCGTCAGTCGCCTTACTCTTCTGGTTCAGGAACGC
>DASZGH010000100.1:0-4699 GCA_035938935.1 Solirubrobacteraceae bacterium
GACGGCATCTGGGAGACCCGCGGCGGCCGTAAGCGCTTCACCCATTCGCGCCTGATGTGCTGGGTTGCGATCGATCGTGCGATGAGGATCGCGGCGAATCGCGGCCTCCCCGCGGACCTCGCCCGCTGGACTGCGACGCGCAACGACATCTTCGCCTGGATCATGGCGCGCGGATGGAGCGAGCGCAGGCAGGCGTTCGTCCAGGCCGAGGACTCTGAGGTGCTCGATGCGTCGCTCCTGCTGATGCCCCTCGTTCACTTCATCGCGCCCACCGACCCGCGCTGGCTCTCCACGCTCCGCGCGATTGGCCGCGAGCTTGTCTCCGACAGCCTCGTCTATCGCTATGACCCCATGACGGCCCCAGACGGACTGGAGGGCGCGGAGGGTACGTTCTCGATGTGCAGTTTCTGGTACGTCGAGTGCCTCGCCCGAGCCGGATACGTCGATGAGGCCCAGTTGGCATTCGAGAAGATGCTCACCTACGCCAACCACCTCGGCCTCTACGCGGAGCAGATCGGCTCGAGCGGCGAGCTGCTCGGCAATTTTCCCCAAGCGTTCACGCACCTGGGGCTGATCAGCGCGGCTATCAGGCTCGACCAAGAGCTCCAGAGGGGACGCCCCTCCAGACCCGAACCGCGTACGACCTAGCGCGAGGCTGTGGGGTGACGCATGACTGCGAGCGTTCTTCCAGACGAACTGCAGGTTCCCGAGGAGCTGAGCCGTCGCAAGGTGCGCAAGCAGTTGCTGTTCTTGATGGGGGTCATCCTCGCCGTCGTTGCGGTCGTGACGCTGCTTCCGGGCCTCGAGGGGTTGCGCACGCGGCTCTCGCACGCCGACCCGGTGTGGCTCGTGCTCGGAGTGGGGTTGAAGGTGCTCTCCGGGCTGGGGTATGTGGCGATCTTTCGGATGGTGTTCTGCAGGCGGATGAGCTGGCGCGTCAGCTATCAGATCGGGATGTCTGAGTTGGGCGCGAATGCGCTCCTGCCGACCGGCGGCGCCGGTGGCCTGGCACTTGGGGCTTGGGCGCTCAAGCGGGGCGGGATGCCGACGGCCGAGATCGCGCGGCGCACCGCCGCCTTCTTCATGTTGACCAGCGTCGCGAACGTGGCCGGCGTGGTCCTGATCGGGGTCGGTCTCGCCGCGCGGGTGCTGCCGGGGGAGACGAACCTGGCGCTGACGCTCCTGCCGGCCGCGATAGCCGTTGCCGCGATCGTTGGGTCGCTGCTCGCCGGACGCTCCTCCGCGGGTTTGCACCGGCGACTGGATCGCAACGAAGCAAGCGGGTCCTCGCGCCGCTCCACGCTGGCGCTGAAGACCCTGGTGGCCATCGCTGATGGCGTCAACGAGGCGGTCGCGCTGCTGCGCGAAGGCAACGCTTGGCTGATCGGCGGGATTCTCGCCTACCTCATCTTCGACGTGATGATCCTGTGGGCGACGTTTCGCGCCTTCGGCGCCGCGCCGTCGCCGGCGATCCTGGGGATGGCCTACTTGATCGGTGAGCTGGGTGGACTGATCCCCGTCCCCGGGGGGATCGGCGGCGTCGATGCCGGCCTCGTGGGGACGTTCGTGCTGTATAACGTGCCGATCACCGCCGCAGCCTCCGCGGTGCTCGCCTATCGCGCGATCGCGCTATGGGTCCCCGCGATCTTCGGCTCCGCCGCCTTCGTCTCGCTGCGCCGAACGTTGCGCCGCGAGTCCGCCGAGATCGCCGTCTGCGCCCCCCAGACAGAGATGGAGGTCATCGGGCTCGGGCGCGTCGTCATCGGACCTGGATCGACGGTCCCACATGCCACCCACCCGCTCACAAACCCAGGACAGATCACCAGCGCTCATCCGGCGGTGCCGAGACGCTAGGATCGGGGGTCGCGGCGAGATAGCTCAGCTGGTAGAGCACGCGACTGAAAATCGCGGTGTCCCGGGTTCGAGTCCCGGTCTCGCCATCAGAAAATCGCTGCAAATAAGCGGGTTTTGGGATGGCTGCGCCATCTCCGTTAGGTCGATGAGCGCCGTCGTCGGCACAAACGTTGGCACAAACCCTTGACAATAGTGTCATGTTCCGAGCCCAGTCGGCCGTCTCGAGAAGCCTTACGAGGGAGCATGTTCGGGCGACAAATGGCTTATCTATGCGGTATCGACATGGAGAACCGAACTTCATGGCGAGCCTCGAATCAAAGACAACATTAGTCGGAATCGTGATGCCCTGAGAACGAGTTCTGGGCTGTTCGAGTGTCCGCCATGAGCGCATAAGCTCTAAAGCAAAAGAGGACAGATGATCATCTACTGCGGATGTCAAGCTCTGTGCGTGGCGAGGGGCAGCGAGAACCAGACTGCGATGCCTGGCTCATATCGAGTTGTACGAATTTTTACAGGGTTTACGCGATCTCGCTAAACGCCTATGGCCGGTCGGACGGGGCTCATCGAGGGGTTGTGCAGTCGCAGGATTGAAAGCGTCAGCGGGCTGGGCAAGATGCCTCACGGCGCCGATCAGGCGTCGATGGCTGAGTGCTGGCGGAGGTACTCGCGGAGATAGGGCAGCGCGAAGTCGACGTACCCGTGGCGGGTGGGGTGGATCAGCTCGGCTGCGATCAGTCGTAGGCGGTACTGGCTCGCGTAGTTCACGTCGACACCGAGGCGCTCCTGGATGTCGGCCATCCTGGACGGGCTGTCGTCCTGGGCCATCGCGAGCAGGAATGACTTGTCGATGTCTGAGGCGGCGCTCAGCGCCGGCTCGTGGATGAGCGCACCGAGCCGGCGCCGCGCTCGGGCGACCCCTTGGGTGGCGTCGGCGGCCGTGATCTCCGGTGCGCTCGGGTTCACCCGCCAAACCTGGGTGCCGACTAGCTGCAGCAGGAAGGGGTAGCCGCGGGCTCCGTCGACCATGATCTGCAGCGCCTGCTCGCCGACGTCGCGGCCGGCTGCTTGGATCGGTTCGCGCAGCGCGCGTTCAACTTCGGCGCGCGCTACTGAGCCCAGGGTGTGCCGTTCTGCTCGGCGCAGGAAGGTGAGAACGTCGTCGTTGACGACGTCGCTGACGCTGGCAGCTAGGCCAGCACCGGCGAACGCCAGCTCCCGATTCTCGCGGAAGGTGTGCTGCACGACGGTGGCTAGCTCGCGTAGCTCTTCGATTTGGTTGTGGTGGATCTCGTCAAGCGTGATCAGGACTCCGGTTCTCTGCTCGGCCAGCAGGTCGGTGAGCATCTCGAGTTGGTTACGCAGACCTGCTTGGACGACGTGCGCCTCGATCGTGCTCCAGGTGAGAGAGCCGAGATTAAGTGGAGCGCCCGCGCCGCTCATGCGGCGCTGCACCGCCTTGGGATCGAAGTCGCGCAGTAGCCGTGGGAGGTGCTGCTGGGTCATCCTGGAGACGAAGCCAGGGGTGGCCGTCTCGCTGACGATGAGCCAGCCGCGCTGGCGTGCGCGGTCCTCGACGGCGTTGAGCATGACCGTCTTGCCGGCGCCGCGAGCGCCGGTGTAGAGCGTCGCGCGGCCCGCCGCTCCGGGGCCATCTTCAAGTGCCTCGGCGAAGTCATCGAGCAGGTCGTCGCGGCCGACCAGCAGCGGTGGGCTGACCCCGAAGCTTGCGTGGAATGGGTTGCTCATCCGACCACCATACATGACCCTTTAGAGGTGTTTAGAGTTTTTAGATTCGGTTAGATGTGGCTCAACGGCCCGTGAGCGTGGCAATCGGCGGCTCGGGTAGCTAGCCGGGGTTGCCTACATGACCAAGGCACCACAACCACGACCATCACCCGAGGCCAGGCTCATTAGGAGCAGCGCGATCCGCTGGCGAGGCCGACCGCCCGCACTGAGAACACCACGTACCGCGTACCGTTCGACAGACCAACCCCAGTGGTCCCACTCCAACGCCGCTGCCGATCACTCCATCGGGCAGCGATCGGTGTCAATACGCATTGAATTTTGTCGGTCGGTCAGCATCTCTTCTGATCGAACGGTGACGGTGACGCCCTCCGAGGAAGCAGTGATCGCGCAAAGCAGGTCGATACCAATGGTGGCCACGACGATCGCCACCAGGTGGTCGCGTAGCCGCCGATGGGTCGCCGTTGCGGCACGGACAACGTCATAGACCTCGCGAGCGGCAGAGCGAAGCACGCGATCTCCCATCGGTCAACTATCACGGCCGGGCCGGACATCCAGACCACGGACGAGCCCTCAGAGCAGCAGGTGAGCAGCGAGCTGATCGGTTGGTGGGCTCGCGGCGCGAGGACTGAGTGACGCAACCCCCCACACTCAGCGCCGCTCCAGCACGCGGTAGGCGCTGGCGACGGCGCCGCCGTAGACGAGGTGGTAGGAGAGATCCAACGCGAGGTCTTTTGGCGGGTACTTCCACGGTGGCTCATAGAGACCCATCGGGACGAGCTGCACATAGGACATCAGCCAGACGGCGGTGCCGAAGGCCATGCCGGCTCTGAGCCCTGGGGACCTGCGCGCGCTGGGAGCGGTGATCCCGTAGACGGCGCCCCAGCCGGTGCCATAGCCCCAGTGCATCACATTGCTCAGCAACGGTATGAGCTCTGGTGAGACATTCTTGTGAAACACGCCCTCGCCGACCCTCTTAGCCACCTTGGCCGGGGCTGAGGCCTGCTCCCACGGGTCCTCGGGTTGTGGTTCGGGCTCGGGGGCATCGGTCGTTGCCTGGGACTGGAGCTTGGTAGAGAGCTCTTGCCAGGCTGTCATAAAG
>DASZGH010000101.1:0-7607 GCA_035938935.1 Solirubrobacteraceae bacterium
AGGTCGGACTGCATCTCGGCCAGATGACGCTGCATCAACGGCTTGAGCGAGGCGTCGATGGCCGCCGAGGACGTCCGCCTGTACTCGCGGATGATCGGGTTCAGCCGGGATGAAAGCGTGTAGGGAACCCCGGGCAGATGCTCGTCGAGCAGCTCGCCGATCCGCTCCTCGTGCACCGGGTTGGCGATCGACCACAGCAGCGACACGGCGACCGCCTCGACGTCGTGCTCGCCCAGCTCGGCGAGGACGTCCTTGACCTCCTCGGCGTCGAGCGGCTCGAGCACCTCGCCCTCCGAGGTGACCCGCTCGCCCACCTCGAAGGTCAGCTCCCGCGGCACGTACGGGTCCGGATATCCATGACGGAAGTCGAACGGGCGCAGCTTGCCCCCTTCCCGGAAGGTCAGCGTGTCCCTGAACCCCTTGGTGGTAATCAGCGCCGTCCGGGCCGTCGTGCCCGTGAGGATCGCGTTGGTCGAATGGGTCGTCGCGTAGATCAGGAGCTCGGTGTCGCCGAGCAATTGATCGAGCTCAAGCGATCGCTGGCGGGCCGCGACGGCAAGCGCATCGCCGATCCCGTCGAAGATCCGCCGCGGCGTGGTCGGCGCCTTGCTGAGCGAGAAGCGGCCGTCGGCGTCGGTGAGGACGACGTCGGTGAACGTCCCGCCGGTGTCCACAGCTATCTTGAAGGACATCGCTGCACCTAGGCGGTCGTCGCCGTACGCGGCGGTGCGATCGCGTCGCGCCCCTCGAGCGCGCGCGTCACCAGCGCCTTGCAGGCGTCCAGATCGGTCTCTCGGTACATCGCCAGCACCTCCGCCGCGGGCGATCCCGAGCCGTGGATGATCTCGGTGTTCCAGTAGCCCGAGTACTCCGACGCGGCGAGGTCTCGGATCAGCTTGAACACGCGCAATCGCTCCCAGGCCGAGCCCGGCTCGGCGCCGCGGAAGTACTTCTCGACCAGGGGCTTGATGTCCGGCGCCTGCAGGTCCTCGAACAATGGCGCCGTCGTCACCGCGCCGCCGGCGATCTCGAGCAGCAGGCGGCACGCGGTGAAGTGGCTCTCCATGCACAGGTGCTTGCCCGCGTTGGTCAGCACGGGGTCGGGGATCTGCAGGCCCGGCGCGCGGCTGTAGCTTTCGAGCGAGGCGGCGACGCCGAGCGCCCAGATCGAGCGCTCCATTCTGATCAGCTGGGCGATCTTCCCGCGGATGTGCTCGACGTGGGCGACGCCGTTGAGCTCGGCGATGCGCTGCGCGGCGCCGATGAAGATCCGCAGCTTGCCGGACTCGGTGCCGAGGTAGCCCTGGCGGTTGACGCTCGCGAACACGTTCGCCACGTCGCCGGCGGATTCCCACTCGCCCTGGAGGAACACCCGCTCGTGTGGAACGAACACGTCGTTGAACACCGTGAACGTCTCGGCCAGCTCGTCATGGGATGAGATCGGCGCCTCCCACGCGCTGTCGCTGCCGGCGCTTAGCGCCCGGGCGACGAGCGTTATGCCGGGCGCGTCGACTGGGATCGCGAACGCGACCGCGTACTGCCCTTCGTTCTCGCGCATCGCGCGGGTCGGGATCACGATCAGCTCCTCCGCGCCGACGGAGCCGGACGTGTGCGCCTTGGCGCCGCGCACGACGATGCCCTCGTCGTTGCGGTCCACGATGCGGAGGTACATGTCGGGGTCGTCCTGCTGGGCCGGGCGCAGGCCGCGGTTGCCCTTCACGTCCGTGACGGCGGCGGCGGTCATCAGCTGCTCGCGCTGGAAGCGCCGCACGTAGTCGAGGACGCGCCGGTGGTAATCGGTGCCCCGGGCCCGGTCGAGATCCTGCGTCGCGCACATCAAGGCGTGCAGCTCGTCGCGTCCGATGCTCGCGTAGCCGGTGAGCGGCGAGCGCTCGGCCAGTAACTGGGCGGCTTTGAGGTTCTGCAGCAGATCCTCGGCGCTCGCCGCCATGTGCCAGAAGATGTGGCAGTCCTCGCCGTTGAGGTCGGGGCGCGCGACCATTGTCTCCGCCGTCTCCGGGTCGAACGCGGCTTGGTAGAGCCACCCTCCCCACGACAGCAGCGTGGGCATGAAGTCCGGGTGCTCGGTGGCGTTCTTGACCACCTGACCGCGCCAGCGAAAGTCGGCATTGCGACGCTTGAGTCGCGTGGTCAGTTCGGCAGCTGTGTGTAGCGCCATCGAGGCCTCCTTTGGATCCAGTTGCTGTCTGTGTCAGGCGGTGTGGGCCGCTCGAGTCCCAGGGCATCCGCGAGCGAGCGGTCGAGCTCGCCGAGCGACCAGCCGCCGTGCAGGAACGCGACGCGCTGCTCACTCGGCGGCTGCCACAGCGACAGCCGGTCGCCACCGAGGCTGAGCAGCCGGCCCGTCAAGCTCCGCCATCGCTCGGTGATCAGAAGGACGATGAGCGGCGCGACCTCGGAGGGCTCGCCCATCGAGCGTGGGAATGCCTCGGGCGGCCCGTAGCGGTATTCGGCGAGCAGCTCGGGGAGGTTCTCGGTCATCGCCGTGAGCGCGTTTGGCAGCACGCAGTTGCAGCTGATGCCGTGGCGTCCGAGCTCGCGCGCCCAAGTCAGCGTGAGGCCGAGGATCGCCCCCTTAGCCGCGGCGTAGTTCGACTGGCCGAACGCCCCGAGCAGGCCGGAGTCCGACCCGATGTTGACGATCGTGCCGCCGCCCGCGGCCCGCATCGCGCGGGCGCACGCGCGCGAGACGTAGAAGGTCCCGTAGACGTGCGCGCGCATCACCTCGTCGAACTCGCCGTCCGACATCTTCAGCAGCGTCCGGTCCCGCAACCCGCCGTCGTTGTTGACCAGCGCGTCCAGGCGCCCGAAGCTCGACGCGGCCGTCTCGACGATCCGATCCGCTACCGCGGGCTCGGCGACATCGCCGACCACCGGCTCGGCCGCGCCGGCCAGCTCGGCGGCCAGTGCGAGCAGCGGCTCGGGTCGCCGGCCGACAACGACCAGGCGGGCCCCGGCCTGCGCCAGCGCCGTGGCATACGCCCGGCCGAGGCCGGACCCGGCGCCGGTGACGATCACCACGCGGTCCTCAAGCGGCGCTCGCTCGTCGGCTGGGCTCACGGGGCGCTGACCCCCTCGAACTGCCTGTCCGCGCAACGGCGCAATCCATGACGGTCGGTCTTCCCAGAGGAGTTCCGCGGCAGCTCGTCGAGGACGATGAAGCGCTCGGGAACCGCGTAGTCGGCGATCCGCTCCCGCAACCTGCCCGCGACGGCCTCGGCTTCTAGCTCGGTCGTGCCGCGCAAGGTCACGAACGCGACCACCCGCTCGCCGAAGATCGGATGCGGAGCCCCGATCACGGCGGCTTCGGCGATGTGCGGCTCGAGGCTGAGGGCTGCCTCCACCTGCAGCGGGCTGATCTTCTCGCCACCGCGGTTGATGACCTCCGAGGCGCGTCCCAGCAGTCCCAGAAAGCCCTCCTCGGTGACCGCGCCGATGTCCCCGGTCCGCAGCCAGCGGCCGTCGAGAGCGCGCGCGGTCAACCCCGGAGCGTCCCAGTAGTGCAGCATGCGGGTCGGCCCGGCCAGCTGCAGCTCGCCGGCCGTCCCGGACGGGAGCTCCCGGCCTGTGGCATCGACGATCCGTTGCTCGACGCCGGCGACCGGACGCCCCACGCTCCCGGGGTGCGCCGCGATGTCGACCGGCTCGAGCATGTGGCTGACCGACGTGAACTCGGTCAGCCCGTAGCAGTTGTAGAGGCGCAGGGACGGCCACCGGCTGGCCAGCTCACTCAGCCATGGCTGCGGCATCGGAGAGCCGCCGTAGCACGCGATCTCACATCGGGAGAAGATCTCGTCCGCGTCCTCGCTGATGGCCAGCAGGCGAAGGATCCCCGGGACGGCGATCAGGTAGCTGGCCGGGCGCCGGAGCAGCGCGGCGCGCGCGGCGGAGGTTCCGAACTCGGCCAGCAGATCGCAGACGCCGCCGACCAACAGCATGTGCGCCAGCTGGTCGCAGAAGCCGGTGTTGTGGAAGAGGGGCGCGAGCACGAGCGTTCGGTCGCTCTCGCTCGTGCCCAGGGTCCGCGCGTACGCGGCCGCGGCTGCCACGAGCGCCCCGTGCGAAATCAGCGCCCCCTTCGAGATGCCGGTGCTGCCGGAGGTGAAGCTGATGAGCGCGGGAGCCCCCGGCGTGATCTCGATCGGATCGATGGCCGCCGGCACGGCCTGCCAGATCGAGCTCGGGCCGGGCTCGCCTCTGTCCGTGATCCGCCGCCGGGAGGCGTCGGCTAGTGACCCGATCGCGTCCGAGCACTGCTGATCGTGCAGGACGAGCTTGGGTCCGACCTGCGCGAGCTGCGCGGCCAGCTCGAGACGGCCTAGGCGGTGGTTGAGAGGCACGGCGATCGCGCCGGCCTCGAGCGTGGCCAGCAACGCCACCACCCACTCCGGGGAGTTCACGCCCGCGATCGCCACGCGGTCGCCCGTCCGCACACCCAGCCCCACCAGGCGTCCGGCGAGGGCGCCGACGAGCCCGGAGAGCTCGGCGTATGTCAGCTCCTCGGAGCCGGCGCTCAACGCCGTGTGCTCGGGGCGCTCGGTGGCGCGGGCCCGCAGGACATGGGGCAACGTCGCCGCGCTGAAAGGGTCGGATGAGATCATCCACTCTTGCTTATCTAACGTCCGTTAGCTAGGTGGAGCGTACCAGCGCCGCCGACGAGCTGTCAAGCCCACGTGAGGTGACGCAAATGGATGGGCCCGTGACGACCGATATCCGTCTGATGATCACCGGACGATCGTTAGGTGTGTCGACCCCGGGAGAGCGACGACTAGCTGAATCCGCTGGCTCGCGTTGGTGGCGAAACAGTAAGCTAGTGGTCCGATTCCAACGGATGAGTCCTATCAATGCTCGCGATTCCGCGCTTTTAGACCACCGACAGCGGAAGCATCCGATTGAGTCTCACCACTAGCGAACGGTTAGTTAGTGATGCCACCGAAGCCCAAGACCCAACCCAGCGTCCCCGCCGACCGCCGCGACCAGATCCGGCAGCTGGCCGCCGAGATGTTCTTCGAGCGCGGCTATGAGGCGACGACGATGCGGGAGCTCGCCGGGGCCATCCAGATCAAGACAGCCAGCTTGTACTACTTCTTCCCCAACAAGGAGCAGATCCTCTTCGAGCTGATCGAGTCGGTGGTGCGCCAGCTGATCGTGGGCGCAAGGCACCTGATCGCGCGCGAGCAGACCCCCGAGCACCGGCTCGCGGGGTTGGTCGTCAACCACGTCGTGCTCCACGCGATGCGGCCGAAGGAATCGACGCTCGGTGACTCCGAGCTGCGCAGCCTGAACAAGGGCCACCTGCGCACCAACATTCGCCACCGCGACGAGTACGAGCGTCTCGTGCTGAGCGTTCTCGACGAGGGAGCGGACGCCGGCCGGTTCTCGCTGATCGAGCCAAAGCTGACGTCCTTCGCGATCATCGCGCAGAGCAGCCACGTCGGCACCTGGTACCGGGCGTCCGGCCGTCTCTCCCTTCAGGACGTCGCGAGCGCGTACGTGGCGCTTGCGCTGCGCACCGTCGCGGCCGAGCCTCTGTCCAAGGACGACGTGCAGCGGCTGGTGGCCGACGCGCGGCTCTTCTACGAAGCCTTCGCCGACTGACGGATCGACCCGCGGCGGCGGCCAGCGGCCCGAATGATTTTGATACATTTGAAGCAATGATCACCGAGCGTGCTGATGCACTTATCATTTGCCTAGACCGACGATACTCGTGACACACGGCTATTACCGGAACTGCGCAAACCAAATAAAAGGAGCCACCTACTACGGTGGCCCCTCGTCGAGTCTTGCAATGCAGGCTGACCGCTCCATCCGTCAGCACGCCCTTACTTAGCGTCAGCCGCACTCGCCGCTTCGCTTCGGAGTTTTTCTACATCCGCGGGCGTTGCCGTCGTCACCGCTCCGAGGTACGTCGATGCGCCGTGATCGTGTAGGAGGTGTTGAGGATCTGCGGCACTCCGCCGTGCGGGATACAGTTAAACCCCTCGCAGGTACACTCGAGGTGACCGGCACGGCGCTGCCGGGTGCCCGACACAGCGCAGCAGGTTGTAGAGGTCGCGCGGCCGGTTGGTCATCGGCGTTCCGGTCAGGAGATAGACCTGGTCGGGACCGGCCAGCGCAGCGCGGGAGTCGGACGATACGCCGAGCAGCTTGAGGCAGTGCGATGTGCGCGCGCTGGTTCTTGATGAAGTGTGCCTCATCCAGGATGACGCCGGCCCAGGCCACGGCCCGAAGGCGCTCCACGTGCTTGCCGAGCAGATCATAGTTGACGATGACCCAGCGCGGATTGTCGTCGGACGGAACGGACGCGCCGATCACCTCGATCCGTGCGGCGGCGTCCACCTGTCGCGGTGCCCGGAAGATCCTTGCGCTCACACGCGACGCCAATCCGACCCGTCGAAGCGCATCGTCCAGTTGCCGCCGCCCTGCTCAAAGCAGGCGCGAACCCATGCATTCGGATCCGAGACGCACCACGTCTGCCGGACGGGTTGGCCGCCGCTTCCGTCCGACAGGTACAAGGCAATCGTCGCGTTCACTCCGGTGTAGTTTGCTTCGAAGTAACAACCTGCAGCCTAGCGTCCGCGATACGGGTCACGCCCGCCGCGAACACGAGAACACACGCTGAAGCGCAAGTCGCTCGATATGGAACCTGGGTGGTCAGACCTGCTCGATGAACGATATCCGCGATCTTCATTGCGGCCAGGACCGAGCCTCCCGGCGAATTGAGATGCACTTCAATCGTTCCGCCGCGTCGAAGCTTTGAAAGCGGCGAGAGGAAATGCGCCTCGTCGCCGGGATCGATGCGGCCGGTGATGACGATCGACCCGTCGTTTGGCGTCGCAAACCTTGCGGCTTCTGCGGGCAATGCCAGCCATGTCGTGGCAAGTGCGCCGGCGAGACAGACGTACTTCATGTTCTGGCTCCGGTGTCCAAAATCGCGCGCTGGCTGAGTATCGCCTCTCATAGAGAGCCGGCCTGCCACCAGTGGCATTTCTGGAAGCGGGCCGCCTGCTCGGCCGGCGCAACTCCCGCGGTAAATAAGATAACTCCGTCTTTGCCGAGGTTCTGCCTGTTGGAGTTTCCGTCGTCCGTATCCCGTGCGTAGTAGCAATATTGGCTCGATGGGCTCTTCGCGTTGCCGCTTGGGAACACCCAGCCGCTGACGACCTGGCCGTCACCGTGCGGCAGCGTCTTGAACACGGTAACATTCGTTTTGATCGCGGGGTCCGTGTCAGGCTTCAGTGGCGGCAGCACGATTGGCGGCTGTACCTGAGCCGGGATTGTGCCCGTGACGATAACAGCAGAACCGTCAGCGAGTTTGACCGTGGACCCATCTCGAAGCTTCACAGTCGCGCCTTCGGCAATTTTGACCTCGCCGTCGGCCACTTCCGCAGTTGCCCTGAAAGCTGACATTTGCTTGCACCGCAATATCTGACGCGGCGGGCCAACGAACGAAACCGCTCTCGCGGTAGAGCGCTGCGCGCCAGGTGGTGCCTGAGACTGATGGGATCGCGGTAACGAGACGGCTCGTCCTGTCTGAAGATCGGGGGTCAACAACCTCGGTTCAGACAGGAGTATCCCATGACCGA
>DASZGH010000102.1:0-58389 GCA_035938935.1 Solirubrobacteraceae bacterium
CGCCGAGTTCGAGGGCGCCTCGACGCTCGAGGCCGTGACCACGATCCCACAAGGGGGCACCGGCGACGTCAAGTACCACCACGGCACGCAGGGCTCCTACGAGCTGCCCGACGGCGGCACGATCCGGGTCAACCTGGAGTCAAACCCCAGCCACCTGGAGTACGTCTCCTCGGTGGTGGAGGGCGCCACGCGGGCGGCGCAGACCACCCGGAGCGGCCCGCACGCGCACCAGGACACCAACGCCGCCGTGCCGATCGTGATCCATGGCGACGCCTCCTTCCCCGCCCAGGGGGTCGTCGCCGAGACCCTCAACCTGCAGGCACTCGACGGCTATCAGGTCGGTGGCAGCCTGCACCTGATCATGAACAACCAGATCGGCTTCACGACCGACCCCGACGACGCCCGCTCGACGCGCTGGGCATCGGATCTGGCCAAGGGCTTCGACGTGCCGATCATCCACGTCAACGCCGACGACGTCCCGGCCTGCATGAGCGCCGTGCGGCTGGCCTACGCCTTCCGCCAGGAGTTCGGCCACGACGTCCTGATCGACCTGATCGGCTACCGGCGCTTCGGGCACAACGAGTCCGACGAGCCCGCCTACACC
This sequence comes from Solirubrobacteraceae bacterium, assembly GCA_035938935.1. GTDB lineage: Bacteria > Actinomycetota > Thermoleophilia > Solirubrobacterales > Solirubrobacteraceae > Palsa-744. Next base: position 605 of record DASZGH010000102.1, read on the forward strand.
CAGCCGGAGATGTACGCGGCGATCAGGGCCAAGAAGCGCGTGTACGAACTGTGGGCCGACCAGCTGGTCGACGACGGCGTCGTCAGCGGCGCCGAGGTGGAGCGCATCGGCCAGGAGGTGTGGGACAACCTGACGCTGCTGCACCAGCGCCTGAAGACGCGTATCGCCGCCACCGCCGAGCACGGCGAGGGCGAGCAGGCCACCGGCGAGTACCAGCTGGACCGCTCGCCTTCGCCCGACGTCGACACCTCGGTGGCGGCCGAGCAGCTGCGCGCGCTCGGGCTGGAGCTGCTGCACACGCCCGAGGGCTTCACCGTTCACCCCAAGCTCGTCAAGCAGCTCGACCGCCGCCGCGAGGCGCTGGCCGGCGGCGCCGAGGCGCACGTCGACTGGGCCCACGCCGAGGCGCTGGCCTTCGCCTCGCTGCTGTGCGAGGGCACGCCCGTGCGACTGACCGGGCAGGACACCGAGCGCGGCACCTTCAGCCAGCGCCACCTCGTCCTGCACGACGCCAAGACCGGCCGTGCCTTCTGCCCGATCCAGAGCGTCTCCGAGGCGCTGGCGCCGATGGAGCTGCACAACAGTCCCCTGTCCGAGCTGGCCTGCATGGGCTTCGAGTACGGCTACTCCCAGGAGGCGCCCGAGACGCTCGTGCTGTGGGAGGCGCAGTTCGGCGACTTCGTCAACTCGGCGCAGGTGATCGTCGACCAGTTCATCTCCTCGGGCCTTGCCAAGTGGGGCCAGACCTCGCGGTTGACGCTGCTGCTGCCCCACGGCTACGAGGGCTCGGGCCCCGAGCACTCCTCAGCCCGGCTGGAGCGCTTCCTGGCGCTGGCCGCCGAGGGCAACATCCGCGTCGCCAACCTGACCACGCCCGCCCAGTACTTCCACCTGCTGCGCCGCCAGGCGCTGATTGCCAAGCAGCGACCGCTCGTGATCATGACTCCAAAGTCGCTGCTGCGCTTGCCGCAGGCGACCAACACCGTCGCCGAGATGGCCGAGGGCACGCGCTTCGAGCCGGTGCTGGCCGAGCCGGGCGTCAGCGACGCGCAGATCACGCGGCTGGTGCTCTGCACCGGCAAGATCTACTACGACCTGTCCGGCCACTCCGAGCGCCAGGACAACCCTGCGGTGGCCGTCGGCCGCGTCGAGCTGCTCTACCCCTTCCCCGAGCGCAACATCAGAGAGCTGATCGCCCGCTACCCGCGCCTGCAGGAGGTCGTGTGGGTGCAGGAGGAGCCGCGCAACATGGGAGCGCGCGCACACATGTTCCCGCGCCTGATGCAGATCATGCCCGAGGCCATCCACTTCGGCTACGTCGGCCGCCCCGAGCGCGCCAGCCCGGGGGAGGGATACCCGGCAGCTCACGCCGGCGAGCAGAGCCGGATCGTGCGCACAGCGCTGAACCTGGACGTGCCAGTCTCGCAGTATCCGAAAAAGACTCCCGGGGAGCGATAGCTTATGGCCGCACTGTGGCGACGGTTTCTGATGGTCATGCGCCAGCGACGGCGCAAGAAGCGGCTGCGGGGTTAGCGCCCGCGCCAGACGGGCGGGCGCTTCTCGGCAAACGCGGTGGCGCCCTCGCGGGCGTCCTCGGAGACGAACACCGGGTCGGAGATCGCGCTCTGGCGCTCCCACATCTCGGCGGCCGGCCAGTCGTGCTGCTCCTGCAGGATGCGCTTGGAGGCAGCGAGCGCAAGGGGGGCGTTGACTGAGATCTCAGCCGCCAGGCGCAGGGCCTGCTCGACGGCGGCGCCCGGGTCGGACAGGCGGTTGACCAGGCCCAGCTCGGCGGCCCGCTCGGCGGAGATCGTCTCGCCGGTCAACGCCAGCTCCATCGCGGCGTGATAGGGGATGCGGCGTGGCAGGCGCAACAAGGCCCCGCCGGCGGCTACCAGCGAGCGCTTCACCTCGGGAATGCCCAGCTTGGCGCCGCGCGCGGCGACGATCAGATCACAGGCCAGGGCTATCTCGAGGCCGCCGGCGACAGCAAAGCCCTCGATCGCGGCGATCAGCGGCTTGGACGGTGGGCGGCGGACGATGCCGGCGAAGCCGCGGTCGGCCACCCACGGGCGCTGGCCAGAGACGAACGCCTTCAGGTCCATGCCGGCGCAGAAGCCCTTGCCGGCGCCGGTGAGCACGCCCACCGACAGGCCCTCGTCGCGGTCGAGCTCGTCCAGGGCCGCGGCGATGCCTTCGGCGACCGGCAGGTTGACGGCATTGCGGGCGTCGGGACGGTTGAGCGTAATCAGCAGCACGCCGTCGCGGCGGTCGATGAGGACGGAAGAATCGCTCGTCGGCTCGTCGACCATCAGACCGAGAAGAGTAGCTTCCCGGAAATCTCAACGCACCTCTCGCAGATAGTGGACGCTATTGAAGGGCATCTCGCGGGCATCGGGGGAGGATAGGAAGCGATCCAAGGACTTGACCATCTGTCCGATAACAGCCTCACCTCGATGACGGTTGAAGGGCGGGTTCAGTGCGTAGACGAGGCCGTGGTGAGGTCGACCACGGCTATCCCATGTCAGTCTCGCCTGCTCGTAGTCGGCGATGTTGTCGGTCAAGACCGTCAGGCCCTCCTCCTGCGCCGCAGCAAAGACTTGGTCGTCCGGAAGGCCGCCGTAGCGACTCGTCTTGTCGGGCTCTTTGATCGCCCAGACGTCGTGGTCACGCCTGCGCAGCTGTTGCGCGATCGTCGGCGTCCACATCTCGTCGAGCAGCAGCCTCACGCCGCCGGCGCGACCATCAATGCCCGCTGTAGACGCTCGACGGCCTGCTCGTGCAGACGTATGCGCTCGTCGACATCGTCCGGGTAGGCAGCGTAGTAGCTAGCCGCCAACGCGACCGTCCTTGTATCCAGCGCGCTCGCGGAAGCGACTGCCTTGATCGGGTCGCCGGCGCCCGCTTCTGAGGCGGCCTTCAAGTCGCGGGCGATCTCCCACACGTCTGGACCACCGGCGACGCCCGCACGTCGGCCCGTCGGGCCCAAACGAAAAACGATCCCCGGAAATTCTTCTGCGCGCAGTCCCTCTTCGATCAGGCGCTCCGCGACCCTTGCCCTCGATTGACCTAGACGCTCACCGCGAGCATCGAGCATGTCAAGCACCTCAGCAGAGAACCGAGCGGAGAAAGACTTCGTGCGCCTAGCTGAGGGCATACTTTGTCATACATTGTAGCGCAAGCTCCGAGCTATGCCGCAAACAGCCGCAGCTCGGGCTCGCGGTTGCCGCGCAGGACTTCGACGTCTACTTCGACGCAGGCGATGCCGCGCGACGCGGCCAGCACGCGAGCCTGTGGCTTGATCCACTTGGCCACGAGCACACCCCGGCACGCGGACATCGCCGGATCGAGGCGGATGCGCTCCAGATAGCCCTCCAGCTGGCGCACCGAGTCCATCGTCGCCACTCGCTTGATCTCGACCGCGACCCATTCGTCGCGCGCGTCGCGGCACATCAGGTCGACCGGGCCGACGTCGGTCGGCCACTCGCGGCGCACGAGGCGAAAGCCCTCGCCGCACCAGTGCGGGGCCGCCGCCAGCAGTTCCTGCATTTCGCGCTCGAGGCCCTCCTTTTCAAGCGGCGCGAGCACGTCGAGCTCGTGCTCGACGTCTGTGAGCACCTCGGCGAGCGCGATCTCCAGCCGCTCGTCGTCACGGTGCTTACGCACGACCAGGCGCTCAACGGCGCCCTCGGCCGAGCGCTCCTCTTCGATCACCGTCGGTGGCGTCATCCAGTTCAGCGGCTTGACGTTCGGCGAGCCGCCGTCGGCCCAGACCATGAAGGTGCCGTCGCCCTTGCACATCAACAGGCGCACCGCCTCGGGCAACACAGTGGTGGTGCGGCCGATGTAGGAGACCTCGCAGCGGGCGACGATCAAGCGCACCGGCGGACGGTATCCGCTGGGGCGGACCTACGTCCGTCGGAGCGCGGCCGCTTCGCGACACCGCGCGGCCAACGTCCCTACGAACCCGGACGGTCCTCGTCGCGCGATGACTCGGCGCTGATCGCCTCGCGGAACTCGCGCATGCCCTTGCCGAGCGCACGCGCCAGCTCGGGCAGCCGCTTGGGGCCGAGCACGATCAGGGCAACGGCGCCGATGAACAGCAGGTGTACGGGACTCTCGATTCCCACTCCGGTCAGGCTAGCGCGTGTCCTTCGCCGCCGGTGCGGTACGTACCCTGCGCGTCGTGGCTCAGGAGACCTCGCCGCAACCCGGGCGCCCCTACCCCCCGCCACCCGCCAGCGAGCCGTTCTGGCCGGCGCAGCTCACGGTGCTCGCCGCGATCGGCTTGCAGCTGACACTGCCCGAACGGCTGACGGCCGGGCCGTCGTGGCTGGTGCCGGCGCTGGAGGGCGTGCTGCTCGTCGGCCTGTTCGTCGTCAACCGCAACCAGATCGAGGACGAGCACCCGCGCCGACGTCGGGTCGCGCTCGCGCTCACGGCGATAGTGACAGCCGCCAACATCTACTCGCTTGGGGCGCTCACCCACTTCCTGCTGCACTCGAAAATCGCCACCGACGAGGGGCGAAGGCTGATAGTCGCGGGCACTCTCATATGGCTCACCAACTTCCTGATCTTCGCGCTGTGGTACTGGGAGATGGACCGTGGCGGGCCCGGCAAGCGCGCGACCGGCCGCGACCGGCCGCCCGACTTCCTGTTTCCGCAGATGAGCGACGACCGGATCGAGCCGAGGTACTGGCGGCCGCAGTTCATCGACTACCTGTACGTGTCGCTCACCAACGCCACCGCCTTCTCCCCCACCGACACGATGCCGCTGAGCCCGGCCGCCAAGGGCACGATGGGGGTGCAGTCGCTGGTGTCGCTGGTGACGATCGGCTTGATTGTCTCGCGCGCGGTGAACATCCTCGCCTAGGGCATCCTCGGGGCGCCCGCTCTTGCCGTGCCAGCGCAAGTCATCCCCACCGGCGCCTATCGTGCGTAGGTCATGAACGAGGTCCTGCACGCATCGCTCGAGCACGACGAGGCTGTGTTGCGCTTCCCCTACGACGACCGTCTGCGCAAGCTGCTGCGCACGCTCCCCGGCCGGCGCTGGGATCCGGTGCGCCGCGCCTGGGTCGTGCCGCTCGATCCCGACCGCGCGCAGGCGCTGACGCTGCTGTTCGCCAACCTTCGCCATCCGCCGACGATCAGCGAGGCGTTGGCGCGCGCGCTGGAGCGGCGGCGACGACGACGGCGCCACGACGAGGTGCTGCTCGACCTGGCGCGGCCGAACGAGCAGTGGTGGCTGACGTTCGCCACAGATAACGCGCCGGCGATCGTCTCGTGCCTGCTGGAGCATCCACAGGCGGTCGAGTTGAGGATGCTCGAGCGCGGCCTGATCCCGCTCGACGAGCACACTGCGCAGCTCGTAGACGAGCTGGACGATTGCGAGGGCGAAGCCCGCTTGAGCGAGGACGCAGAACACGCCCTCACCGAGCTGGCTCGCCGCCATGCGGGGCCGCATGCCCTCAGCGGCGGTGGCGGCGCTCTCGACCGCAGGGATGGCGCCTTCTACGTCGATCTGGGCGAGCGCTTCGACTTGGACGCAGCGTACGATCCTGCCGCTCCCCCACGCAAGCCGCGCTGGCACGGCACCGTCGACGTCGACGGCCCCGCCGGCGATCCGGTCTTCCTGCTGCTCGGCGAGCGCTCACATCTGCCCAACGAGCTGCTCGAGCTGGCCGCGAGCGCACCGGGCGGGGCGAGCCTGCCGCTGACACTCGACTCCTGGCGCGCGATCCAAACGCACCTGCGCGCGTTTACGAGCGCCGGGGCGCGCCGCTGCGTGGCGGCGCTCCAGCAGGGACGCCCGGCCCCGGGGGCGGTCCTGGAGCTGTCGGGCCTGCAGCAAGAGCCGGCCTTCGCGCTGGCGCCCGGCCACGACCATTCGGCGCTGCAGGCGTTCGCCGCGCTTCCAGGCGCCACCGCCGCCTACCGCGGCGCCATGCCCACGCTGCGCGCCGACCCGTTCTGCGTGAGCGAGCTGGACGCGCTGCTCGAGCGCTACGACATCTGGATCCAGGCCGACGCGCTGATCGAGCTGCAGCGCATCCGCGAGCAGCACGCGCACGCCGCCGGGCTGGTCGCGCTGTCGGCGGCTACCGACGCGGCGCTGGAGGTCCCGGGGCTGGTGGGCGAGCTGAAGCCGTTCCAGCGCGCGGGGGTCGAGTACCTGCTCTCCCAGCGCCGCGCCTTCCTCGCCGACGAGCAGGGACTCGGCAAGACGATCGAGGCGCTGGCGGCGATCGAGGCCGACGGCGCCTACCCCGCCGTCGTCGTCTGCCCGGCCAGCCTGAAGCTCAACTGGCTGCGCGAGATCGAGCGCTGGCTGCCCCACCGCAGCGCGCTCGCGTTGCACGGGACGAGCGCAGGCGGTCCGGCCACGGGCATCCCTGCGCCTGGACTCCTAGCGCCGGACGGATGGCCGGACGGGACCGATGCCGCTGGTCTAATCCACCGCTCCGCTCCGACGGGAGCCGACATCACGGTCGTCAACTACGACATCGTCGCCGCGCGCGAGCGCGAGCTGGCCGCCGTCGGCGCGCGCGCGCTCGTGTTCGACGAGTCGCACTACTGCAAGAACGGCGCCGCCAAGCGCACGCAGGCGGCGACGCGGTTGGCGGGGAGCGTCGCCGCCGACGGGCTCGTGCTGGCGCTGACGGGGACGCCCGTGATGAACCGGCCGAACGAGCTGATCTCCCAGCTGCGCATCATCGGCCGGCTCGCCGACTTCGGCTCCGGCGCCCAGTTCGGGGAGCGCTTTCGCGGCGCGGACGCGCACCAGCGACTGCACTGGCACCTGCGCGCACGTTGCTTCGTGCGTCGCCTCAAGAGCGAGGTGCTGCCGCAACTGCCGGCCAAGACGCGCGCGATCGTCCCGGTCGAGCTCGACAACGAGGGGGAGTACCGGCTGGCCGAGCGCGACGTGATCGCGTGGCTGCGCTCGCACCCGCTCGACCTGGCCGAGCTCGACGCCAAGATCGCCGCCGCCCTGCGCGCGGAGCGGCTGGTGCGACTTGGCGCGCTCAAGCGGCTGGCGGCGCGCGGCAAGCTGCACGCGGCGCTGGGCTGGATCCACGACTTCCTCTCCTCGGGCGAGCGGCTGGTCGTGTTCGCCAGCCACCGCGAGGTCCAGCAGGCCGTGATCGAGCGCTTTCCGCACGCGCTGCACGTGCTCGGCAAGGACAGCCACAAGGCCCGCGACGCGTCGGTGCACGCCTTTCAGGAGGCCGACGGCGCCGCGGCCCAGCTGATTGTCTGCTCGCTTGCCGTCGCCGGCCAGGGACTGACGCTGACCAAGGCCTCGAACGTCGCCTTCCTAGAGCTCGACTGGACGCCGGCCAAGCACGATCAGGCCGAGGACCGCTGTCACCGCATCGGCCAGCAGGACGCCGTCAACGCCTGGTACCTGCTGGCCGCCGGCACGATCGACGAGACGATCGCGACCCTCTTGGAGCGCAAGCGCGGCGTGATCGGCGCGGTTACCGATGGGCGTCCCGAGGAGGACGAGGCGGTCGTGGACGCGCTGGCGCGGGAGCTGGCGGGCGAGCCGTACAGGCGGCTGCGGGCCGTGGCTTGAGCCTCCCCGCCCGGGCTTCACAAGCGCCGCGTCGCGCGACTTCGCCCGCGCGAGCGCGCGAGGCCGCCCAGTGCTCTACGCCATCTGGCGCATCCGCGGCTCGAGCGCCAGGGCCTGCTCGACGAGGTCGTGCACGCGCCCGTTGGCGCCTAGCCCGAGCGCCTGATCGAACGCACGCAGCGAGCCCTCGCGGTCGCGCAGCTGCAGGCGTAGGCGGCCGAGCCGCTCCCACGCACCCGCGTCGCTCGGGCCGCGCTCGGCAGCGCGCTCAGCGGCCTCTGCGGCCAGGTCGATAGCGCCCATGTCCTCGTAGATGCGGGCGGCAAAGCGGTGCGCCGCCGGCCGGTCGTTGTCGGCCCGCGCCCAGTCGCGCACCGCGCGGGCGGCGGCATCGAGGTTGCCGGCCTGCCAGAAGGCCAGCGTCATCAGGCGCAGCACACCGACGTTCTTGGGCTCGGCTTCGCGCGCGTAGACCAGGCGCTGAGCGGCGAGCGCGTACTCGCCTTCGGCCATCGCCCGTTGCGCTGCTGTCATGAACCGCTCGACGCGCTCTGAGGCCGGGTCGGGCTTTGAGAAGTCGACGAACTTCATGCTGCCGGCGGGGACCGTGCGCACGCCGTGGGAGAACTTCACGCGCGCCCACTGCTGGACGTCCTGCCCGTCCTCACTGTCGCCGGTGAAGTAGATCCCTTCCACCGTGCCCACGCCCCACTCCGGGTAGGAGGTGCAGCGCGCATAGCGGTGAACCACCGAGTGGTCGGGAACACGGCTGCCGAACGGGTCGTTCTTGGCCCGGTCGGCGGCGGCCGCGCGAGCGCGCTGCTCGGTTTCATAGGCGCGGCGGCCGGCCTCCTCGCGCGCCTGGCGCGCCGCCGCCGCGCTCACCTTCACGGCGTTGCGCGAGACCTTTCCCCCGCGTGAGGTTTCCGCCAGGCGCATCAGGTGGTCGGCGGCCTCGTTGATCGCCTTCAGGTGGCGCTCGTGCTCGAACTGCTTGCCCGCCGGCGCGATGTCCGGATGCCAGCGCTTGGCCATCCGCCGGCGCGCGAGCTGCACGTCGCGCTTGTCAAACGGCGGCTCGATCTCCAGGAGGAGCATCTGCTGCCCGATGTCGAGTATCACGCCCGGCATGACCACATCACGTTAGCCCGTATCCTGCCCGGCATGTCCTCCCAGTACATCTTCACGATGCACCGCCTGTCCAAGCTGCACCCGCCGGACAAGACGGTGCTGAACGACATCACGCTCGCCTTCTACCCCGGGGCAAAGATCGGTGTGCTCGGCTACAACGGCGCCGGCAAGTCGACCCTGCTGCGGATCATGGCCGGCCTGGACGAGGACTATCGCGGCGAGGCGATGCTCGCACCCGGGGCGAGCGTGGGGATGCTCGAGCAGGAGCCGCGGCTGGACGAGTCAAAGGACGTCAGGGGCAACGTCGAAGAGGCTGTCGCCGACACGCGCGCGCTGCTCGACCGCTTCAACGAGCTGACGGCCGACTACTCCGACGAGGTGGCCGACGAGTTCGCTTCCCTCCAGGCCAAGATCGAAGCGGCCGACGCCTGGAACCTGGACACGCAGCTGGAGTACGCGATGGACGCCCTGCGCCTGCCGCCACCCGACGCCGAGGTCGCCTCGCTGTCGGGCGGCGAGCGCCGTCGCGTGGCGCTGTGCCGGCTGCTCTTGAGCGCGCCCGACCTGCTGCTGCTCGACGAGCCCACCAACCACCTCGACGCCGAGTCGGTGGACTGGCTGGAGCGCCACCTGGCCGAGTACAAGGGGGCCGTCGTCGCCGTCACACACGACCGCTACTTCCTGGACAACGTCGCCGGCTGGATCCTCGAGCTCGACCGCGGCAAGGGCATCCCCTACGAGGGCAACTACTCCTCGTGGCTGGAGCAGAAGCAGAAGCGCCTTGCCCTCCAGGAGCGCGCCGAGAAGGGGCGCGAGCGCACGATCGCCGCCGAGCTCGAGTGGGTGCGCACCAACCCGAAGGGCCGGCGCACCAAGTCAAAGGCGCGCCTGGCCCGCTACGAGGAGCTGGTGGCCGAGGAGCGTGCGGTCAAGCTCGACGAGGTCCAGATCCACATCCCGCCGGGCCCGCGGCTGGGCGAGAAGGTGCTCGTCGCCGACGGCCTCAGCAAGGGCTTCGGCGAGCGGCTGCTGATCGAGTCGCTCTCCTTCGACCTACCGCGCGCCGGCATCGTCGGCGTGATCGGTCCCAACGGCGCCGGCAAGACGACCCTGTTTCGGATGATCGTCGGCGAGGAGCAGCCCGACTCCGGCACGCTCGAGCTCGGCGACACGGTGCAGCTGGCCTACGTCGACCAGTCGCGCGACGCGCTCGACCCTGAGAAGACCGTCTGGGAGGAGATCTCAGACGGGCACGACCATCTGATGGTCGGCGAGCGCGAACTGGGCTCGCGCCAGTACACGGCGGGCTTCAACTTCAAGGGCTCAGACCAGCAGAAGCAGATCGCCAAGCTCTCAGGCGGCGAGCGCAACCGCGTGCACCTGGCCAAGCTGCTGCGCTCCGGCGGCAACCTGCTGCTGCTGGACGAGCCCACCAACGATCTGGACGTCGACACGCTGCGGGCGCTGGAGGAAGCGCTGCTGGCCTTTGCCGGCTGCGCGGTGGTCATCTCGCACGACCGCTGGTTCCTCGACCGCGTCGCCACGCACGTGCTCGCCTTCGAGGGCGACTCGCAAGTGACGTGGTTCGAGGGCAACTTCGAGGCCTACGAGGAGGCCCGTCGCGCACGCCTCGGAGCGGCCGCCGACCGCCCTCACCGCATCAGCTACAAGCGGCTCGCGCGCAACTGACTGGCCAGTCAGCCAGTCCGGTATGCTCGCCGGGCATGGACACGGTGTTCGACCACGACACTGCCGTTACGCGCCTGCTAGACGCCCCGCCTAGCGGTGCAAATGGCGCGGCGGGCGCGGCCGTGACGCAGCGTTTCACGGCAACCGTGGCAAGCGGATGGCGTGCCGGGCGCGGGCCGCACGGGGGCTACCTCGCGGCGATGCTCCTGCGGGCGATGGTCGAGGCGGTCGAGGACCCCGGCCGCACACCCCGCTCGCTGACGATCCACTACACGCGCGCGCCCGAGCCGGGTGGGATCGAGATCGACGTCACCGTCGAGCGGGCGGGACGCTCGCTGAGCACGCTGTCGGCGCGGATGGTCCAGGACGGCAAGACCACCGCTCTCGCGCTCGCCGCCTTCTCGGTTCCCTGGGAGGCGCCGGGCGCTCACGAACTGCCGATGCCCGAGCTCGCGCCCGCCGACGTCGAGCGCCGCTCGACGCCCAAGCTGTTCAAGGGCGCGCCCGAATTCACCCGCCATCTGGTCATGCAGCCGCGCGTCGGCGCCGTCCCGTTCGCCGGCAGCGGCGCGCCGATGCGGATCGGCGGCTGGATGGGGCTGCCCGAGCAGCGGCCGATCGACGCGCTATCGCTCACGCTGTTCTGCGACGCCTGGTTCCCGCCCTCGTTCATAGCGCTCGACGAGCCCGCGATCAGCCCGACGGTGGACCTGACGATCCACTTCCGCCAGCCGATCTCCGACGCGGACATCGATCCGGCGGCACTATGCCTGGGCGTGTTCGAGACGCGGCTGCTGCACGACGGGCTGTTCGAGGAGGACGGCGTCGTGTGGGCCGCCGACGGCACCGTCCTGGCCCAGTCGCGCCAGCTTGGGATCATCATGCCGACGGATAAACAGGTGCTTCAGCCGACCCCAATCAAGACAGGAGCAGCACATGAGTGACTACACCGTCAAGCACATCAAAGACATGGAGGCCGCCTTCAGCGGCGGCTTCGTCAAGGTTCGCGCCGAGCTGGGGGTCACCTCGTTCGGCATGCAGGTGATCCGGATGCCCGCGGACTACCAGGACTACCCCCTGCACGACCATGCCGAGAGCGGCCAGGAGGAGGTCTTCCTCACCCTCAAAGGCTCGGGCTGGATCGAGATCGACGGCGAGCGCGTCGAGCTCGAGCCCGACGTGTTCGTGCGCGTCGGCCCGGAGCCTAAGCGCAAGGTGTTCGCGGGGCCGCAGGGCATCGAGATGCTCGCGCTGGGAGCGGCGCCGGGGGTCGTCTATCAGGCGCCGGAGCTGACGGAGCTGAGCCCCGCTTAGGCCGCAGCGACCTCGTGCTGCGCCTACGCTGACGATTCGTCCCCGCCATCTGCCATGATGCAAGAGCAGTTCCGGAAAGATTCGATCTTGGTCGGCTCTCGTACGGTGAAAGAGCCCCATAAGGCTCTGCCCTCGGGCTAGCTGTGCGGGGGCCGGCTGTTCGTTCAGTAATAGGTCTTGGTTCCGACCTGCCAGACGTCGAACTCGCTCTTGGCCTTGGAAGCGATCAGTGCGTGAGACCGCGAGTCGCCGTTCTCCCACTTCCGTTGGATTGCCCATGTGCAATAGTCGGCCACCTGCAGGCAGGGATCGCTGTCCGCAGGCCAAAACGCAACTCGATGCGATCCACAGCGTGCGACCTGCCGTACCACTTCGTCCACGGCCCCATGCAGTGCCCCGCGAGCTTTCTTCGTGCCTAGGCGCGAAGCAACGACGAACATGCGGTGCGAGCGACTCGCGATCTGAGGCGCGATGTGCTTGAAGTGGAGAAACCACGCCATCTTGTAGAGCGACGCATCATTTCGCAGATGGGGCTGCGCCTTCCGCTTCTCGAGGATCGTGGCATCTATGCGGAACTCATGTTCCTGCAGCAGAGCGAATACTTGATCGCGAATTGCCTGCGGATCCTCGGTAGCGTGAAACACTCGGTCCAGATGGTGACCCTTCCAACCGAGTTCTCGCCGTAGACCCAGGAGCGCGTCACCCACGGCACAACTGTCAGTTGTGACGGTGCAAAGAATGAAGAAGCGGGATGCCCCCGGCTTGGTCGAGAAGTCGAAATTGCCCGCCTCATCAGCGAAGACATAACAGTCTTCCATAGTCGGGCGAGAACACTAATGTGTCGGCGGCAGTGACCGCGGGGCGAACGCGTTCTCAGCGAGCGAACGACGTTTGCGCGTCCAGCGCCAGCGCGGCCGCGGCGATCAACGCCGCGGCCGCGTGGACGTCGTCGAGCTGCACCAGCTCTACCGGCGAGTGCATGTAGCGAATCGGAACAGACACGAGCCCGGTCGGGATGCCGCCGCGGGCCAAATGCACGGCGTCGGCGTCGGTGCCGGTGTTGCGCCCGATCGCCTCGACGGTGAACTGGATCTCCTCCCGCTCCGCGGCCTCGTAGAGCAGCTCGAACAGCCGCGGGTGAAGCGTCGAGCCGCGGCTGAGCACCGGCCCCGAGCCGAGCTCGTGCTTGCCGGCCTCCTTGACCTCGATTCCCGGGGCGTCGGTGGCGTGGGTGACATCGACCACGATCGCCGCGTCGGGCTCCAGCGAGAACGCGCTCGTGCGCGAGCCGCCGAACGTCGTCTCCTCCTGCGCAGCGGCCACCGCCACGACCTCCCAGCCGCCGGCGCCGCCTGCCTCGCTCACCAGTCGTGCGGCCTCCAGCGCCACGAACGAGCCGAGCCGGTTGTCAAGCGCGCGCGAGGCGATCCTGCCGTTCGGCAGCTCGACCGGGTCGCCTTCGATCACCGCGACGTCGCCGATCCGCACCATCGCGCGCGCCTGCTCGCCGCCGGAGGCGCCGACGTCGACGTGCAGGTCGCGCACCTCGGCGACCTTCTTGCGCTCCTCCTCGCGCAGCAGGTGGATCGGCTTCTTGCCGATCACGCCCGCCACCTCGCCGTCGCGCGTGGCGATCGCGACGCGCTGGCCGACGAGGATCTGCGCGTCCCAGCCGCCCACCTCGCGGAACCACAGGTAGCCGTCGTCGTCGATGTGGGTGACGATCAGTCCGATCTCGTCTATGTGCCCCATCACGACCAGGCGCCGCGGCCCGCCGGCGCCACCGGCCGTCCCGCCGTCCCCCGCGCCGCGCTTGCCCGCTGCGCGACCTGCGCGACCGCTGCCCGTGCTGGCGTCGGCGCGCGGCGCGACGCGCGCCGACGGCGTCCCGACCACGTCGATCGCCACCTCGGCGCCAAACGCCCTGGCCGCATCGGCCCACACGCTCGCCGGCGCGCTCTCGTAGCCCGAAGGGCCGCGCGCGGCCAGCAGGTCGCGCAACGTCTCGGTGAAGCCGCTCACCGCGTCGGCTCCGGTGGTCGAGCGAGGACGCTCACGAGGCGAGCAGGCCGCGCAGCACGTACTGGAGGATGCCGCCGTGACGGAAGTAGTCGGCCTCCTTGGGCGTGTCGATGCGCACACGCGCCTGGAAGGACTTCTCGCCGACGCTCACCTGACAGCTGCGCGGCAGCTCGCCGGCGTTCAGCGGCCCAGCGAACCCGGAGATCTCGACCGGCTCGCGCGCCTCGAGGCCGAGCGAACCCGCCGACTCGCCGTCGGGGAACTGCAGCGGCAGCACGCCCATCCCGATCAGGTTGGAGCGGTGGATGCGCTCGAAGCTCTCGGCGATCACGGCGCGCACCCCCAGCAGCCGCGTGCCCTTGGCGGCCCAGTCGCGCGAGGAGCCCGAGCCGTACTCCTTGCCACCGATCACGACCAGCGGCACGCCTTCGGCCGCGTAACGCATGGCGGCGTCGTAGATCGACATCTGTTCGCCCGCGTCCGTGGACGAGCCGTCGGCAAGCCCAAGATAGACCGTCACACCGCCCTCCGTTCCCGGTGCGAGCTGGTTGCGCAGGCGGATGTTCGCAAACGTCCCGCGCATCATCACCTCGTGGGTGCCGCGGCGCGAGCCGTAGGAGTTGAAGTCGCGCGGCGCCACCCCGTGCGCCTGCAGGTACTCCCCGGCCGGGCCGTCGCGCTTGATCGAGCCCGCCGGCGAGATGTGATCGGTCGTGACACTGTCGCCCAGCAGCGCGAGCACGCGCGCTCCGTGCACGTCGGCGATAGGGTTGGGATTTGTAGGAACGCCCTCAAAGAACGGGGGGCGACGCACGTACGTGGAGCTATCCTCCCAGACGAAGCGATTGCCCTTGGGAACAGACAGCCCGTTCCAACGGCCGTCTCCGGCGAACACCTCGCCGTAGCTCTTGCGGAACATGTCGGAGTGGATCGCCTGCTCAATCGTCTGGGCGACCTCGTGCTCGGAGGGCCAGATGTCGCGCAGGTACACGTCCTCGCCCGCCTCGTCCTGGCCCAGCGGCTCGCTTGCCAGGTCGATGTCCATCGTGCCCGCCAGCGCGTAGGCGACCACCAGCGGCGGCGAGGCCAGGTAGTTCATCTTCACGTCGGGGTTGATCCGGCCCTCGAAGTTGCGGTTCCCCGACAGCACCGAGACCACGGCTAGGTCGCCCTTGCCGACAGCGGCGGAGACCTCGTCGGGTAGCGGGCCGGAGTTGCCGATGCAGGTCGTGCAGCCGTAGCCGACCAGGTCGAAGCCGAGCCCCTCCAGCGACTCGGTCAGCTCGGCCTTGTCTAGGTATTCGGTGACTACCTTCGAGCCGGGCGCTAGCGACGTCTTGACCCACGGCTTACTCGACAGCCCGCGAGCGAGAGCGTTGCGCGCGATGATGCCGGCGCCGATCATCACCGACGGGTTCGACGTGTTCGTGCAGGAGGTGATCGCGGCGATCACGACGTGCCCGTGGTCGAGCGCGGTCTCGGTGCCGTCGGCGAGCGTCAGCGGCACCGCTGTAGCCGAGCGCGTTGCGGTAGTCAGGCCGCCGGCCCACTCGCCGCCGTTTATGCCCGGCGTGGAGGGCGAGTAGTTCGACGCCTCGTGGCCGTCCGAGCCTCTGCCGGGGACCGCCGTCGCGGGCGGGTCGCTGGAGGGGAAACTCTCGGCCGAGGCCTCGTCGCGGCTGTCGTAGTCGGGCGCGAGGCCCCGCACCGCTTCGCCGAAGGCGCGCTTGGCGTCGCTCAGCGCGACCCGGTCCTGCGGGCGCTTGGGCCCGGCGATGCTCGGCACCACCTCACCCAGGTCCAGCTCGATCGTGTCCGTGAAGGTCGGCTCCTCGGAGTCCTCGTCGTGCCAGAGCCCCTGCTCGCGCGCGTACGCCTCGACCAGCTCGATCCGCTCCGCCGGCCGTCCGGACAACTCCAGGTAGCGCAGCGTCTCGGCATCGATCGGGAAGATCGCGCAGGTCGAGCCGAACTCCGGCGACATATTGCCGATCGTCGCGCGGTCGGCTATCGGCAGGTGCGCCAGGCCGGCGCCGTAGAACTCGACGAACTTGCCGACGACGCCGCGCGCGCGCAGCATCTCGGTCACTGTCAGCACCAGGTCGGTCGCCGTCGCGCCCTCGGGCAGCGAGCCCGAGAGCTTGAAGCCGAGCACCTGCGGGATCAGCATCGACATCGGCTGGCCGAGCATCGCCGCCTCGGCCTCGATCCCGCCGACGCCCCAGCCGAGCACGCCCAGCCCGTTGATCATCGTGGTGTGCGAGTCAGTGCCGACCAGCGTGTCGGGGTAGGCTTGTATGAGTCCCGCCCCAAGCCCCGCGTCGGCGGCGCGGGCGCCTCCCGTCACGCCGCCTCCCGTCACGCCGCCTCCCGTCACGCCGCCGGTGCCCGCACCCGCCGCGCCTGTCCCCATGGCGGCCTCGTCGGTCGAGAAGACCACGCGCGCCAGGTACTCCAGGTTGACCTGGTGCACGATGCCCGTGTCCGGCGGCACGACCGCGAAGTGCTCGAACGCGCCCTGGCCCCAGCGCAGGAACGAGTAGCGCTCCTGGTTGCGCTCGAACTCGCGCTCGGCGTTGATCGCAAACGCGTCGCGGGTGCCGAACGCGTCGACCTGCACCGAGTGGTCGATCACGAGCTCGGCCGGCACCAACGGGTTGATCTTGCGCGGGTCGCCACCCATCGCCGCCATCGCGTCGCGCATCGCCGCCAGGTCCACGACGGCCGGCACGCCGGTGAAGTCCTGCATCAGCACGCGCGCCGGTGTGAACGCGATCTCCTGGCTCGGCTCGGCCTTGGCGTCCCAGCTTGCGAGCGCCTGGATGTCGGCGGCGCTCACCGAGCCGTTGCCCTCGGTGCGCAGCAGGTTCTCCAACAGCACCTTCAGCGAGAACGGCAGCCGCGCCACGTCGAAGCGCTCCTGCAGCGCCTGCAGGCGAAAGATCTCGTACTCGCGCGCGCCGACCGCGAGCGTGCCCTTGGCGCCGAAGCTGTCCGCGGACATGCTCAGGCGCCCTTCGGCGTAATCGGATCGAAGGGGCGCTCGGCCACGCGTAGGTGGCCGCGCTCGGAGGCGCCGCGCAGATCGCGGGCGCCGGTGACGCCGCCCTTGCCGTCGCGCTTGCCGCGCAGCAGCGCCCCGTCGCAGGCATCCAGTAGCTCATTGGCGCTCATCGGCTCGCGCCACTGCGCGACCCCCATCGAGGCCGACAGTCCCGAGCCGTCGGGCAGCCGCACCGCTCGCATCCGCACGAGCGCACGCTCGCCGGCGGCCGCGGCGCTGTCCAGGTCGGCGCTCGGCAGGATCACGACGAACTCGTCGCCGCCGTAGCGAGCGACGCGGTCGAACGCCCTGAACTCCCCCATCAGCGCCTGTGCCGCCTGGCGCAGGACGGTGTCGCCAAGCGGGTGACCGAAGCGATCGTTGACGAGCTTGAAGTCGTCGAGGTCGACGATCGCGCACGACAGCCGCCCACCCGAACGCTGCGCACGGCCGACCTCCTCGGCCAGGCGCACGCGCATCGCGCGGTGGTTCATACAGCCCGCGACGGGATCGGTGCCGGCCTCGGCGCGCGCGCGCGCCAGCGCGAGCACGGTGGCGGCCTGGTCCACGAGCGCCTCGGCCGCTTCGAGCGCGGGCTCCTCGTAAGGGAGGCTCGCGCGGCGCACCAGCACGACGACGGCCTCGATCTCCCCCGCGAGCGCGAGCGGGACGATCAGCGCGCAGCTCGGCGCCTGCTCGCCGGCCGGCGCGCCGCTTGCGAGCCGCGGCACGCTCGCGCTCAGCTCGCGCGGCCCGATCGCAAGGAACGAGCGCCCGCTGCTCTGCGCCCAGCCAACGCCCGGCGGGCGCTCGTGCGGGCTCTGCAGGTAGCTGAAGCGGCCCTGACCTTGCAGCAGATGGACCACGACCAGGTCATCCTGTCCCTCGCGCGGGCCGACTGCGGCCTCACGATGGTCTGCCTTACGGTGATCGTCCTCATAGTGATCGACGATGCCTTCGCGCGGGCCTGCCGCGCCCTCACGAGCAGCGGCCAGCTCGTGAACGTGGACCTCCTCGGCGCCGAGCACGGCCATCAGCTCGCGCGCCAACCCGGCGTAGACGGCCTCCTCCCCGCCCGGCGCGTCCGCAAGCAGGGTCAGCCGCCGCACGCCGGCGAGCACGGTGCTCGCCCGAGCGCCCTCGTGCTCGCCCGTCCCGGGCAGAGCGTGGGCAAGTGGGTCAGTCGAGGCGGACGCCATCCCTCCAATCTAACGGGATGCGGCGATACTCTGCCGACTAGCGTCGTCGCCCTTGCCCGGAGTGGCGATGGCGCCGGTGGTGGTGGCGCCTGTGCTTGTGCTTGCGCGGGCAGCCGGCGACCGCGATCCGCGTCTTCTGCTTGATCGTCTTGCCGTTCTGGCCGGTGATCGTGGTCGGCATCAGCAGCGGCTTCTTGCACAGGTTGCCGACCGCTCCGAGCGCCGATTTGCGGCCTTGAGGCAGCTTCACCTCGACGCTAGAGACCGGCACGTCCGGCAGTGAGGCGAAGTTGGAGCTGGTGATGTTTTTGACGATGTTGGTATGCCCGACCAGGATAACGGTGACGCCGTCGCCGCTGAGGACGAAGTCGAGGTCGGGGAAGGCGGCCCCGCCGTGCGAGACGAGGATCGCCGGGCCGATCAGCCGGTCCGGCAGCACCGGGGTGGAGACGATTACCGTTCCCACATAGGCCCCCGACGGGCAGCTGAGCGGGTTGGCCGCGAACACCGCTTCGCGGCAGGCGAGGTTGAGCGTGCTCGTGCGCGCCGGGAACTGTTTGGGCAGTTCCACGAACACCGACCTGATGTTGGCTTGCATCCCCGACGGGATCACAATCTTGGTTTTCAGCGCCGCCCCGATCGCCCGTGAGGTTTTCGCTTTGGTGGAGGCGGTGAACTTGGGTTTGAACGCGAGCGAGGAGCAGCCGGTGGCCTGGAAGGGGGTGGAGAGCGACTGCGTCGCTCCAAAGGTCGAGGTCAACGTGGTGTCCGTGTCCAGCGCTTGGCAGCTGGTGGGGTTGAACAGGAATTTGGGTCGGTCGACCGCGACGGTGAGCGACTTCAGCCGCAGGGGAACCCCCTGGACGATCGTGGGCAACGAGCTTGTCGCGACCACGCGCGCCGTGTAGGGATCGACGCCGATGCTCGCCCGCGTCACCACGCAGTCGCACGGGCCACTGCCCAGGTCGAAGATCCCCACCTTCGCAGGCACCGCGACCGAGAGCCCGTAGGGGGCGCCGCCGTAGGGACCCGTCAGGAATACTGGCCCGGCGAACGCAATCGGTTCTGGACCTGCGCCGACGTTCACCGTGGCGGTACCGATGCGACTGCCAGGCGGGCAGGTCCCTTCGCTCGCCCTCGGCTCGCTACAGAGAGGGACGGAGGGAATCGCTCCCACCAGGCCCGCTGGAAGCACGGCACGCACCTGCGAGAGGTACTGCTGCCCGTCGGTTCGCCCCAGGTTGAACGTGTAGGACGTGAAGGCAGCCGCGCTGGACGAGGATACCTGGGTGCTCTGGATGAGCGCGAAGGGGAGTGGCGAGGGACAGCCGCTGGTCGCAAACGGGGACGGCGGCAGGTTGTAGCTGGGCGGCACGCCCGTGTACGGGGTGAACAGCGCCTCGGCCGGAACGGAGCCGCACACCAGCGGATTGGCCAGCGGCGCCCGCGGGCCGCCGTTCAGCTTCAGGATGAGGTCGCTGAACGGAAGCTCCGGGTTTTTGACGAACGTCGCTTCCAGCCGACCGGTGAGCGGGTTCGCGTTGACCGAGCCCTGTAGGCGCACCGACACTCCGTAGACGCTCTCGGCATCCACGTAGATCGTGTACGGCGGCCCTGTGATCGTCTGACCGCCCGGGCTCCCGAGGTAGACGCTGCCGGTCAACGACCCGGCCGGGAGATCGGTTTCGATCGTGACCGAGCTGAGCTTGGAGGGCAACGGACAGTTCACCGGCGTGGTCTGACCGATGCCGATCTGGGCGGCCGTGCAAGCCTGCAGGCCGGCCGCGGCAGACGGGTTGAGCGTCAGCCCTTCGGGCATCGTGACGTGCGCATCTTTTATGTCGGCGGTGTTGATTTCTTCCGCACCGGCGTTCTGTGGAATCTTCACTTCGGTGAGAACACCGTCCGGCGTGTCCGCCTGACTGGTTTCAGGAGTGAGGAGGACAGTCGGCTTGAAGGGTACCTTGTCACACCCCCCTACGCTGAGGGGTGACTGTGTCTTGGTTCTCGAGATCGCCCCTTCCCACGATTCGACTTCCAGATACGAGGTTTCTTCGCCCGAGCAGACGCTCGGCAGTGTCAGGAAGTTGCCGTTACCTGAGCGCCCGTTGAAGATCAGCTTGGACTCGAGCACCGGTACCGTCTTTGAGACGTTGTTGATTTCGAAGTACTCGTGGTAGTCGGTGTTCCAGCTGTCGTGCCCTTCGAGGAAGATGTGTTCGTTTATCAGAGGGGTTACTTCGACGTGTATACCGAACTCCAGCGGCAGCCCCAGCGGTTGTTGGAGATTGTAGACGGTGCCTTTGATCGTTGTCCTCTTTGCCAGCAGCCAGACAGTCAGTTCTGTTTCTCCTACGACCGTCGATGCTTCTCCGGATTCGGGGCATTTGTTCGCATTGAATTCGGCGACGGAGCACTTCGGCAATGCCTCTGGATCTGCCGCCAAACCGGGGGGCACATCGACTCGCAAGCGCTTGAGCGCCCCTTCGGGTTCTTCGTTTAGCAGTTCTTTCTTGTGGTTCAGTTCAAAGGCGGTAATGCCGTACGGAGGATGACCGGCCGCCTGGGTGAAGGCTTCGGCGTGGTTGGCTTCAACACCTTTGTAAGTGCAGCCGGGGTTGGTGCACGTCTGGGCTTCGAAGTTAGGTCCTTCGACGCCAAACGCTCCCTGCGCCGGGGGCGCCGACGCCGCGAGGGCCATGCACGCGAGCACCCCGGTCAACGAGATGCGTCCCGTCGAGGTCTTACCCATCTGCCTCATCCGTCCTCCCTACCGCCTCGTTCCCCACATCGATCCCACCCAAAATCTCGGCTCACTGACTCCATACCCAAATCTGAGCCTGTTTAGTCTCCAAGCAAACCAGACGAGGGGCGCCTCGCGGCGCCCCTCGCTCCCCCCAATGCGGCCCCCAGCTAGAAGACGACTGTTGTGTGGGCGACCGAGCTTTTTTCCTTTTTGTTCTTCGGGATGAAGCCGATCCGCACCTGCACCGCACTGTGCCCGACCGCTTTGGAGAGCGGGATTTCGAGCGTCACGCGCTTGGCTTTGTTCGGATGCTTGTAGACGGTGCGCAGGTTCGCGCCGCTGCCGCTGACGCGGCCGGCCGACGGCGCCTTGACCGTGACTATCGCCGTGCTCCCGTGGCTGAAGCGCGACACCACGAACACGGGGCAACCCGTGACGGTGAGCGCGGTGTTCTGCTTGATCACCTTGCCGTTCTGTCCCGTAATCGTCGTCGGCATCACCAGCGACTGCTTACAGAGGTTGCCGACCGCCCCGAGCGCCGATTTGGGTCCGGACGGCAGGTTCAGTTCGAAGCCGGTGAACGGCACGTCGGGGTTCGCCGCGAACGTCGTCGTCGTCACGTTGGTCTTTTCGTTGATGTTCGTGTTCCCGACCAGGATGATCCGTACCCCGTTGCCTTCGAGCACGAGGTCGATGTCGGGGAATTTCGCCCCGCCGTGCGAGACGAAGTAGGCGGGCCCGCTCATCTGCCCCGGCAGCACGGGCGTTTTGACCCGCGCCGAGCCCACCCTCGCGCCAGAGGGACAGTTGAACGGGTTGGCGTTGAACACCACTTCCCTGCACGCCTTGTTGAGCGTGCTCGTGCGCGACGGCAGCGATTTGGGCAGGCTCACCTTTACCGACTTGACGTTTGATTCCAGCCCCTTGGGGTGGAAGTTGAGTTTGGTGACCAGCGAGGCGCCGTTGGTCCGCGAGGTCTTCCCGCCGGTGGAGGCGCCGAAGCTCGGCTTGAATACCAGCGAGCTGCAGCCCGTCGCCTGGAACGGCGTCGAGACGTTTTGCGAGCCGCCCTGCTGCGCGCCGAGCGTCGATTCGGTCGCCAGCAAGCCGCAGTTGGTCGGGTTGATCAGGAAGCCCTGCCTCGTCACTGCAACGGTCAACGTTTTCAAGCGCAGCGGTATGCCCTTGAAGATCGTCGGCACGTTGCCCGCCACGGTCACGCGGGAGGTAAACGGATTGACTTCGATCCGCGTTCGCGCAATGACGTTGCCTAGGCTGAACGGCCCAACCGCAGCGTTGACGACGATCGTCATGCCGTACGGAGCGCCTTCGGTCGGCCCGGTCAGGTAGACCGGCCCGGAGAAGTGAGCCGGCGTCGACCCCGACCCCACGGTCGTGGTCGCGACGCCGATCTGGCTGCTCGAGGAGCAGGTGCCAAGCGTCGCCTGCGGCTCCGGGCACAGTGGCACTGCAGGGATCTTCCCTACGAGGCCCGCAGGCAGGACCGTGCTCGCTTTCGAGAGATACTGTTCCCCGTCCTTGCGGGTCAGGTTGAGCGTGAAGTTGGTCGCTTCGCCGCCGCCGGTCGGGTGATTTTCGGTGCTCTGGCCGAGCGCAAACGGCAGCGGCGAGGCGCATAGGCCGCCTTTGCCGTTGCTATCCACCGCAAACGCCGGACTGAACGTCGACGCAGGATTGCCGGCCCACCCGGCCAGGCTGGCAGTTGTGGTCGCCGCCCCGCAGGCAAGCGGGTTGGCAAGCGGCGCCAGCGCACCTCCGTTGAAGTGCATGGCGAAGTTACTGAACGGGCTCTGTGGGTTTTCTGCGAACGTCGTGGTCAGCCTACCCGTAGCCAGATTGGGTTCGGCCTTCCCTTCTTGCACGAGACCGACCCCGTATTCGCCTGTTTCCCCAGTGACGTAGATTATGTATGGAGGCCCTGTGATCGGGCCTGACGCCGGCTTGCCGAGATAGATGTTGCCGCTCAACACGCCCTCATGTGCAGCTGGCTGGCCTTTGGGCGCCAGCACCGCTGGCGTTTCAACAGTTGCGGTTCCGATCACGGACTTCGGCGGGCAGGTGTTGGTCGGTTTCGACGGCGTGATCTCGACCTGTTCCTTGGTGCAGGCTTCGAGACCCTGCCCTGCCGACGGGTTCAAAGTCATGCCTTCGGGCAGGGTGACTTCGGCTGTCCTCAGATGCGAGGAGGCAAGTTTGCTCGGTTCCTGGTCCTGCGGCACCCCGATCGTGGCTTCAAGCCCCGTTGGGGAGTCAGACTGACTGGTTTCCGGAGCTAGGTTGAACGTCGGAGAGAACGGCACCGCTTTGCAGTTCATCGTTTCCAGCGGGATCGGGGTAAAGGGTGGAACCGGCGTGAAGCTGAAACCCTTCGATTCTCCTGCGTAGGATTCGATTTCCAGGTAGTTGGTCGCCGGTCCCGTGCACGAAGTCGGGATCCTTATAAAGGCATTGTTGGGTTGCCCGGCTTTAACGACTTCCTCGGGGGCTCCAAAGAAAGCGATAGTCAGCGCAACCAGCGGCGGGCTTTGCGGGACGCCTTCGATCGTGAACAACTCGTGCGAGTCCCCGGTCGGGGTTTTGACCCCTTCGCCCTTGAGCGATTCGGCGTGCCAGCTGACGCCTCCGACCATCTGCACGATGCCTTTCACGGTCCCATAGGCAAAGTCGGACGGAGCGCCCGCAGGCGGCACGAGGTTGAAGATGAAGGCTTCGAACGGCGTATCGGTGCCTTTGGCGGTTTCTTCGGCACCCGTCGCCTTACCAATGATGCTCTGAGGCGAGCATTCCGCTTTTGCGAGCTGCGCTAGTTGGCATGTAGGGATCGCGTGCGGGTTGAAGACTATCCCTGGCGGTGAGTCGACCCTAATCCTGCGGACCTGGCCTTCGACTTCTTTGCCACCGTTCTGATTAAGGGCAAATGTAACGAAGGTGTTGAACGGACTCGAAGCGGCTTGGAGGTCCGGTTTGCCGCATTCCGGAGTCGGGTCGGCGCACGCACCTGCGGCGAAGTGCCCAGGCGTGATCCCAAATTCGGCCCAAGCCGCCGGCGCCGCGAGCCCCACGCTCGCACAAACGGCGCAAACCAGCATGCCCAACACCCAAAAACGAGCCCTCGACGTCATTGGTCCTCCTCCGAGCCTGGCCAGGAGCCAGCATTATGTAGCGATCCGTGTCTAAGTAGTAGACAACCCCCCTCTACCCGCTTTGTTGCGGTCTCAGTCGCAAGGATCGGAATTTCCCGGACCTTGCGCACTCCATCGTCCGCGCCCGCTCCGCCAGCCGAGCGACGAGAATGGGGTCATGAGCTTCGGGACGCTCGCGCTGATCTGCCTGTGCGGCCTGGCCGGGCCGCTGATCTCGGCGGGCGGTCGCGGCATGGTGCCGGTGGTCGTCGGCGAGCTGCTGGCCGGAGTCGCGATCGGGCGCACCGGCCTGGAGGCGATCGACCCCACCGATCCAACGCTCACCTTCCTCTACGAAATCGGCTTTCTGATGCTGATGTTCCAGGCGGGCATGAGCGTCCCGCTGCGCGATCCGGGCCTGTCGCAGTCGATCGGCCGCGGCACGCGTGCCGCGCTGCTCGTGGCCGCGCTGGCGGTGGGCGCCGGGCTGCTGCTCTCCCAGCTCGCCGGGGCCGGGCACGCCGCCGTCTACGCGGTGCTGGTCGCGTCCGGCTCGGCCGCCGTCGTGCTGCCGATTCTGCAGGAACGCAGCCTCAGCGACCCCGTGGCGTTGACGGTGATGGCGCAGGTGACCGTCGCCGACGTCGCCGCGACGGTCGCCGTGCCGCTCGTGCTCGACCCCTCGCGGACGGGCAAGATCGTCGCCGGCAGCGCGGCTGTCGCCGGCTGCGTGCTGGCGATGCTGTTCGTAGCCCGGCGCCTGCGCGGGCTCGCGCAAGTCCATGAACTACGGATGCTCGGCCGCCGTCGCCACTGGGCCATCGACCTGCGCCTGGCGCTGATCGTGCTGTTCGGGCTGGCTTGGCTGACGCAGCGCAGCGGCGCCTCGCTGCTGATCGCCGGCTTCGGCTCCGGGCTGATGGTGGCCTCGATCGGCGGGCCGAAACGGCTGTCGAACGAGGTGCTGGGGATCGCCGGCGGCTTCTTCATCCCGCTGTTCTTCGTCGTGCTCGGAGCGCGGCTGGACCTGCGCGGCCTGTTCTCCGACGCAGAACTGGTGGCCTTCGCCGCGGTGCTGGTAGCGCTCAACGTGCTCGTGCACGTGCTAGCGGCCCGCCTGCTGCGCCTGCCGCGCGCGGCGGGCCTGGTCGCCACCGCCCAGCTCGGCGTGCCGAGCGCGATCGTCGCGCTGGGGCTACCGTTGCACGTGCTGACGGGCCCGCAGGCGGCGGCGATCATCGTCGCCGCGCTGGCCTCGATCGCGGTTTGCTCCCTCGGCGCGGCGGGTATGGCGCGCGCCCATGGGTGATTCCCCGCAGGCAAGAAGCGCACCGGCTACCGACGATGGCATCCCCCCGGGCGGGTAGGTTCAGGGCATGGCTCGCGTACACCAGAGAGCCCGCGGCAGCTACTCCGAGGAGGAGTTGCTACTCGGGCCGTTGCAGAGCGGCTACCTGACCGACGGGCGTGCCCTGTTCCACGTCGAGCGCACGCTCGTGGACGACCCGAAGGGCGAGCTGCTGGTCGAGTTGGAGGACTGCGCGACGCTGGAGCTGATCGTGTGCGCGGCCAGCTCGGTGGCTGAAATGGGGATGCGCTCGGTCACGCCGCTCGCGCCCGAGCCGGCGCCCGCCGGCTCGCCCTGACGCGCGGCTGCGGCGCAGGCGCGCCGTGGCGGTCCCGCCAGCCGCGCACTATCGTTGCTCCTGTGAGCGAGCGGTCCGGCGCGGAGGTCCTGGCCGAGGGGGTGAGCAAGAGCTTCGGGCGCATCAGCGCGCTGCGCGAGGCCTCGCTGCGCGTCGCGCCGGGCGAGGCGGTCGTGATCACGGGCCGCAGCGGTTCGGGCAAGAGCACGCTGCTGGCCCTGATCGGCGGCTTGGACCGCCCCGACTGCGGGCGCGTGCTGATCGGCGGCGAGCCGATCTGGAACGACACGCACCCCGCCCGGGCGCGGCGCGAAGTGGTCGGCTTCGTGTTCCAGCGCCACCTGCTGCTTCAGACGCTCTCGGCGCAGGCCAACGTCGAAACGCCGCTGCTCGGCGCCGGCATGCGCCGGGCGCAACGGCGCGAACGGGCGCTCGAGCTGCTGGAGGAGGTTGGCCTGGCCGACCGCTCCACGCACGTGCCGGCGCAGCTCTCCGGCGGCGAGCGCCAGCGCGTTGCGATCGCCCGGGCGCTTGCCAACGAGCCGCGCCTGCTGCTCGCCGACGAGCCGACGGGCGCCTTGGACTCGACCACCTCCGAGCGCATCCTCGACCTGCTGTTCGGGCTGCGCGACCGCCTCGGCATGACGATGATCCTCGTCAGCTACGACGCGGCGATCGGCGCCCGCGCCGACCGCACGGTCACGATCGCCGATGGCGTCCTGCGCGACGAGCCCACCGCGGCGGCGGCTGGCTGATGCTCGCGATCGTCCTCACCAACCTGCGCCGGCGACCGGCGCGCACGGTGCTCACGGCCGCCGGCATCGCGGTCGGCGTGGCGACGATCGTCGCCCTGCTCTCCTTTACTCAGGGACTGCGCGAAAGCGCCGCCGGGTTCGTGCACCTGGGCGGCTCGGAGCTAGGGGTCTTCCAGGCCAACGTGTCCGACCCCACCACCTCGCTGCTGCCCGAAGCGACCGTCGGCCGCCTGAAGGCACTGCCGCAGGTGGCCGACGCGACGCCGCTATTGCTGATCGTCGAAGGGGTCAAGCGCGACCCCGCGGCGGTCGTGTTCGGGGCGCGACCCGACGGGTTCTTCGCCCGCCAGCTCGTAATCGTGCGGGGTGTCCGGCCGACCGGGAGTAAGCGCGAAGCGGCCGTGGGCGACCGTCTGGCGATGCAGTTGAAACTGGCCCCCGGCGCAACGCTGGTAATCCAAAACCACCCCTACCGAATTGCCGGCGTCTACCACTCCGGCATCCTGTTTGAGGACTCGGGCGCGATCCTCAACCTGACAGACGCCCAGCGGCTCGCCGGGCGCCTGGGCGAGGAGACGAACGTGATCGTCAGCCTCACGCCCGGCGCCCGCGCCGGCGCCGCCGGGAGAGCGATCGAAAGCGCGCTGCCGGGCACGCAGGCGATCACCACAGCGCAGCAGGCACTGCGCGCCGGCGCCAACGGAACGCTGATCTCCAAGGCGATCCTCGTGATCGTCGCGATCGCGCTCGTCGTCGGCGTGATCGGCGTCGCCAACACGATGGCGATGGCGATCGCCGAACGGCGCGCCGAGCTGGGCCTGCTCAGCACGATCGGCTGGTCGCCCGGGCGCGTCGCCACGCTGATCCTGGGCGAGGGGATCGCGGTCAGCGTCCTCGGCGCCGCCGGCGGCTTGCTGCTGGGCGTGATCGGAGGCGACCTGCTGGTGCGAGCGCTCGGCGTTGGCGCCTACGTCTCGCCGTCGGTCACGGCGTGGGGGCTCGGCCGCGGCCTGCTCGTGGGCGTGGCGATCGGTGTGCTCGGCGGGATCTACCCGGCCTGGCGGGTGACGCGGATGACGCCGCTGAAGGCGCTGTCGGGGACGTGAGTCCTGCTAACTCGGAGTTCGGCGGCTGCTAGCTCGGGATTCGCGCCGCCACAGACCTGACCCAGGACATCATCCGTGCAAATCTATAATTTTGTTTTACAATTGCACGGATGATCGAGAGGCGAGTCGCCGTCGAAGTGAGTGCGCTGCTGGAGCAGTCGCCCGCCGTGGCGCTGCTCGGTCCCCGCCAGGCCGGCAAGACCACGCTAGCGTTGGA
The DNA here is from genome assembly GCA_035938935.1 of Solirubrobacteraceae bacterium. Taxonomy (GTDB): domain Bacteria; phylum Actinomycetota; class Thermoleophilia; order Solirubrobacterales; family Solirubrobacteraceae; genus Palsa-744. The sequence goes on from DASZGH010000102.1 coordinate 28,195, forward strand.
GATCGCCGATGGGCGCCCGTCGGTGTACCTGGACCTGGAGTCCGCGGCCGACCGCGCGCGGCTGGCCGAGCCCGAGCTGTACTTCGCCGACCACACCGACGAGCTGGTGATCCTCGATGAGATCCACCGGGCGCCCGGGCTGTTCGAGGTGCTGCGCGGCGTGATCGACCATGGGCGGCGCGAGGGCAAGGGCAGCGGTCGCTTCCTGTTGCTCGGCTCCGCCGCGGTCGAGCTGCTGGCGCAGTCGGGCGAGACGCTGGCGGGAAGAATCGCGTTCGTCGAGCTGGCGCCATTCGACGTCACCGAGGTTGGAGCGCAGAGGCTCGAGAGCCTATGGGTGCGGGGTGGCTTTCCCGACAGCTTCCTGGCCGCTGAGGACCCCGCCAGTCTGCGTTGGCGGCGGGACTTCATCCGTACCTACCTGGAGCGCGACATCCCCCAGCTCGGGCCACGCATACCCGCGGAGACGCTGCGGCGACTGTGGACGATGTTTGCCCACAACCAAGGCGGGCTGCTGAACGCCGCCCAGATCGCCCGCGGGCTCGGCGTGAGCGGCGCGACGATCGCGCACTACCTCGACCTGATGGTCGACCTGCTGCTCGTGCGCCGGCTGCCGCCGCTACTGGCAAACGTCGGCAAGCGGCTCGTGCGCTCGCCAAAGGTGTACGTGCGCGACAGCGGCCTGCTGCACGCGCTGCTCGGCCTCCCCGACAAGGAGGTGATCCTCGGCCACCCGGTCGCGGGACCGAGCTGGGAGGGGATGGCGATCGAGAACCTGCTAGCCGTCGCTGGGCCGCAGGTGCACGCGAGCTTCTACCGCACCAGCCACGGCGCCGAGGTAGACCTCGTGCTCGGCTGGCCCGACGGGCGCAACTGGGCGATCGAGGTCAAGCGCAGCGCAGCGCCGACGGTGGAGCGCGGCTTTCACTCGGCGCTAGCCGACCTGCGCCCCGAGCGGGCGCTGATCGTCTACCCAGGAGGCGAGCGCCTCTATGCCTCGAAGTCGGTCGAAGCGATCGGGCTGGCCGAGCTGTGCGCTGAGATATGCGCTACCGAGCGCTCGTAGCGGCCGGCGCCGGCGCGCGCGCCCCAACCGCGCGGCGCGCAGAGTGCGCTGGATATCGGTGATCGACACCAGCCCTTCGCCCGAGCGCGTTCGGGTGTAACTACGTAGGCGTCCGGACCGCGACGGCGGGCCGTGGAGCGCCTCCGGGCCGTGGGAGACGCCCGGTCCCGCCGGCCCGCCCGCGTCGTAGTCTGCTTCCCGTGCGCTGGCTCGTGGACGGCATGAACGTGATCGGCACCCGCCCGGACGGGTGGTGGAAGGATCGCCACACCGCGATGGTCCGGCTCGTCGGGCAGCTGGAGCTGTGGGCCGCGCACGGCGGCGAGGACGTGACCGTCGTCTTCGAGCAGCCGCCGAAACCGGCCATCCGCTCGAGCGTGATCGACGTCAAGCACGCGCCGCAGCCGCGCAAAGACTCGGCCGACGACGAGATCGTGCGCCTGCTCAAGGCCGAGGCCCAGCCGGGGCTCGTGCGCGTGGTTACCTCGGACCGGTGGCTGGCCGACCGCGTGCATGCGGAGGGGGCGAGCGTCGAGCCGGCCGAGTCGTTTCGGGGTCAGATAGAGGAGGAGTGAGCACGCGCTGGCGCGCGTGCAGATCCTCGTGCCCGCGTCGGGCAGGGAGGCCGGGCGGGTGGGACCCATATCCGCGGAGGCTCACGCGACAGGGGGCGGCGTGCCTTCCGCGCTCGCGCGCAGGGCCGGGTCCCACTCGCAGACCACGCACGCATGCGCGAACGCGGAGCGGGCGAACTGCAGCGCGAAGGCGTGCGGGTCGGGGGCCGCACAGACGTCTTCCCAGTCGAGCACGTACTCGCCCAGCTCACCGTCCCAGCGCGCCGGCGGCGGCGAGAGCGTCGCCTCGGCGAAGCCCTCGGGGGCGGGGTGGGCGTAGGCGTAGAAGGCCGGCTTCTCGTAGCGCGCGTCGCCCGGCCACCAGCCGATCGCCACCTCCTGGGAGTCCATCGCGTTGCGCATGATGAAATCGCTCGACGGCGGCTCGGCTGGTTGACCGGAGAAGAGGTTGACCGCCAGGTCGAACGAGCCCCACCAGGCGTTGACGGGCGTGGCGCGCCCGCGGTAGGGAGCGCGGAAGGCAGCGAGCACGAGCGCAGCCTGCGTGGCGGCGGCGAAGTACGCCTCCACCTGCGCCGGGTCATAGCGCGCGTGCTCGTCGTCCTCGTCCAGCGGCACGCTCCACGTCACCTCCTGAGGCGTCGGGTCGATCTGAACGTCGCCCACCAGCGTGCGGATCTCGGTAAGCAGCTCACGCGTGACCTCTCCAACCGCACGGTCGGGCGTGAGCGGAACGCGCGCCGAGGAGCCGCCGCTGTGCTCGGCCACCGCCACGTGCGCGTGCAGGTCGAGTGCCACCACCAACGAGCCCGAGCCGTCGGGCGCCGGCAGCGGCGAGGTCTCCCAGCCGCGGGCGGTCAGGCGCAGAGCGGCGTGCTGCAGCTGCGGCTCGGGCGGGGCGAGCGCGACCGCCAGCTTGCCGAGGACCTGCGTGTGAGCGTGCAGCGTGTCGCAGGTCTCACGCCAAGCGGCGTAGGGGATGGCAGGCCAGGACGAGGGCACGATCAAGACGCTACCCGCTATCGCCGTCCGCCAGACGCCGCGAGCCTCTCGATGGAGACTCGATGTGAAGCACCGGCCGCTCGGGGAGTGACGATGCGGCGTCTAAAGATGCGGTTTCTACACGCGCCCTGAGAGATTCGAACTCCCGACCTTCGGTTCCGTAGAGGCTTATCCGGAGGCTGATTTGGCTTGGTTGAGCCAGATTAGGTGGTATTACGTGTCCCGAAATGGCCTTAGATTTGCTTACTTGGGGACATGGTTCGGGACACGGTTTGCGGCTCACCACCTTCCACGACCCGTACGGCAGGCGTTGAAGCTCGGCGGAGGCGACGATACGATCCAAGGACCATGAACGCCCCCGCGACGACAACCATCGAGTTTGACAGCGACCTGTTGAGGAGGCTGCGCGAGCGCACTCCAGGCAAGAGCGCCCGCGAGACGCTCGAGCGCGTAGCCCGGATTCAGCTTGGCTTCGAGACGATTCGTCGTGTGCAGGAGCGCAACGCCGCCGCCGGCGTCGATGATGACGAGGTCATGGCCGAGGCCGTGCGCGCGGTACACGAGTCGCGTAGAGGACGGGCTGCCCGGCGAGCCGCCGGTTGAGCCGCTTCGTCCTGGACGCCAACATCGTTCTGGCCGCGCTCGCAGGGCGTCCAGATGCGCCGCCTGCGCTGTTGCTTGCGGGCATCCACAATGGCGATCTGGAAGCGGTGGCCTGTCCGCTGCTGATCGAAGAGCTTCGCGACAATCTGGAGAAGCCCTATTTTCGCGCTCGGCTGACCGCACTGGAGGCGCGCGAAGCAGTCGATGCGTATTGCGCTGTCGCCGTCATGCTCGCCGATCCAACAGACGTCGAGCCGATCCTGCGAGACGCCGACGATGACTATCTCGTTGCACTTGCCCGCGACTCCGAGGCTGAGGGGATCATCACCGGCGACAACGACCTACTCGACCATCCAGGGCTGAGTCCACAAGCAATCGACGCGCGATCGGCCTGTGGGGTCGTCGGTCTGGTCTAGCTGAACCCACGTTCAGGGACCGTCGGCAAGGCCCAGCCCATACCCCTTGGTGCGCTGTTCCGTCCCGTCGGCAATGAACGCGGAGACCAGTGGCGCTGAGGTCTACACGATGCTCACGCGATGGCCTGACACAGACCACGACCATCGAGTGCTGCGGCGATCGCTGCCTACGCCCACCCCGCCTCGTCCCTACGCAAAACAAGGACTGGGAGGTTTATTCCGCTCCAGCGGATTCTTTATCCGGGACGCAGTCCCGGCCCCAATCCGCACATCGCCGATCGCGCCCGAGGGCGACTGCAACGGTAAGAGTCCTCTCAAGAGCGGCCTATGCGATATCGGCAGTGGCGTCGACGCCATCCACCCGAAAGGCCTCGGCGACGAGCTGCGCGTCCTCCTCGCGCGGCGCGTAGTGCAGGTAGCGCATCGTCGTCTGCACATCCGCGTGACCCATCCACTCCTGCACACGCCGAATATCGGCCTTGGCGATCATGCGAGTACCAAAGGTGTGGCGCAGATCGTGAAAGCGAAGCGAGCGCAAACCGGCCCGCTTCAGTGCCGCGGTGTAGCGGCGTCGCAGCGCCGACCCGTCCAGATGGTCCCCGAGCTCGCCGGGAAAGACGAGATCGTCCTCGCCCATGAAGCGCTCGCGCCGGGAGAGCTGCGCGAGCGCCTGGGCGACCTCCGGGGCGAGCGGAACCGAGCGCACCTTTCCCGACTTCGGGGCAGTGAGTGCGCCTCCCGCATAGCTCGCGCGTACGCGCAGAACAGAGCCGGTGAAATCGACGTCACGCCACCGCAAAGCGATCAGCTCGCCCCTCCTCAACCCCGTAAACGCAGCCGTCAAAAAGATCGCGCCGTCCTGCTCGCATGCGGCGGCGCGGACGAGCGCCCACACCTCCTCGGGGCTGAAGACATCGATGTCGCCCGATGTCCGGACGGGGTGATGCTCGACGCTAGCGACTGGATTGGCGGGCAGGCCATAGACCTTGCAGGCTCGCGCGAATACGCCGTGAAACAAGATCACGATCCGGTTCTTCGAGTTGTTGGCGAGCGGGCGAGAGTCGCGCCGCTCGGGGTCGTCTCCGAACCGCGCGCTCGAAAGCTGCCCGCGCCACGCTTCGATATCGGCGCTTGTGATCTGCTCGAGCGCCCGTTCGCCGAAAGCCGGCAGCAGGTAGGCGTTCAGGATCGAGCGATATCCGCGCAGCGTCGAGGGCTTCAGCGCCCGGTCGTGCTCGGCGTAGCGGAGGAACTCGGTTGCGGCGTCAGCGAACGTGGCGCCTGTGCGAACCAGTCCCGGCAGCGTGCCGCGGCGCGCCTGGTCGAGCAGGTCGCGCAACCAGTCCTCGGCGAGGCGCTTGGTGAAGTAGCCCGCCGGCGGCCGCCCGCGCTCGGTCCACGCAGGCCCGAGCTTCTTCTGCAGCTGGCGCCCGTCGGGCAGCCGGTACTTCGCGTACCAGACCGGTCCGCGCTTGCGCTCGACCCGGAAGACGTGACCGGTAGGAGGCTGAGCCGGTCGGTGCGAGGCCGCGACGGCGTCCCGAGAACTGCGTTCTGACCCAACGTTTGGCGCGGCATGCGCACATTCTACAACGGCTGGGGACATACTCGGGACATATTTGACGCTGACGTCAGATTGTGGTTTCCCGAAAAGCCTAGTTTTGCGGGGATTTTCTACGCGCCCTGAGAGATTCGAACTCCCGACCTTCGGTTCCGTAGACCGACGCTCTATCCAGCTGAGCTAAGGGCGCAGGGCCGCCCAGTGTATCGACCGGGCTCGATGCCCACGGGAGCGGCGTGGAGGACGTAGCCCGGTTAGCGGACTACCACGAACGGGTAGGCGTGAGGATATGGGAAGCGTAAACACGAAGGGGGTGATGCCGACAGGTGTACTCACGAAGTCGAGGAGCCGACGCGCCGCGGCGCTCCTCGCCTCTCTCGCGACCGTCGCCATCGCGCTCGCGGCTCTGAATGCGAACGTCACGCGAGCCGACCAGCGGTCGGTGACGGTGATGACCCAGAACCTCTACCAGGGCACCGAGTTTCGCCACATACAGGCGCTCGCGGGCGCCAACCCCACGCTCGAAGAAGCGCTCGCGGCGACCACGGCGGACTACGGCACCTATCTGGCCACCAGATTCCCTGACCGAGCCCAGCAGATCGCCGCGGAGATCCTCAGCAACCGGCCGGCGCTCGTGGGCCTGCAGGAGGTCGCCACCTGGCATGCGGGCGCCTTCGACTCTCAGCACCCGTTCGCGCTGCCGGCGCCTGTAAGCGAAGACTTCACGCAGGTGCTCGTCGCCGCGCTCGCGGCAGACGGCGCGCACTACGCGGCGGTGTCCCGTCACGACGACAACTTCACGCTCGCCTTCCCAGTGCTGACGCCCAGCGGGCTCGCCGCGGTTGGCATGGTGGAGAGCGGCGTGATCCTCGCTCGCACCGACCTGCCGCCGGGGCAGCTGAAGCTGTCGAATCCCCAGTCGGGAACCTTCAACGCTCGTCTGCCGCTGATCCCCAACCCGCTGGACCCCGATCCGCCTCACGGCTTCCAGTTCACCAACAGCTGGCAGTCGATCGACGCGAAGCTGCGCGGCAAGAGCTTCCGCTTCATCACCACTCATCTCGACGCGCTCGCGCCGGGAGGCGTGGTGTCAGGCCCGCAGGCACACGAACTGTTGGCCGGACCGGCCGACACCTCCCTGCCGGTGATCCTCAGCGGCGACATGAACTCGGGGCTGACGTCGAGTCCCGCCGCATACGAAGCGTTCGTGGCGGGAGGCCTTTCGGACACCTGGACGGCGGCGGGGCTGGGGGCGCCGCCACTCACGTGCTGCCACCTCGCTCCCAACGACCTCGTCAGCGATCCCACCGCTCCATATACACAGGATCTCGATCACATCTTCACGCGCGGAGACCTCACCGTGACCAACGAGCACCTCGTCGGCAACCTCGCACCCTCTAACCCGCCCCCCTCGTTCATCTGGCCGTCCGACCACGCGGGGATGGTGGCCACGCTGAAGATCGGACCGCACGGGTAGTCGCACACATGACTCCGCCGACTACGTTCGATCACGCTCGAAGCGGAGGTTGACCGCCGCACAACCCGCTTGGGCACAGGTCATCGTCCTACCGTAATCGCATGCCGGTGTTAGGCCGAACCGCGAGCGCCAGAGCGATATTCATCGCGAGTGCGGCTTGCGCGCTCGTCGCCTGCGGATCGACACCGTCGGCGCAAACGTCGGCTCAGCCAGCGACATCGTCCGCGAAACTCCCGCCAGTTCACCCGTCGGCCCAATCGCACTCCTCCTCCTCGGCCGCCACAGCGAGGACACCGGTGCAGGCCCGCGCTCGTCGCAGTCGCATCGACGGGATCGTCAATGTCGCGAAGGAGAGCTACCGCTCTGAGACCACGGGCCGAAAGCTCCTCGAACAACTCGAACGCGTTTCCCGCGACGGCGCGCTGTTGGGTGCATTGAGCCGGGGCGACTTGGCTGGCGCTCAGGCCGCGGCGGACGCCCAGCTGAGGAGTCCGGGCAACCACTTCGCTCATGTGACACGCATCAGCGTGGTTCGCGGATCGCGGGTGCTCGTCAACGCCACAGTCAACAGCGACGGGGTGTTCGTGGTAGCGCCTGGGAGCCGTGTCCTGCGGTCACACGGTCGCGCTCTGGGCACGCTGCTGGTCTCGATCCAGGACGTGACCGGTTACGTGAAGGTTGTCCACGACCTCACGGGCGCCGACGTCGTGGCCCGTGGCGCGAGTGGGCACGTGCGCACGTCGCGCGGCGTGCCCACCGGCGTCCGCGGTGTCCGCCTGCCCCCGTCAGGACAGGTGACGATCGCCGGGCGGAGGTACGAGGTGCGCTCGTTTCACGAGGTTGGCTGGGGCAACGAACCGCTCACGATCTGGATACTCGTGAGAGCCTGACGCACTCGTATGTCCATTTGGGCGGTCGTTCTTCGCTGCACAGAGTCGCAAACGATCGGACGGGGACAGCGGGACGACTCTCTAAAACATGACCCCTCCTGGCAGCGCATGGTGGAACTGCATGGCATGCGCTTTCGACTGAATGCACACCCATCGCGCGTAGTGTGTTTTGCGCTACGCTTGCCGCATGGTGCCAGCTCCCCATCCGTTGTCCCTCCGTCTCGGGCGCGACGGCTTGAGCGCACTTGATGAGATTGCAAGACGGCGAGGCCTGAGCCGCGCCGAGGCGGCACGACAGGCGATCACCGAGACGGCCGAACGTGAGCACCGACGTGGCGGACTCGCAGCGGAGGCGCGGAGCCTCATGCAGAATGAGCATTACGTGCGAGAAGCGCGAGAGGTCGCCGACCTCATGGAGACGCTACGTGGTCCGTGGTGATGTCCACCGAATCAAGCTCCCAGGCAAGCGCGGCCACGTTCAAGAGGGCCGACGCTACGCTGTGATCGTCCAAGCCGACGATCTGCTCGCCCTCTCCACGGTCGTCGTCTGCCCGACATCGCGCTCCGCGTTCGCGGCCAGCTTCCATCCAGAGGTCACGATTGACGACCAGCCGACGCAGGTCCTATGCGAGATGGTCGGAGCCGTCGATGCCCGCGCACTCGGTGAGCTGACCGGACACCTGACACACGACGAACTACGCGGCGTGGAGGACGCTCTGCTGCTAGTACTCGACCTACCCTAGATATGAAGCCGAATCAAGCTGCTCGGCCACTACACACAAGATACCGAGCGTCGGCACGACCCAAACAGAGCTGCACGGGGCTGACGTGGCGACTCTCGAAACAAGCCCCGGTCTGGCAGCGCATCCGAGAGCTTTACACAGAGCGCGCCAGGAAGCACCGGCGAAGGCCATAGGCGCAAGCTGCCGTCGGAACTCGTACGGACACACCATCGTTAGCGCTGTCTGATAGCGCACCGACACCTGTACGCATCGAGCCGCTGGAAACACGCTCCGCGTGTGGAGATGGGAGCCTAGATATTAGGTTGGTGGATAGTCTAACTATTGCCATATAGCCCAGGGACGGGCCTGCCGATATCTAGGCGCTTACTACCGCTGCAACCCAACTCACGGATCGGACTGGTAAGTGGACAGGAACAACGATGACAAACGTGCGTCTAGCACCACTCGGCTAGCCTTCGCCACGGTGTTGCTCAGCGGCTTGCTGGCTGCACTTGCGGCATGGGGTGGATCGTGGATCGGATCTCACGGCGCGCTCTCGGTTCAGAGAGAACAAGCCCAGGAAACTCGCCGCATCGAAGCACGAGCGAAGCGAACTGCTGTCTATACGAGCTTCTTCGCTGCGGCAAACGCCTTCGTACTCCCGTCGTTCCGGGCCGCGGAAGGCTGCGCAACACGCCGGTGCAACTTTGGCGATTGGGAGCGTATCGTGGGCAATCAGAGCGAAGCGCTTATAAACGCCTACGACCAGATTGCGGTGTATGGATCTTACGACGGCTTCATTGCCGCAGGACGGTTGGTAAATGCCTTTCCGATCCTAGTGCTGTTCAAACGCGAGGTCGCGCAACGTGCCCCTGGCAACCTCGGCGCCCAGCTTGACGCTTCGTACCAGGAATTTGTCCGTGTCATGTGTCGGGAGCAAGACCCCGAGCCGCGTTCAAATTGCGCAGAGCTGCTGCTCCCAGTACCACCGACGCTCGTCCTCACGAAGCCAGCCACGGAAGCCCAAGAGCACCTCCCCAGTGGCGTTATCAAGATCTACAAATAGAGCTACGGGGAGGGCGGGACGACGTGCGAACCCGGAGGTCACCTTGGATCGGCTGCTCGACGCGTTGATGGAGCCCGCGGGGCGCGAGGCGCGGCGGAAGGCCGCAGAGGCAATCAGGCGACCGTGAGGTACTCGCTCAGCGCCGTCCTCGGTCTCCCGACAGCAGCCGTTCATGCTTGCGTGTGGCTTTCATAGCGTGGATTACGAGTTCCGGGCCGACGACTTTGACGACCTCAAGTGGCGCCCCGCTGCGACTATGCCCGAGATACAGCAAGCGCCCGTCGTCCTGATGCTCGAACGCCATTACGTTCTCCATAGCGTGTTCGATGTCCGCGTCGGCGATGCTGTGTTTACGCGCTTCGCGATGTATCTCCATGCAGCAAACTGTAGGACGCGACAGTCGAAGAGCCGTGCTTTGCGTTTCGCGAGCGTGAGCGGGTGCTTGCCGCACACACCGGTAGGCTGTCCTGGTCGTGACAACACAAGAGTTGATCGAGCTGGCTGGACGGCGCCTCGCGGACGCTGCCGGGTCTTCCGCTCGGGTGATCCTGTTCGGATCGGCAGCGCGTGGCGAGCTCACACGCGACAGCGACCTGGACTTCCTGGTCATTGAGCGCGATGTCGAGAGCCGCGTCGCCGAGGCCGTTCGCCTGCGCGATGCCGTCGGCCGGATCGGCTGGCCGGTCGATGTGATCGTGATGGATGAGGATCTCGCTGAACGACGGGCGAAGGTTCGCGGGACGATGGTCCATCACGCCCTCCGGGAGGGTCGAATCGTTGCCCGCTCCGACTCCTGAGCAGCGCGAGTACGCGGAGCTGCTGCTTGAGCACGCGACGAGTGACCTCGGTGCTTGCCGTGTGCTCATGGCCGCGGAGGACATGCGCGACGATGTCGTCGGATTTCACGCCCAGCAGGCCGTCGAGAAGACCCTGAAGGTCGCACTCGTACTCGCCGATGTCGATTTCCCCCGCTCTCACGATCTCCGTGAGCTGGTGGACATCGCCACCGACAACGATGTCGCGGTTCCAGACTCGATTGAGAAGGCGCGCTGGCTGACACCGTGGGCGGCACAGCTGCGCTACGAGATGCTGGAGCCTCTCGATCGTGATGCGGCCTTCTCAACGGCGTCCGATGCCGTCGCGTGGGCAACGGCTCTGCTCGTAGGCTGATAGGCGTCCGCGCACTTCCCGTCGGTGCTCAAGGGGAGCGTTTGGGTTCGCACAAGCGCGAAACACCTATGTCCGGTCGCTCACTCGTTTTCGGCTTCATAAAGCCGAAACAGACGAAAACTCATGACGACGGAGAGGGGGGGATTCGAACCCCCGAACGAGGTCACCCCCGTTACGCGATTTCCAGTCGCGCCCGTTCAACCGCTCCGGCACCTCTCCAGGGCTCGCGAGACGCAAGCGGCTGCACGTAAGGCTACGACACGACGGGGCTCGCCGTTGGTAGGCTGCCGCGCATGCTCGCCGAGATCCTCGCCGCCAACGCCGCCTTCAGCAAGGACGTGGGGCTGATCGTGACGTTCATCGGGATCGGGATTCTCGTCAACATCATCATCGTGCTGATCGCCGTGCTCGTCCGCGGCGAGCACCAGCAGAACCGCGAGCAGCGCTAGCCGCGGCGCGGCCCGACGCGCCGCCAAGGCGTCCGGCCGTGCCACCCGGCGCCGGACCGATGCCGCCGCCTCAGAGCACGTACACCGGCGTGCCCACCGGGGTGCGCGCGTACAGCGAGATCACGTCGGGGATGCGCATGCGCACGCAGCCGTGCGAGGCGTCGTGGCCGATCGTCGAGTACTCGCTGGGGTCGATGCCGTGGATGCCGGCGCCGCCGTTGAAGGCCATGAAGCGCGCCTTCAGCGGGTCTTCCGGGCCGGGCGGGATCGTCTTGCCGGCCAGCGCGCCCGCCCATGCCGAATTGGGCACGTACCACGGCGGGTCCACCTGCTTCCATTGAACGTGGTAGAGCCCCGGTTCGGTTTCAAGGCCCTGCATGCCGACCGCGATTTCGTACGTGCTCGCCAGCTTCAGATGCTGGTAGAAGAGCAGCCGGAAGCTCGCGCGATCGATCACGATGTAGGCGGGGTACTCGCTTGCGAGCATGCTGGTCGTCACCTTCGCGTGGCGCACGAGCGTCGGCGCCGACAGCACGCGCGAGGCGACTGGGGTGTTCAGCGCGCGCACGACGCGCTCGGTCAGGCGTTTGCGCTCGACCGCCAGCCCGTCGCGCTGCGGCACCTCGGTGAGGCCGGAGCCGGTCGGTTCGACGCTGGCGTCGCGCGGCTGCACGTCGACGGCGGCGCGCACTTCGCCGACGAAGTCGCTGACCGCGCGCCGCGAGTAGGACACGCGCAGCGGCAGGTCCCTGTTCACGCTGCCGCCCGCCAGCTCGCGCCAGGTCCGCGCGAAGATCGACCCTTCGCGGCTTGCGGCCAGCGCGCTCGAGACGGTCACCGCCACGTCCACCGACAGGCCGGCGGCGCGCGGCGAGAGCTCCCACGTGTGCGAGCCCTCGCGGACGAGGACCGGCCGCCGCATCTCGGCGGCCACATTGCGCTGCAGCCGCGCGGTGGCGGCGGCTGTGCTGAGCCCGCCCACGGGGATGCCGTCGACTCTGATCCCGTCGGCGAGCTGGTCGCGGCGGGCGTGGTCGTAGGCGTACATGCCGAAGGCGAGCGCCCCGAGGAGCCCGAGGACGATCGCGACGACGATCAGCGGGGTGCGTGCGGGCGCTCTGGTCATCCGTGCTCATTCACCATAGGCGGGCTCAGACCTGCGCTCAAGGCTTGCAAAGAGTGTCGCGGCGTGGCTATTCGGCACCGATGCTCACGGTGAGGATCCCATCCTGCGTTGCGCCCGCCGAGTCGCGGCCGCCGGCCAGTACGACCTTGCCGCCGAGCGCCACCGCCGCCATGTCCGAGAGAGCGTGCGGCAACAGACCAGCCTCGCGTACGCCCCCACCCGCTGAGATAGCGAGGATCCGCCGCGTCTGGCCCGTGGCCGAGGCGGAGCGTCCCCCGAACACATACATCGCCCCGCCCACACTCGCGGCGGCAGCGTGCGTGAGCGGCTCGGACAGCAGGCCCACGCGCGTGAGTGCGCGCGTGGCGGGTTCGAAGCGATAGACGTCTCTGCTCGCCGCTTCGCCGCTGGTGCCGCCTGCTATCAGCACCTGCCCGTTCACGGCCGCAACGGCCGCGTAGCGAAGCGGCTTGGGCAGTTCTGCCACCACCCGCGCCGATTCGCCCGGGCGCCAAGCGAGGATCGTGCGCAACGGCGCCTGGCCGGTATAGCCGCCGACGATGTAGACCGTGTCGCCGACCGCGACGCTGGCGATGTCGGAGGCCGGAGTGGGGAGATGGCCCGCCGATTCGGCGGCGCCTGTCGCCGGCGAGACGCGCGTGATGGCCGAGAACGATTCGACCACTCCTCCCCCGAACAGATAGGCAGCGCCAGAGAGGGAGCTCGCGGAGGCGTCGTGCAACGCGGTCGACAGGCTGCCGATGCGCGTGGCTCCGGATGCGGTGGCGCGCAGGAGGTCGGCCACCGACGCTTCGCCCTGGTCGATGCCACCCATCAGCAGGAAGGCTTCCGATCCGATCGCGGCGGCGGCGGCGTCTTGGACCGGCGCCGGCAGCGCTCCGGTCTGCGTGACCGAGACGCTCACGCGCTTGGCAGCCGGCGCGGGCGCGACCGCGCTCGTCGCGTCGGTCGAGCCGCTGCCGCACGCGGCGAGCAGGACACACGCGACCAGTGCGGCCGCCGGCCCAGCCCCAGCCCGGCTCACGGATGCACAACCGCCGCGTAGTCCGGGCCGCCGTGCGGTCCCGCCGGGACGAAGTCCATCCCGTCGGGGATGTGCAGGTAGCCGGGCGCGGTGCCAGGGTGGTAGCTGTGGCCGTACTGCCAGACGATCCGCTTGCTGCGGGGATCGATCACCACGACGCGGTCGCGGAAGTCGTCGTTGACGGCGATGTCGCCGTTGGGGAGCGCCATCGCAAGCGAGGGGTGGTCGAGCATGCCGTAACCGCTCGACGGGCCGTAGCGCCACAGGACGCGGCCGTGGTGATCGACGATCAGCACGTGCCCGGGCCGGGCGTAGTCGGCGAGCAGAACCCGGCCGCCCGGGAGCGGCTGCGGGTCGGAGGGGTAGCTGACCGGCGCCTGGAAGGCGAACACGAGGTGGCCGCTGCGCGAGATCTCGTCGATCCAGGAGCCGTTGATCTCGCTCAGCAGCGTGCCCCCACCCGGCGACGGCGTGTCGCCGTTGACGGCGTTGAGATAGCGCGGGGGTTCGTGGCGACAGACGTCTGAGGTGCCGTACTGGCGCACGATCCGATGGGCGCGCACGAAGATGATCCGACAGCCGTAGGCGTCGGCGACGGTGAACTCGCCGCTGGGGAGCATGTAGGCGTCGTCGGGGGTGTGAACGTGGGTGGCGTCCGATCCCGCTTCGCCCGGGTGGCCGAAGATGACTTTTACCGAGCGGTCGACCAGCGAGACCTCGACGATGTCGTTGTTGTCCTCCTCGTTGGCGATCAGCGCCAGGCCGCCGGGCTCGACGAAGGTGTCGTCGTTGTAGAACAGGTGGCGGCCGGCGGCGCGGTCGGCCGCCGTCGGGTATTCGTAGACGGTCTGGCGCTGCGGGGTGACGACGAGGATGCGGTTGTTGCCGCGGTCGGCGATCAGCAGGTACCCGGGCAGGCCGGGGCGCGTGGAGGCCGCCGCGTAGGCCGCTGCCGTCGCGGGCTGGTGGTCGACGACGTTCTTGGGCGACCACAGCGCAGCCAGCCCACCGAAGGCCGCGGGCGCGAGCGGGCCGCCGGAGACGACGGCCACAGGGCCTGCGCCGTGCATCGCGGAACGGGGCGGGGTCGACCTGTCATCGTCGGCGCTGGCGACGGCGATCACCGCGACGAGCGCCAGCGCCAGGCCGATCGGGATCGCGACCATCCGTCGCCGCCGCGAGCGCGCCCGCCGCGCCTGCTCGCGACGGCGCAAGCGCGCCCGCGCGTCCAGGCGCGCTCCGGGGATGTCTTGGTGGTTCTCGCTCATGCCGGGGAGAGCGCATCAAAGCAGAGCGCCCCCCGCGGCCGCCTCACATAACCTGTGCGCCGTGAAGGCGGTCCAGATCACAGAGCTCTCAGGCCCCGACGCGATCGTCGTCGTCGACGCGCCCGCACCCGAGCCACCCGCGTCGCACATGCTCACGCCCGGCGAGGGCGTGCTGATCGACGTGAAGGCAGCCGGCGTGTCCTTCCCCGACGTGCTGCAGACGCGCGGCCTCTACCAGCTCAAGCCCGACCTGCCGTTCGTGCCGGGCTCGGAGGTCGCAGGCACGGTCATCTCCGCGCCCGCCGGCAGCGGCCTGAGCGAGGGCGAGCGCGTGATGGCCTTCACCGTGCTCGGCGGCATGTCCGAGCGCGCCGTCGCCCCCGCCTACCTGACCTTCCCGCTCTCCGACGCGCTCTCCTTCGAGCAGGGGGCCTCGGTGATCCTCAACTACCACACCGTCTACTTCGCCCTGAAGCTGCGCGGCCGCCTGACGCCGGGCGAGAGCGTGCTCGTGCACGGCGCGGCCGGCGGCGTCGGCACGGCGGCGCTGCAGGTCGCAAAGGCGCTTGGCGCGTCCACGATCGCGGTCGTCTCGAGCGATGAGAAGGAGCGCGTCGCACGCGAGGCCGGCGCCGACGAGGTCGTGCGCTCGGACGCAGCCTGGCGCGAGCAGGCCACGGAGCTCAGCGGTGGCGGCGTCGACGTCGTGCTCGATCCGGTCGGCGGCGACCGTTTCACCGACAGCCTGCGCTCGCTGAAAGAGGGCGGCCGCGCGCTCGTCGTCGGCTTCACCGGCGGGTCGATACCCGAGGTCAAGGTCAACCGCCTGCTGCTGCGCAACGTCGAGGTCGTCGGCGCCGGCTGGGGCGCGTACGTGATGGGATCGCCCGAGCGCAACGCCGCCATCGGCGAGGCCGTCGCGCAGATGATCGACGCCGGGCATGTGCGACCGATTGTGGGGGATTCGTTCCTGCTGGAACAGGCGCGCGCGGCCTTTCGCGCGATTGACGAGCGGCGTGCGCTCGGCAAGGTAGTGCTGACCGTCGAGTGAGCGCCCCCGCACGTGCGCGTGACGCGGGCTCAGATACGCGCAGGCCGGACGCCCGCGGCGTAACGAGCGCGAACTGAAGACCGCCCGCATAGCGCCGGGCACTCACGGCGTGACGATCGCAAACGACGGATCGTCGTCGTCCAGCAGCCCGAGCAGCTCGCCGAGCCTGGCGCCGTCTCCCTCGATCGCGATCTCACCGCTCACGAACAGCGCGGCGCCGTCGCCTTCGCCGAGGAGGATCGCGTCGAAGGCCGTGCGGGTGAGCGTGACCGTCGCCTGCGTGTCGTCGGCCAGGCGCGGCAGCGCCGACATGGCGCCGTTGCGCACCCGTACCGTCCAGCGCTCGCCCACGTCGGTGAACACCCACCCCACCACGATCTGCGCGTCCCACGCGCGCGGGCCGTCAAGGCGCGTGGCCATCGCGTCCCACAGTTGCTCGATCGACAGCGACCGCGCCACGTCGGCGCTCGCCACCCGCCGACCCGAACGCGGCGGCGGCGGGCCGTGGCGCAGCTCGTGCGCGCCGGTCAGGTACAGGTTGCGCCACACCGCGCTCTCGGACTGGTAGCCGAGCTGCTCCAGCGCCTGGGCGTTCAGCTCCAGCGCGTCCGCGTTCTCAGGCTCGGCGAACACCGCGTGCGCGGACAGCTCCGCGGCCCAGCGGTAGTCACCGGCAGCGAGCGCTTCGCGCACGCGCTCGAGCGTCGCCGCGATCCCGCCGGCCAGCGACACGTAGCGCCTGGCCAGCTCCACCGTCGGGTGCGGGTCCAGGTGCGAGGGGTTGCCGTCGAAGAAGCCCAGGTAGCGCTGGTAGACCGCGCGCACGTTGTGCGAGACGGTGCCGTAGTAGCCGCGACACCACCAGTTGCGCGCCAGGTTGGGCGGCAACTGCACCTCGGCGGCGATCTCGGTCGGCGTCAGGCCGCGGTTGGCCAACCGCAAGGTCTGGTCGTGCAAGTAGCGGTACATGTCGCGGTGCCGGGCCAGGTAGGCGAGCAAGCGCTCTTTTCCCCATCTGGGCCAGTGGTGCTGGGCGAACATCGCATCGGAGCTCTCGCCGAACAGGTCGATCGCCTCGCCCAGGTACTTCGACCAGGCCAGGGCGTCGCGCACCAACGCGCCCCGCGGCGTGAGGACGTTGTGCAAACAGTGAACGGCGTTCTCAGCCACGCAAAGCACGCGCGCAGCGGGCAATTGGAAATTCAGCTCAGCCGGGGCCTCGCTGTCGGGGACCAACTGGAACACGAAGGGCACGCCATCCAATTCCTCCTCCTGACCCGTCCTTCCCACCTCGTGCGTCGGGGGGATCAGGGTGACGCTGCCTGTCGAGGTGGTCTTGCCGATGCCGGCGTCGACGAGGCCGTGCGGCGAGCGCTCCAGGCCGGGCGCGAACATGTAGGAGGCGCGCCGGGCCATCGCCGTGCCGGCGAGCACGTTCTCGGAGACGGCGTTCTCCAGGAAGCCGGCGGGCGCCCAGATCGGCACCTCGCCGCGCGCCACCTGCTCGGCGGAGACGACGCCCTTGACGCCGCCGAAGTGATCGACGTGCGAGTGGGTGTAGAGCACGGCGGTGACGGGTCGCTCGCCGCGGTAGCGCCGGTAGAGCGCGAGCGCCGCCGCCGCGCACTCGGTCGAGATCAGCGGATCGACCACGATCACGCCGCGCTCGCCCTCGATGAACGTGACGTTCGAGAGGTCGTAGCCACGCACCTGGTAGACGCCCGGCACGACCTCGTAGAGCCCGTGCATGTTGTTCAGCTGCGCCAGCCGCCAAAGGCTCGGGTGCACCGTCTCGGGCGAGGGGTCGTCGGGGTCCACAAAGGCGAACGAGTCCATGTCCCAGACCGTGCGCCCGCGCTCGTCGCGGATCAGCAGGCTGTCGTCGGTGGCGATCAGGCCGCGGGTCGCGTCGGCGAAGTCCTCGCGGTCGGCGAAGGGAAGCTCGCGCAGGGCGGCCTCGTGCAGGGCGCGCGTGTGGGGGCTGGCCGGGATGGGGGCGCCACGATGCTCGCTCACACCCTGATGCTACCGTGGTAGGATGATCCTGTGGCAACTCAGAAGCGATCTATTTCGTTCGATGAGTCGGTGTTGCACGAAGCGGAGCAGCGCCTCTCCGGCTCGGGCGGCAACCTGTCGGCCTTCGTTAACGCCGCCGTGCTCCACGAGCTTCAGGTGACACGCGGTCGCGAGCTGATGGCCGAAGACGACGAGCAGCTCGGCGCCGTACCGGCCGAGGTCAGAGCGCAGGTCGCCGCCGAGTGGCCGGCCTGACCCTCGACGCCGGCGCGCTGATCGCCTACGAGCGTGGCCAGGATCGCATCCGCGAGATCCTGAATGTGAGCTTCGATCGCGGGCTCGTGCCCACCGTGCCGGCGATCGCGCTGGCGGAGGTCTGGCGCGGCGACGCCAAGGATGCGCGCGTCGCGCGCCTTCTCAAGGCATGCGCGATCGAGACAGTCGACGAACGCTTGGCGCGCGCGGCCGGCGGCCTGCGTCGCGCTACACCGGGCGCCGACACAATCGACGCCTGCATCGCAGTGGGCGTCCATCGACGCGGCGACGCGATAGCCACATCGGACCCGGACGACATGAGAGCGCTGCTTGGATCTGGGTTCGCCGTGCTGGCTGTTTGAGGTCAATAAGCGGAGGGGGAGAGATTCGAACTCCCGAGACGGGGGTTACCCGCCTAACGGTTTTCAAGACCGCCGCATTCAACCGCTCTGCCACCCCTCCGGGCCACATCGTTGAAGGCTACGGCATGACACCGCGGGGTGGGAGACCCAGCCGCGCTTCAGTTCTGCTCGCTCATCAGCGGGAGCGCATACTCGACTCGCGCTGAGAAGAAGCCCGCTCAAAGCTTACGTCCCACTCCTCCTCGGTGCATGCCGTGCAGGATCAGGTCGAGATGGCGTTGCCAGTCCCAGTCGGGCTTGCTCGCGCCGATCGTCGCGCAGATGCCACACATGAGCATCGGGATGTCGCCGGCTTTGAAGTCGTCGCGCAGCTCACCCGTGTCTCGAGCGCGTCCTACAAGCTCGTCGGCGAGGAGCATGAACTGCTCCATCTCGGGGGCGGCGTGGGCAAAGACCCGCTCGCCGCCGCTCATGAACGCATAGCGTGTCGCGGCGTCCTCGGCGACCGACGCGACGTTTGCGCGCAGGGCTGTGGCGAGCGCCGCGAACGCACCGGAGCGCTCGTCGGCCAGCGCGTGGCGCAGGTTCTCGTTGAACAGATCGAAGCGCTGGCGCACGAGCTCTCCCATCAGCGCCTCCTTGTCGGGGAAATGCCGATAGACGGTGCCAACGCCGACACGAGCGTGCCGAGCGATGTCGTCCATCTGGACGTTGGCCTGCTCGCCGGCGAACAGCTCGCGTGCCGCGTCGATGATGCGGGCGCGGTTGCGTCGCGCGTCGGCGCGCAGTGGGCGTATGGTCTCGATCGGCGTGGTGGTCACAGTGTTTTCACCCGGCTCCCTTGACAAGCGGAATGATAGTTCACTATAGTCGCGGACGCAAACCGGAACCGGAGGTCAGCTTCCAATGAACTCGCTCACCCAGCCCCACGCGCCATCGCTCGACACGCCCCGCGCGAAGAGCCTCGCCCTGCTGCTACTGGCGATGACGCAGTTCGTGATCGTGATCGATGCGTCGATCGTCAACGTCGCGCTCCCTTCGATCGGCGCCCACCTGCACTTCTCGCGCGATGACCTCTCGTGGGTCGTGAACGCCTACACGCTCACGTTCGGCGGCTTCCTCTTGCTCGGCGGCCGTCTCGCCGACCTGCTCGGGCGCAGGCGCATGTTCATGCTCGGCTTGATCGTGTTCTCGCTCGCCTCTTTGGCCGGCGGCCTGGCCCAGTCGGAGGCATGGCTGATCGTTGCGCGTGCCCTACAGGGCCTTGGCGCCGCGATCGTCTCGCCGGCGGCGCTCTCGATCATCACGACCACGTTCGCCGAAGGCGCAGAGCGCAACCGTGCGCTCGGGATCTGGGGCGCGGTCGCGGGCGCCGGCGGGGCGGCGGGCGTGCTGCTCGGCGGGATCCTCACGAGCGGCCTGTCCTGGCGCTGGGTGCTGTTCGTCAACGTCCCGATCGGCCTGATCGCGGCGACGTTCGCCCCGCGACTGCTCCTTGAGAGCCGCGCCGAGGACGGGACCAAGGGCTTCGACATCCCGGGAGCGGTGACCGTCACGGCCGGCCTCGCGCTGCTCGTCTACACGGTGGTGGACGCCGTCAACATCGGCTGGGGAGCGACCGCCACCCTGCTTCGGCTCGCCGGCTCAGCCGCGCTGCTCGCCGCGTTCGTCGTGATCGAGTTGCGCCAGCGCCATCCGCTGATGCCGTTCTCGATCTTCCGCTTGCGCACGCTTCGTGGCGCGGACATCGTCGGCCTGTTGATCGGCATGTCGCTGTTCTCGATGTTCTTCTTCATCTCGCTCTACCTCCAGGACGTCCTTCACTACTCGCCGATCAAGACTGGGGTCTCCTACCTGCCGCTCGCGATCGGGATCATCCTCTCGGCCGGAGCCGCCTCGCAGCTCGTCACGCGCGTGGGCTTCAAGCCGACGCTGATCGGAGGCCTGTTGATGATCGCCGGCGCCTTGCTGTGGTTCTCACGCGTCCCAGCCACTGGAGGCTCCTTCCTCGCGGACGTGTTCGGGCCGTCGCTGCTCGCGTCGTTCGGGCTCGGGTTCTCGTTCGTCCCCGTGACGATCGCCGCGGTGACCGGCACCAAGCCGCACGAGGCCGGTCTCGCCTCGGGACTGATCAACACCTCCCAGCAGATCGGCGGAGCGCTCGGCCTGGCGATCCTCGCCACGGTCGCCAACAGTCGCACCCTGAGCCTCCTCCACGGAGGCGTGCACACTTCGGTCGCTCTGACCAAGGGATTCGATCGCGCCTTCCTCGTAGGCGCGGGCTTCGCGATCGCCGGGGCGATCCTCACGGCGGTCCTGATCTCCTCACGCGACAGCCGCGAGCACGCCGAAGCGGCGCGGGGCGAGGCCGCCTCGAGCACCTTCCAGGAAACCGAGCCAGCACCCGCCCCCAGCGCGTAACGCGCGCGATTGCGCGGGCGCCGGATCACCCTCCGATCGCAGTAGCTGGACCCGTTCAGGAGATGTTCAGGTGGCGTGTGGCAGGCTCGCGCGCATGCTCAAGACCATTCTCCCATTCGTCTCGATTGCAGTGCTGTTGCTGGCCGGTGGATGCAGCAGCGGCGCCAAGACATCAGCCCGCGTAAGCCCACCGGCATCGGCGGCCAACACCACGCAGTCTGAAGGCGCCGGCGCGCTCGCGGCCGATGCCAAGTCGGCGGCAACCGGCGACATTCCCGACAACCAGAGCTTCCTGACCTTCAGGGACACGCATCTGGGGGCATCGATGCTCTACCCCGAGGGCTGGACTATCCAACAGGGCGACTCCACTGTCACGATCAAGGAAAAGAACAACCTCGTGCGCATACAGCTCGTGCGCGCCTCGGTCCCAACCGTGGCGAGTGTGCAGGCTACGCTCGCCGGCCTATCGCATTCGGACCCAGCGCTGAAAGCGGGCACACCGACGACGATCGCTTTGCGCGGCGGGCCGGCAATCAAGGTCGTCTACACGACCGAGAGCGCCCCGAACCCTGTGACGGGCAAGCGCGTCACGCTGACCGTCGATCGCTATGTGCTCGCGCACTCGGGCCGCGTGGCGACCGTCGACTTGGGGACGCCTGTCGGCGTGGACAACGTGGATGCCTACAGGCGCATGATCGAAAGCTTCAAATGGCAGTGAAAAGCCTCTACGTCGAGCCCGCCGAGATCCCGACCGAGGTCAGCTGGGGCGCGCTGGAGTGCCACGACGTCTTCAAGATCTACCGCTCCGGACCCGTCGAGACAGTCGCCCTGCGAGGGCTCGATATGCGCATCGAGCCCCAGGAGTCGGTGGCGATCCTCGGCCCGTCCGGCTGTGGCAAGAGCACGCTGCTGGCGTTGGCCGCGGGCCTGGATGAGCCCTCTGCCGGCGAGCTGCGCGCGTGGGGACGTTCGCTCGGGCGCTTGGGCGAGCCCGAGCTTGCCGCCTACCGGGCACGCGACCTGGCCGTCGTGTTCCAGAGCGACAACCTGTGGCCCGCGCTCTCCGCCCAGGAGAACATCGTGCTCTCGCTGCGACTCGCCGGCCACGCCGAGCCCGAGACCGAAGCGGCGCGGCGCTTGGCCGCCTTCGGGCTCGCCGAGCGCAGATCCCATCGCGCGGCGGCGCTCTCGGGCGGCGAGCAGCAGCGGGTGGCGATCGCCGCCGCCGCCGCCCGTCGCGCACGGCTCGTGCTCGCCGACGAGCCCACCGGCGAGCTAGACGAGCACAGCGAGGAGGTCGTGCTCGACGCCCTCGAGCAGCTACGAGCAGACTATGGCAGCACGATCGTCCTCGTCACTCACTCCGAGCGTGTCGCCGCACGCGCCCAGCGGGTGATCGAGATGCGCGACGGAAAGGTCCTGACTTGATCCGCTGCGAAGGGGTCGGCGTCGCCTACGGCGAGGGCCACGCACGCGTCAGCGCGCTTCAGGGCGTGGACCTGACTATCCAGGCCGGCGAGCGGCTCGCCCTTTGGGGTCGCTCGGGCTCCGGCAAGACAACTCTGCTGCACGTGCTCGGCGGCCTGGTCGTGCCGAGCGAAGGACACGTCATGTGGAAGGAGCGCGAGCTCTCGAGCCTAGACGCCGCCGCCCGTGGCCAGGCGCGTGCCCACGGCATCGCCTACGTCTTCCAGGGCTCGAACCTGCTGACCCATTTCACCGCGTTCGAGAACGTCGCGTTCGCGCGCGAGGTGTCCTCGGCCAACGGTGGTGCAAGCGCTTCCGAGAACACACCGGAGGAGCTGCTCGAGTTGGTCGGGCTGGAGGCCAAGCTAGACGCGCTACCCGGGGAGCTGTCCGGCGGGGAGGCGCAGCGCGTGGCGATCGCCCGCGCGCTGGCCCAGCAGCCCGAGCTGCTGCTGTGCGACGAGCCGACCGGCCAGCTCGACTCGGACACGGCCGAACGCGTGCTCGATCTTATCGACGCGCTTGCCAAGGAGTTCTCCTTCGCCCTGGCGATCGCCACCCACGATGCCGGCGTCGCCGCGCGCGCCGGCCATGTGGTCGAGCTGAGCGACGGCCGGGTAACGGCGGTGACGGTCCTATGACGAGCGCCGTGCGACTCGCCACGTCCGGTCTGCTGCGAGCGCCTGGCCGTACGCTCGCGCGCGCGCTGGTGCTGACCGCCTCGGTGGCCCTGCTCGGCGGGATGTTGCTGTTCGTCGGCAACTCGCTTCGCACGGTCGCCGGCAGCGCCGTGCGCGGCGTGCCACTCGATCTCCAGGGGCCCGTGTCCTCCGATCGCCAGGCTCGCGCCGTGGCCACAGAAGTCGCGCGCCAGCACGGGGTCAAGCAGTCTTCGTCGACTGCCACCGCTCCGCTGGCTGGGGCCGAACATCTGGGGCCGAACGGGCTGACGAGCGCGGGGGCCGGAGCGGTCCTGGCCGTGCCGCTCGACTACTCGAGCCACATTCACACGTTCCGCCTCCTCCACGGCGCGCTCGAGCCCGGGGCAGTGGTGCTCGACCAGCAGATGGCCGCCACGCTTGCGGCCCGCATCGGCGACCGCGTCACGCTCAGGGTCCCCGGACACGGCTCGCCGCGCGGCTACCCGGTGTCGGGCGTCGCGCTCGTCACGGCCCCCGACCCGCTCTTTCAGCCGCTTGACCCACAGGTCGGCCCGGCGCCCGCGCAGCCGCCGGCGAACATCGCGATCCTGCCGCTTGACACGTTCGCCTCCACGCTCGCGCACGAGCTTCCCTCGATCGGCCTCGCCAGCCCGGCCGCAAACGCCCAGCCGGGGGCGCAGACGGGCGTGCAGTGGCAGGTGCAGGTGCAGCTCGATCCGGTCCCGCTCAGCCAAGGCAGCCCCAGCAGCGCTCTTGCGCGCGCCACTCAGACGCGCAACCGCATCGAGCGCAGCCTGCCCGGCCGCGTTCAGTTCGTCGACAACCTCTCCGAATCGTTGAACACGGCTGCCGAAGACGCACTGTACGCACAGACGCTCTACATCATGCTCGCCGTGCCCGGCGCCCTGATCGCGCTCGGCTTGGCCTACCTTGCAGCGCTGGGGACTGTGGAGCGCGATCGCCGCGAACTGGCACTGCTGTGTGCGCGCGGCGCGCGCCGTCGCGACCTGCTCGCGCTCGCCCTCACCGAGAGCCTGATCCTCGGTGTCGTGTCCGGCCTGCTCGGGACCACGATCGCGTTCGGCGCGGTGTCAGCGCTGGTCACCGGCGGCGCTCACGCCACGCCCGGGCGTGTGCTCGCCACGGGGGCCGTCTGTGTTCTGCTGGCAACGCTCGGGGCCGGGGCCGCGCGAATCGGCTCGAGCCTCTCCTCGCTGCGCACGAGCGTCGCTGCCGGGCGGCGACGCTCCACCCGTCGCGAGGTACGGCCCCTGTGGCAGCGCCTGTATCTAGACCTGGCCTGCCTGGCGATCAGCGGGCTGGTCTACTGGCTGACCGCGAGCACCGGGTTCTCCGCGGTGGTCAACCCCGACTCCAACCCGACACTGTCGCTGTCGGTGTACATGTTCTTTGCACCTGCGCTGCTCTGGATCGGAGCGACGCTGCTGCTAGTGCGCCTGCGGGGCAGGGCGCTCTCGTGGTTCGCCACTCGCGCCGTGAAAGGCCGCGCGAGTGCTCACAGCGCCTTTTTGCTCGTCAGCGCGGGGCGCCGCGGCGCGGCGATCAACCGCGGCCTGGTCGTCGTCGGGCTGCTGCTCGCTTTCGGTGTCAACCTTGGGATCTTCTCGGCGACCTACGACCAGCAGGCCAAGGTGGACGCCCAGCTCACGCTCGGCGCCGATGTGACTGCCACGTCCGCTCCCGGCGGCGTCGCACAGCACAACCTTGCGAGGCGGATCGCCTCCGTTGCCGGTGTCGTTGCTACCACGGGCGTCGAGCACTCCTACGCCTATGTGGGACCCGACCTCCAGGACACCTACGGGATCGACGCCGCCTTCTTCCAGCGGGCCACCTCGCTGCGCGACTCCTACTTCCTCGGCTCGACCGCCTCCCAGGTGCTCGCCCGGCTGCGCACGACGCCCGACGGCGTCCTGGTCAGCAAGGAGACGATCACCGACTTCTCGTTGAAAGACGGCGACCTGCTGCGGCTGCTCGTGCTCGACCAGCGAACAGGACGCTTCCACGTCGTGCCATTCCACGTCGTGGGAATCGTCCAGGAGTTCCCGTCGGCGCCCAAGGACTCCTTCATGGTGACCAACCTTCGCTACCTGGACTCGATGACACACGCCGGCGGGCCCAACGTCGTCTTCGCCAAGGCGAGCGGCGAGCCTCCGGCCGTGGCCCACCGCGTCGCGGCGGCGACCGCCTTTGCGGGCGTCAAGGTGCAGAACATCTCCGAACAGAGCGCCCGCACGGGCAGCTCGATCACGACCGTCGACCTGACAGGGATAAGCCACATCGAGCAGGCCTTCGCGATCGTGCTAGCGGCGGCCGCAATGGCGCTGTTCGTCGCCCTCGGGATATCCGAGCGCCGTCAAGAGCTCGCCACGATGGCTGCTATCGGAGCGCCGCTCTCGCGGATCTCCGCCTTCTTGTGGACCGAGGCCGCAATCGTCCTGGCCGCCGGCCTGGTGCTCGCGATCGGCCTCGGCTGGCTGCTCTCGGAGATGCTCGTAGCGATCCTCCAGCACGTCTTCGACCCCCCGCCCGACGCACTCGCCATACCCTGGGGGTTTCTCGCCGGCCTGGCCGGTGCGGCGATCCTGGCAACGCTGCTCGCCACGGCCCTGGCCAGTCGCGGGTTGCGGAGGCTCAGACTTGGGGAGATCCTGCGCGAGCAGTAGCGGCTCGGGGCACTGGCAGCGTCAGTGATACTTGGCCGATGCTCAGCTCGCAGATCCTGGTCGTGGAGGACGATCGCGAGCTTCGCGAGGTCATCGTGCGCGGCCTGCGGGAGGAGGGCTTCGCCGCCACAGGCACGAGCACGGGCTCCGATGCGATCGAACGGACCTCCGCGAAGGCGCCCGACGCGCTGGTCATCGACATCGGGTTGCCAGATGCCGACGGGCGCGATCTCTGCCAAGCGCTTCGTGCTCGCGGCATCTCCTCGCCCGTGATCTTCCTGACTGCGCGCGATGCCCTGACCGACCGGCTCGCCGGTTTCGGGGCGGGCGGCGACGACTACATGGTCAAGCCCTTCTCGCTCGCCGAGCTCGCCGCTCGCCTGCGCGCCCTGGTGGGCAGGGCAGCAGCAAATGAGGCCGCCGAGGCAGCCGGGCTGACGCTCGATCCGACTACGTATGAGGCGTCGTGCGAGGACCGTCGCACGCAACTCACCCCGACCGAGTTTCGGCTGCTCGGCGCCCTCGCGGCACGCCCCGATCGGGTCGTCAGTCGACGCGAGCTGGTGCGCGCCGCATGGCCGGACGGCGCTGTCGTGCACGACAACACGATCGACGTCTATCTTGCGCGACTGCGTCGCAAGCTGAGAGAGCTTGCCGGCGCTCCGTCGATTGCGACCGTGCACGGCGTGGGCTACCGGCTCCGATGAGGTTGCGACCGGTCAGCCTGCGCACCCGCCTGATGGCGAGCGCGGTGCTCGGCGCCGTAGTGACGCTCGCAATCTTGGTCGCCACCTTCAACCTGCTGCTCGACGTGCGCCTGCGTGCCGACGGCGACAACGTGCTGCGCGAGCGCGCTGTGGCGGTGCTGCGCAGCCTCAGCACGGTTGACGGACGCCTGTCGGTGACCGAGGCCCCCGACCAGGGAGCGATCGACAGCCAGACGTGGATCTTCGCGGGCGAACGCGAACTCGAGCGCCCTGCAAGCGTCGATCCGCGCAACCAGTGGGCCGCGCGCAGCTTGGCGCGGACCGGACGGGGCTTCATGACCGTGAACGCCACCGACACTCGCATGGCGGCCGTCACGGTCCGTCAATCCACCCAGCGCCTGGGCACGGTTATCGTCGCGGCATCTCTGGCTCCCTATGAGAGCACCGCCTCGTCCGCGCTGCTGGGCTCAGTCGTCCTCGGCCTGGTCGTCCTCCTGGCCGTCGCTGGGCTCACGCGCTGGCTCATACGCCGTGCCCTGCGGCCAGTTGCCGTCATGACAACTCAGGCGGCCGACTGGGGAGAGCACGATCTGTCCCGGCGGTTCTACGCCCAAGAGCCGCACGACGAGCTCAGCGCACTTGCATCGGTGTTCGACCGACTCCTCGGACGACTGGCGCAGAGCCTCAGACGCGAGCAGCACTTGACGGCCGAGATATCCCACGAGCTGCGCACCCCGCTGGCCAAGATCCTGGCCGAGACAGAGCTGGCGGCCAGTCGCGAACGCTCGTCGCGGCAACACGGCGATGCGCTGAAGCGGGTGGCGAACTACGCGGATCAGCTACAGCGAGTGCTCGAAACCCTGCTCGCGTCGGCCCGGGCTGGGATCACCCTCAACGGCGGAGCAAGCGATGCCCGAGACTCGGCTGAACGCGCGGCTCACTTGCTGCGCGAGAAGCTGGCAGAGCAGGGCAAGTCGATCGAAGTGCTATGCCGCCAGCCCACGACCGTCGCGCTCGACGCTGAGGTCGTCGAGCGCATCCTCTCGCCTCTGATCGAGAACGCCGTGCGTTTCGCCGAGCACCGCATCGTGGTCGAGATAGAAAGAGGCGAGGAGCATGTGATCTTCGACGTCCGTGACGACGGCTGCGGGGTGGACCCAAGTGTCCGGGAGCGAATCTTCGAGCCCGGCTACCGCGGCGGCGCAGCCCCCGAAGAGGCTCCCGCCGGCGTGGGTCTCGGCCTGCCGCTCAGCCGCCGACTGGCGCGCGCCGCTGGAGGCGAGGTGGAAGCCCTGCACTCGCGTGACGGTGCAAGGTTCACCATCCGCCTACCAGCTTGACTACGCCGCGAACCGCTGTTCGCTGCGAGCCCTGCGCTTGGCCGCCTCCCGCTCGCGGTCCTTTGGCGGCGCGGTTGTCACCAGTGCATCCAGCAGTCGGGAGGAGGCGTCGGCCACCTCCCGCACCGCCCGCTCAAACGCCTCGGCGTTCGCCT
This sequence comes from Solirubrobacteraceae bacterium, assembly GCA_035938935.1. Taxonomy (GTDB): domain Bacteria; phylum Actinomycetota; class Thermoleophilia; order Solirubrobacterales; family Solirubrobacteraceae; genus Palsa-744. The sequence goes on from DASZGH010000102.1 coordinate 55,751, forward strand.
GCGAGGGCTTGGCAAAGCCGCTGATCTTGCGCACGTACTGCAGCGCCGCGTTGTGGACCTCCTCATCGGTGGAGGGAGGCTCGAAGTTGTAGAGGTTCCTGATGTTTCTGCACATGCGCACAAGCGTAGCCCGATCGAGGATCGGGAGGTCGCGCTCGGCGCGCGCGCCGCCCTGACACCGGCTCCGTACGTGTCGCCACAGCGATGCCGAGCGTTCCTGGCCGGATGATCGATGCGCACGGCTGTCTGTACAGGCGCGCGTGCCGGCGTCCGATGACATCGTGGTGCAGATGCTTCGCCGACCGATCCTGCTCTCCGTCCTACTCGCGCTCGCGCTAGCGCTCTCGGGCGCGCCCGCGCAGGGGGCGCAGTCCGGCGTGGTGATCAACAGCCCCACCGGCCTGGCCGGCCCGAGCGACTCGCTCGTGTCCGGTCTGGGCGTCGGCTGGGTACGCAGCTTCGCGCCGTGGAACTCCTACGAACCCTCGCGCGGACAGCTGAACCAGCCGCTGGCGAGAGCGCTCGAAGAAGGCATCGCCGGCCTTCCCGCCGGCACCAAGGTGATCCTCGACCTGGTCGACACGCCGCAGTGGGAGTCGGGGTCTGGGGACCCGAACACGCCACCTCGCAACCCCGCCGACTACGCCCGCTTCGCCGGCGCGATGGCCAAGCGCTTCGCGGGCAGGGTCGCCGCTTGGGAGATCTGGAACGAGGAGGACGATTCCTCCTGGTGGGCCGGCGGGCCCGACCCCGGCGCCTACACGAAGTTGCTCGAGGACGCCCACGCCGCGATCAAGGCCGCCGACCCGAGCGCGACGGTGCTGATCGGCGGGCTCACCGGCAACGACTACGAATTCCTGCAGCAGCTCTACGAACACGGCGCCAAGGGCCACTTCGACGCCGCCGCGGTGCACACCGACACTGCCTGCAACGACGTATCCCCCTACGAAGCCCTGCGCAACGGCCCCAACGACCAGCGCATCAACCGCTGGGCCTTCCTCGGCTACCGCACGATGCACGAAGTGATGCTCGCGCACGGCGACAACAGCCCGATCTGGATGACCGAGCTCGGCTGGAACACCTCGCCGGGACTGTGCAAATCGGGCCACTGGGCCGGCCAGAAACCGGCCGGCGTGAGCCTCGAAGAGCAGGCCCTGTTCCTGCGCCAGGCCTACCACTGCCTCGCCCAGGACCCCTACGTGCCGGTCGGCATCTGGTACGGCCTGCAGGAAACCGAACTGAGCGGCTTCGGCGGCTACGGTCTGTTCGACCAGGGTTTGCACCCAAAGCCCGCCTACTACGCGCTGGCCGAATACTCGCGCCACGGCGACCAGCTGAGCGAACCGTGCGGAGGCAACAACGGGCCTGTCGTCCGGTTGATCCGACCCAAGACCGGAGCACGCTACAACTTCACGCTCCCGATCGCGGTGACCGCCAGTGGCAAGAGCCCGGTCTGGGACATCACGCTGTATGGCGACGGGCACCTGATCCGCAACTTCTACGTCCACGACGGCCTGCCGACGCTGCGCGGCAGCATGGTCTGGTTCGGCGCGCACCTGCTCGGGCCGGGCAAGCACACGCTCACAGCCAAGGCGATCGACATGCGCAACAACGTCAGCTACACGTCGGTCACGATCGTGCACGCCGGCGGCGCGCGCAAACGCCACGGCCGGCGCAAGCACGGCTGACCGAGGCCATGTCCTGCGGCCGGCGCCGACCGCTGACCGAGTGGCGGTCCGTCGGGCCGTGCGCATCGGGCGGGCACCCCCTACACTGGCTGTCCCGCACCCAGGAGAGGTGGCCGAGTGGCTGAAGGCACTCGCCTGCTAAGCGAGTATGGGGCTAAACACTCCATCGCGGGTTCGAATCCCGCCCTCTCCGTTTTCGCCGAATGTGGGCCGTTGTTCGAACCCTCGATAGATGAATTCGAGCTTCGTTCGCGATCTCCGCCCCGGAGTTATGCCGATGTGGTCGCTTTTGCCGATTGAACTTTCGGAATGCTTGTCTGGAAGCCCTGATAGGAATTGCGCCCGTGGAGTCGGGCTCGATTGATGGGTCGCTAGTCGGCTGGGAGGAGGTCGCCGATGCTGCCGAATGGCAGGGCCTCTTGCTCGGCAACGGCTTGAGCGTCAACGTATGGCCGAACTTCGTCTACGACTCCCTCTTCGATCACGCGCAGGACGGCGACGGTCTCACGGTCGAGGATCGCGCCTTGTTTCAGGCGACCCCGAACTTCGAGCGCGTACTCGCGGATCTCAACGTAGCGATTAGGACATGCGACGTCGTAGGCATCGACACGTCCCGACTCTATGCCAGGTATCGCAGTATCCAGCTGGCTCTCGGTCATGCAATCCGGGAGGTCCACCTGCAGAGATCCCAGGTTCCGGACGCGACCCTCGAAGCGATTCGTGGCGTGCTCGAGAAGTTCGAGTGGGTGTTTACGACCTCGTACGACTTGCTCGTCTACTGGGCAATGGGCTACGGAGGGCACTACGAGCCCTTTGTTGATTGCTTCCGCTGGGGCGGACGCTGCGAGTTCGACCCAAACAGGGCGGATGTCCTTGTTGGGCAGATACCGGTCTACTTCCTCCATGGCGCTCTACACCTGGTGGTTGGCGGCACTGGGATCACCTGGAAGC
>DASZGH010000103.1:0-40998 GCA_035938935.1 Solirubrobacteraceae bacterium
CATGCTACATATGCCGAACGCAGCCTCTAGCCCAAGCCCCCACGCGCCACAGCCCGCCGCAACCCCGGCTACCCTTCACGACCGTGAGCAACCGAGCGCGAAACCCGCTCGCCCTCCTCGCCACGCTCGCCCTCACGGGCACGCTCGCAGGAGCCTCCATCCCTGCCACAGCCCCCGCCGCGGGCGCCACCGGCAAAACCACGCCCACCACCGGCACGCCATCGCCCACCACCGAAACGGGCACCACCCCCACATCCCCGACGAGCCCGACGCCGCCCGCCAAGCCCTCCCCGCGCACGAAGATCACCCAGCTTCCCAAACCCGTCGTCACCGACGGCACGGCCCCCCTCCGCGTCCGGCTCTCCGGCACCCCCGCATTCAACTCTCCTATGCCGACACTGCGCCCGAACGTCGCCGGCAAGTGGAAGGCCGCCGGCGACTACATCGCCTTCACCCCCACTTCGACGCTTCAGCCCTGCTCCTCTTACACGCTGACCGTCTGGGCCGGCACCGACGCTACCGGCGACCGGCCGCTTGGCCACGCCCGCACCTTGCACCTGCAAGTCGTCTGCCCGGGCACGCTCGCGCTGCAGCAGGCGCTCGGGCGGCTCGGCTACCTGCCCTACACCGTGCATGCCAGCCATGGGCTCAACAGCGGGCACGCGCGCGAGTCGCGCGCGAAGGCCGCGCACTACGCCTTCAACCCACCGCGCGGGCCGCTCGAGCCCGACATCGCGGGCGCGCCCGGGCTCTGGTACGACCACCTCGACCCGACCACGCGTGGAGCGCTGATGGTCTTCCAGCAGACGCGCAGCCAATCCCCGACGGGGGTGCCTAGCAGCGCTACTTGGGCTTCGCTGCTGGCCACCGAGACGCACGGCTCGCGCGACCCGCGCCCGTACACGTTCGTGACCGTCAGCGAGAGCGTCCCGGAGACGCTCCAGGTGCACCAGGGCAGCCACGTCGCGCTCTCATCGCCCACCAACACCGGCGTGCCCGGCGCGACCACCGAACAGGGCACCTTCCCGATCTTCTCGCGCTTTACCGCGACAACGATGAGTGGCACCAACCCGGATGGCAGCAAATACGTCGACCCGGGCGTACCCTGGGTCAACTACTTCAACGGTGGCGACGCCGTGCACGGCTTCCCGCGCCCCTCCTACGGCACGCCGCAATCGAACGGCTGCGTCGAGCTGCCGATCGGCACCGCCCAGCAGGTGTTCGGCATGCTCTCGATCGGCGACCTGGTAATCGTCAGCGGCTGAGCCGCGGGCGCGCTCAAAGCGTCAAGCGCCAATCCTCACCCTGCCCTCCAGCGTGCCCTCCTGCAGGTGCGCGCGCAGCACCTTCTTGTCGAACTTGCCGACGCTCGTCTTCGGCACCTCAGAGACGAACGCGAACTCGTCGGGCAGCCACCAGCGCGCGACCCGCGGGCGCAGGTGCTCGAGCAACTCCTCGGCGCTCAAGCTGCAACCGTCGCGCACGACCACGCAGCACAGTGGACGCTCTGCCCACTTCTCATCCGGCTTGGCGATCACCGCCGCCTCGATCACGTCGGGGTGGGCCATCACCTCGTTCTCGAGCTCCACCGAGCTGATCCACTCGCCGCCCGACTTGATCACGTCCTTGGAGCGGTCGGTGATCTGCACGAACGCCTGCTCGTCGATCGCCGCGATGTCCCCCGTTCGCAGCCAACCGTCGTCAAAGCGGGCCTCGCCGGACTCGTCGGAGTAGTAGTGCGCCGCGATCCACGGGCCCCGCACCTCCAGTTCGCCGGTGGACTCGCCGTCCCAGGGGACCTCCCGGCCGTCGTCGCCGACCAGGCGCGCCTCCACCCACGGGATCGGCTTGCCCTGCTTGGCGCGCATGTCCCAGTAGGCGTCGTCGTGCGTGCCGGTCTCGTCCGGGCGCGAGTAGGTGGCGACGGGGCTCGTCTCGGTCATGCCCCACGCCTGGAACACGTTCACCCCGTGGCGTTGCTCATAGGAGCGCATCAGCTCCCGCGGCACCGCCGAGCCGCCGCAGGCGGCGTTCTTGATCGAGGAGAGGTCTGACCCGTGCTCGTCGGCGTAGCGCAGCAGGTCGGCGTAGATCGTCGGCACGCAGGCCATGATCGATGGGCGCTCGGCCTCGATCAGCTTCGCCAGCGGCTCGGCCTGCAGGAAGCGGTCGGGCAGCAAGAGGTCGGCGCCCGCCAGCGCGGAGGCGTGCGGGATGCCCCAGGCGTTGACGTGGAACATCGGCACGACCACCAGCGACTTGTCGCGGCGGGAGAGCCCGAGGGCGTCGGTCGTCAGCGACGCGGTCGAGTGCAGGCAGATCGAGCGGTGCGAGTAGAGCACGCCCTTGGGGTTGCCGGTGGTGCCGCTCGTGTAGCAGAGCGCGGCGGCCTGCCGCTCGTGGAGCGCGGGATAGTCGAACGGCTCGTCCGCGACGCCGGCCAGCAGATCCTCGTAGCGCAGGGCGCCGGGAAGATCGGCGAGCACGCCATCCCCCTCCCCCATGATTACGTAGTGACGCACGCCCGCGAACGTCGGGGCCAGCTCGGAGAGGATTGGCACGAGCGATTCGTCGACGAAGATCACCTCGTCTTTGGCATGGTTGACGATGTAGGTGAGCTGCTCGGCGAACAGGCGGATGTTCAGCGTGTGCAGGACCGCACCGACGCACGGGACCGCCATGTACAGCTCGAAGTGGCGCTGGTTGTTCCAGGCGAACGTCCCGACGCGGTCGCCGGGGCCGACGCCGAGCTCTCCGAGCACGCGCGCGAGCCTGTCCACGCGCGCGGCGATCTCGCCGTAGCCGGCGCGCACGACGCCCCCATCCGTGAGCGTCGCCACCTCGCCGCGCGGATGCACCGAGCGCATCCGGTGCAGCAGGTGCTGGAGCGTCAGCTGAAAGTCGTCCTGCATCAACCCCTCGAGCATCGTCTCCTCGCCTTTAACGTCGTTGTGGATTTGCCGGAATGGCAACGATTGCACAACGCCTCGGACACGTGCCGCGCCCGCCTGCCACCGCGCTCGCGCGCTACGCGCGCGACTGCTCGCGCCGTGCCGCCGGCTCGCCGTAAATGAGGGCTGTGCGCTGGGCCACGTCGGCCCAGTCGAAGGAGAGCACGTGCTCGGACGCCTCGGCCACCAGTCGCTCGCGCAACGCCTCGTCGACCAGTAGCCGTTCGATCATCACGCCGAGGTGCTCGGCGTCGCCGCCGTTGAAGCGCAGGCCGACGCGCTCTCCCGCCGGCACCACCTCGCGCAGGCCGCCGGTGTCGGCGACGATGCAGGGGCAGCCCGAGGCCATCGCCTCCAAGGCGACCAGACCGAACGGCTCGTACAGGGACGGCACCACGCACAGGTCGGCGATCCGGTAGAGCGAGTGCAGCGCGTCGTCGCCGATCCAGCCGAGGAACACGCCGCGCTCGGACAGGCCCAAGCGCTGCGCCTGGGCCTTCAGCTCGGCCTCGTGCGTGCCCGAGCCGGCCACCAGGAAGCGCACGCCGGCGACCCTCTCGATCACCCCCGGCAGGGCGTCGAGCGCGAGCTGAAAGCCCTTCTCGTAGACCAGGCGCCCCACCAGCAGGACCAGCTTCTCCTGGGGCTGGGCGAACTGCAGCCGCAGCGCGTTCAGGTCGTCGACGGGTCGCAGATCCCTCGGGTCGATCCCGTTGGGGATCACGGTGATGCGGCGCTCGTCGATGTCGAAGATGTCGGCGACGTGCCCGCGCATGTAGTGCGAGCAGGTGATCACCGAGTCCGCGCGCCTTGCCATCCAGCGCTCGATCGCGTGGATCGAGGACTGCGGCGGTTTGTCCACCCAGCCCTGGTGGCGGCCGTGCTCGGTTGCGTGGATCGTCGTCACGTAGGGGATCTCGAGCTCGTCCGACAGCGTCGCGGCGGCCCGGGCGACGAGCCAGTCGTGGCCGTGGACGAGGTCGTAGGCCTGCTCCTCGGCCAGCGCGCGGCCCGCCGCGAGCATGTCCTCGTTCATCTGCTCGACCCAGCCCAGGAAGCGGTCGAGGTCGCGCGGGTAGGAGGGCTCGGGGATGCGGTGGACGCTCACGCCGCCGAGCGTCTCGGTCGAGCTCGTCGCCGCGCGCCCGCGCGCTAGCACGTCGACCTGGACGTCCTGGGCGACCAGTTCCTCGGAGAGCTTGCGCACGTGGCGGGCGAGCCCACCCTCGATCACCGGCGGGTACTCCCAAGTGAGGATCAGGACACGGCTGGCCACCGCCTGCACCCTATCTGTCGCCGCGCCCGCTCGTGAGGCCGACGATCCTCGGTCCGGGTGGCCGACAGGCGCCCCGCCCGTGAGCCCCGCGATCCTCAGCCCGTGAGACCGACGATGCCGTTGCGTAGCAGCGCCGCCGCCAGCAGCAGCACGATCGCGAAGGCGAGCGTGCGCGCGTGGCGCTCGAGCCACTCGCGCGCGTGTGCAAGCGCGCGCGTAGTGCGATCTCGGGAGACGAGCAGGCAGATCAACGCCAGCGACAGCGGCAGCAGCGTGGCCAGCGAGAACAGTAACCACAGCAGGCAGTATTCGGCCGCCGAGGGATTCAGCTGCGAGATGTCCTTCAGCGCGACGGGCAGAAAACCGCCGGGATTGGCCAGCGCCGCCCCGGCGCCGACGACAGCGACCGCCGGCGAGGAAGAGAGGCGCTCCATGCGCCTGATCGCCTCTTCCGTGCGCCTGGCGCTGGCGGGACGGCGCGCCAGCCAGGCGACGTAGCCGGCGATCAGGACCGCGAAGGCGATATCGAGGACGCTGACCCACGTCGGCGGCGTGGCGGAGCCTGATTTCGGCGCGGCGGCTCCTCCGAGCACGAATGCGGCCGCGACGCCCACAGCCAGCGTCGCCGCCAGCGCGCCCACGTAGAACCAGAAGCCCGTCCGCAACGGCCGGTCGCCGAGCACGAGCGCAAACACCGAGAAGGAGAGCGTCGTCGGCGAGAGCATCGCTGCGAGCGCCACCAGGCCGAGCTCGGCGTAGACGGATGTCACGGCACGAGCAAGGGTATCGTGAGCGACCATCGGCTTCTTGGCGAAATCGCGCGTTGGCCCCATCCGCCATCCGCCGGCCCTCGCGGCTTGCGCGGCGCTCCCTGGCCTGCTCGCGGCCATGCGCCGCGGCCTGCCTGCGACCGGCATGGCAGTCCCCCACCTGCTCGCCGCCGTGCTCATCGGCCTGCTCGCAGCCATGCTGGCGGCCTGCGGCTCGGGCTCGGCGCCGGGCGCCAGCGCGCCGCGCCCCAGCCATCCCGCCGTCCACACCGGCGGCGCCTACGTAGCGGAGGCGCCGGGCGGCGCCCACCTCGCCCGGCCGACGGCGCACGCAGCGACCGCCGCCGAGGTGGGCGGCAAGGTCGGGGGGCGACCAGATCAATTGCCCTCCGCCTCGGACAACCGCGGCGGCGCAGCGGCGGGCGCGCTCTCCGACGCGCAGGTCAAGGCCGAGATCGCCCAGATGCGCAGGGAAGGGATCACGCCACCGACGGGCAACTCGGCGCAGTCTTTCGAAGCTGGCCCCACTTACAGCTACGCGACGGAAGGCAGCTACGCCTTCCCGATCCAGCCGCTCTCGGTCGTGCTCGGCCCGGAGACGTGGAGCCCGGACCAGGGCGTCGACATCTCGACCGTCGGCGCCGCCTGCGGATCGAAAGCGATCGAGGTGGCGATCACCGCCGGCACGATCGTCGCAGAGGGCATCTCCGGCTTCGGGCCGTACGCCCCGATCGAGCGCATCGACAGCGGCCCCTACGCCGGCTGGTACGTCTACTACGGCCACGCCGCCCCCGCGCTAGTCCCGGTCGGCACCCACGTGCTCGCCGGCCAGCCGATCGCCGAGGTCGGCTGCGGCATCGTCGGCCTCTCCTCGGGACCGCACCTGGAGATAGGGCTGACGCCACCGGGAAAGGCGACCTGCTGCCCGGCGTGGGGAGCGACGGCGCCCACGATGGACGCCCTGATCGGCCAGTTGTACGCGCGGGCGACTCAGTAGTCCGGCGCCGAAGCCAGCGCCCCCCGGCAGCGCCCCCGGCAGGATTCGAACCTGCGACCCTCGGATTAGAAGTCCGACGCTCTATCCAGCTGAGCTACGGGGGCATTGTCTCCGTCTACGGTACGCCACCCACGCGCGGACGCCTGCGCCAATCTGCAGGCCAGGCGACGAGTACGCACCAACCGACGCGCCGCCGGCCCTCGCCCAGGCCCATGAGGCGCGACGCCCCGGCTGCTCGGGCGCCACCCGGCCCGCATCCTTAAGCAATCTTCAGGCGAAGTATGCAAAAGTTGCAGCTGTGAGCTCCGTCAACGACCCCGAGTCCGACCTCACCCGCAAGCAGCGCCGCGAACAGGCGCGCGAGCAGCGCCGCGCGATCGAGGAGGCGAGCGCCGCGCAGGCCTCGCAGCGCAAGCGGCTGATCCAGCTCGGCGGGGTCGCTGCGGTCGTGGTCGTGGTGATCGCGATCATCCTGATCGCCACCGGCAGCGGCGACTCGAAAACCGCGCCCGCGCCGAAAAGCGCGGAGGCGAACGCGGCCTCTGCTTCGGTCGTCACGCTGCTGCAGGGAATCCCGCAGAGCGCCAACACGCTCGGCAACCCGAGCGCGCCCGTGACGCTCGTCTACTACGGCGACCTGGAGTGCCCGTTCTGCAAGCAGTTCACGCTCACGTCGCTGCCGAGCATCATCCAGAAAGACGTGCGCACCGGCAAGGCGAAGATCCAGTACCGCTCGATGCAGACCGCCACGCGCGAACGCGAAACCTTCCAGACCCAGCAGGTCGCGGCGCTGGCCGCCGGCAAGCAGAACCGCATGTGGTACTACGTCGAGCTCTTCTACCACGAGCAGGGAGAAGAGGGCAGCGGCTATGTCACCGAAAGCTACCTGCAGGGGCTGGCCGCGCAGGTGCCCGGGCTGAACCTGAGCCAGTGGAGCTCGGACCGCGACAACCCGGCCTACGCCAATGAAGTGATCAGCGACGCTCAGAGCGCCAATCAGAACGGCTTCACGGGCACGCCGTCCTTCATGGTCGAAAAGGCCGGCGCGCCGACGCAGAAGCTTGAAAACCCGTCGCTGACCGACCCCAAAGGCATCGAAGAAGCGATCGAAAAGCAGCTGAAGGCCTGAGGGGCTGAAGGGGCGCCCGCATGAGCCGACGCTGGCTGCGGATCGCGATGATAGTCCTGACGGTGCTCGGAGTCGGCATCGCAAGCTACGTCACCTACGTCCACTACGCGGGGATCAAGCCGGCCTGCACCGCCGGCGAAAGCTGCACGAAGGTGCAGACCTCGATCTACTCCGAGCTGGCCGGCGTGCCGGTCGCCCTGATGGGGCTGATCGGCTATGTCGCGATACTCGCCAGCCTACTCGCGCCCGACACGGAGAGAACCCGCTTTGCCACGCTCGCGCTCACGCTCGGCGGCTTCGGCTTCTCGGCCTATCTGACCTACCGGGAGCTGTTCTCGATCAACGCGATCTGCGAGTGGTGCGTGACGAGCGCGATCGTGATGACGCTCCTGATGCTGCTGTCGGTGTGGCGATTTCTCAGCGGCGCACCGACCTCCCAGCGCCTGGCTGAGTCTTCGCTTCCAGACCTACAGACATCCTGACATCCTGACATCCTGACGCGCCGCCGCCCAGCGCAAAATAGAAGATCCGTCCATTGGAATAGCTGCCAAGTCCAGCCGCGGGCGCGGCCTGTCGAGGAGATCGTTGCGGGGAACCCGTACCAACGACTCCTGGAGGCATGCCGAGGCAAATGCAGCCCGCGTTCGACAGAGGTCCCCCGCAGCGGGCTGCCCCATCCGGCTCGACAGACGAGCCTGCCCGGCTCCCCGCCGCGCAACCGATGGCGCCAGAGGACCTCGAGCGGGTGGCACGCCTGTTTCAGAGCACCAGCGACCTACTGGCGACGATCACTCCGGACGGACGCTTCACGCTGCTGAACCCGGCTTGGGAGGACACGCTCGGCTGGCCGCGCGAGAGCCTGCTCGGACGGCCGGTACGCGAGCTCGTGCATCCCGACGACGCCGGCCAGACGATCGCGATGCTGCTGGCAGGGCACGAGCACACCGCGCAGATCGCGAACTTCACCAACCGCTACCGCCACCGCGACGGCTCTTGGCGCTGGCTGCTATGGAGCGCGCGCAGCGACAGGCGCGTCTGGTACGCAGCTGCCAAGGACGTCACCGATCGCATCTGGCTCGAGCGCCAGGCGCTGCACGACCCGCTCACCAAGCTCCCCAACCGGCTGCTGCTGATGGACCGCGCTCGCCAGGCGCTCACGCGCCTGCACCGCAGCCACGGGCTGGTGGCGCTGCTGTTCGTCGACCTCGATCGCTTCAAGGCGGTCAACGACAGTCTCGGGCACGCGCTCGGCGACCACCTGCTGATCTCGCTGTCGCAGCGACTGGCCGAGATGATGCGCGACAGCGACACGATCGCGCGGCTGGGCGGCGACGAGTTCGTGATCCTCGCCGAGGAACTGCAGAGTGACGCGGAGGCGCTGACGGTCGCCGAGCGCGTGCTGCACGCGCTGCAGGAGCCGTTCGTGGTCGGCTCCACCGAGGTCTCGATGCTGGCAAGCGTCGGCGTGTCGGTCTCACACGACCCCGACGCCGATCCCGAGACGCTGCTACGCGAGGCCGACGTCGCCATGTACCGCGCCAAGCGCTCGGGCGGTTACCGGTTGGAGCTGTTCGACGAGCACCTGCGCCGGGAAGCGGCCGCGCACCTGGATATCGAGCGCCGCCTGCGCGACGCGCTGCCGCGCGAGGAGCTCGTCCTGGCCTACCAGCCGATCTTGCCGCTGCAAGGCGGCCCGGCCGTCGCATGTGAGGCGCTGCTGCGCTGGCAGCCGAGCGAGGGCGAGCCGGTCGACACGGCGACGTTCCTGGCACGCGCGCAGGAGAGCGGGCTGATCGTGCCGATCGGCGAATGGGTGCTCGACGCCGCCTGCCGCCAGGCCGCCGCCTGGCGCGACGCCGGCGAGCAGGTCGCGGTGTCGATCAACGTCTCAGTGCGCGGGCTCACTGACATCGACCTGGCCGGACGGCTGCGCGCAGCGCTGACGCAGCACCAGCTCCCGCCGGGAGCGCTGTGGATCGAGGTGACAGAAAGCGCTGTGCTCGGCGACCCCGAGCGCGCTGCGACCACACTCGCGCAGGTGCGCGACGTCGGCGTGCGGGTGGCGCTCGACAAGGCCGGCGCCGAGGAGACGCGGCTGGCGTTGATCGCCACGCTGCCGCTGGACGCACTCAAGCTCGACCGCTCGCTGCTCGCCGCCGGCGAGGACAGTGCCGGGCGGCGCGCGGTGGCCGCGGCGCTCGTCGCGTTCGCGCGCGCGGCCGGGATCGAGACGATCATCGTCGGAGTGGAGAGCGAGGCGCAGTTGCGGCTCGCGCGCGAGCTGCGCTGCACGCACGCGCAGGGCTTCCTGCTCGGCAAGCCGACGCCCCCCGAGCAGGCGGCGTTCGACGGGCCGAGGACGGTAGGCTCGCTGGCACGATGGGCTCCTCCGGCACGCCTGCACCACCTTCACTGAGCGACACAGGCGACCAGAAGCGAGCGGCGGCGGAGGCCGCCGCGGCGCTCGTGAGCGACGGGCAGCGCGTCGGGCTCGGCACCGGCTCGACGGTGGCGCACCTGTTGCCGGCGCTGGCCGCACGCGGGCTGCGCCTGCGCTGCGCCGCAACCTCCCCCGCCACCAAGCTCCTCGCCGAAGAGCTCGGGCTCGTGGTCGAGGACCTCGACGCCCTCGGCGAGCTCGACATCGCCATCGACGGCGCCGACCAGGTCACCGCGGACGGCTGGCTCGTCAAGGGCGGCGGCGGAGCGCACACGCGCGAGAAGATCGTGGCCGCTGCGGCAGCGCGCTTTGTCGTGATCGTCTCGGCCGAGAAGGTCGTCTCGGCGCTGCGCCCGCCCGTGCCGCTGGAGATCCTCCGCTTCGGCGCACAGCGGACGCTTGCGGCTCTCGGGCACGCACGTCCGCGCGACGCGCCGCCGAGCCCTGAGGGCAACCTGATCGCCGACTACAACGGCCCGGTCGAAGATCCGCGTGTACTGGCGGCTTGGCTGTCGAGCGTGCCGGGTGTCGTCGAGCACGGACTGTTCGCCCCCGAGCTTGTCAGCGATGTGCTGATCGCGGGTCCCCACGGGGTCGAGCACCGTGAGTTGCCGGCAAGGGACGCCGATCGATGATGGCTGAAACATTTGAGCAAAGGAGCCAGGCGATGAGTGACAGCAACGGCAGCGGCCCCGACGAGGCGGGCTGGGGTCCATACATCGTCCTCGTCACCGGCGCCTCCAGCGGCATCGGCGAGGCGGCCGTTAGGCGGCTGGCAGAGCTGCCGCGTGCGAGCCTCGTGCTGGTCGCGCGGCGCGAGGAGCGCCTTCGAGCGCTGTGCGAGCCGCTCGGCGAGCGCGCGAGCTTTGTCGCGGTCGACCTGCTCGACGAGGACGCGCCGCAGCGGATCGCCGAGCACGTGCGCGAGCGCCACGGGCGCCTGGATCTGCTCGTCAACAACGCCGGCGCTGCCTGGCGCGCCACCTTCGCGCAGGGCGGCTACGCCAACGTGCGCCGCACGATGCAGATCGACTTCGACGCCCAGGTGCGCCTGACCGAGGCGCTGCTGCCGATGTTGCGCGACAGCGCCCCGAGCGCGATCGTCAACGTCGCCAGCACCGCTGGGCGCGTCGCGCGGGCCGGGTCGGGCGCCTACAGCGCCGCCAAGTTCGCGCTGGCCGGCTGGTCAGACGCGCTGTGGGCCGAGGAGCACCCGCACGGCGTGCACGTCGGGCTGGTGCTCCCCGGCTTCATCTCGACCGAGGGCTTCCCGCAGGCCGAGCTGACCGAGCGAGCGCTGACCCGCTGGATCGTCTCCACGCCCGAGAAGGCCGCCGAGGCGATCTACCAGGCGGGAGTGGAGCGCAAGGCCGAGCGCTACGTGCCGCGGCCTTACTGGATCGCCGCCGCGCTGCGCATCCTCGCTCCGCGGCTAGTGCGACGCGCGCTCGGCGGCGGCGCGGCCGCCGCGATGACGACGACGACCGGTGCCGACCTGGCCGAGCGCGGGGCCCGAGACCAGTAGACACCACCGCTCGGACGCAGCCGGCCAAGCTCAACCGCCAGGACCTGGCCGACCAGGGTCAGGCGCTGCCGACGATCGCGCCCCCGGTCGGGTGGCTTCGCTGCTCGTGCTCCAGTTCATGAGCAGCCGAGCGTATCGCGAACGCCAGGGCGCACATCACCACGCCGCGGACGAGCAGCACGATCGCCAGCACCACCGCCAGCGTCGCCACCCCGAACTGCGGCCAGGAGACGATCAGGATGCCGGCGGCGAAGTCGACCAGGCCCCACAGGACCAGCCAACCCCTGCCCTCGACGGCGTAGAGGACCGAGAACAGGCGCAGCATGCCCATCAGCACCAGGTAGATGCCGAACGCCAGCGCGACCAGCTGCACGCTGCCGCCCGGATGGCGGATGACGATCAGGCCGGCGATGCCCGCCACGGCGGCGGAGAGCAGCAGCGCGCCCCGCGAGCGTTCGCTTTCGCCGAATGCCAACACCAGCGACACGACGGCCGCGACCAGCAGGTAGATGCCGAAGATGGTCGCGATCGTGGCGAGCGTCTCGCCCGGATAGGCGAGCGCCAGGATTCCCACGCCGACCGAGATGAGGCCGAGAAGCAGTGCGATCCACCACGATCGACCCACTGCTTCGAGCTCGGCCAGGTCCGGCGCTTGATGTGAGTAAGTAGACATGCGAGCACCTTCCCACCGCGCCGCCTGTGCGCCAACGGGTGAAATCCACACGCCACACTGCGGCATTTCACGGTTACGGTTAATGCGCAGCCCGCCGTAGCCTGCCCCTATGAGCCCGCACCCGCACCGGTGGCTCGTGCGCACGCTGATCGGCGTGGCCACCGTACTGGGCATCGTCGCCATCTTCGCGGTGTGGGCCAACCGGCAGCTGCTGGACACGAGCTACTGGACCTCGACCAACACCAAGCTGATCGAGAGCCCGCCGATCCGCGAAGAGGTCTCGAGCTACCTGACCGAACAGCTCTACGCCAACGTCGACGTAGCCGGCGAACTAAAAAAAGAGCTCCCCTCCGAACTGAAGCCGCTCGCTTCTCCCGCCGCCGGGGCGCTCAAAGACGTGGTCGAGAAGGGGATCAACCTGCTGCTCGAACGGCCGCGCGTGCAGGAGCTGTGGAGCAAGGCCAACCAGGTTACCCACGCCCAGTTCGTGCGACTGGTCGAGAACAAAGGCAGCGTGGTCAAGCTCCCGGGCGGCGGCGCGGTCGTACTCGACCTGCGCCCGATGCTCACCGAAGTCGCCGAAAAGGTGGGCGCGCCCACGACCCTCGTGGCCAAGATCCCGGGCAAAGTCGCGGAACTTCGGATCGTCACCTCAAAGCAGCTGAACACGATGCAGAACGCCGTCAACCTGCTGCGCAGCCTCGCGCTGGTGCTGCCGCTGCTGGTGTTTGCGATGTTCGCGCTCGCGGTCTACCTTGCGCGCGGACGACGCCACCAGACGCTGATCGAGGTCGGTGTCGCCTTTATCGCGGCCGGGCTGGTGGTGGTCGTCGCGCGCGGGATCATCGGTACCAAGGTCGTCGACTCGCTGGCCACAACCGAAGCGGTCAGACCGGCCGCACAGGCGGCCTGGTCGATCGCTACCAGCGTGCTCGCCGACATCGCGTGGTCGACCGTCCTGATCGGCATACCCCTGATCCTCGCCGGGCTGCTGGCGGGGCCGACGCGCGGCGCCACCAACCTGCGCCGGCTGATGGCCCCCTACCTGCGCGACCGCCCGGACATCACCTTCGGAGCCGTGGCGCTGCTGCTGCTGCTCCTGTTCGCGTGGGGACCGATCGTGGCCACGAAAACGCTGATCGGCATCCTGATCATCGTCGTGCTGGCGGTGTTCGGCACCGAGATGCTCAGGCGCGAGACGGCCGAGGAGTTCCCCGACGTACACTCGAAGACCGCCTTGGCGGGCGCCTCGCCGCCTGCCCCCGGGCCGCCGCAGCAGCCCTCGCCCACTCCTGGGGAGCACACCCCCCACCAGGACCCGGGGAGCGAGGAGACGTGAGCGACGCCGAGAGCGTGGCGCAGCGCGAAGCAACCGGCAAGGAAGCCCGGGCGCATACTCCGCGCTCCAGCCACGCCGAGTGGAAGGCTGCGAAGGACCGCGAGGATCCTGTTGCGATCCTGGAGGCGCAGGCGGAGAGCCGTGTGCCCGAGCTGGTACCGATCCGCTACGGGCGCATGCTCGTCTCCCCCTTCACCTTCTACCGCGGGGCGGCGGCGGTTATGGCGGCCGACCTGGCCAAGACGCCCGACTCGGGACTGCGTGTGCAGCTGTGTGGCGACGCGCACCTGTCGAACTTCGGCATCTTCGCCTCCCCCGAGCGCGAGATGCTGTTCGACATCAACGACTTCGACGAGACCCTGCCCGGCCCCTGGGAGTGGGACGTCAAGCGCCTGGCGGTCAGCATGTGCGTCGCCGGGCGCGACCGCAACTTGAGCAAGCAGGAGATCGCCGATGTGCTGGCCTTCACCGCGCAGGCCTACAGGCAGTCGATGCGCGGGTTCGCGCAGATGAGCAACCTCGGCGTCTGGTACGCCAAGCTCAATGTGCAGGACATCGTAGGCGTGGTGCGAGCGCAGCAGCTGGTCAAGGGCAAGCGCCTTCAGCAGATGGAAAAGCGGCTGGGCAAGGCGCGCGCGAAGGACAGCACGCGGGCGGTGCTCAAGCTCACCGAAACCGTGAACGGACGCCTGCGCTTCGTTAGCGAACCGCCCTTGGTGGTGCCGATGGAGGAGCTGCTGGGAGAAGCCGAGAACGAGGAGTTGCACAGGCGTATGGAGGGGATGCTCTCGGACTATGGAGACAGCCTCAGCGACGAGCACGGCGTGTTGTTCAGCGACTACGACTTCCAGAGCATCGCACGCAAGGTGGTGGGTGTCGGCAGCGTCGGCACGCGCGCGTGGGTGCTGCTGTTCATGGGGCGCGATGAGCAGGACCCGCTCGTGCTGCAGGCCAAGGAAGCGCAGGCCTCCGTGCTCGAGCCCTACGCGGGCGCCTCGCGGTACGCCAATCACGGCCAGCGCGTGGTCGAGGGCCAGCGGCTGATGCAGGCCGCCGGCGACATCTTCCTGGGCTGGCTACCGGCGGTGGGGATCGACGACGTGCCGCGCAACTTCTACGTGCGCCAGCTGTGGGACGGCAAGCTGAGCGTCGAAATCGAGACGATGACCCACCCGATGCTGCGCGCCTACGGCGCCCTGTGCGCCTGGACCCTCGCCCGCGCCCACGCGCGCACGGGTGATCGCATCGCGATCGCCTCATATCTGGGGCAGGGCGGCGTGTTCGACCAGGCGATTGTGGAGTTCTCCGAGGCCTACGCCGAGCAGAACGAACGCGACTACCAGGCGCTCGTGCAGGCGGTAGAGTCGGGGCGCGTGCAGGCCGAGAGCGCCTGAAGTCACGACCAAGGAGCCGCGCCGATGACAGACACAACCGAGATGATCACCCGTGTGGACTTTGTCGGGGTGCCCACGCATGACCTCCCGAAAGCCGTCGAGTTCTATGGCGAGACGCTCGGCCTGGAGCGATCGGTCTACCTGGAAGAGCGCAACTATGCGGAGTTCGAGACCAGCAACCTGACGATCAGCGTGATCGACGCTGAGAAGATGGGCCTCGAGCACGTGCCGGTACGTAGCGGAATCGCTCTGCACGTCGACGACGTGGCGGCCGCGCGCGCGACGCTCGAAGAGCGCGGAGTGACGTTTGCGCAGGACACGTTCGACACGGGCGTCTGCCACATGGCGATCTTCGACGACCCCGACGGCAACCTCCTGATCCTGCACCACCGCTACGCGCCGCGGCCGCCACGCTCCTGAAGGCGCGTCATACCTCCGAGTAGACGGGCTCACGGGCGGCCGGGTCCGCGGCGGGCACAGCGTCGCCTGACGGGGCGGGCGCGGGCATTGCGGAGGGGCGCGGCACCACGGTCAGCGCGATCGCGATCCCCACCAAAACCAATCCCACGGCGATCCAGAACGCCAGGTGATATCCGCCGGTGAGCGCCACGACGGTCGAGTGGCCGGCCGCCGTCAGTTTGACCGTGCGCGAGGCCGACAGTGTCGCCAGCACCGCCAGGCCGAGTGCGCCGCCGACCTGGGCGCTGGTGTTCACCAGGCCCGAGGCCAAGCCCGCGTCCTCGCGCGTGGAGCCGGCCATCGCGATCGTCATCAGCGCCGGGAAGCAGCCGCCCATGCCGATCCCGAGCAGGATCAGGGCCGGCATAATTTCGGTCAGGTAGTCGGCGTTCACGGGGGCGCGCGCGAACAGCGCCAGGCCGGCCGCGGCCAGGCCAAGCCCCGGCGGCAGGGTGGCGCGTGGGCCGAAGCGGCTGATGATCGGCTCGGAGAAGCGGATCGACATCGTCCCCATCGCGATCGTCGTCGGCAGGAAGGCGAGGCCGATCTGCAGCGCGTCATAGCCCAGCACCCGGCGCAGGTACAGGGCGCCGAGGAAGAAGACGCCGAACATGCCGGCGATCGAGAAGATCTGGATCAGGTTGGCGCCGGTGAGGCTGCGCGAGCGGAAGATGCGCAGCGGGATCAGCGGGTGGCGAGCGGTGGCCTCGCGCGTTACGAAGGCCGCAAGCAGCGCCAGCGAGCCCGCACCGAACAGCAGCGTCTTGCCCGCGCCCCAGCCGTTCTCGGCGGCCGGCTTGACGATCGTGTAGACGCCGAGCATCAGCGCGCTCGTGATCAGCACAGCGCCTGGGACGTCGGCGCCCTGGGCGAAGCCGATGCCCTGGTCGCGCTCGAGCAGCCGCCGCGCGAAGGCGATCGTGGCGATCCCGATCGGGATGTTGACGAAGAAGATCCAGTGCCAGTTGATCGCCTGCGTGAGCACGCCGCCGGCGAGCAGACCGACCGAGCCGCCGGCGGAGGCCACGAAGGCGTACACACCCAAGGCCTTGGCCTGCTCGCGGGGCTGCGGGAACATCGTCACGATCATCCCCAGGATCACGGCCGAGGTCATCGCGCCGCCGATGCCCTGCAGGAAGCGCGCGCCGACGAGCAGCGTCTGCGTCCAGGCCAGGCCGCACAGCAGCGACGCGCCGGTGAACAGGGTGACGCCGAGCAGGAACATGCGCGAGCGGCCGAACAGGTCGCCGAAGCGGCCCGCCAGCAGGAGCAGGCCGCCGAAGGCGATCAGGTACGCGTTGACCACCCACGCCAGGCTCGACGGCGAGAAGTGCAGGTCTTCCTGGATCGATGGCAGCGCGACGTTGACCACGGTCACGTCGAGCACGATCATCAGCATGCCCACGCACAGGACGTAGAGGGCCGTCCAGCGGGTGCGGTCGTCTCGTTGCATGTCTCCTCGCATTGGTCGCAGGTTATCGGCGGGTGCGGAGCTTCCGAACCTATGACCGCGCGATCTTTACTTTTTCATCGTCGCGGGAGGGAAGAGACCGGACTGGAGGGGGATTTGGAATGCCCGCCGCGCGGCCGGGCTTCCCTCATCTGCCCTCGACCAGCTCCATCAACAGCGCGTCGCGGTAGTCGCCGCCACCGCGGTGCTCGTAGTCACGCAGCACGCCGACCCGACGGAAGCCCGCCTTTTCGTAGCAGCGGATGGCCGCGGCGTTGTCGGTCGCCGGGTCGATCGTGAGCCGGTGGTGGCCACGCTCGTCCTTGAGGTGGGCGCTGAGCAGCCGCAGGGCCTCGGTGCCGATGCCGCGACCGTGCAACGCCGAATCCAAAAACAGGTCGATCGTGGCGTGGCGGTAGCGCGGCGTGTCCTCCTCCCAGTACTGGACCAATCCGGCGATCTTGCCGTCGACGACAATCGTCAGCCGCGTCTGCTCGGGCTCGTCGCCGAGTGGGAAATCGTCCTCGGGCTGGTCCCACCAGCGGGCGACCCCCGGCGTGGCGTGAAGGCGCCACAGCTCCGGGGCGTCGGCCGGCTGGAGCGGACGCAGTTCCAGCGCGTGCTCGCCGACGCGCACACCGTGGCCAATCGAGGATCCGCTCATGGCAGAGGGCGATCGGATCAGACCGGCACCGGCACCCGCGCCGTCACCGGCGCGGGCAGGCGCGAGAACTCCATCGCCTCGTCCTGCACTCCCCCGCGCCGCAGGTTGACGATGTCCAGCGCGTAGTTCTGGTGCAGGCGCCACGGGGTCTTCGAGCCCTGCTTGGGAAACGCCTCGATCGCGCGCAGCACATAGCCGGAGGAGAAGTCGATGAACGGGAGCGGGCGCACCCCGGGGTCGCGGTTGTTCGGGACGCACTGGGCATAGCCATGCTGGTCCATGTGGTTAAGCAGGCGACAGACGTATTCGCAGGTCAGGTCGCACTTCAGCGTCCACGAGGCGTTCGTGTAGCCGACGGCGAACGCCATGTTCGGGACGCCCGAGAGCATCATGCCCTTGTAGGACATCGTCTCGCCGAGGACGATCTCGCGGCCGTCGACGGCCAGCTCGATCCCGCCCAGCGCGAGCAGGTTCAAACCGGTGGCGGTGACGATCACATCGGCCTGCAGTTCCTCACCGGAGCGCAGCCGGATGCCCGTCTCCGTGAAAGCGTCGATGTGGTCGGTGACGATCGAGGCGCTGCCCCTGCCGAGTGCCTCGAACAGGTCGCTGTCGGGGACCAGGCACAGGCGCTGGTCCCACGGGTCGTAGCTGGGGGTGAAGTGGGTGTCGATGTCATAGCCCGCCGGCAGCAGGGTCTCCTGGCGCTTGCGCACCAGGCGCTTCATCGCGTCCGGGCGCCGACGGCTGAGCTGGAAGCTCGCCATCGTCAACAGCACGTTCTTCCAGCGCACGAGCGGGTAGACGACGCGCACCGGCAGCCAGCGGCGCAGCCAGCCGGCGATCGGGTCCTCGGCCGGCAGCGAGACGACATAGCTCGGCGAGCGCTGCAGCATCGTCACGTGCGCGGCGCGCTCGGCCATCGCTGGGACGAGCGTGATCGCGGTGGCGCCGCTGCCGATCACGACCACGCGCTTGCCGGCGTAGTCCAGGTCATCGTCCCAGTGCTGCGGATGCACGATCTCTCCCCCGAAGCGCTCCATGCCCTCGAACTCGGGCAGGAAGCCCTGGTCATAGCGGTAGTAGCCCGTACACATGAACAGGAACGAGCAGGTCAGCGCAACCGTCTCCCCCGTCTGGCCGCGGCGCGCGTGCACCGTCCACAGCGCGGTGTCGCTCGAGTACTCGGCGCGCAGCGCGCGGTGGTCGAAGCGAATCTTGCCCTGCACGCCGTGCTCGACCGCCGTCTCGCGGATGTAGCGCAGGATCGAGTCGCCATCGGCGATCGACTTGGCCTCCCGCCACGGCTTGAACACGTAGCCGAGCGTGTACATGTCCGAGTCCGAGCGGATCCCCGGGTAGCGGAACAGGTCCCAGGTGCCGCCGATCGACTCGCGCGACTCGAGGATCGCGTAGCTCTTGCCGGGACAGCGCCGCTGCAAGTGGCAGGCCGCGCCGATCCCGGACAGGCCGGCGCCGACGATCAGGACGTCTACGTGTTCATTGGCCACGGAGCCAGAGTCTAGTGGTCCATCCGGGAAATTCGTTGGCGTTTCCCGGCGGCTGCCCGCACCTGAGCCCCGTCGCCGACTTGCTCGTACCACCAGTACGAGCTTCGTCGCCGCCCAAGGCTCAGGCACGACCATCCACCCGGCAAACCCACAACGAATTCCCCGGATGCACCACCAGTTTGTGTGGCTGTCCATGCTTTGCTGGCGGATGTTGTCCGTGCGTCGATACTCCCAGCTGCGCGAACAGGGCAGCATCGTGTCGTGTCGGTGCGTACGCGCACACCGCAGATCGTTGCCCTCGGCGGCGGCGGCTTCTCGATGGACAAAGACGGCGCCGCGCTTGACGACTACGTCCTCTCGCTGACGCGCGCGCGCCGGCCGCGCGTGTGCTTCCTGCCCACCGCCTCCGGCGACGCCGACCACTACGTCGTGCGTTTCTACCGGCGCTTCTCGGCGCTGTGCGAGGCCAGCCACATCTCGATGTTCCGCCGCGACCAGGGTGGGCACGGCGTAGAGGACGACCTTCCCTCCCACCTGCTCGCGCAGGATCTGATCTACGTCGGCGGCGGCAACGTCGTCAGCATGCTCGGCGTCTGGCGCGCGCACAGGCTCGACAAGGTGTTGCGCGAGGCGTGGCGGCGCGGGATCGTGCTGTGCGGGCCGTCGGCCGGCTCGCTGTGTTGGTTTGACGAGGCGCTCAGCGCGTTTCACGGACCGCCGCGCAGCGTGCGCGGACTGGGGCTGCTGCCGTACTCAAACTGCGTACACTACGACGCCGAGCCGGCACGGCGGGCGGAGTACCACTCGCTTGTGGGCGCGGGAATGCGCGCGGGGTTCGCCGCCGACGACGGCGTGGCGCTGCACTTCAAGGGGACCCGGCTGGACAGCGTCGTCAGCTCGCGCGAGCTCGGCGGGGCCTTCCACGTGCAGCGGGTCGGCGACGAGGTGATGGAGACGGCGCTCGAGGTCACCTACCTCGGCGAGCGCATGCTTTCGCAGATCAGAGCCGATCGCATGGTGGCATTGACGTGAGCACGATCCTCGCGATGGGCGGTGGCGGCTTCACGATGGAGC
This sequence comes from Solirubrobacteraceae bacterium, assembly GCA_035938935.1. Classification (GTDB taxonomy): domain Bacteria; phylum Actinomycetota; class Thermoleophilia; order Solirubrobacterales; family Solirubrobacteraceae; genus Palsa-744. The sequence goes on from DASZGH010000103.1 coordinate 19,653, forward strand.
CCACCAACCCGCTGCTCGACGACTACCTGCTGACGCTAAGCGGGGCCGAGGAGCCGAGGATCCTGTTCCTGCCCACCGCCTCCGGCGACACCAACGCGCAGATCAACGCCTTCTACGCCCGCTACGGCGGGCGCGCCTGCACGCCGAGACACCTGTCGCTGTTTCGCATCGACGAGCTCGACGGGCCACTCGAGGACACCGTGCTCGAACAGGACATCGTCTACGTCGGCGGCGGCTCGATGCGCAACCTGCTCGCGATCTGGCGGGCCCACGAGCTCGACCGCATCCTGGTGGACGCGTGGCGGCGCGGAATCGTGATGGCGGGGCTGAGCGCCGGGGCTATGTGCTGGTTTCAGGGCGGAGTGACCCGATCGGGCGGCACCCCCGAGCCGCTCGCCGGGCTGGGGCTGCTGCCCGGATCGCTGACCGTGCACGCCGATGGCGAGCCCGAGCGGCTGCCGGTGTGGCTGGCGTGCGTGCGCTCGGGGACGCTCCCCGGCGGCTGGGCGGCCGACGACGGCGTCGGGCTGCTTTTGCGTGGGACGCGGCTGGAGCGCGTAGTCAGCTCGCGGCCCGGTGCCGGGGCGCAGCGCGTGGACGCTGTCGAAGGCGAGCTGGTGCGCACGCGCATAGAGCCCGACATGCTCGGGGCCTACGGGGCGCTCGCGCCGGCGATGGACGACGATGTGCGCGAGCTGCGCCGCATTCAGCGGATTCGCGGTCAGATGCGCGGCGAACGGCATCGCTTCGAGGACGTCTGAGCCGCAAGCGGCTGATGATCGAGCGCTGAGGCTCAGGCGGCGACCGACGTTCAGGCGGCGGCTGACTTCGGATGACCCTCAGCCCAGCGTACGATCTCGCCCGAGCCCGAGATCACCTCGCCGCCGTCGAGCACGAGGATCGGCACGCCGCGCTGGCCTGAGAGGCGCTCCACCTCGGCGCGGTCCTCGGCGCGTTTAGGCAGCGTCCAGAACCTCAAGAGGCCGCCTTTGACCTGCTTGTGCTCGTACTCGTAGCCGGCTCGATCGAGCGCTTTGGCCGCACGTCCACACGGGTGCGCGACCACCGCCGGCAGGTCGCCCATCGACTTGCCGACCTCACATGTGTAGAGAACCATTGGCAAACCCTATCGTGCCGGGACGAGGACATGGAAAGTCGCTCAGCTCTCCGGCATACTCTCGCTCGTCGTGCAATCGAGCCCGATCGCCCTGACGCGATGATCCTCTCGGCGCACATCGCCGACGTCGGCCCCCGCACGGCGGCGGGACTTCTGCGTGACAGGCCCGAGCGGAGGGTGGACGGTCTGCGCTACGCAGAGATTGCGTTGGCTGCACCCCTTGGTGCTCATCTGCTTCCCCGGCTCAACCTTGGGCGGGTGGGTTTGATCGCCTGCTGGGAGCAGGAGGCGCAGCTCGACCGCTTTCTCGCCAACGATCCGCTCGCCAAACGGCTGAGTGGCGGCTGGCATGTGCGCCTGCAGCCGCTGCGGATGGTAGGCGGCTGGCGCGAGCTCGAAGACCTTCCCAACTCCGGGGATCCGGCCGGGGACGACGAGCCGGTGGCGATCATCACGCTCGCCCGCTTTCGCCACTCGCAGCTGCCGCGCTTCCTGCGCGCCAGCGCGGGCGCGGAGGGACAGGCTGTCGGCGATCCAGCGCTCGTGGCAAGCACCGGCCTGGGCCGCCCGCCACGTTTCGCCGCCACCTTCTCACTTTGGCGCAGCGTGGCCGAGATGCGCGCTTATGTCACAGGCCGTCAGGGTCCAGAGCATGCAGCCGCGATGCGCCAGCACGCAGCCAAGCCTTTTCACCACGAATCGGCGTTTCTGCGCTTCCGGCCCTATGGCGCCGAGGGAACGTGGGACGGGCGCGAGCCACTCTCAGAAGCGCAGCGGGCCGGAACGGATCTACAGGCCGAACCAGCGCGCGCGGCGAGTGGAGCCGAAGCGCTGCTTCTCGGCGACGAGCTCGGTTGAGGGCGCTCGATAGGTGCCGGTCGGCTTCGGCTCCGAGAAGAAGTCTACGTCCACGCGGCCTACGCGCCCGGCGCCGAACTCGATGTAGCACGAGCCCTTCCCGTCGTATGCGGCCGGCGACTGCTCTCCGCGCAGCTTGGCGATCAGCTCGCGTGCGACCACGCGTGCCGCACCCTCGGCGAACACACCCGCCTTGGGTACGCCGACGGTGGCCACATCACCGCACGCGTACACGCCCGGGTAGCGAGTCTCGAGCGTTGCCGAGGCGACCGGGATGTAGCCGTCCTCGTTCATCCCACTCTCGATCACCACGTCGGGCGCGCGGTGCTTGGGGACGCCGAGGAACAGGTCGTAAGAGAGCTCGCTGCCGTCATCCAGCGTGACCACGCGCTGGGCGGTGTCGAGCGCAACCGGACAGCGGCCCGGCACGAACGCGATGTCGCGCTCGGCGAACGCCTCGATCAGAGCCGCCGAAGTGTCCGGCGAGGGCGGGACCGGCGTGCCAAACGGGATCACGAACTCGATCTCGCAGTCCCCGCGCACGTCGCGCGCCACCAGGTGGTCGTGCAGCAGCAGCGCGCACTCGCTCGGGGCCGGCGGGCACTTGAAGGGCGTGCCGCACACGCCGATCACCGCGCGGCCTTTGCTGAACGAAGGCAGCAGTTGCGCCATGCGGGCGGCCCCCGCCACCGAGTAGAACTCGTTGTTGCCGTCGGCCAGCCCGGGCGTGGCGTCGAGGTCGTAGTCGGCGCCGAGCGCGATCACCAGGTAGTCGGCCTCGTGGACGCCGGCGTCGGTGCTGACGCGGCGCTCGGCCGGGTCGATCGCCGTGATCGTCTCCCGGACGAAGCGCACGCCGGGCTTGACCAGCGCGCTGTAGGGCAGTTCGACGGCTTTCAGGGTCGTGCGGCCGAACAGGACGTCGAGCTTGGAGTAGCCGAAGACGAAGGCGTCGGACTTGTCGATCAGGGTGATCTCGACCTCGGCCCCGAGCTCCTCCGAGACCGTCGTGGCCAGCTCCAGACCGCCGAAGCCTGCGCCGAGGATGAGGACGCTGGGCGTCACCGGACAAGCATAACCTCGCGGTCGGGGACGCGGCCCAAGCGGATGGCCGCGCACGCTTGGATGCCTCGCCTGCGTTCGGAGTGCTGGACTTCGACGGTCCCGCTGCCTATGCTGCGGCTCAGCGCAAATGTCCGTGGAAAGCCCTGATACAGAGCTTCTCGAACGCTTTCAGCCCGTCGTCAGGTACGACTCCTCCGAGACGTTCTTCGCCGACGCGGTCGAGATCATGGCGGGCGCCAACGACGCCTTCCAGCTCACGCGCGCGGACAACTCCTTGATCGCTCCCGCTCCGGCTGAGGCGGCGCTACTCGCCGCCAGCGTGTACGGCAACGGGCAGCCCGTCCAGCCGGGGGATCGTCTGGGCGCGACGCGTCGCGACTACCGCGAGCAGGCCTACGAGCTGCACCCCCACCCGGACTTGCGCAACGTGGTCTATGGCCATGTTGCGCGCGATTCGGGCGGGCGGGTATGGCTGCAGTACTGGTACTTCTACCTCTACAACGACGCGAGCTTCGCCGGCAACGTCGGCCTGCACGAGGGCGACTGGGAGATGGTGCAGCTGCGCATGGCCGGCGAGCAGCCCGACCTGGCGGCATACGCGCAGCACGACTACTGCGAGCAGCGCGAGTGGAGCCAGGTGGAGCGCCAAGGGCTGGCCCCCGTCGTCTACCCGGGCCGCGGCACGCACGCCTCCTACTTCGAGCCGGGGCTGCACCGCACGGCGGTGTGGTGGGACATCGTCGACGGGCTGCGCCCCGCCCCGCCCCTGCGGCTGGTCGTGCTTGACGGTCAGCCCCCCGGCTGGGTGGCATGGCCCGGCCGCTGGGGCGCGACGCAGCCGCGCATCCCCGCGATCGACTCGTGGAGCCCGGTGGGACCCGCCCACCACGAGCAGTGGGACGATCCCGGCAAGCTCCTTGCCAAGGCGCGCGGACACGAGCGTCGCGAACCGCCGCCGGCTCCGGGGGTGCGTGTGCGCCGCCGGCTCGGACACCTCGCGCTGGCGTTCGACCTCGAAGCGTCGCTGGAGGGGATGGACCGCCCCGACCGGCTGGTGGTAACCGTCAACTCCCCCGACGAGCAGGCGCCGCCGTTCACATACACGTTCGCGATCGACAACGCGCTGCGCGGCCGGCTGCTTACGACGCGCGAGCTCGACCCACTCTGCGACTACGACGTGCACACGAGCATCGTCGACGTCGCCGGCAAGGCGAGCGCCGGCTCGCGCCGCGAGTTGCCGCGGCTGGGGGCGCTTGCCCGCGCGCTCGCGCTTGCTCGCTCGTTCTTGCACGACATCCGGATCGCGCTGGGACGCCGGTGGCGCGACTGACCTTCAGCCTGCGCCGCAAGTGGCGCAACCACACCGGCAACCAGGGGGTCGATCCGCTGCGGGTGCTCGAGCCGAGCACGCTCGAGCAGCTGGTCGAGATCGTGCGCGAGGCCGAGCGCGCGGGCTGCACGGTGCGCGCGGTCGGCTCGGGGCACTCCTGGTCGGACGTTGCGCTCACCCGGGGCTTCCTGCTGCTGCCGACCGGGCTCGCCCGTCCGCTGGAGCTCGAGCCCGAGATCCTGCACCCCGGCGTCGGTAGTGGCAGCGACGGTGGTGGTAGTCGTGGAGGAGTAGGAGGAGGGGAAGGGAATGCCCGATCGGATGACGCAGAGCCGCTCGTGCGCGTACAGGGCGGCATGCGTATACGGGAGCTGAATGCTTACCTGGATTCGCTCGGGCTGGCTCTGCCCAATATGGGTGGCTACGACGGGCAGACGGTGGCGGGCGTGCTCGCCACGGCGACGCACGGCTCGGGCATCGGCTTCGGCCCGATCGCCGACGACGTGCGCTCGCTCGAGCTGGTGGCGGCCGGCGGCGAGCGCTGCCGGATCGAGCCGGCCGGCGGCGTCACCGACCCGGCGGCGTTCGCCGCGCTGCGACCCGAATGGATACTGCTGCAGGACGACCAGGCCTTCGACGCGGCGCGGGTGGCAATGGGGTGCCTTGGCGTTCTCTACGCGGTCACGCTCGCCGTCCAGCGCAAGTTCTACCTGCGCGAGGTCAGGACGTTGAGCACGTGGGGTGAGGTCCGCCCGCAGCTGCTCGACGGCGGGCTGCTGCGCGAGAACCGCCACTGCGAGGTCTACTTCAACCCCTATCCCCGCGACGGCGAGCACCGCTGCCTGATCACCACTCGCAACGAGGTCACGCGCGAGCGCTATGAGCGCGACCCCCACCGCGCCCGGCACTTTCTGGCCGAACTGCTCTCCAAACTGCCATTCACGCCGTGGGCGATCAACCTGCTGACCGGGGTCTGGCCGCGGATCTCCCCCTACCTGATCGACCGCGCGCTGCAGGCGCTTGCCGACACCGACTACACCAACGTCAGCTACCGGGTGCTCAACATCGGCGCCGCCAACTACCTGCCGGCCTACTCCGCCGAGATCGGCGTCCCGGTCGACGAGCGCGGGCTGCACGTGCAGGCCGTCGAGCGCATCTTCGAGGTAGCAGACCGCCACCGGCGGCTGGGCAATGCCTACCAGTCCTCGCCGATCTCGCTGCGCTTCGTACGGGCGTCCACGGCTTCGATGGCGATGATGCAAGGGCGCGACACGATGATGATCGAGCTGATCATGCTCACCCACACCGAGGGGGGCTTCGAGCTGCTCGCCGACTACGAGGATGCCCTCTACGCGCTCGGCGGGCGCCCGCACTGGGGGCAGTACAACACCCTCACCGGCAGCGACGGGCTGCTCGAGGCTATGTATCCCCGCTACCGCGAGTGGCTCGCGGTGCACGCGCGCCTGAACGGCAGCGGCGTGTTCGACAGCCCGTTCAGCAAGCGGGTCGGCATCTCCCGCGCTCGCTTCGCCGAAGGGGCGCAGGTCGCGAGCGAGGCCGCCGATGGCTGACCGCTACGACGCGATCGTCGTCGGCTCCGGGTTCGGCGGCGGCGTCACGGCCTGCCGGCTCACGCAGGCCGGGTTGCGCACTTGCGTGCTCGAGCGCGGACGACGCTTCGCCGGCGAGGACTTCATCTCCGAGCCCGAGCAGGCGCCGCAGCTGCTCTGGCACCCGACGCTCAACCCGGGTGGGATCTTCGACCTGCGGCTGTTCAAAGACCTCTCAGTGCTCACGGCAGCCGGCGTAGGGGGAGGGTCGCTCGTGTACGCGAACGTGCAGCTGCGCGCCCATCCGGAGGCGTTCGCGAACGGCTGGCCGGAGGGGATCGACCGCGCCAGCCTCGATCCGTACTACGAGCGCGTCGAGTCGGTGCTCGAACCGCGAACGACGCCCGAGCCGCCGGAGACCGAGGCCGTGCTCGACAAGGTGCGGGCGTTCCGTGCGATGGCTGCGGCTGCCAGCGAGCGCTCGACCGACCTGCCGCTGGCGGTGCACTTCGGCGAGGACCGCGCCAACCCTTTCGGTGGCGTGCCCCAGCATGGGTGCACGAACCTGGCGCGCTGCAACATCGGCTGCCCGCGGCAGGCCAAGAACACGATCGACCTCAACTACCTGGCGCGCGCTGAGCGCGAGGGCGCTCACGTGCGGGCTCACTGCGAAGCGCTGCGCCTGGACCCGCCCCGCTCGCCGGGCACAGACTGGAGCGTCGGCTACCGCGGGCTCGGCGACAGCGACGACGGCGAAGTACGCGCGCCGATCGTGGTGCTGAGTGCCGGCACGCTCGGCTCTCCGCGCCTGCTGCTGCACAACCGGCGCCGGCTGCCCGGGCTCTCCCCCGCGCTTGGCACGCGCTTCTCGGGCAACGGCGACGCGCTCGGCGTCGCCCTGAACCCCGCCGCCCCCGGCACCGGCGACGCGCGCACCGACTTCGGGCCTGTGATGACCTCGCGGGTCGACTACTGGGAGCGCGATCGGTTCATGCTCGCCGACGGCGGTCTGCCGCCCGGGTTCACCGGGCTGCTGAAGGTGCTGCGCGGCGAGGCCGCGCTCGTCGGCTGGCGCAAGCACCTGCTGCTGCGGCTGGAGAGCGTCGCCGCGCGCCTCGGGCTGAGCGACCGGCCGCTCGCGCCGCGCCACGTGAAGCTCGACATCGACGACGAGCCGATCGAGGACTCGCTCGTCTTCCTGATGCTCGGCCAGGACGCCGCCGACGGGCGCATGCGCCTGACGCGGATCTTCCGCCGCTTCGAGGTGCAATGGAGCCCCAAGCGCAGCGAGCGGCTGTTCGCGGCGATGGCGCGCGTCACTGAGCAGCTCGGTAGCGCAGCCGGCGCCGAACCATTCTTCGCCCTTGGAAAAGGGCCGCTCGGCAAGGACATCACCGTGCACCCGCTCGGCGGCTGCCCGATGGCCGACGATCCCGCGCTGGGCATAGTGGACGGACGCGGGCGCGTGCACGGGCACCCGGGGCTGCACGTCGCCGACGGGTCGATCGTCCCGACGGCGCTTGGTGTCAACCCATCGGAGACGATCGCGGCACTGGCCGAGCGCAACGTCGAGCAGCTGCTCGCTGGTCGCTGATCCGCTCCGAGCTCAGCTCGTGCGGTTCGGTTTCATGAGCTTGTCGCACACGCGATCGAGCTCTTCCCCCTGGTCTTTGAGCAGCTCTTCGGCCTGGCGCTCGAGGTCTTCGATATTGCGGGCGCTGGCGTCGTCGAGATTGTCGCTGGCGATGTTCAGTTCCACCTGGAAGCGGTGGTAGCGTTCGCCGAGGATCGTCTGCAGCTGGTAGTCGACCGTGTCGCTCTCGCCGTCGAAGAAGACATCGATCACCGGCTGGGCCCAGCGCAGCGCGCCCCAGTGCTTGGCCTGCTCGTAGCGATAGGGGCGGATCAGCACACCGGTGCCGAGCGAGACCATCAGCGTTCGCTCGACTTCGCCCTGCACCGTCGACTCGTCCACGAACGCGCACATGCCCGGGTTGTTGGCGAACACGCCGCCGTCGACGAGCACATACGGCGCCGCCAAGCCCTCGACGGGGAGGCGCACCGGCTCGAAGTAGGTGGGCGCCGCCGAGGTGGCCCGCGCCACGTCGCACATCGCGAAGTCGGCTTCGGCCGATTCCTTGGCGCGCACGCTGCGAAAGAACCTTGGCTTGCGGGCGGTGATGTCGTAGGCGGTGATCACCACCTCGGTAAGCGCGTCCTTCAGCCGCGCCTCCCCGAGCCGCTGCGCCAGCACGGCGTCGCGACCCTTGGAGGAGTACTTCGGCTCGATCAACTGCCTGACCTTGCCGAGGCACTCGCGCGGGAAGATCTTCGTGCCGTCCTTCACGTACATCTCCGCCAGATCGGCGGCGGTGAAGCGAGGGCCCCCATCCTCACCGGGACACGTCAGGCCCAGAGCCAGGATGCCGCCGGTGGAGGTGCCGGCGATCACGTCGAACAGCTCGGCGATCGGCTTGCCGGTACGGCCTTCGATGCGCGCCAGCACAAGCGCCGGGATCAAGCCGCGGATGCCGCCGCCGTCGATCGAGAGGATCTTCCGGGACTCACCGGCCATGTCGTCCGCCGCTTGCGTCGGAAGCGCTCACATGCGGATCATTACCCAACTTTCGGAATCCGTCAACGAGCCGTCCGTCCATCGCGGGCAGCTCGTCGGCCCGTCAGTCGAACCGGACCAGCATGCCCGCGAGGTCAGCGCCGCTACGCTCGCATCAGTGACGCCAGAGGAGCTTGCCAACCTCGCCCATCTGCGCCGCGCCCGCGATCTGATGGACCGCGAGTATGCAAACCCACTCGACGTCCCCGCGCTCGCCCGTGCTGCCTTGATGTCGACCGCACATTTTTCGCGACAGTTCCGGGCGGCCTACGGCGAGACGCCCTACGCCTATCTGATGACGCGACGAATCGAGCGGGCGAAGGCGCTGCTGCGCCAAGGCGATCTGTCGGTCACCGAGGTCTGCATGGCGATCGGGTGCACCTCGCTCGGCTCGTTCAGCGCACGTTTCACCGAACTGGTGGGCGAGACGCCGACGACCTACCGGACCCGTGACCACAGCGCGCTCGCAAGCGTACCGGGCTGCGTAGCCAAGGACCTCACGCGCCCGAGCCGCAGACCGAGCAGGATCGGAGAAACGCACGAGGCGCTGGCTCGCTAGCTTGGGAGCCATGAACCTCACATTTTCCCAATGCTTCGTTCTAGTCCATGACCCCGAGGACGCACTGGCCTTCTATCGCGACGTACTCGGCCTCGAGCTGCGCAACGACGTCGCCCGCGGGGACTTCCGCTGGATCACTGTCGGCGCCGCCTCCCAGCCCGGCGTCGCCATCGTCATCACGAACTACCTGAACGGCAGTCCCGCCGACAGCGATGCGCTCGCGGCGCTTGTCGCCAAGGGCGCGCTGAACGGCGTCCATTTCCACACCGACGACCTCGATGCCACGTTCGAGAAGCTGGGGGCCTCGGGCGCCGAGATCGTGCAGGAGCCGACCGACCAGCCGTGGGGCACGCGGGACTGCGCGGTTCGTGACCCGTCCGGCAATCTGGTGCGCATCGACCAGCCGCCCGGCGGGTAGTCCTGTCGGACGATGCAAGGCCGAATCGACGTAATTACGCTCGCGGTCGCAGACCTGGACCGGGCGCACGAGTTCTACCGCGACGGCCTGGGACTGGAGTCGCGCGGGCTGCTCGGCACCGAGTTCGTCGGCGACGATGCCAACCCCGCCGGGGCTGTCGCAATGTTCGAACTCGAAGGCGGGCTGATCCTGTGCCTATACCCCCGCACCGAGTTGGCGAAGGACGCCAACGTCACGCTCGATCCACCGAAGACCGGCGAGTTTAGCATCGGACACGCGGTGGCAAGCAAAGCCGAAGTCGACGCCCTGCTCAGCCAGGCCGAGGCCGCCGGAGCCACGCTCACGGACCGACCGCACGACCGTCCGTGGGGGATCTATTCCGGCTACTTTCGCGATCCAGACGGACACCTATGGGAGGTCCTCTGGAACCCACGGCTCCTCAGCTCGCAGGAGTGATCGCGATGGATCGGCGAGCTGTCGGCTATTCCGAGTAGCTTCGAGCCGTGAGCGACGAGCCCATCGATATCGAGGCGCTACGAGCAGAGATAGCTCGCGCGGCCCGCATCGAGAACCCAGCCGAACGCGCCCTTGAGATAGTGGCCATGATCGAGTCGGTGGCGGCTCCCCTTGGAATCCATCCTGTCGTCGTCGGTGGCATGGCGGTGTATTTCTGGACCGCGAGCGACAAGTTCCTTACCCATGACATAGACGTCGTAATGGAAACCCCCGACGTACTTAATCCCCTAAAGTGGCGTGATGGTCCGGCCCCAGCCGCGGCGCATATGATCGACCTGGGCCTCGCGCCTGCCTTAGACGAGACGAGCTGCTGGCACTGCCGGCCGGATCGAGCACGCCGGCAACGGGATCGACGAGATAGTCAAGCACGGCGTGGGAGAACACAGCATCAAACGAACAATCCTCAAATGGCAGTTCTAGGATGCTTGCGACCTCAGTCCGCGCGTTCTCGTGTCCCGCCGCACGCAGCGCGGCTTCCGTCTGGGCGACCTCGTCTGGACTGATGTCGACGGCCACGAGCTTGCCGGGCGCGACGATCGCAGCCAGACCGACCGTGATCGTGCCGGGGCCGCAGCCCGCATCCAGCAGAGACATGCCGGCGGCTAGGTGCGGCACGCATGCGCCTGGGCGCGAAGCCGGGCGTGGTGCGACCCCGCAGTCACCTCGTCCTGCGCGTCAGCGAGAACGGCGCGAGCTGGCACGCCGACGTGGGGTTCGCCCCGCGGCATCCTCGAGCCGATCCCATTCGGGCCGGGCCCCACGCAGGAGCAGTCGGGCTGGAGCTTTCGCGTAATCGAGGACGGCTCCGAGCTCGTGCTCCAGAAGCTGGAGGGGGACGAATGGGCCGACCTTTACGGTTTTCTCCCGCAGCCGGTTCCGCTCATTGATGTCGAGACCAGCAATTGGTGGACCTCCACGCATCCGCGCTCGCTGTTCGTCACCGGCCTGATCATGGGCGTTCGTGGCGATGACGGCACGGGCACGTTGCTGTGCGACTGGAGCGAGCTATCCCTCAGCGAGCAAACGCCCGCGGGCACGAGCGTGACGCCGCTCGAGCGAGAGGCCATACCGGAGCTGCTTGCCACGCGCTTCTCGCTCCCCGGCTTCACGCTCGCCGCAGACGGGCGGCTCATCTCACCAACGCCGGGGCAGCTGTCTGCCGTCGCGCCTTGCGCGCACTCGCTCTCGGGCAAAGCAGGCGCGGGCAGAGACGCGGCGCGGCTTGGGGCGGTGGGTACGTCGGCTAGGACGGAGCGCGAATGTGGCAGTATCGGCGCCATGAGCGATCCCCGCACCGCACTGTACGGCTCCGTCCGCCTGGCCGACGTGGACACCTTGGCCCAGGTCGACCCCGGGAACCCGGACATCAACGATGGCGCGTTCCATCTCATCCGCCGCCATTTCGACGTCCAGGCGTTCGGCGTCAACGCTGCGACCGGAAACGCCGGCGACGAGATGATCGAGGAGCATCACGAGGCCGACGACGAGGACAACCAAACTAACGGCCACCAGGAGCTCTTCGCCGTGATGACCGGACACGCGCTCTTCACGGTAGACGGCGAGGAGATCGACGCGCCGGCTGGGACGATCGTCTTCGTGCGCGATCCGGCGTTGCTCCGCGCCGCCCGAGCAACCGCCGACGACACGACGATCTTCATGGTCGGAGGACCCACCGGCGTCCCGTACACCATCTCGCGCTGGGAGGCAGCGCTCCCGTAGCGAGCAACGCCCGGCGTCAGCCGCGCAACGCGCAACGCAGCGCTTGGGGCGCAGCATCCGGCCCACCTACCGCCGCTTCGCGCGATTTTGTGAGCGTCCATTGAGGTTCGCTCCAGACGCCTGCTCGGGACGAGCTGCGAAAGCCGGGGTCGCGCCTTTGGTTGGTCGCTTCTTTCCACGAAGAACAGAAGCTGGCTCCAGCCCTCAAGTAACGGCATTGGGACCAAACTACGCCGACGTTTCTGCCCTCCTCTGGTCCGAGAAGCCCGCCCAACTCAGCATCGCTGCGAGAGTGTCGACATAGTCGCGGTGCACTACCGTCAGCCACCGGCGACGTGACGATCGACAAGCTCACTGGATGTTCGCCGACTGAACGACCACTGACGTGGTGGCGGAATGGCCGAGGCTGTCCGTCGCCACGAGGCTGATCGTGTGCGTTGCGGGCAGCGCGTCGAAGGGCAGGCGTGCGGTGAAGCTGTTGCCGCTGCCCAAGTGCACGTGGCTCTGGCCACCTCCCAGGGAATCGCTGTAGGTGTCATACCACTGCAGTGAGTTGCCGCTCAGCGTCCCGTCGTGCGGGTCCGTGGCGCTGCCGCTGAAGGTGATTTCCGAGTTGATGTCCACGTTCGCGTTGTTGAGCGGCAGGCTGATCGCCGGGCTCGGGTTGCCGCTCGGCGGTTCCACCGTGAAGGTGACCGGGACGCTCGCAGTCACCCCACTGCTGTTGGTGGCCGTGAGTGTCACGGTGTGCGCTCCCAAGGGGAATGGCATGGAGAAGGCATTGCCGGTACTGAGGGGCGCTCCCCCAGCGCTCCACGACAGCGCTGCGCCCGTGAGGTTGCCGTCGCAGGCGTCAAATGCGCCCCCCGCGAAGGGGATGCTCTGATCGGTGCCCCAGGCGCTGGAGGGGGCCGGCGACTGAATCGCCACCTGTGGCGTGGGAGCGGGACTCACGGTGACGGTCACGGGGCCGGCGGTGGTGGTGAGTTTGTGCTTGTCCGTTACTTCGACCGTGAGCAGATGCGTTCCTGGAGACAGGTGAAGGTCGCCGAATGCGTCGGGAGTGATCGGGCGCGTGTCGGCGAACCACCTGATTGTGCTGTTGGACGCGTTCAACGATCCTTCGAGGGGATCGGTTGCGCGGAGGTCAACCGGGACCGGCGGGCATCGCCACGTGCTGCCGTTGGCGGGCGCGGCGATCGTGGCGCTCGGGCGCGATTCGGGTACGCACGCCTTGTCGACATTCGACCAGTACGTCGAGTAGGCCGTGCCGAAGCCGGTGGCGCCGGCCACCAAGGGCGGGCCGATGCGTGTGAGTTCCCCCCACGGGCTGGTGTTGCCGTGCGAGCAGATGTCCGCCGCCTCGCCCAGTTCCCAGACCGGCTCCTTGGCCGGGTCGACCCAGGTGGTGAACGGGTAGGGGTCGGTGGCCGCCTCGACGAACTCGTGCGACGCGCGCTCCATCGTTTCGTCGAAGATCGCGGTCGGGCCCGGGGCGAGGGTCTTGTCGGGTACCTTGACGATGGTCCACGGTATTGCCGGAAAGTTCCAGGGAAAGCTCCCCTGCTCGGTGGGAACCTCGAAGTGATAGCCGCTCCAGCCGCTTTCTTCGACGACACTTTCCGGGACGAAGATCATCACGATCGGGTCGGTGCCGCTGAAGCGGCCCCACGAGCGCGGGGAGGTGTTGCCCAGATGCGTGAGCAGCATCGTCTCGATGGAGAAGAAATCCGGGCCGCCGACGCTGCTCGGTGGGTTGCCGAGCGTGAAGAAGCCGTTGAAGGAGCCCGCCTGGACCCCGTACTGACCCAGGGGGCCGGTGTAGCCGTCGCCGCCGGACGCCATCTGCCCGAGCTCCTCGTTGAGCACGCCCACGAACCCCGGGCTTTCTTGAAAGAACGCGCCCCAGTAGATCGCGAAGATCTGCGGGTGGCGGCTGATCGGACCGAGGCCGAGATTGTTGAGCCGAGCCGGCACGTCCGCCTTGCGCGCCCCGCCTCGTGGCGCAAGCGGCGCTCCTGCGAGCGGCAGCCGGCGAGCGCGCGAAGGCGGCCGCAGCGAGAAGGAGAGTGAGCGCTTACGGACCGCGCTGGTGTCGAGCAGCCTGCGCCAATGCCCCTGCGCGAGCACCTCGACGCGAAGCAGCAGTCGTCCACGCACACGAGCGAGGGCCCGCCCGAGCGACCTCGACGCGCCGCCGCCGAAGGTGTCGAGGACCGCGGCATACCTCGACGGGACGATCGGCAGAGAGGTTGCATACCAAAGCCGCCGCTGCAGCGGGCCCTGATCGACCTCGAGGCCGGCGGCTGGGATTCCGGCGATCCGGGTCCGCCCGGCTGCCCTCACCGTGACCGAGGGGGGCTTCGCGACGATGCCGAGCTCGGGAATGCGCTGGGCGCCTTCGATTTGCGCGGCTTCCCGCCGCGCGAGCGCGCTGAGCGCTGCGAGCGTCGCCGTCGCGTAGGTGCGGTCGATGGGATCCACGAGCAGCGCTCGGCCGGTCTCGAAGCTGGCGGTCAGGCTCGACGTCGCCGCTGCGCGGCATTTCGAGCACGTGCGCGACCGCTCCACGAGCCCGAGTCCCGCATGCGCCATCTCGATGACGAGGACCTCAGTGCCCTGCCGCTGGGTCACCACGTATCCCGTCGCGGCAAACACGGTCGAGCACCCCACCGAGAGCACGAACATCGCTACGACCGTGAACATGGCTACCGCCACACGGTTTCTGATGCAGTCCATCTAGGGCCCCATCGATTTAAGACCATCCATTGAATAGAAGTATCCTATATTTCAGTAGCTATCACAAGATTGCACTGGCAGCCCCCGACCGGGCGTCGATACCCCAATGCGAGAGCAGAGGCAGCGAAGCGGGCGACGATCTTGGTTGTTGGCCGTCGTCAAGGAGGCACCTGGGCTCGACCATCGAGACGCCCACTCTCGCGTGAACGCCGCAGTGTCGGATTAGGCACCGTCAGTGCTCCTGTTCGTCCGAAGCATCTGTCTGACGAACAGCGCATGGCTGTCGCTCCCGCCCAAGAGCGGCGCTAAGCCATCAAGTAGCTCTAGCGCTCTGGCGATCGGGCAGCAGCGCCCGGTGCCTGACGCGAAAGCGCGCGGCCCGATGTCACGCCTGACCGCGCGGCCGGTCAAAAGCACGCACAATGCGCCACGCGAGCAGGAGAGCAAGCATCAGCATGATCGCGCGAACAGCAATCTGCGCCCAGCTGGGCCCATCTCTGACTAGGTCATATATAGGACCCGTGGACTCGTAGATGCCGACACCAAGCGCCCCAAGCGTAGCTACGAGGAAGATGAATGCGACGGGGACGACGATGTATTCCGGAACCGGATCGTCGCGGTGGCGCCACCAAAGGGGAAGCGTGATGAGCACCGATAGCGCGCCCACCGCAACGGCTGCCCAAATGGCCAGGACGCCGGCAGTGCAGCCAACGTAGAACGCGCAGAATCCTGCGAACGCGAGAATAAGCGCGTTTCCCCCCGATCGCCCCTCGCTGATCCCGGTCAACAGACCAACCGCGCTGGGTATCGCCGCGACCGTTAGCACAAAAACCACAAAGCGCCGCATGCCGTAACCGTGAGTTCGCTTTCCGGACGTGGGAGCAACCACAGCGTCGCCATGCTCGCACGCCGCTTGCTCTCCTCGGACGCCTCAATCATCCCACGAGGGAGACATCGCGGCACACATGCCCTGCGGCGGTGTGACTGCTCGCCGTGCCCCGTGTCGCGCCGGGGCAACCGTCGGCTCGTAACACCGCGCACGCTCAAGCGGCCGCTGTGCAGCGGCGGCGATCATAGGTCGCGGCCGCCTGGTCATTTCGAGGACCCTCCTGAGCAGGCGAGACTCCGAGGCAGCAGCGCGGACAATCTGGACTCTGGGATGTGAGCACGGACGGCATCCGGCAGGCACTCTAGACCGGGCTGACGAGACCGGGCTCCGAGCCAGAACAGGACTCTCGCCGGGCCTCGTCGGACACCTCGTGTTCGCCAACAGCGGGCACGTCGTCGCCCTAGACGAGACGCATGCTTGGGACGAGGTGCGAGGGCACGACCTCCGGGGGAGCGCCCGCTGCCGGTTCGCCCAGCGGGAACAGCAGCGGCACGGGCATCGGGACGCTCACCTTCAGCTACGCACTCGGGTCGCTGCAAGTACAGAGGTCTGACTGATTTGAAGTGATGCAACGACACCCGTCAGCGACACGGGTTGCGAATCTCCGATTGGGCGTGAGCCGGTGACGCGACCGCGGCTGCGGACTACAAGCGGGGAGAGTGGTCCCGAAGCAGGCCTTTGCGAGAGTGTCGTTGGGTGCTCGCGGGCGTAGACTCGTTGTCGTGCAGCCGCCGCCAACGCAGTACGTCGAGCGCGACGGGATTTCGATCGCCTACCAGGTGGTGGGCGACGGCCCGGTGGACTTGCTGGTAGCACCCGGTTTCATCTCGCATCTCGACCTGCAGTGGACGGAACCTCGTTACGCCAGCTTCCTGGGGCGCCTGGCCTCGTTCGCGCGGCTGATCATGTATGACAAGCCGGGCACCGGCCTGTCGGATCCAATCCCGCACCTGCCTACGCTCGAGGAGCGCGGCTCGGACATCGAGGCCGTGCTCGACGCCGCTGGCTCTGAGCGGGCCGTGCTCTTGGGCATCTCCGAGGGCGGCCCGTCCTCGGTGGTGCTGGCTGCCTCCAGACCGGAGCGAATCACCTCGCTGGTCCTGTATGGCACGTTCGCGAACCTGTCGGACATCTTCGTCACCCCAGAGGCGTACTCGCCCGAGTTGGTAGAGCGTGCGCAGGCGGAGCGATACGAGATGGAGGAGTTGTTCGAGCATTGGGGAGACGGGGCGAGACTGTCGAAGCTCTTCGCGCCGAGCCTGGGCGAGCTTCAGCAGCGTTTTTACGGGACGTTCGCGCGGGCGGCGGCAAGCCCGCGAATGGCCCGGGCGCTGGTGGAGACTGTCCTTGAGATCGACGTGCGCGAGATCCTGTCGTCGGTGCGCGTGCCGACGCTTGTATTGCACGTTGAGGGTGACCGTGCGATACCAGTTGCGGCCGGCCAGCGGTTGGCCGACGGCATTCCCGGGGCACGCTTCGTCAAGTTTCCCGGTGTCGACCATGTCTTCTGGCTGCATGACTGTGGGGGGGCGATTGTCGATGAGATCGAGCGGTTCGTCACCGGCGCAGTCCATTACACTGAGACGGACCGGGTATTGGCCACCGTCCTGTTCACAGACGTCGTAGGATCAACAAGGCGCGCGGCGGAGCTGGGCGACCGCGCATGGCGGGAGCTGCTTGAGCGCCACGACGCACTCCTTGATCGTGTGGTCGCCGAGCGCGACGGGCGGGTTGTCAAGCACATCGGCGACGGGGCGCTATCGGCGTTCGACGGGCCGGCAAAGGCCATCAGCTGCGCTGAGGCGCTGCGCGACGCCGTCCCGGAGCTGGGAATCGAGTTGCGAGCCGGCGTCCACACCGGCGAGTGCGAGGCTATCGGACAGGACCTCGGCGGCCTGGCCGTCCACATCGGCGCTCGCGTGAGCGCGCTCGCCGTGCCGGGTGAGATCGTCGTGTCCTCCACTGTTAAGGAGCTGGTGATCGGCTCGGGAATGCAGTTCGTCGAGCGCGGTGAACATGAACTCAAGGGTGTGCCGGGCTCATGGCGTCTCTACACACTGGGAGAGGAGCGCGAGCCGAGAACGGAGCTCGATGGGGCGGCGAAATACATGCGCCGCTCCGACCGCGTCGCCGTCACCCTCGCGCGCCGGATGCCGCGGGCCATGCGTGTCGCAGGGCGGCTTGCGGCCCGTGGAGCCTCCCCGGCGTAGACGGCGCTCTCAGCCTGTGGGCGTGCCGCTGATCGCGGCCAGCGTGGCGATCAGCGGGTAGCCGGCACGGGCCGAGCCTCGCCATAGTCTCCTCTGCTCCGGTTCGTGTGAATGCAGTCCTCTCGGGCGTGTCAGCCTCAGCGATCAAGGTCCACCGCACCACCAGGAGCGCGGTGCTCATCGTCGCCGCGACGCCGACGCAACAGACCCGGCACTGCCGGTTTCGCGTCGGATCCAAGCGCGCCGTCGCACGCCCCTAACCCTCCTACATCGGACGAGATGGGGTCTGGGGCGCCGCGATGCGCCCGCTTCCGCCTCACTCAGCGCAAGCGGGCGTGTGCCGGCCTCGGTTGGCGCGCTCGACGATCGTCCACAGTATACGTGAGCGTGACACCTGCTCGGACACTCGCACTTCCCCGAAAAGCGAGACCGCGCGACCTGCTCCAGGAGCTACAGGCCGCTACGATGCAAGGAAGCGCTCGATGTCCGCAATCTCGTGGGCGAGCGCCGGAGCGGGCGTGGGCCGCCCGAACCACGTCGGCTCGGGGCGGCCCTTCTTGATGGACCAAGTACCCGTTGCTGCTCCGCGATTGAGTACGACGGGTTTGAGCATCCCACCGCCCCTCAGGATGTGATGGTCGTCCTCGGCGACGACGAATGGCTCGCGAGTGCGGTAGCCGAGCATGAGCGTGTCGAAGGCGGCGAGCAGCAGACAGGGCGGTGTGTCATCGGTGGGCAACGCGTCAACGTCGCTCGGCGGTCCGGCGGCTTCGAGCGCCCGGCGCGCCTGTGTGATGGGCAGCGAGGACCACTTCGCGAGGTCGGTTGCGTCGCAGGGGCCGTAGCCTGCGCGGTAGCGGGCGCCAAGGATCGCGAGTGCCTCGTCGAGATCGACCGCCGGGGGCGGATCGGCCGCCTGTAGCAGGCCGGCAGTGTCGGTGACGATGAGCCCCTGCGTCGAGAGCCACGGAACGAATGTGTTGATCGGACCCTGCTCGAGCGACGGGTGGCCGCGCTCGACCAGCGCGCGCAGCAGCGACGGCCGGTCGCGGGGACACTCGCCGCAGAGCTCAACGACGTCCCCGCGCATGGCGTTTACCTCCTCCACGATGCCGAAGCGCGCGAAGCGCGCGCCAAACACGCGGGCATTTCGCCTGGCGAATAGCGCGTGCAGCCAGGGACGATCGGACGCCGCAATCAGGTGCACCGTGCCGCGGACCGTCCACGTGCGCAGGAGCGGCGCGGCGCGGACGGCGCTTCGGGTGAGGCCGGGCACGCGCGAGCGCAGTGCAAGAGCCGCGGCGCGCAGATCCTGAGCCTGCACGCCGATTACAGCCAACGCCGCTTCCTCGGCGCTCTCGCACCCTGTTGCCGGCGTCAGCCGCTGCGCCGCCAGACGGCCAGCACGCAGTCGCTCGTCAGCGTCCATCCGACAATCCTCGCATTCAGGCCGCGGATCACCGCTGCCCTAGACAGGGTGGAGCGGCCGGGCCTCTTCTGCCGTGCCGAGGATCATGGCTGGGACCGCCGCGCTGCTCACTGCCGCCGCCGACCAAGAGCGGGAGCATCCAGCCCGAGGCGCCAAGCTCTCGCCTGGGACGAAAGGCGTCTCGTAGATGGCTCGCGGCGTCGGCCGTGCGCCTGACGGATCAGGATCCTGGAAGCTCGACGTTCTCGAATGTAAGGACTTCGGCGAGCTTGTCGAAGTAGGTGTCGCGGTGAAGCAGCGCGATGCCGCCGTGCTCGGCGGCGGCTGCGGCGATCAGCGCGTCGGTCAGCGGCACGCGGTGGTACCCGTCGCTGCGCTCGGCCAGCTCACCGACCGCGCTCATCGCCGCGTCAGCGACGGCTCGATCGTTGCGCAGGATTCGGAACCCGTCGAGCTCTGTCTCGACTGCGGTGTACTCGGAGGTGCTGCGAGTGGAGTAGAGGATCTCCATTCGCACGATAGGCGTAATCCACAGCCGGTCATCGCCCATTGCTTGCTTGACGAGCCCGGCAAGCCCGGCGGGGAGGGAGGAGAACCGCCACCATGCTGATGTGTCGCGATGAACGGCGCATCGCCTTCCAGCAGATCGACGGCATCCACCGCAGGTCGCTAGGACTCGTTGCCCGTCAGCTGCTCGATGTGCTTGAGCGTATCCCGATCAAGCCCGCCCGGGCTAAACACGCGCTCGGCGAGCCGCCGCCTGCGCTCGGCGCGCTCTTCGTCGCTCAGCGCCGGCTTCTCAGCCGTCGGGGTGGTGCTCAAAACAGAATGCCTCACGACTCCAAGAGTAGCGCCCGAATGCGACGTGAACCGATCGGCAGACGCGTATTGGGAGTCGCCCGGCGACCGACACGAACGTGATCAGGCTGTTGATGAAGTCGCCGTAAAAGAAGTGGCTCGAGTTGATCGTAAACGACAACGTGCCGAATCGGGCTGCCCGAAGATCAACGCGATTATCGGGGTCAGCAGGCCCGCGACGAGGCTTTGACGACCAGCCCAAACGCGGTCCCATCACAACCGCCAAGTCGACCACGTTCCCACGGAGCAGGAACTTCTTGAAATCGCCGAGCAGACTCACGACACGACCTCCCGTATCTCGTGCTCTCGGCGACGCACACTCCCACCGGAGCGGGTATCAATCGTTACTAGCCGTTCGAATCCTACGCACAACCCAAGCACCTCAAAAGACGCCTAAGAACCAGGATCGCCCTCTCGGTCGATCCGAGCAACTGGGAGCGCGCCGAAACCTGTGGGCGGCGGCCAGCCCGAGGAGTAGGCTGCGTCTGTAGATCAAGCCAAGTCAAGACGGGAGGACACTTGAGCACTACAAGCCAGGATCAGATGCCGCTTGACGAGCTGGGCGTCGCTGACCGCGCCCACTTCCAGCAGGGGCCGCCGCTGGAGTTGTTCAGGCGGTTGCGCGCTGAGTGTCCGGTTCACTGGTCAAGCGGCATCGCTGAGTTTCCCGACGAAGACGGCTTCTGGTCGGTGACGACCGCCGAGGACGTGTTCGAGGTCAGCCGTGACTGGCAGACCTACTCCTCGGAAGTCGGCGGCTTCACCGCGTCCAACGCAGGCCTGTCGTTGGAGATGCAGCAGGCGATGTTCATCGGCATGGACCCGCCCAAGCACGACCGGCTGAAGGCGCTGTTCCAGCGTGGCTTCACGCCAAAGCGGATCGCCGAGCACGAGGACGCGATCCGCGCGATCACGATCGAGGTGCTCGACCGGCTCGAGGGCCGGGAGACCTGCGATCTCGTCAATGACGTCGCGCAGCCAGTGGTGGCGCGGGTGATCGGCAGCTTCATGGGCCTGGCCCCCGAGGACGATGAGGCCTGGGCGAACCTGATGAACGCGATCGTCGGCGCCGGCGACCCGGACGCGACGCCCGAGGGCGCGCAGAGCGTGATGGAGCGCGAGGTGCCCGAGGTGTTCGCGCGCTGCGGCAAGCTGATCGCCGAACGACGCGCGGCGCCGACCGATGACCTGACAAGCGTGCTCGTGCATGCCGAGCTCGACGGCGAGCGGCTCGAGGACCACGAGATCGTGATGGGGTTCCTGCTGCTGATGGCCGCCGGCAACGACAGCACCAAGGCGACCTACTGCAGCGGCATGCGCGCGCTGATGGAAAACCCCGAGCAACGACGGATGGTGCTCGAGGACCCCTCGCTGGTGCCGGCGGCGGTCGAGGAGTCACTGCGCATGTTCCCGGCGTTCGCGCACTTCGCCCGCACGGCCACACGCGACACCGAGCTGCACGGGCAGCGCATCCG
>DASZGH010000104.1:0-13777 GCA_035938935.1 Solirubrobacteraceae bacterium
CAGCCTGCCGCGGACCCTTTGCAGCTTCGCGGCCGTGAGCCCTGACACGCCTCCCATTCTCGCCTCCTCCGTAGACGCCACCACAGAAAGAGTTCGCCCACCCACAGCAAAACCCCTGCAAGACCTAACGGAGCACTACTAGTGGTTCATCCGGGGCGCGGCGTCCTGGTCGCCGCCGCCTCACCACGCCCCCTCGATGTGATCCAAGCGGAGCAGACGGTCCCTGCCGTCCACGATCACACCGATCGCGTCGAAGCGGATCGTGCGCGCGCGTGGGCGCCTCGCTGCCGTCTCGTACAGCCACGCCTGCGCGAGGCGGCGCAGGCGGTTGCGCTGCGAGAACTTCAGCCAGGCGAGCGGCTGCTCGTCGGGACAGACGCCGCGGCGACGGTTGCGGGCGCGCAAGGTCTTGACCTCGACAAAGATCAACGTCCCCTGCTCGTCGACGGCGATCAGGTCGATCTCGCCATGGCGGGTGCGCACGTTGCGCTCGACGATCACGAAACCCAGCCGACGCAGGTGCTCGACGGCGAGCTGCTCGCCGAGCGCGCCCAGCTTGCGGCGCGGGTCTCCGCGGCGTGGGGACGGCGGGTCGGTCTCTGCCATGAGGACTGATCCGACGGGGCGCTCCTAGCGGGACAGCGGCGCGGATATGCTGGCCGTGCCCGCCCGGTCATCCATTGGCCGCCCGGCCCCCTCCCATGACCGCAGTCAACGACAACCACAGCGGCACGACTGCCGCCGCTTCCGTCCCCGAGCCGGCCCGCGACGGCAGCCCCGGTACGCGTCGCAAACCAGGCATCGACGGCGTCAGCGGCTTCATGGGGATGCACTGGGATGACCCGGAGACCGTCCGTCTGGAGATCCGCCCGGAGCTGATCAACGCCGCCGGGCTGCTTTCAGGCGTCGTCACCTACGCGCTGGTCGACTACTGCATGGGCTCGACGCTGTGGCCGCATACGGCCAAGGACGAGCACATTGCGACGCTGAACATCTCGATCAACTACATCCAGACGGCGACTGAGGGCGAGATCGTCTGCACCAGTGTGCTCGACCGTCGCAACCGCACCAACGCCGTCCTGCGCAGCGAGGTTCGCGACCAGGACGGACGGCTGCTGGTGAGCGCGATCGGCAGCTATGCGATCTTCCCGGCACGGCGAGGCAAGCGCGAGAGCGCCAAGGCCGCGTAGCGCCGGCGATCCCGACACGTCCCAAAGCGGGATGGCAAAGCAACGTACCCCACGTGCGCTCACGATCGCCGGCTCGGATTCCGGAGGCGGGGCCGGCATCCAGGCCGACCTGAAGGCGTTCGCGCGCTGTGGCGTGCATGGCTGCTGCGCGATCACCGCGATCACCGCTCAGAACACGCTCGGCGTCAGCGCGATCCACCCCGTCCCTCCGGAGATCGTGCTCGCACAGGTGCGGGCGGTCGTCTCGGACATCGGCGTCGACGCCGTCAAGGTGGGGATGCTCGGCGACGCGGCGACGATCCTTGCGGTCGCGACGGCACTGGACGAGTTGCCACCCGGCACCCCGGTCGTGGTCGATCCCGTGATGGTCGCGGAGTCCGGGGCGCAGCTGTTGGATCCGGATGAGCAGGGAATGCTGGTTGCGGAGATCCTGCCTAGAGCCACGGTCCTGACCCCCAACGTGCCCGAGGCGCGTGCACTGCTGCGTGATCGCGCCCCCGGCAGTCACGACTCGGGCAGCGAGCCCGGCGAGGAGGACGCAGAGTCCGAGTGGCTCGTGCGCGGGATGCTGGAATTGGGGCCGCGCATCGTGGTGCTAACCGGCGGCCACCGCCAGCACGCGGTCGACCTGTTCTGCGACTCGCGGGCTCCCGAGCGGATCGTCGCCATCCCGGGCGAGCGCCATCCCGACGGCGCCTCGCACGGCTCGGGCTGCACGCACTCCTCCGCGCTGGCCGCGCAGCTCGCGCTCGGCCGCGACCCGCTGCAGGCGGCGTTCGCGGCGCGCGCGATCGCCGGGGAGGCGGTCAGGGACGGACTCCGCGACGTGGGGGAGGGGCCGGGGCCCGTCGATGCGATCGGGCTGGGCCGCGCTCGAAGCGGCTAGCGAGCCGTCGGGGAGCTTGCAGGTTTCGGCGCACCCGTGCGCTCATGCGCCGGTAGTGTTTCGCAGCGATGGCCTCCGCCACCCAGTTCGACGTAAAGCACCGCTCGCGCGCCCTGATCGAGGGACCCGAGCGTGCCGCGGCGCGGGCCTATCTGCACGGGATCGGCTACACAGCCGAAGATCTGGCCAAGCCGATCGTCGGCGTCGCGCACTCGTGGATCGAGACGATGCCCTGCAACTTCAACAACCGCGTGCTTGCCGCCAAGGTCAAGGAGGGGGTGCGCGCGGCCGGCGGGACGCCGATGGAGCTGAACACGATCGCGATCTCCGACGGGATCACGATGGGGACATCGGGGATGCGCGCCTCGCTGGTCTCGCGCGAGCTGGTCGCCGACTCGATCGAGCTGGTCGCCTCCGCTCACGCCTTCGACGCGCTCGTGGTCATCTCCGGCTGCGACAAGACGATTCCGGGTGCGGTGATGGCGCTGGCTCGCCTGGACATTCCGGGGCTGATGCTCTACGGCGGGTCGATCCGTCCTGGCCACTACAAAGGCGTCGACGTAACGATCCAGCAGGTGTTCGAGGCTGTCGGGGCGTTCGCCTCGGGCAAGATCACCGAAGCGGAGCTGCACGAGCTCGAGGAGGCCGCCTCGCCGGGCGCCGGGGCCTGCGGTGGGCAGTTCACGGCCAACACGATGGCGATGGCCTTCGAGGTGCTCGGCATCTCACCAGCGGACTCATCGATGGTGCCGGCCGAGGACGGGCGCAAGCTCGCGGTGGCAAGCGAATGCGGCGAACTGGTGATGGACGTGCTCCGGCGCGGGTTGCGGCCAAGCGAAGTCATCACCAAGCCGGCGCTGGAGAACGCGATCGCGGCCGGGGCGACCAGTGGCGGCTCCACCAACATCGTTTTGCACCTGCTCGCCGTCGCTCGCGAAATGGGGGTGGCTCTGTCGATAGAGGAGTTCGACGCCATCTCCGAGCGCACGCCGCTGCTCTGCGACCTGCAGCCCGGCGGGCAGTACGTCGCTACCGACCTGTACGAGGCCGGCGGCGTGCCGCTGGTCCTGCGCCGCCTGCAGGAAGCCGGGCTGCTCCGTCAGGAGGCGATCACGGTCACCGGGCGCACGATCAGCGAGCACGCTGCCGAGGCGCAGGAGACGCCCGGCCAGCAGGTCGTGCGGCCGCTGTCGCACCCGCTCAAGCCAACCGGGGGCTTCGCGATCCTTCGCGGCAACGTCGCGCCCGACGGCTGCGTCGTCAAGCTCGCCGGCCACGAGCGCCGCCGCCACGCCGGCCCGGCGCGGGTATTCGACGGCGAGGAGGCGGCGATGGCGGCCGTGCTCGCACACGAGATCGCCGCGGGCGATGTCGTCGTCATCCGCGGCGAGGGTCCCGCCGGCGGCCCCGGCATGCGCGAGATGCTTGCCGTCACCGCGGCCATCGTCGGCGAGGGGCTGGGGGAGTCGGTCGCGCTGATCACCGACGGGCGCTTCTCGGGGGCCACGCACGGCTTCATGGCCGCCCACATCGCCCCGGAGGCCGTCCGCGGCGGGCCGATCGGCGCGTTGGCCGACGGCGATGAGATCACGATCGACGTGGACTCCCGCCGCATCGACGTGGCGCTCAGCGACTCGCAGATCGCCGAACGGATTGCCTCCTACGTACAGCCGCCGCGTGCGGACGAGCACATCGACGTGGCGATTCGCAAGTACGCGAGGCTTGTGGGGTCGGCGGCCGAAGGCGCTGTCACCAGCTGAGATACAAGCTCTCGCCGCAATCTCGGGCCGGGGAGGTTTCCCTCCTGGCGACGAGATAGGTTGCATCTCTATGCAGGCAAGTGTCTACGTCGATGGCTTCAACCTCTACTACAGTGCGCTGCGGCGTCGTTTCCCAGACTGTAAGTGGCTTGACGTCCGCACGCTCGCCGAGACCCTTTTCCCGAACGACGAGATCGGGCGTGTCCTCTACTTCTCCGCGCGGGTCGTAGCGCGCCCTGACAATCCGCAGGAGGCCACACGACAGCAGATGTACTTCCGTGCGCTGGAGAGCCGGGATGTTGAGATCTTCCTCGGCCAGTTCCGGAGCGGCACGCGCTGGATGCGCCGGGCCGAACCATGTCCGAGCGGCGCAGACTGCCCTGTCGGTGCAGAGAACGTTCGTGTGTTGTCCACCGAGGAGAAGGGTTCCGACGTCAACATAGCCTCGCACCTGCTCATCGACGCGTTCAGGCGCGACTGCGAGATGGCGATCGTGCTCACCAACGACACCGACCTTGTCGAGCCGATCCGCATAGCGCGCAACGACCTTGGGCTCCACCTCGCGCTACTCAGCCCGAGCAACAGTCCCGCACGGAGCCTTCGCGACACCGTAGATGTCGTCAAGAAAGCTTCGCCACGGCCCGTTGCAGGCGAGCCAGTTCCCTCGTCTGCTTCGGGACGCTCGCGGCGAGATACATCGGCCACGTGCTTGGCGATCACCTTAAACGCTGAGACCCGACCGAAGCCGGGCCTCGCACCCAGCCGCCGAAGCAGCTGGGGGGATCATGTCCCCATTATAAGCGGATCGCCGATAGATCGTCGCTCACTCGGCAACCTCGACAAGCGCCCGTCGCATAAGCCTCAACCCGCGCTTGCCCATTTGGTCTTGGTCTCCTCGCGTCCGATCAGTTGCCGACGAACCTGGCCGGCGGCTCGCGGAAGGCGATCGGCTACTCGGCTATGAACCCGGCCAGCAGCCCGTTGAACGCCCCCGGCCGCTCGAGCATCGCCATGTGCCCGGTGTTCTCGAAGATCACCTTGCGCGAGCCCGGGATCAGCTCCTCGAAGACGCTGGCGTCGCTGACGGGGATCACCTTGTCTTCCTCGCCCCACACGATCAGCGTCGGGCAGGCGATCTCCGGCAGGCGCTCGCGGATCGGATAGTCGATGTTCGCTCGCAGCGCCTGCATGAAACCCGGCTTGCCCGCCCCGCGGATCTGCTCGGCCGCGAGCGGAGCGGGCAGGCGGCTGGGGTGGCGCGTGACGAACCCGAGCGAGAGGTTGCGCAGGCCGGCGCGGCGCGACATCCAGTCTGAGCGCGCGGCCGTCCAGCCGGTGTAGGCCGCGAGCATCGGAGCGACCCGGCGCAGGTAGGGCTCGAGTCGCTCCACTCGGCTGTGGCGATACGTGCTGATGCCCGCGGCGGAGACCAGCACGAGGCGCTCGACGCGCTGGGGGAAGGCGATCGCGAGCTCGGTGGAGACGAAGCCGCCCATCGAATTGCCGACAAGCGTCGCGGCGCTCACCTGCAACGTTTCCAGCAGGCTGTCGAGGACGCGCGCGTACAGCGAGATCGTGATCGTCTCGGTCGGCATCGGCGAGTGACCGAAGCCGGGGAGGTCCATCGCGATCACGCGGTGATCCCGAGCGAAAACGGGCAGTTGCTCCAGCCAGTTGGGCCAGGAGCCCGACAGTCCATGCACGAACACGATCGCCGGCCCTTCGCCCAGCTCGATCACGTTCACGGGCTGACCGGCGATCGTGACCCATCGCTGGTGCGCGGACCAGTCGACATCCAGCCAGCCAGAGCGGTCCTGCGGGCCGTAGGGCTGCAGCCTATCTGTGCGGGGGAGCACTCCTACGCCGCTCATACGTCCATAATCTACCTGTAATGCGGCTCGCGATAGACGTGGACTCGACGTTGCATCACTACTGGGACGTCCTCTCTGAGGTCTCGTTGCGCCGTTTCGGCGTCGAGCTTCCCTACGAGGAGCAGTTCACGTGGGGGATCACGCGGCTGCGCGAGGACCAGCTCGCGCTCTGCATCGAGGAGAGCCACGGCGACGCGACGATCCTCGCCGGCCGCCCCTATCCCGGCGCGGTGGAGGCGGTCCGCCGCTGGAGCGCGGAAGGGCACTTCATCCACGTGACCTCCCACCGCGCCACAGCCTGCGCCCCGGCGACGGCACGCTGGCTGGCCGAGCTTGGGATGCCGGTCGACGACCTCTGCTGCTCCTACGACAAGGTCTCGCGTTGCGTTGAGCTTGGCATCGACGTGCTGATCGACGACTCCCCGATCAACTTGGTGGCGGCGATCGAGCGCCGTATCGCCGCGGCGACGATCCTGCACCCCTGGAACGCGGAGCTGTGTGAGGAAGAGGATGTGATTGCCGCTCGCGACTGGCCCGAACTGGAGCGGTTGCTTGAGCCCGTGCTCGCGCGCCCCACGGCCACGCTCGCCGGCTGACGCCGTCTGGCAGGTCGGAGGTTCGCGACGGCGAACAAGGGCTGGTGATGAGTTCAGCCCCAGACAGCGAGCAGCAGCCGCAGCTCGGCCCGCAGTGGCGCCGAGCGCTCGTGCTGCACGAAGAGGACCTGCTGCGCACAGGGTCGGCTGCTCGTACGCGCCGAGCCTACGCGGTGGACACACTCCAGTTCGCACGCTTCGCGCAAGGACGCGCGCTTGCGCCGGCCGAGGTAGGCGTTCGCGACATTCGCCGCTACGTAGCGACCCTCTCCGAAGCCGATCTGGCGCCGAGCACCACCGCTCGCAAGCTGGCGGCGATCCGCTCGCTGTTTCGCTGCCTACGCGAGCACGGCGCGATCGCCCATAGCCCGGCCGACCTGATCGCCACGCCACGCAAGGGTTCGCACCTGCCGCACGTGCTCAAGGCTCCCGAGATGGCAAGGCTGCTGGACTCGATCCCAGCGGACGGTCCATTGCACCTGCGCGACCGGGCGATGTTCGAGCTGGCGTACGCCTGCGGCCTGCGCGCGGAGGAGATCGTCTCGCTGAACCTCGGCGACGTCGAGGAAGACCGTGAGCAGCTGCGCGTCCAGGGCAAGGGCGCAAAGACGCGGTTCGTGCCGGCCGGCGAGGTTGCGCTGGCGGCGCTGCGCGTCTATCTCCAGTGCGGACGGCCGGCGCTGGCGGGCCCGCCGCGGGCTGGGACGCACGAGCGCGGCAGCGATTCCCCTGACACGTACGAGCCTGCGCTGCTGCTCAGCCGCTCGGGTCGGCGCCTTGGCACGAGCGACGTGCGCCGGCGCCTGCGCGGCTGGACGGCGCGCACTGGAGTCGCCGGCTCGGTGACGCCGCACTCGCTGCGCCACAGCTTCGCAACCCACCTGCTCGACGGAGGGGCCGATCTGCGCGCCATCCAGGAGCTGCTCGGCCACGCGAGCATCTCGACAACCCAGGTCTACACTCGGGTAGAGTCCGCGCGACTAAGAAGCGCTTACGCGCGCAGTCACCCTCGGGCCTGATCGGCGGGAGAAGACCCTGGAGACGAACGTCAAAGCGATCGAGCTGCGCGAACTGTGGCGCAGTTACAAGAATGACGGCGACGATCGCGCGCGCGAGCGGCTGGTCGTCGCCTACTCGCCACTGGTCAAGTATGTCGCCGGCCGCACCGCGGCCGGCCTGCCGCCGCACGTCGAGGAGGCCGACCTGATCTCCTACGGGCTGGTCGGCCTGATCTCGGCGATCGAGCGCTTCGACCCCTCCCGCGAGATCAAGTTCGAGACCTACGCGATCACTCGCATCAAGGGCGCGATCATCGACGAGCTGCGCTCGATCGATTGGGTCCCGCGCTCGGTGCGCGCGCGCGCTCGTGAGATCGAGCGGGCGAACACGAAGCTCGAGCACCGCCTGCAGCGCTCGCCCACCGACGAGGAGATGGCTCAAGAGCTGAAGATCTCGCTGCCGGAATTCCACGAGTCGCTGCTGACCATTTCGCACTCCTCGGTGGCCGCGCTGGATGAGATGTGGAGCGTCTCGGACTCCAGCGGCGACCAGGTCTCGCTGATGGACACGATCGAGGACCCGGGCGCCCCGGACCCATCGCGTGCCCTTGACGTCGGCGACCTGAAGGACCGGATCGCCGAGTCGATCGCCTCGCTGCCCGAGCGCGAGAAGCTCGTGATCGCGCTCTACTACTACGAGAACCTGACCCTGCGCGAGATCGGCGAGGTGCTCGGCGTGACCGAGTCGCGCATCTCCCAGCTTCACACCAAGGCCGTCCTGCGCCTGCGCGGAAAGATGCAGGACGGCTCCTTCGACGAGGACTAGTGAAATCCCGCGGGCGCGGGTATGTTTGCTGGCAGCGTCCAGCAAGGAGACAGAATGCGCCCGCCCGATCGGATTCGCAACGTCGCCCTCGTCGGCCATCGCGGCTCGGGCAAGACCTCGCTGCACGAGGCGCTGCTGTTCGAGGCCGGCGTCACCACGCGGCTCGGGTCCGTGGTCGACGGAACCACAGTCTCGGACGCCGACCCCGACGAGCAGGCGCGGCAGATGTCGATCTCCGCCTCGCTCTCGTCGATCGAGTGGAGCGAGCGCAAGGTCAACCTGCTCGACACTCCGGGCGATCCCAGCTTCATCGCCGACGCGCTTGCGTGCATGCGCGTGTGCGAGTCGGCAATCTTCCTCGTCAACGCCGTGGCGGGTGTCGAGGTCACCACCTCGCGGCTGTGGGCGCGCGCGGCCGAGCTCGACCTCGCCCGGCTGCTGTTCGTGAACATGCTCGACCGCGAGCGGGCCGACTTTGCGCGCACGCTCGACTCGCTCAAGCAGTCCTTCGGTCCGCACGTCGTGGCCACGGAGATCCCGCTGATCGAGGATGGGGCGGTCGCCGGCGTGATCGACCTCCTGGACATGTGCGCCTGTCGTCAGCAGTCCCCCGGTCGCGGCGCCGCGGTCGAGGGGCCGATCCCCGACGATCTGGTGCCGCTGGCCGACGAATATCGGGAGCGGCTGATGGACGAGGTCTCCGAGGTCTCCGATGAGCTGATGGAGCGCTACCTGGAGGGGGAGGAGATATCTCACGAGGAGATCGCAGCGGCGCTGAAGATCGGCACCAACCACGGCAAGATCTTCCCGGTCGTCTGCGGCGTGGCGACGGGCAACCTTGGCACCGGCCGGCTGCTCGACGCTATCGTCGAGGACCTGCCCTCGCCGGTCAGGCACGGTCCGCTTGCCGTGGGCGAGGTCGAGCTCTCCCCCGCAGCGGATAAGGAGCTGTTCGCCTACGTCTTCAAGACGCGCGCCGATCCGTACGCGGGCAGGGTCAACCTGCTGCGCGTCTACCAGGGCGTGCTCAGCCACGACACGCAGGCGCTGAACACGCGCACGCACGCGCGCGAGCGGATCGGTCAGCCGATCGTCTTCGCCGGCAAGGAATCGGAGCACGTCGCCGAGATCGGCCCAGGCGACATGGGCGCGGTGGCCAAGCTGAAGGACACCTACGCCGGCGACTGGCTGGCGGCACGAGACGAGCCGCTACAGATGCCGCGCCCGCGGCTGCCCGCGCCGGTGATGGCCTTCGCGGTGGAGGCATCCAGTCGCGGCGATGAGGAGAAGGTGTTCGCGTCGTTGCGGCGCCTGCAGGAGGAAGACCCGACGATCGACCTGCACCGCGACCCACAGACCGGCGAGCAGATCGTCGCCGGGCTCTCGCAGGTGCACGTGGAAGTGATCGTCGACCGGCTGCGTTCGCGCTTCGGGGTCGGCGTCACGCTCAAGCCGCCGCGCGTCCCCTACCGCGAGACGATCGCCGGCAACGCCGGCGCGCGCGGGCGCCACAAGAAGCAGACGGGAGGGCGCGGCCAGTTCGGCGACTGTGAGATCGA
Organism: Solirubrobacteraceae bacterium; assembly: GCA_035938935.1. GTDB lineage: Bacteria > Actinomycetota > Thermoleophilia > Solirubrobacterales > Solirubrobacteraceae > Palsa-744. The sequence continues at coordinate 9,687 of DASZGH010000104.1, forward strand.
GATCGAGCCGATCGCCGATCCCGCCAACCCCGACGGCTTCGAGTTCGTCGACCGCATCAAGGGGGGCGTCATACCCAGCCAGTTCATCCCCGCCGTCGAGAAGGGGGTGCACGAAGCGATGCAGTCGGGGCCGGTGGCGGGCTACCCGGTCAAGGGCGTTCGCGTGACGCTGCTCGACGGCTCCTTTCACCCGGTCGACTCCTCCGAGCTCGCGTTCAAGCTGGCTGGAGCGCAGGCGATGCGCGAGGCGCTCCTCGCCGCGAGCCCGGTGCTGCTGGAGCCGGTCATGCTCGTCACCGTGTCCGTCCCGGAGGACTGCGTGGGCGAGGTGATCGGCGATCTGAACAGCCGCCGCGGCCGCCCGCAGGGGATGGCGCCGGCGGGCGCCGGCACGGAGATCCGCGCCGAGGTGCCGATGGCCGAGATGCTCTCCTACGCTCCCGACCTGCGCTCGATCACCCAAGGGCAGGGCGACTACACGCTCGAGCTGCTGCGCTACGAGCCGCTGCCCGCCCAGATGGTCGCTCGCGTGCTCGAGCAGGTCGAGTCGGAGCCCCTCGCAACGCACGCTTGAGACGCCCCGGCTACTCTGGTGGGCCGATGGCAACCCGTGCGATCGTCACCTCCCACCCGGTAGTGGCCTGCGATGTCTGCGGTCGTCGCCTGTTGCGAGGCGAGACCCCCGACGTGTTTCTGGCCGGCGGCCAGCGCCGCACCGTCTGCGAGCTGTGTGTCCCCAGGGCCTCTGCCGAGGGTTGGCTGCGCGAGGCCGACAGGCACGAGCTGAGCCTGCGCCCGGCGCGCACGCGCCGCGCCGGCTCGTTGCTGGGCCGTCTGCGCCAGCTGCGCGAGCCCGAGGAGCGTCCGCTGCGCCGCGAGGCGAACCCGCGGCGGCAGGCGGCGATCGAGGGCGAGGGACGCGGCCTCCAGGAGGAAGGCGACGGTCTCTACGACTTCGTGGACGACAGCGCGAGCGAGCGCCCACGCACGGACGGTCAGGCCGTATTCATTGGCGCGGTGCAGGCAGAACACTCGATGCCGGCTGCTGAGCCGGGCGACGAGCAGCTCGATCCGCAGCTGCCCGCGGCAGAGCCCGAGCTCACGAGCGGCGAGCTGAAGGCCGAGCGCGCCCTGGAGGTGTTCAACGCCGGCGAGACACCACGGCGGGTGGCCGGTGTGGCGCGCTCGCTGGGTGCCCCGGCGGTGGTTGTCCGGCCCGTGGATGACGCGGGGGCGACCGTTGCGATCGTCGTCGCGTGGGAGCTGTGCTGGTACCGCTACGAAGTCGATCTGGGCGAGGAGGCGGCCGGGGCGCGGCTGGCGGCCGAGGGGACCGAGCTCGACGAACTGCCCGCTGAAGACCGGATCGCCAACGCCGCCGCGGACGAGCGCGGCGAGCTTTCGCTGATCGCCGCCTGAGCCGGGTCTTGCCGGCCCGAAGCCGGGTTCTCGCTGTTCAACCGGGTCGCACCGGCCAAGCCGGGCCTTGCTGCCCTTTCCTTCGCCTGGGCAGCGCAGTACGATCAGGGCGATGATCTACTGCGTCGTACCGCAGGCGATGGCCGACGAGCTTTACCCGAAGCTCGTCAAGCACTACGAGAACGACGACAACGTCACGGTCGTGATCGACCGCCGCGAGGCGGACCGTCGCGCGCGCGACGGGCGGCCGTCGGCTGAGGACCTCGGGCGGCGAGTGATCCGCGATCGTCGCCGCGCCCGCGTCCCCGGCGACCTGCCGCCGCTCGTAGACGGCTCGTAGTGGCTGCCCTCATCGTCACACCACCGGCGCCCGAGCGCCGCATCGAGGTGCGGCCGTGAAGGTCGTCGTGCACGTCGACGGTGGCTCGCGCGGTAACCCCGGTCCGGCCGCGGCCGCGAGCGTCGTCTCCACGCCTGAAGGCGAGGTGCTCGACGAGGCTTCGGAGTTGCTTGGGATCGTCAGCAACAATGTCGCGGAGTACAGCGCGCTGCTGCTCGGCCTGGCACGTGCTCGCGCGCTCGGGGCCGACGAGGTTGAGGTCGTAAACGACTCCGAGCTGATCGCCAAGCAGGTGCAGGGTCTCTACAAGGTCAAGCACGCCGCAATGCGCCCGCTGCATGGCGAGGCGATGAGCGTGCTGCGCGGCTTCCAGTCGTGGCGGATTCGCACCGTCCCGCGCGCCCAGAACGCCCACGCGGACGCGCTGGTCAACGCCGCGCTTGACGGTGCCCCGGCCGCTGCCGGCTGACGCTCAGTGCAGCGGCCCGGTCGAGCGGGCGAGCGCGATCATCTGCTCGTTGGAGAGATCCTCGAGCAGGGTGTTGCTGACGAAGTAGATCTCTTTGCCGACGCGCCAGCCGATGTCGTGGATGTGCGAGCCGTCATCGACGATCAGGTATGAGCGCCCGCCGATCGTCTGCTGGCGGGCGTGTGCGAACAGGGGAATGTTCACCCAGTCGAGTCCCTCGACGTCGTAGTAGCCGCCAAGCCCCGTCTGCTGCCAGACGGCCACGTAGGCGTGATGGCGGTGCCCGTGCTGGGCTTCGAGCGTGTACACGCGTACCTGCAGTGGAACGGACGGGCCGGTTTGCAGTGTCGGGTACTCGAGGGGGAACGGTACGTTCGGGGCGGCGTTCAGCGCCATCGCCTTGCCCGAGGAGGAGACCGGGTAGAGGTCGAGCGAGGCGCTCGACGGTCCACTCGACGTTTTGTGGGAGTGCGAATGCGAGGCGGAGGAGGACGACGATGAGGAGGGCAATCTGAGCGGTGCGTGCCCGTGCAGGAATTCCCTTACCGTCGCTTTGATCAGGGCCGGCGAGCTCGTGACGAAGCTTTCGCCGCCGATGTTGGCGTTGACGTTTTCGGCCTGGAACTTCACCTGGCGCAGGGGCTTCTGTTGGGAGAAGGCCGCAAGCTTGGCGAGTTCGAGCAGCTGGCTCGCCGAGGACTTGAAGGTGCTCGTGACCGCCTTGCCGACCGCCTTGGAGACCGTGTCGATCTCGCCGAGCAGGTTGCCGACCGGCACCTGCTCACGCAGATCGCGGATGAAGTCCTGCTGACGGGCGACCCGCACGAAGTCTGAGTCGGTGTGGCGGTAGCGCACGTAGCTGAGCGCGTTTTCGTAGCACAGCTTCTGGTAGCCGGGCTGCAGGTTGATCGCCGAGTAGTTGGTTTCGGCGCTGCCGTTTGGTTCGTTGAAGTAGCGGTGGTCCACGTTCACGTACACGCACCCGAGTGTGTCCACCACGCCGATGAAGCCCTTGAAGGTGACGTCGATCACCCCATTGAGCTTTATGTGCAGCAGGTGCTCGATCGTTTCGGCCGCCAGTTCGGCGCCGCGGTCCGTGCCGCCTTCCTGGCTGCCGATCGTGTAGGCGGAGTTGACCTTGCGCGGGTAGTAGACCTGACCGCCGCGCGTCGTGATCGTGACGAGCAGATCGCGCGGAATCGAGAGCACTGAGGTCTGCCCGTATTCGGGATCGAGGTGCACGAGCAGCAGCGTGTCGCTGTGAGGCGGATCGTTGCGGTCGAAGGCGTCCTTGGAGGCGGCTCGTCGGTCTGAGCCGATGATCAGGAACGTCTGCGGGCCGCCGCTGTAGGCGGATTCCACGACGCCCTTGGCGACATGGATCTGGCTACCGCGCGGGAACACCTCTTCGGCGATGTGGTTCAGCTGGGTAAGCGCGACTGTTGCGGTCGCGCCGCCGCTGATCAGCACGAGCGCGACCGCGGCGATCGCGAAGCGCACGCGCATGCTGCGCGCTAGCGAGGGCGGGGCCTCCTCGTCGTTCGGTGTGGCTGGGGGGAAGCTCATCTCCGGTGCACGGCAGGCGCCGCCGATGTCGATCGATACCCCACTCGGGGCACGCGGCGGGATCGACGACGGGCCAGCTTTGCTCGCCGCTGGGGCAAGCGTAGCGGGGGTATCGGCCGCTCCGCGCCGGGCGGAGCGCGCGGCGCGGAGCGCCGACCGGGGCGTGGGGGCCCATCGGCCGTCCCGCGCCGGGCGTCTCGCTAGGCTCGCCTGCGTGCTGGCGCCCCGCAACCGCGAGCTGCTCGGCCTGATCCCCTCGGCGCTGCTGGTGACCGCCGGCTTCACGGCGATCTTCAT
>DASZGH010000105.1:0-34734 GCA_035938935.1 Solirubrobacteraceae bacterium
CTGACGGCCGAGAGGCAAGCGAGGCAAGGACGCAGGGAGCGTAGTGTGCTCCTGCACATGAGCGACCGAGGACGCAGCCTCGCGCCGCCTATCGGCCGTCAGACGGCTGAGACCTGCTCTTCGTCCGCAACGCGGAACGAAGACCCGCAGCCGCAGGCGGCGACCACGTTGGGGTTCTCGACCTTGAAGCCGGCGCCCTGCAGGCTTTCCTGGTAGTCGATCACCGAGCCGCGCACGAACGGCAGGCTCTCGTTGTCGACCAAGAGCTTCAGCCCGTGCGACTCGAACACGACGTCGCTGTCGCGCTGCTCGTCGAAGGCGAGCTGGTACTGAAAGCCCGAGCAGCCGCCCCCGCGCACACCCACACGCAGCCCCGCGAGGGTGACGTCGGCCTGCTGGGCGTCGAGGAACTCGTGCACCTTCTCAGCACCCTTGTCGGTGATCGTGATCATCGCTTTCCAAAGTATAGCGTCGGCGCTCGCCCGCTAATCTTGGGGCGCATGCCCACCCCCGAGGAGATCAAACAACGCATCGAGGCCGCCATCCCGGGCGCCCGAGCCGAGGTCGAGGACTACACCGGGGGCGGCGACCACTTCCGCGCTACGGTGGTGGCAGCGGCGTTCGCGGGTCGCAGCCGGATCGAGCAGCACAAGCTCGTCTACGACGTGTTCGGAGCGGAGATCGGCGGCCCGATCCACGCGCTGTCGCTGAAGACCGAAGCCGCCAAGGCGCAACCCGACGCAACGTCAGGAGCAGTCAATGTCTGAGAGCGAGTCCAACCCCATCCGCGAGGCCATCGCCGAGGCGATCTCAGAGCACGAGACGATCCTCTTCATGAAGGGCACCCCCGAAGCCCCCGCATGCGGCTTCTCCGCGCGCACCGTCGCCACGCTGCAGTCGCTGCAGGCGCCGTTCGCGGCCGTCGACGTCCTCCCCGACGCGCGCATCCGCCAGGAGCTCGCAGCGATCTCGGGCTGGCCGACGATCCCACAGCTCTTCCACAGGGGCGATCTGATCGGCGGCTGCGACATCGTGTGCGAGATGTACGAGTCGGGCGAGCTGGCCGACGCGCTCGGCATTGCGGGCAATGGCGAGCACACGGGCGGGCCGACCGAGCCAGAGCCCACCGTCGCGCAGTCCAACGGTTTCACCCAGATCGAGAACCGACTCAGCTGACGTGCCCTGCTCAGCTGGCACGCTCCAGGTGCGCTAGCGTCCCGCCGCATGCCACCCGTAGCGGTCGTCGGCGACTCCACCAACTACCTCCCGCGCGAGCTGGCGCAGCGCGAAGGCATCGGCCAGGTCAGCCTGTACGTCGGCTGGGAGGGCGAGTCCAAGCGCGAGCTCGAGATGGAGGGCTTCGACGCCTTCTATGCGCGGTTGCGCACCGATCCGGACCTACCCACGACCTCGCAGCCGTCGATCGGGGACTTCCTGGCCGTTTGGGAGCCACTGCTCGACGAAGGACGCGACGTCGTCTCGATCCACCTCGCCGGCGGCATCTCCGGCACCTACGAGTCCGCCCGGCAGGCGCACGCGCTGCTCGGTGAGCGCGGGCTCGGCGATCGCGTCGAGGTGATCGACGGGGAAACGGCCTGCGGCGGGCTCGGGTTGCTGCTGCTCGCGGCCGCGGCCGCGGCGAGCGGCGGAGCCGACAAGGACGCTGTCGCGGCGCACACGCGCGAGACCCGCAAGGCGATGCGGATCTGGTTCTGCGTGGACACGCTCGAGTACCTGCGCCGCGGCGGGCGCGTCGGCAAGGCGCAGGCGTGGATCGGGACCACCCTGCAGATCAAGCCGATCCTCTCGCTGGAGTACGAGATCGTGCCGGTCGAGCGCGTGCGCACGTCAAAGCGCGCGTTCGAGCGGATGGTCGGCTACGCGCAGGAGCTGCACGACGCCGGCGCGGACGGCTGGGTCGTCCAGCACATCCAGGCCCAAGAGCAGGCCGAGCGGCTGGTCGACCGCTGCCGCGCGATCTTCGGATCGGAGCCGGTCTTCACATCCGAGGTCGGACCGGTAATCGGCACTTACACCGGACCTGGCTTGATCGGCGTGGGCGCCGTGCCTCGCGCCGTGCTCACCTAGTGTCGCCGTTTGCGACGCCGGCGTGCGCTCAGCGCGAGCAGGCCGACCACCGCGCCCGCGGCGATCGCCACCTCGCGCTGGTGGCGCTGGAGCTGGCCGCGCCAGTCAGTGATGCGCGCCACTTCGCCGTGTAGGCGGTTCAGCGACACCGCCAGCTCCGCACGGTTGGTCTCGATCGAGTTGCGGATCTCAACCGCCGAGCGTTGTGCCATAGCCGCCCCCCTTTCCGATATCTCTCTCAGAGGGCTCCATCCCCGGGGGCGGGATCGGCGGCGCGTCGGGCAGCGACGCGTCGGGCTGCCCCTGCGGGGAGGAGCTGACCGTCTCGCGGATCTTGCGCGCCTCCTCGATCGCCATGTCCGGTGTCGGCGGCGCCCCCGATTTGAGTGCCTTGGCAGCGAGCAAGCCAGCCACCGCGCCGAGGATCACGAGGATCACCGCCATCGCGAAGAAGCCCCAGAAGTACGTGAACGCGTTGCCGAGCGGCAGCTCGTAGTAGAGCAGCCAGGCACAGCCGATCAGCACGAAGAACAGCGCGGTGAAGAAGAACACGCCGGCGACGATCGCCACCACCGCACCCTTGGCCAGGCGCGTGGCCTTCTCGGCGATCTCGGTCTTGGCGAGCTCGATCTCCTCGCGGACCAGCAGGCTCGCGCGCTCGGAGACCTCGGTGATCGCGGTGGCTATGCCCTGCTGCCGGCGCCCGGGTGGGTGGGGACCCGAATCCGGGGGCGCACTCTCGCTGCTCACTCGGGGGGCTCCTCGTCGAACATCCTGCGCCACACATAGGCCGCGGTGCGCTGGGTGACCAGGCTAGCCAGCGCTCCGAACGCGGTCAGCAGGCCCGACCAGACCATCTTCTTCACGAGCTCGTTCTCCATCGGCGGAAGTGTATTGCCCGAGCGGGCGTCGCCGCATGCGCGCGCAAGCTCACGCCCCCTGCTGCGACAGCCCGCACACCCGCTGCGCCACACTCAGCACGAATGCCGCCAGCTTGCGTGTGACAGCCGGCTGGCCGGGCGAGTTGTCGGCGAAGCTGAGACTGCCGTCCTGGTCGCGCACGTAATACGAAAGCACCGATCCCATGGCCGCCGGAAACGATTCGCGGCGCGAGGCCGGGTCTTTGAGGTCTTCCTGGATCACGCGCGCTTCGATGATCTGCGGATCGCTCAGATGGTGCGGCGGCCCAGCGTTGCAGTGCACGACGCCTTCTTCGCTTACGAGCAGCGTCAGCTTCGCCGCCGGCGTGGCGCCGGAGCGGTAGACGACGAACAGGTCGGGCGAGAGCACCCCGCCGCACGCGACCAGCAAGAGCGCCGCAAGGAGAGCGAGGGCCGGCACCGCTAGGCGCAGCTTCACACCGCCACCGCCACGCCCCCGCGCCGAGGATCGCCGGCGCCGATCAGCTCCTCACCGCGGCGCTGCACGGCCTGGACGCCGCCGAAGAACAGGTTGAGGTCGTGGAAGCGCACCACCTCGCGCTCTCCCGTCAGCGTGTGGCCGGGCTCCAGGCCCGGCTCGTGGTAGAGGATGCCGTCCTCGAAGTGCACCCGTGGCGCCCGCACCGCCTCCGGCGCTGAGAGCCCGCGATCGACCACGCCCACGATCGTCTGCAGGATCGCCGAGCGGATGCGGTTGGAGCCGGCGCTGCCGAGCACCAGCTCGACCTCGCCACCGATCAGCGATCGATACCGGAATGGGAGGCCCACCCACCCGGGCACGCAGCGGGATCGCCACCGATCGGAGATCGACGAGATCTCCGATCGGCCAGCCAGCATCACGACGGACGGCGCCATCATGCTCGGCATCCGCCGGCCGGCCGGGTGGGTGTGAAAGCCGAGCGGCGAGAGGTCCTCCTCGCCCATCACGTTATTCAGGTGGATCCCCGTGCCCGGAACCACCACCCCGGAACCCTCACCATTCGTGCACGTCACCGAGCAGGCCACGCCGCGACGGTCCAGCACCGAGATATGGGTCGTGGAGCCCAGCCGGGAAGACAGGAAGCCTGCCAAGAATCCCTCCTCCGAGAGCCCCTGGACGAACTCGGGCGTGCGCTCGCGCTGGGCGGCTTCCATCGCCCCGACCACCGCCTCGAGCGTCGGCGGCGCGGGCTGGGCGTCGAGCAGGCCCAGGGCGTAGGCGATCAACGTCCCGCCCGCCGACGGGGGCGGGTTGGTCAGCACCTCGCGGTCGCGGTAGCGCATCCGCAGCGGCTCGCGCACGATCGCCCGGTAGGCGGCGAGATCCTCAGGGCGGATCGAGCCGCCGCGCTCGCCGAGCCAGGCGCACACCGCCGCGGCGACGTCGCCCTCGTAGAACGGCTGCGCCCCGTCTCGCCCGAGCCGCTCGAGCGCGTCGGCCAGCTCCGGGTTGGCCTGCCGCTCGCCCTCGCGCAGCAGCTCCCCGTGTGGCGCCCACAGGGCGGCGCTCTCGGGCGTCGAGCGCAGCAGGTCGCCGAGGATCTCGACGATGTAGGCCTGCCCAGCGTTCAAAGGCGCCCCCTCGCGTGCGAGTCTCACCGCGGGCGCAGCCAGGTCGGCCAGCGGGGCCGTCCCCCACCGCTTCACCGCCTCGCACACCCCCGCCGGCGTGCCGTAGACGCCGCAGGAGGCCGGACCGATGTAGAAGACCTGGACCGCGTCGCCGAAGGACACGTCGACCGCTTCGAGCTCGGCCGCGCTGCCGTCCCGCGCGCGCGTGGGCGCCTGCACGAAGAAGTCGAGCAGAGCCGGCTCCCGGTCGGGACCGGCGACGAGCATGTAGCCCCCCGCCCCCAGGCCCGTGAGCAGCGGCTCGGCCGCGAACGAAGTGAGCATCGCCGCCACGGCCGCGTCGACCGCGTTGCCGCCGGCGCGCAGCACGTCGGCGCCCGCCTGTGCGGTGAGCGGGTGCCCGGCCGCTACCACTCCCCTCTGCGCAGCTGCCATAGACGCTCAGGTTGACACGAGCCCCCGTCGGACGCCTGTCAGCTGAGGGCGCTCGCCCGCACCTGTCCCGGGAACGCTCAGAAGTTCGGCATGAACTCGGGCACGTCCCGGTCACTGACGGCGAGGCCGCCGCGGCGCTGACCGATGTCTCGTTCACGCCCTTCGCGCCCAGGGGTCGTGCGCTTCACGCGCGGCTCGCCCGCGGGCTCGCGCAACTGAGGAAGAGCGGCCTGGGCGCCGTACCCCGTCGCCACGACGGTCACCCACACCTGGTCCTCCAGCTTCTCGTCGACCATCGCGCCGAAGATGATGTTGGCGTCGGGGTGAGCGGCCTCGGAGACGGCCCTGGCGGCCTCGTTGACCTCCCACAGCGACAGGTTGGGACCACCAGTGATCGACAGCAGGATCGAGCGCGCGCCCTCCATCGAGGTCTCCAGCAGCGGCGATGAGGCAGCCTGCACGGAGGCGTCGATCGCGCGGTTCTCGCCGACGCCCATGCCGATCCCGAGCAGGGCCGAGCCCGCCTCGGACATGATCGTGCGCACGTCGGCGAAGTCGAGGTTGATCAGACCCGGCAGGGTGACGAGGTCGGAGATGCCCTGCACGCCCTGGCGCAGCACGTCGTCGGCGACGCGGAAGGCCTCGACCATCGCGGTCTGCTTGTCGAGCACGCCCAGCAGGCGGTTGTTGGGGACGACGATCAGCGTGTCGACCTCCTCGGCAAGCGCGGCGATGCCCTCCTCGGCCTGGCCGGCGCGGCGCGAGCCCTCGAAGCCGAACGGCTTGGTCACGATCGCCACCGTCAGTGCGCCGACTTCGCGGGCGATGCGGGCGACGATCGGAGCGGCGCCAGTGCCGGTGCCACCACCGGCGCCCGCCGCGATGAAGATCATGTCCGAGCCCTTCAGCAGCGACTTGATGCGGTCGTAGTCGTCCATCGCCGCCTGCCGGCCGACGTTCGCGTCCGAGCCGGAGCCCAGGCCCCGGGTCGCCTCGGCGCCGATGTGCAAGGTGATGTCGGCCGTGGACTGCTGCAGCGACTGCAGATCGGTGTTGACGGCCAGGAACTCAACGCCCTCGACCTCGGCCTCGACCATCCGGTTGACGGCGTTGGTGCCGCCGCCGCCAACGCCGACGACGCGGATGACGGGATGGGTGGGCGGCAGCGCCTGGCCGAACGGGCGTGGCTGCTCCTGCTCGTAGTGTTCCCGCATCGGTGGCATCTGGCTGGCCGATCGACGATCCCGTCGATCGTCGATCGGTGGCGCAGCGGCGCGAGCATGCTCGGCCGGACGGTCCATGACCGAGTCGGGGATCTCCGAGGAGAAGGCGTGGCGCAAACGCTCCTGCGGAGAGGGGACGTGCGTGGCGGACTCCTGCTCGGCGGGCGTGCGCAGCGAGGGGTGCGGCGCTTCGCGCGCGAGAGCAGCATCGGCGGCCGGCGACTGCGCCTGAGCGCGAGACGCGGTGGGCAAGCTCTCCGCGGCCGGCGCAGCGTCGCCGTCGGCCTGCGGCTGCCCGGCGGCGGGGCCGGCGTCCTTCTCCAGATCCTCGGTCTTGCGGAACAGCGCGGCCAGCGGGCCTTCGCGCATCGAAGCCCGTTTAGGCGCGGCCATTGGCAAGGACCTCTTTGGCCAGCTGGCGGTAGGACTCGGCGGCTACGCCTTCGGGCTCGTACTTGAGCACCGACATGCCCTTCACGGGGGCCTCGGCGAAACGGACGGTCTTGCGGATGCGCGACGCGAACACGCGGTCGCCGAAGTTCTCCTCGAGGATCTCGATCGCCTCCTTGGCGTGGATCGTGCGCGAGTCGACCAGCGTCGGGAGGATACCCTCGATGTCCACGTCCGGATTCAAGTTCTCACGAATCATCGCCAGCGTGTTCTGCAACTGGATGAGGCCCCGCATCGACAGGTACTCGCATTGCACGGGGACAATAACCTTGTCGGCGGCGGTAAGGGCGTTGATGGTCAGAAGGCCCAAAGACGGCGGGGTGTCGATGCAGATGAAGTCGTAGTCCTCGCGGATCGGCTCGAACGCCTTTTGCAGGCTGCGCTCGCGACCGATCATCGTCGACATCGCGATCTCCGCGCCGGCCAGGTCGATCGAGGCGCAGGCCACGTCGATCTCGCGTTTGCGGACCACCTCGCGGATCGTCGCCTTCTGCACGAGCACGTCGTACATCGAGAGCTCGAGCGTGTCCGGGTCGATGCCCTGGGACATCGTCAGGTTGCCCTGCGGGTCCATGTCGACGCACAGCACGCGGTGGCCCTCCTCCGCGAAGGCGGCGGCTAGGTTGAGCGTCGTGGTGGTCTTGGCCACCCCGCCCTTCTGATTGGCGAACGCGATGACCTTGGCCCTGGCGGTCACAGTGGGCTCCGATCGATTGTGGAACGTGCTCGGGGGTGTATTCGTAGGGTTCGCCGCTATTCCTGCACCTTGATTGGGGGGATTGGTTGCCTACCCGCTGGGGAGCGAGCGGCGGCCCCACATTCGCTCGCCGCCGATACACCATGCGCGTACTGCCTACGATCCCCCGGTGCCCGCACGTCACATCCCGCTCGAGCGGCGCCTGCGCGGGACGAACGTTTGCGTTTGCGTGGGGCCCGGCGGCGTCGGCAAGACGACCGTCTCGGCGGCGATCGGGCTGGGGCTGGCCGCCCGCGGCAAGAAGGTCGTCGTCGTCAGTATCGACCCGGCCAAGCGATTGGCAAGCGCGCTCGGGCTGGACGAACTACCGGGCGAGCCGCACCGAATAGACCTCTCCGCGCTGGGGGGTGACGAGCGCTCGCTGGGGCGCGGCACCGGCGCGGCGCGCGGGGAGCTTTGGGCAATGATGCTCGACTCCAAGGGGACTTTCGACGGGCTGGTGCGGACGCTTGCACCAGACGAGGACGCTCGCCGGGAGGTGCTCTCCAACCGCATCTACCACGAGCTGTCCTCCGCAGTTGCCGGCTCGCAGGAGTTCACCGCCGTGGCCAAGCTGTACGAGCTGCACCGCTCCGGCGACTGGGACGCGATCGTGCTGGACACGCCGCCCTCGCGCAGCGCGCTGGACTTCCTGGAGTCGCCCGAGCGGCTGACGCGCTTTCTCGACGGGCGTGCGCTGAAGCTGCTCTCGGCGCCCGGCGGGCTTGCGCGCCGGGGCCTCGCTCGCGGGGGACTGGCGCGCGGCGGCCTTGGGCCGGGCGGGCTGGCGCGCGGGGTGCTCGGGCGCGGCGCCGGGGTCGTGTTCTCGCTGCTCTCGCGCCTGACCGGCGTCGATCTGATCGGCGAGCTGTCGGGGTTCTTTCGCTCGCTCTCGGGGCTGACCGACGGCTTTCGCGACCGCGCGCGCGGCGTCGAGCTACTGCTGCGCGACGAGCGCACTCGCTTTCTGATCGTCACCTCGCCCGAGCCCGAGCCCGCTCGCGAGGCCGCCTTTCTTTGCGAGCAGCTCGATCGCCATCGGATGCGGCTCGGCGGGGTGATCGTCAACCTCGTGCACGACATCGGCCTGGAAGGGCACAGCGTCGAGCAGGTGGCGGCGCTGCTCGCGCCCGAGCTGGGCGAGGCGCTTGCCGCGCGGGTGGCGGCGAACCTCGGCGACTTCGACTTGCTGGCGCGTCGCGACGCGGATGTCGTCCAGACGCTCTCACGCGAGCTGGGCGACGCGGACCCGCTGCTGGTGCGCCGCCTAGACGGCGACCCGCAGGACCTCGCGGGCATCGGCCTCGTCGCCGAGCTCCTGTTCAGGTAGGGCCAGCTGAGCGTCTGGACCGTCGTAGTAGGCGGTCGCTGGTGTGGGCCGCTCCCTCTGCGCCGGCGACGGATCCCCCTCGGCCTCGCCTGAGAGCAGGATCTCGTCGGCCAGCTCTGCCAGCTCGGGCCGCAGGTGACCGCAGATGACGTCGCGCAGCAGCGCTCGCAGATGATCGGCCAGGTCGCGCGCGACCGCCAGGCCGCCGGCGCGCTGCACGGCGGCGCCGGCGATCGCCTCGCGCTCCAGCGCGATCGCGGCCAGGGTGCGCTCGGCCAGCTCGGCGTGGCGCTCGGGCGTGGCACACAGCGCCGCCAGACGCCCGGCGAGCAGTCCGTCGGGAGCACCGCCCGACTCCAGCTCGGACGGGGTACCGATCGGAGATCGATGGGATCTCCGATCGGCCAGCAGGGCGCGCAGGGCCAGCAGGTGGTCGCTGAGGCCCTCGTACTCGCAGGCGCGGTCGCAGCCAAGCTCGAAGCGCCGCAGCGCCCAGGCGATCGGGGTGGCGTGTGGGGATCTGCGCGAGACGAGGTTGCAAAAAGCGCGCAGCTCGTCCTCCTGCTCAGCGCTGACGAGCAGTATCCCGTGCGGGTGGCCGCCGGCGCCCAGCGCCAGCGTGCTCCACTGGCCGTCACCGACACGAGCCCACGCGCGTGCGCCGAGCGCGATGCGGCCGTCGCCGAACAGGCGCAGGGCGCGCAGCAGCTCGCGCACGACCTCGGCGCCCTCGGCCACGCCCTCGGCGCCGGACGGGGCGTCCTGGGCGGTGTAGACGACGAGCAGGTGGCCGTCGTGCTCGGAGCCGCGGCCGGAGCCCCGCTCAGAGCCCCGATCATGGCTGGCGCGCAACGCCGCGTCGGGGGCTCCCTGCAACGCCTCGGGGCGGGCGATCGACAGGCCGCGCGTGAGCGCGATCTCTGGCGAGGCGATCGCCAGGCCGTGCAGCGTCGCGACGAGCGTGACCTCGCCGGCGCGCGGCAGCGAGGAGCCGTCGAGGCGCTCCAGCGCGCGCTCCAAGCGCTCGGGGTGCTCGGTGAGCCAGCTTGGGTCGAAGTCTGTCTGCTCCTCGAACACGTCCTGCAGCAGCGCCAGCAGGGCGGCGTCGGCGTGGCGCTCGCCGCGTCTGGGGGCCTCCACGCCGCGGGCGAGCAGGTAGCGCTCGAGCGTCTCGCAGCGCTCCAGCTGCGCCGCGGCCGCCGTGTAGGCGTCGAGCCGGCGCAGGTCGGGGAAGCGCTCGGCGATGAAGACATCGGTGCGCGGGCTGTAGCAGTACAGCGACGCACCGCGCATACGGGCCGTCCGCGTCTCCAGGTCGAACGGCACCTCCTGACCTGCCGCCACGTCGGCGTGCAGGTGCGCGGCCGCCTGCTCCACGAAGGCGGCGAGGGCGGCTTGCAGCTGAAGAGAGCGCACGAGTCGCGGACTTCGCCGGGCGCCGCGGCGCTCCTGCCGGCGCAGGCGCGATTGCGCGTGCAGCGCTCCGGACCCGCTCGAACCACCTACGCCAAACGATCTACGAGACGAGTCGGTCTACGCGACGCTCAGGCGATGACCAGCTCGCCGCCAAGCGCGGCCTTGGCCGCCTCGACGCAGTCGAGACCCAGCCAGCGCTCGCCGTAGGCGCGCATGTCTTCGACGATCGGCAGCAACGCCAAGCCCTTCTCGGTCAGCGCGTACTCGACGCGCGGGGGGACCTCCGCGAAGTTGTGGCGCTCGACGATCCTCTCCTCCTCCAGCGCCCGCAGGCGCAGAGAGAGGGTGCGGGGGCTGATGCCGGCTAGCGAGCGTTCGAGCTCGCAGAAGCGCGAGCGGCCCTCGGCGAGGTCGCGCACCAACAGCAGCGTCCACTTCCCGCACACGATCTCGGCGGTGCGGCAGACGGGGCAGGTCTCATCGACGGCCATTTCAACCGTTACTTTACCAACTGAAGTGGCCGCGTCTCAGGGCGCGTCTCAGGCAGCGGTAGGCGCCGGCTGCCCTTCGCGCCGCTGCTGCGCCTGGGCCACGTCCTCCATCGTCGTGCCCTTGCGGCCTTCGGCCTGCAGGAGCAGCTTGAAATCGCTCGGGTTGGAAGCCACGCGCATGGCTTCCTGTTCGGCGACGCGGCCCGCCTTGACGTGGTTGTAGAGCGCCTGGTCGAAGGTCTGCATCCCGTAGTAGCCGCCGGAGGAGATCGCTTCGCCGAGCTTGCCGGTCTGGTCGGGGTCGACGATCATGTCGTGCACGCGGCCGGTCATGCGCAGGATCTCGCACACGGCCACGCGCCCCCCGTTCGCCCCGGGGACGAGGCGCTGGGAGATGACGCCCTTGATCGTGCCGGCGATCATCGAGCGCGCCTGGTTGTGCTGGTGCGGCGGGAAGAAGTCGAGTAGGCGGTTGATCGACTCCGTGGCATCGACGGTATGAACGGTGGAGAGCACCAGGTGACCGGTCTCGGCGGCCGACAGCGCCGTGCGGACGGTCTCCTCGTCGCGCATCTCTCCCACCAGGATCACGTCGGGGTCCTGACGCAGGACACGGCGCAGCGCTCGCTCGAATGACTTCGTGTCCATCCCGACCTCGCGCTGGTTGATCACGCACTGCTTGTCCTTGTGCACGAACTCGATCGGGTCCTCGATCGTGACGACGTGCTTTTTCATCGTGCAGTTCATGTGGTCGATCATCGCCGCCAGGGTCGTCGACTTGCCCGAGCCGGTGGTGCCGGTGAGCAGCACGATCCCGCGCTCCTCCTCGGCCAGCTCGCGCACCACGTCGGGGAGCGAGAGCTGCTCGATCGTCGAGATCTTCGCCGGGATCGCGCGGCACGCCATCGAGATCACGCCGCGTTGGCGGAAGGCATTGACGCGGAAACGGGCGACGTCTTCGATTTCGAAGGAGAAGTCGACCTCGTGCTCCTCGGCGAATTCCTTGAGCTTCGCCTCGTCGTGCAGCAGCGCGTGCATCGCGTCTTCGGTGTCCTGCTCGCTCAGCGGCTCCACGTCCGGCTCAGGCGCGAGCGCGCCCTGGACGCGGAACAGCGGCGCGGAGTCGACCTTCAGGTGAAGGTCCGAGCCGTCGCGAGCAACCAGCTCGCGCAGCGCGGCGTGCACGTCGAACATGCCTCATTCATCGGCTCGCCCCCCATAGGGCTTGAGCCTCAGGCTACGTCGCGGAGCTTTTGGGCCTCCGCGAGAGATTGGAGCTTCTTCAGCGACTGGTTCTCGATCTGGCGGATGCGCTCGCGGGTGACGTTGAACGTGCGGCCGACCTCGTCCAGCGTGCGCGGGTGCTCGCCGCCGAGGCCGTAGCGCAGCTCCAAGACGCGGCGCTCGCGGTAGGAGAGGTTCTCCAGGGCCTCGCGCAGCGCCTCCTTGGTGAGGATCTCGGCGGCGCGCTCGTAGGGGGACTCGGCGCGCTCGTCGGCGATGAACTGGCCGAACTCGGACTCCTCCTCGTCACCGACGGGCTTCTCCAGCGAAACGGGCGCCTGGGCTGAGCGCTTGATCGAGTCGACCTCTTCGGGGTCGATCCCGGTGACCTCGGCGATCTCGTCGGCCGTCGGCTCGCGGCCCAGCTCGGTGACGAGCTTGCGCTCGGCGCGACCGATCTTGTTGAGCTTCTCGACGACGTGCACCGGGATGCGGATCGTCCTCGCCTTGTCGGCCAGCGCGCGCGCGATCGCCTGGCGGATCCACCAGGTGGCGTACGTGGAGAACTTGAAGCCCTTGCGATAGTCGAACTTCTCCGCGGCGCGCACCAGCCCGAGCGTGCCCTCCTGGATCAGATCGAGGAACGGGAGGCCCTGGTTGCGGTAGTTCTTGGCGATCGACACCACCAGGCGCAGGTTGGACTCGACCATCTTCTGCTTGGCGTCCAGATCGCCGCGCTCGATCCGCTTGGCCAGATCGACCTCCTCTTGGGCGGTCAGCAGGCGCACCTTGCCGATGTCCTTGAGGAACAGCTGCAGCGAGTCGGTGGTCATGTCCGGCTTGAGGTCCAAGGCCGTCTTGGCCTTGCGCCGGCCGCGCTTGTCAGGCGCGCGTTCGACCTGCGAGCCCGCGGCGGTGGCCGGGTCGATGTCCTCGACGAGCTCGATCTCGGATTTCTCGAGGTAGCCGTGCAGCTCCTCGACGTCGGACTCGTCCAGGTCCAGGTCGGAGGTGGCCACTGAGATCTCAGCGAACGTCAGCACCCCGACCTGCTGCCCCTTTGCGAGCAGCGTCTTGACCTCTTCCAGCTCCTGCAATTCGACCACTGACATGCGTTCTTTCCGTTTCCGTCGGGGGACTTCCGCAAAGCCCGCACACCCACGCCGGGACCCAGGCGGATACTGCTCGAGGATTACCTTAGCCGGGAATTGGGATGCCCTCCCGCCCGAAGCCCTCCCGACGGTACAACTCCGATGTAGGCACCATCCTAACGCCGGGTGCGCGATGATGCCAACTCCAATGACGCCAGAGCAGGCCAACGACGCAAACGCCCCGCCGGCACCGACGGCGAAGCCGTTGGTAGGGGTGCTCGCGGCGCTGCCCCGCACCCGGCCCCAGCGCGCAAGTCCCCGCCGTGCGGCCGCGCGAGCGCGAGCGCAGTCGGAGACAGCGGCAGCGGCGCCCCCGCGCGGCGAAGGCGCTAAGACACAGGCCAAGCCCAAGCCCAGGTCCAAGCCCACCACGCCAAAGGCCTCGGCCAAGAAGAAGACCGCCAAGCGTCGGCCGCCCACCCCGGTCGAGGAACGGGCGCCAAAGCAGGGGTACGAGCCCGAGGAGGAGGTCGAGCTCGGCAACACCGTCCATCCCCCGAGCGGCGGCGAGCTGATCGAGTCGCTGGCCGACATCGTCGGCGAGCTGGTGGGCGCCGGCGCAGGAGCCGGTGGGCGGCTGCTCAAGGACGCGCTGTCGATCTTCCGCCGGCCCTGAATCGCCGAGCAACCTCGGGCGCAAAGAACGGCCGGCGCTACAGCCGCAGGCACCAGCATGCGCGACGCGCTTGCTCCACGCGAGCCTGTATACTCGCGCACACGCCGAGCCCCGGCGACTCAGATCGGCGGGGGCGGGGGACCCAATGCGGTCCGCGAAAGCGGGTCGCGGGGGCGAATCGGCCGCGTCGAGCGGCTGTAGCGCGACAACCAGCGCGAGCCCGTCAGCTCACCCCGTAGGCGAAATCAGCGATGAGCCTCACGCCCGCGAACAAGCTGCTGTCCCCCCTTGCCACGGCACTCGCCTGTATGGTGGCGATCGGCTGCTCGGCGACGGCAGCGCTCGCCAGCACCGGCGGCGCCACTGGCCCGACCAGCCCGGGCGCAACAAGCAGCAAGGCCTCCAAGCCCCAGATCGCCACCTGGTTCGGGCCCGGGTTCTACGGGCAGCAGACGGCGTGCGGGCAGACGATGACCCCCGCCGTGATCGGCGTGGCCTCGCGCACGCTTCCCTGTGGCACGCTCGTGCTCGTCAACTACAAAGGCCACAAACTGACCGTCCCGGTGATCGACCGTGGGCCGTATGCGAACAACGGCGCGATCTGGGATCTGACCGCGGGCGCCGCCAGCGCCCTGACGATCACCGACACGGTGCGGATCAAGACGAAGATCGTCGGCAAGGCCTCGAACACGCCCAACCTGGGCGCACCGGTCGAAGCGAAGCCGAGCGCCGAAGCGGCCGCGGCCGGCGGCACCTCGGCGCCCTGAACGCACTCAGCGCGCCGGCGGCTCGGTGTGAGCGATCGAGCGGCCCGTGGCGCGCGCTGCGTAGACGCCGAGATCGGCTCGCGCCGCCAGGGTAGGGGCCTCGGTGCCGTCCTGTGGGCAGACGGCGATGCCGATCGCGACCTCCATCGGCACGCCGCGGTGCGTCGCCGATCCGCGCACCAGGCGGGCCAGGCGCTCGGCGAGCATGCGCGCGCCTGTGCCGTTGGTGTCGGGCGCCAGCAGCCAGTAGCGGCCGAGCGTCTCGCGCGAGAGCTCGTCGCTGTCGCGCATGCCGCGGCCCAGCGCGCTCTCGACCTGGGCGACGATGCCGTGCAGGTCGTGCGGGGTCTCCGAGCGTTCCAGATGAGCGACGTCGACCATCTCGACCAGCAGCACGGCGAACGGGAGGTGGTCGTGGCTGTGGCGGGCGAGCATCCTGCCGACCGAGGAGATCCAGGCCGCCGGATCCTCCTCCTCGCGGCGGGCGTCGTGGATCGCGATCTCCGAGCGCTCCGACTCGCGGCGCGCGGAGGGGGCGAACGGGGTGACGGTGGCCGGCGCTTGCTCGTCGACGAGCCGCGTGCGGCCACGCTCGCCGAGACCCGGCGCGAAGCCGGGCGACGACGCGGACGGCTGCTCGGGCGGCGGGACCGGCTCGGGCGGAGTACGCCGCTCCACGAGCGGGCGCCCATGCCCGTCCTGCCGGCCGAGCAGCAGCGCCACCGTCGAGGAGACCTCGCCGAGCCGCTGCGCCAAGGCTTGGGCGTGCTCGGAGGCATCGTCGGAGAGCTCCGACTGGAGCGCGTCCCACAGCGCCTCGCTCAGCTCGCGGGCGGCGCCCGTAGCCCGCAGCAGGCGCTCGGACGCCGAGGCGCCCGAATGGGGGTCGTCGCTCACAGCAGGGTGATATCACCGGGGAAGGACGGCACGCGAACCTCATCGGCAGCTTCAAGCTTTGGCTTTATGTACGGATAGCCTTGGACGCAAATGCGTCGAGGACCGAAGCTCGCGACCGTCTCCGAGCTGGAGGACCACACCTCCGAAGACCGCGCGAGCGGCGCCACGCGCTCGCTGCAGGCGGCGGACATGACGCTACCCGAAGCCGAGCTGCAGCGACTGTGGACGCCCATGCACCTGGAGCGGCTGGCGCGGACCTACTGGCGCTTTCTCACGCGCGTGACGCTGGGCCTCGTGCGGGTCCTCTACAGCGAGTCCGAGCGCTCGGTGGTGCTGTTGGTGCGGCCACTTGCGCTGCTGAGCTTCGACGCGCCCGAATACGAGCTCGACGGCGAGCACGGGGTTGTGTGCTGGCGGATCAAGCGCGGGCTGCTCGTAGCCCGCGGCGGGCGCGACGGGCGCGACGCGACCGGCGAGTTCGGCGCGGCGAGCACTTCCGGCGCACAGGGTCACCTGCGGATCGAAGTCCGCCGGCTGCCCGACGCACTGCCGGGCGAGGCCAGGATCCACATCGAGGTCGAGGTCGCCAACTTCCATCCGGCTATCGCCTCGGGCTTCGGGCGGCGCATCTACAACGCCACCCAGGCGAAGATCCACGTGTTCGTGACCCACGGCTTCCTGCGCTCGCTGGCGCGGCTGGACCTGGCCGAGTCGCGGGTTGGCGCGCTGATCCCGCCCGAACCGCCTGCCTAACCGAAGCGCCCAATCGCCGCGCCTATGCGAAGCGGCCGTCGTCGCCCTACCCGAAGCGCCCGTCGCCGTCGAGCGCTCGCAGCTTGGCGCGATCGTGCGTCGCCCGGATGCGGCGCACGGTGCCCGAGCGCGAGCGCGTGACGAGCGATTCGGTCGTGGCGCCGCCGGCGGAAGGGAAGCGCACGCCCTGCAAGACGTCGCCGTCGGTGATCCCCGTGGCCGAGAAGAAGACGTCGTTGCCGGCGACGAGATCGTCGCGGTCGAGGATCCGCTCGAGGTCGTAGCCCGCCTCCAGGGCGGCGGCGCGCTCAGCCTCGTCGCGCGGCCACAAGCGGCCTAGCAGCTGGCCGCCGAGGCACTTGATCGCGGCCGCCGAGATCACGCCCTCGGGCGTGCCGCCGATCCCCCACAGCAGGTCCACGGCCGAGCGCTCGGTGACGGCCAGCAGCGCCGCCGAGACGTCGCCGTGGGGGATCAGGCGCACGCGCGCGCCGGCCTCGCGGATCTCGCGGATGCCCTGCTCGTGGCGGGGCCGGTCTAGCACCACCACCATCACGTCGCCGATCGGATGGCCCTTGCGCGCCGCGATCAGCTTGACGGTCTCAGACAGGGGGCGGTCGAGGTCGAGCAGGTCGGCCATCTCGGGGGGGCCGGCCATCTTCTCCATGTAGACGCACGGCCCCGGGTCGAACATCGTCCCCTTCTCCGACAGCGCGATCACCGCGAGCGCCGAAGGCATGCCGTGGGCGGCCAGCGTCGTGCCCTCCAGCGGATCGACCGCGATGTCGACCTGCGGCGGCGAGCCGTCGCCGATCCGCTCGCCGTTGTAGAGCATCGGCGCCTCGTCCTTCTCGCCCTCGCCGATCACGACCGTGCCGTCCATCGCGACCGAGTGCAGCGCGTAGCGCATCCCGTCCACGGCGGCCTGGTCGGCGGCCTCCTTGTCGCCCATGCCGACGAGCGGCGCCGCCGCCAGCGCGGCAAACTCGGTCACGCGCACCAGCTCGAGCGCCAGGTTGCGATCCGGGCGGGTGGGCTCCTCGGGGCTCATCGAGACGGAAAACTACACGAGCAGACTAGGATCCCTGAGCATGACCGAGATCGGCTTCGTCGGGCTGGGCAAGATGGGCGGGAACATGGTTCACCGCATCCGCCGCGACTCCGATCACGGCGTGGTCGCCTTCGACTTCGACAAGAAGGCCGTGGCGCTGGCGGTCAAGAACGGGGCGCGGGGGGCCGGGTCGCTGGCGGATCTGGTCAAGAAGCTACAGCCGCCGCGGATGGTTTGGATCATGGTGCCCGCCGGCGATCCGACCGAGCAGACGGTGCGCAAGCTCGCCAAGCTGCTCGATCGCGGCGACACGATCGTCGACGGCGGCAACTCGAAGTGGACGGACGACAAGCGCCGGTCCAAGGAGCTGGCCCGGCAGGGGATCCAGTACGCCGACGTCGGGGTATCGGGAGGGGTGTGGGGCCTCGAGGTGGGCTACTGCATGATGGTGGGCGGTCCGACGGGCGCCGTCAGGCGCCTCTCCCCCATCCTCGACGTACTCGCCCCCCCGACCAGCGCGGACAGCGTGGCGGCGATCGGCGAGCGGGGCTGGATGCGCTTCGGCGGCGCCGGGGCGGGGCACTACGTGAAGATGGTGCACAACGGCGTCGAGTACGGCCTGATGCAGGCCTACGCCGAGGGCTTCGACCTGTTCGACGCCAGCGAGTACGAGCTCGACAACGCCAAGATCGCCCACCTCTGGAACCAGGGGTCGGTGGTGCGCTCGTGGCTTTGCGAACTAGCCGCGCGGGCGTTTGAAGCCGACGGCAACGAGCTGGAGAAGATCGAGGGGTGGACCGAAGACT
Organism: Solirubrobacteraceae bacterium; assembly: GCA_035938935.1. Lineage (GTDB taxonomy): Bacteria > Actinomycetota > Thermoleophilia > Solirubrobacterales > Solirubrobacteraceae > Palsa-744. Next base: position 17,927 of record DASZGH010000105.1, read on the forward strand.
CCGGCGAGGGGCGCTGGACGATCGCAGAGGCCACCGATCGCGACGTGCCGACGCCGGTGATCACCGCGTCGCTGTACGAGCGCTTCTCCTCGCGTGGGAACGGGGAGTTCGCCCACCGCGTGCTGGCCGCGCTGCGCAATCAGTTCGGGGGACACGCCGTCAAGGCGGCGCCAGGCGCGGGGCCGCCCGCGAGCGCCACGCGGACGCGCGCCAAGGCCGGGAAGCGGCGGTAGCCGGTGGCGACGGTCGCCGCCACGACCGAGCCCGAGAACCCGCTCGTCGCCGGCCTCGAGCGCCTGCCGGTCGCACCGACGACGCTTGTCATCTTCGGCGCCACCGGCGACCTGGCGCGCCGCAAGCTGCTGCCGGCGCTGTACAACCTCGCGCACGAGGGCGCGCTGCCCGAGCACTTCCATCTAGTCGGGGTGGCGCGGCGGGAAAAGGAGCACGAGGACTACCGCGCCGAGTGCGAGCAGGCGATCAGGCAGTTCTCGCGGCGCAAGCCCGACGAGGACGTGCTTACGCGCCTGCTCGAGCACGTCAAGTACGTGCCGGGGACCTTCGACGACGCCAAGGTGTACGGGCGCCTGGAGAAGGTGCTCGAGGGCTTCGAGCAGCACGCCGGGGAGCGATTGAACCGCGCCTTCTACCTCTCGACCGCGCCCGCGTTCTTCCCGGTGATCGTGGAGGCGCTCGGAAAGCAGGGCCTGGACCGCCACAAGGGCTCTGAGGTCAGGGTGGTGATCGAGAAGCCGTTCGGTACCTCGCTGGCCGAGGCTCGCGCGCTGAACAAGCGCGTGCTCAGCGTGTTCGCGGAGAGCCAGGTGTTCCGCATCGACCACTACCTCGGCAAGGAGACGGTCCAGAACATGATGGCGTTCCGCTTCGCCAACGGCATGTTCGAGCCGCTGTGGAACCGCAACTACATCGACCAGGTGCAGATCACGGCAGCCGAGGACATCGGCATCGGCACGCGCGCCGGCTACTACGACCATGCGGGCGCGCTGCGCGACCTGATCCAGAACCACATGCTGCAGCTGCTCTGCCACGTGGCGATGGAGCCGCCGGTCAGCTTCACGGCCGATGAGGTCCGCAACGAGAAGGTCAAGGTGCTGCAGTCGATCGCCGCGCCGAGCGAGCCCGAGATCGGGGCGATGGCCGTACGCGCCCAGTACGGCAAGGGTCACTCGGGCGGCGAGGACGTGCCCGGGTACCTGGAAGAGCCCGGCATCCCCGCCGATTCGAGCACCGAGACGTTCGCGGCACTGCGCCTGCAGGTGGACAACTGGCGCTGGGCGGGCGTGCCCTTCTACCTGCGCACCGGCAAGCGCCTGGCGCGCAAAGTGACCGAGATCGCCGTGGCGCTCAAGCCCGTGCCACACCTCGCCTTCAACGAGGAAGGCTCGCTGGGAGTGCTGCCCAATCAGCTGATCCTGACACTGCAGCCCAACGAGGGCGTCTCGCTGCGGCTGGGCGCCAAGATCCCGGGAACGCGGATGGTGATCCGCCCGGTGCACATGGAGTTCCTGTACGGCACGGCTTTCCTCTCGCAGTCCCCCGAGGCCTATGAGCGCTTGATAACCGATTTCATGCGCGGCGATGCCACCCTGTTCACGCGCGACGACGAGGTCGAGGCGCAGTGGCGCATCTGCGACCCGATCGTGAAAGCGTGGGAGGAGCGCCCGGAGAAGCTGCCGCAGTACGAAGCCGGGTCGCAGGGCCCCAAGGAGGCGAGCGAGATCCTGCTGGACGGCCACTCGTGGCGCGCGATTTGAGCCACCGACCATCTGCCCTGACTCGGAGTTCGGCGTGCGCTGACTCGGAGTTCGGCGCGTGCTAACTCGGAGTTCGCAAGGGACCGAGTCACTCGGCGACGCCGTTTGGAGCGCCGAGGGCACCACGCCCGACGCAATCGAAGCCGCACTGCGCGAACTGGTCAAGCGGCGTCATGCCGAAAACGGTGGCCTGGTCCCGGCGCGAGCGCTGAACATGATCGCCTTCGTGGAGAGCGGATACGCGGGCGAGATCGCCAACCGGCTGGCCGGCGTCGGGCGCTACCACGCCTCGCGCCTGATCGTGCTCTCCTACGACCCGGGGCGCTTGCGCCTGGACGCGCGCGCGGTCGTCTCCACCGACAGCGAACCGGCGGCCGGGGAGATCGGCCTGATGCGCGAGACCGTCACCGTCGAGATCGGCGCGCGCCACCTCGATGACCTGGTGACGATCGTCGACCCACTGGTGGTGACCGACCTGGCCACGCTCGTGTGGTCGCCGCACGGCCACCCCGAGGCCGTCGACGAGCTGCTCGCGCTCGCGCAGGCCGTGCTGATCGACTCGGTCGACGAGCCCTCCTGGCGAGAGGCAGTCGCTCGCGCCTGCGAGCTGCGCGGCCGAGCCTATGTCGTTGATTTGGCCTGGTTGCGCAGCATCCCCTGGCGCGAGCGCGTGGCGGCCGCGTTCGACTCGCCGGCGATGCGCGCTGAGCTGCGCGAGATCGAGAGCGTCTCTGTGCGCTACCACCCCGACTCGACCGTGGCGGCGCTGCTGCTCGTCAGCTGGCTCGGTTCGAGGCTGGGCTGGGAGATGAGCCGGCTGCGCCCGGCCGGCGGTGGTCTCGCCGGCAGCGCTCGCAGCGGCAGCGCCCACGGCGCGGGCACCGGCGGCACGGGTAGCCGCAGTACGGACGCCGGCAGTACTGGCGACGGCAGCACAGGCGGTGAGCGCGAGATCGCCATCCATCTAGAGCCCGCGCCCGAGCAGGAGGTCCGGGGTCTCGAGAGCGTGGCGATCGCGACCGCCTCCGGCCGGCGCGTCGGCCTTCGACGCGGGGCGGGCGGGCTGCGCTCGCGGCGGCGCGACCCGGATGGACACGAACACGAATGGACGATCCTCGGCGCTTCGCGCGGGGAGAGTGGGATCCTCGGCGAGGGCATCAGGCAGTCTCTGCTGCGCGACCCCACCTACGGGCCTGCGCTGCAGGGCGCCGAGACGATGACGCCCTGACGCTAGAGTGGGCGGGCGAAGCTATGGCACCGTTCGCTTCCAGCGACACCATCGCTCCAACCGCCCTCCCGGCAGGCACGGAGGAGGCGCTCGCGGCGCTCGACTCGGTCAGGCGGCGCACGTTCGAGCTGGTCGCACACCTCGACGACGAGCGGCTGAGCACCCAGCTCTCGCCAATCATGAGCCCACTCGTGTGGGATCTGGCCCACATCGCTGCTTACGAGGATCTGTGGCTCTGCCATCGCCACGGAGGCCTCGAACTGCTGCGCCCGGACCTGGCGGAGATCTACGACGCGTTCGAGACGCCACGCTCGCTACGCGGCGAGATCGAGCTGCTCGGCCCTGCGGCTGCGCGCGAGTACCTGCAGTACGTGCGCGCGCACACCGAGCAGGCGCTCGCGGCCGAGGGCATCGGCGACGGGACGCTGTTCGAGTTGGTGCTTCGCCACGAGCTCCAGCACACCGAGACGATGCGCCAGACGATGGCGCTGGCGAACCTGTTGCCGCCCGGCGAGCCCGCGCTTGAAGCGATGGAGGGCCCGCAGGCCTGGATCGAGGTGCCCGCCGGCGAGTTCGAGCTGGGCGCGGGGCCGGAGGGCTTTGCCTACGACAATGAGCGGCCACGACAGCGCGTGCACGTGGGCGCCTTCGAGATCGCACGGCTGCCGGTCAGCAACGCCGAATGGGCGGCTCGCGGCGGCGAGACTCGCAACGGCGCTCCCGACCGGGCCGTCTGCCACGTCAGCTGGCACGAGGCCGACGCGTTCGCGCGCGCGCAGGGGGCACGGTTGCCCACCGAGGCGGAGTGGGAGAAGGCCGCGCGGCTCGGCGCGCTGGACGCGCGCGGGCAGGTGTGGGAGTGGACGGACAGCGACTTCGACGGGTATCCCGGCTTCGTGGCGCATCCGTACCGCGAGTACTCCGAAGTGTTCTTTGACAAGGGCTACAAGGTGCTGCGCGGCGGCTCCTGGGCGACGCACCCGCGCGTGAAGACGCTCACGTTCCGCAACTGGGACCTGCCGGTCAGACGCCAGATCTTCGCGGGCGTGCGTCTCGTGAGGGACACGAGCTGATGACGCCGAGAGCCAGGCCGATGACGGCGAGGGACGCGAGCCGATGGAGCCGGTGATCGACCCCGAGCGCGCCACCTGCAACGGAAGCGCGATCACGATCGACTCCTACCTGCACGAGGGCGAGCAGCGCTCGCTGGCCGATGACGTGCTCGACGGGCTGACCAAGCCGTTCAAGGAGCTGCCGCCCAAGCACTTCTACGACTCGCGCGGGGCGGAGCTGTTCGACCGCATCTGCGAGCTACCCGAGTACTACCCGACGCGCACCGAGCGCGCGATCCTGCAGGACCACGCCGAGCAGATCGCCACGCAGACCCGCGCCGGCGAGCTGGTCGAGCTGGGCTCGGGCACGGCCGCCAAGACGAGGGTGCTGCTCGACGCGCTGTACGCCGCGGGCACGCTCACCCGCTACGTCCCGGTCGACGTGACCGAGCAGATGGTGCGCGCGTGCGCACAGGAGCTGACCAGCGAGTACCCCGGCCTGAGCGTGCACGGGGTGATCGGCGACTTCGAACGCCACCTCGACCGCGTCCCGGCCGCGGAGGGCCCACGACTGGTCGTCTTCCTCGGCGGCACGATCGGCAACTTCCCCCCCGGCAGCAGACGACGCTTCCTGCGCGAGATCGCACAGCTGCTGGGCCCGGAGGACCACCTGCTGTTGGGGACCGACCTGGTCAAGGATCCCGACGTCCTCACCCAGGCCTACGACGACGCTGAGGGGGTGACGGCCGAGTTCAACCGCAACCTGCTGCGCGTGCTCAACCGCGAGCTGGACGCCGACTTCGACCCGGATGACTTCGAGCACGTCGCGCTGTTCGACTCAGAGCACGAGTGGATCGAGATGCGCCTGCGCGCCCGCCGCGCCCACACCACCACCGTCGCCGACCTGGGCCTGTCCGTGCGCTTCGAGCAGGGCGAGGAGATGCGCACCGAGATCAGCGCCAAGTTCACCCGCGAGCGCGTGGAAGAGGACCTGGCGGCAGCGGGCCTCGAGCTGGCGAGCTGGCTGACGGACTTAGACGAGCTGTTCGCGCTGAGCCTGTCGCAGCTGGCGTAAAGTGCCACGGCCTGCCTGCACGCACAGTCAGGCCCAGCCTGATGCTATACTCTGCAATACATGACTTCCTCCACGTCCAAGCAGAGTGTCGCTTTCCGCTTCGACCCGATCACGGTCAGGCATTTGAAGCAGCGCGCGCAAGAGACCGATTCGGCACAGACAGCCCTGGCCGAGCGCTATATCGAGGAGGGGCTGCGCCGCGACGAGCATCCGCTCATCTCCTTCCGTGACGGTGAGGCGGGCCGAAGACCAACCCTGCTCGGAACCCGCCTGGATGTCGCCGAGATCATCACCACCATCCGTCAGAACGACAGTTCGATCGAGGAGACGGCCGACTATCTTGAAGTCCCGGTCGAGCAGATCGATGCGTGCCTGCGCTACTACGCCGATTACAAGGATGAGGTCGACGCCTGGATCGAGCAGACCCACGCGCTCGCGCAACGAGAGCGTGAGCGCTGGGAGCGCCGCCAGCAGGCGCTTGCGTGAGGCTGCTGCTCGACGAGATGATCTCCCCTCGCATCGCACGCAAGCTGCGCGAGCGCGACCACGACGTGCAAGCCGTGAAGAAGGACCGCCCCGACCTGATGGGACGCTCCGATCGTGAGCTGGTAGAACGCATGACGCCTGAGCGGCGATCGATCGTTACCAACGACATCGCAGATTTTCAGCCGATCCACAACCGGATCCTTGCGATGGGCGAGGAACACGCGGGAATGATCTTCACCTTCGACGCCACCCTGCCCCGAAACAGAGCGGCAATCTCCCAGTGGGTGATGCGGCTCGAGGAGATGCTCAGAGCGCACCGCGAGGAGCACGCTTTACGCAACCGCGTCCACCACCTGCTCTAGCATCCAATTCCCCATTGGCAGGTACGCAAACTCCCCATTGGCCTGGTACGTAACTACCCGGTGGCCGGTCGGGACCATACCGCCTTGGCTGCCTGCAAATGCGCCCATTAAGCACGACGACACGTCTCGGGATAGGGTCCCGACATGCAGATCGAAGGAAGCGGCGCGCTCGTCGCCGGCGGGGCGTCCGGCCTCGGCGAGGCCACTGCGCGAGCGCTGCACGCGCGCGGCGGGATCGTCACGATCGCCGACCTCAACGCTGACAAGGGCCAGGCGCTCGCGAGCGAGCTGGGCATCGCCTTCGTGCAGTGCGACGTGCGCGAGGAAGAGCAGGTGCAGGCAGCGGTCGATCGCGCCGCCTCAGCGGACGGCGGCCTGCGCATCTCGATCTGCTGCGCCGGCATCGGCTGGGCGCAAAAGGTCGCCGGCTCCAAGGGGCCGCATCCGCTGCTGCCGTTCGAGACCACCATTCAGATCAACCTGATCGGCACCTTCAACGTCCTGCGCCTTGCCGCCACGGCGATGATCGCCGCCGAGCCACTCGACGACGACGAACGCGGCGTCTGCGTCAACACCGCCTCGGTCGCCGCCTTCGACGGTCAGATCGGCCAGATCGCCTATTCGGCCTCCAAGGGCGGCATCGTCGGGATGACGCTTCCGGCCGCGCGCGACCTGGCCGGCCAGGGCATCCGCGTCAACACGATCGCCCCCGGCCTGTTCGACACGCCGCTGCTGGCGGCGCTGCCAGAGGACGCGCGGCAGCGGCTCGGCGCCGGCGTGCCGTTCCCGCAGCGGCTGGGCAGCCCAGCGGAGTACGCCGAGCTTGCCTGCCACCTGGTCGAGAACCGCATGCTCAACGGCGAGACGATCCGTCTCGACGGCGCGCTGCGGATGCCGCCGCGCTGAGCCGCTGAGCTTGGCTATTGGTCAAGCCCGAGCGCGAGCACGAGCGCCGCGTTCATGCGTCTCACTGTCAGGGAGTCGAGTTCTCCCCGGCGGCGAACCAGGCGGTCCTTGGGCAGCGTCATCACCCAATCGCAATTGACGACACTAGGCTCCGCGACCCCGTGAGAGGAAGACAGCTCGACCTCGGCTGGATGACCGCGAACGGTTTTCGTAACCGCGACGCACACGAGCCGGCTTAGCACCGGAACCGCCGACTCGCGGGTCGCGACTATCACGGGCCGAACCGCAGGACCGAGGTCGGCGTCCCAGACCTCACCACGCGCGATCACTGCGGCAGCTCGGCCGCCAGCGCAATCGCCGAATCGAGCATCTCCCTCTCGTCTTCGGTCAATGGTGTCTGCTCGTAGGCTCGCGCGTAGGCGCTCGATATCCGCTGCTCGCGCGCCTCGGCGCCGAGCTTGCGGATACCCGCGCGTACAGCCTCCGCGCGCGTCCGGAAACCTGACTGGCGGACGACCGAGTCGAGTTGGCGAAGCTCGTCCTCGCTCAGACGAACGGCGATCTGCGACATGCAATGAGCATACCACTACGACATGCAGTTCGAACTGCATGTCCGTGATCCAGACGTGCCGATCATTCTGAAGCGCCTTCTCAGGACAGCCGTTCCACCAGCATCGCCATCCCCATGCCCCCGGCGACGCACATCGACTCGATCCCGAGCTTGCCACCCTTGGTCTCGAGGTTGTTCAGCAGCGTCGTCATGATCCGCGCCCCGGTCATCCCGAACGGGTGGCCGAGGGCGATCGCGCCGCCGAACGGGTTGAGCTGCTCCTCGGCGATGCCGAGCTCCGCCATGCACGGCACGATTTGCGCGGCGAACGCCTCGTTGATCTCGACGATGTCGATGTCCTCAATTTTCTTGCCGGTCTTCTCCAGCAGCGCTTTGATCGCCGGGATCGGGCCGAGGCCCATGATCTCCGGACGAATCGCCGCAACGGTGGAGGCGATGATCCGCGCCTTCGGCTCCAAGCCCAGCTCGGAGGCCTTTTCTTCTGACATCACCAGCACCGCGGCGGCGCCGTCGTTGAGTGGGCAGGCGTTGCCGGCCGTGACCGTGCCGCCCTCCTTGAACACCGGCTTCAGCGCAGCCAGCTTCTCCATCGTCGTGCCCGGACGCGGGCCGTCGTCCTTGGTCACGACCGTCTCGGGCACGTCGATCTCGTTGCCCTCCCTGTCCACGTCTTTGTGCGCGGGCACGGTGACCGGGACGATTTCCCGGTCGAAGTGGCCGCTGGCCTGAGACTCGACGGCGCGCGTCTGGGAGATCAGCGCCCACTCGTCCTGAGCCTCCCTGCTCACCTTGCAGCGCTCGGCGACGTTCTCGGCGGTCATTCCCATCGGGATGTAGACGTTGTAGAGCGAGCCCTCCGAGCCGTCCACGAGCGGGTGGAACTCGAACTGCGCGCTGCCGCGGCCCGCGCGCGAGACGGCCTCTACGCCAGCGGAGATGTAGGTGTCGCCCTCGCCCGCTTTGATCGCGTGGAAGGCCATCCGGATCGTCTGCAGCGAGGAGGCGCAGAAACGGTTGACCGTGGTGCCGGGGACGTGGTGGTCGAGGCCGGCGATCAGCGAGGCGATGCGCGCGACGTTGTAGCCCTGCTCGCCCTCGCCGTAACCACAGCCCATCATCACGTCGCCGATCGAAGTCTGCTCGACCGTCGGGTTGCGCTCGATCAGCGCCTTAAGCGGGATCGACGCGAGGTCGTCGGCGCGCACGGTCTTCAGCGAGCCCTTCACAGCGCGCCCGATCGGCGTGCGGACGGCGTCGACGATCACAGCTTCGGGCATGTGCTTCTCCTTGGGGGTCGAGAGCGGCCGGGTCGTCTCAGTCGCCGGCGCGAGAGCCCATGAATCCTACGCGAGAACCGTCCGGCCTGGACAGCAGCGTGCCCAGCCTCACAGATCCAGGCGTGAGACCCCCAACTCGTCGAAGCCGACGTGGTGGGCAAGCTCGTGGCGCACCGTGCGCGTGACCTGCGCGCGCAGCAGGTCTGCGTCATGGCCGAAGTCTCGGCGCAACGTGTCTCTGAAGATGACGATGCGGTCGTGCACGTCCTCGCGCGCGACCGTGCCGCCCTGATAGAGGCCGTAGGCGCCGCGGGCCCGGCCGCCGTCGGAGATCACCACCGCCACGTGCAAGAGCGCGTTGCGCAGCAGGTCGGGCAGGTCGTCGAGCGCGTCGCGCACCAGCTCCTCGAAGTCGCCGTCGTTGAGCGGGTCGAGCGCCATGAACTCAGCTTCGTCGGGGTCGACCGACAGCCCTTCGCGCGCCAGTTCCTCGGAGTGGCGTACGAGCTCTTCGAACTCGAGCTCGGATTCCGGGTTGCGCCAGTTGCCCAGGCGCACCGCCGTAAACGCGAACGCGCCGCCGAGCAGCGCGACGAAGGCGACACCGAGCACTATCTCCTCGATCGCCCGGACCAGGCCGATCGTGCTCAGCCCCTGGCCGGCGACCAGCACCAGCACACCCACCGTCAGGGCGACGACGGCGGCGACGGCGACGCGACCTGCGTGGCCGGGAGCTCCTGGTGTCCTCGGCCTGCGCATCGGCGGGGTGCGGTCCGGGCCTACTTCATCGCGCGGGCGATCACGACCCGCTGGATCTCGTTGGTGCCCTCGTAGATCTGTGTGATCTTCGCGTCTCTCATCATGCGCTCCACGGGGTACTCCTTGACATAACCGTAGCCGCCCAGCACCTGCACGGCCTCGACCGTGACCGCCATCGCCGTGTCCGAGCAGAACACCTTGGCCATCGAGGAGTACTTGGCGCGCTGCGGGTGGCCCTGATCGGCCATCGCGCAGGCCTTGTACAGCAGCTCGCGGGCCGCCGCCGTTTTGATTTCCATGTCGGCGAGCTTGAACTCGATCCCCTGGAAGTCGCCGATCGGGCGGCCGAACTGCTTGCGCTCGCGCGCGTAGGCGACGGCGTAGTCGGTGGCGCCCTGCGCGATACCGACCGCCTGTGCGGCCGCGCCCAGGCGCGTGCGCTCGAGCGTGGCCAACGCCACGCGCAGGCCGCGGCCGACCTCGCCGATCACGTTCTCTTGGGGCACGCGCACATCCTCGAAGATCGGCTGGCCGGTCGGTGAGGCGCGGATGCCCAGCTTGTGCTCCAGCTTGCCGACGCTGAAACCCGGGCGGTCGGCCTCGACCACGAACGCCGTGATCCGTTTGCTCTCGCGGTCGGTAACGGCGAACGTCACATAGAAGTCGGCCACGCCGAGGTTGGATATCCAGTTCTTCGTCCCGTTGATCACCCATTCGCCCTCGCCGGATTTGGACCCGCCCGCCCCGCCCGTCCCGTCCCAGACGGCCGTCGTCTGCATCCCGGCCGGGTCCGACCCCGCTTCGGGCTCGGACAGCGCAAACGCGGGCGAGAACTCGCCCGAAGCGCACTTGGGCAGGAAGCGCTCCTTCAGCTCCTCGGAGCCGAACAGCTGGATCGGCAGCGTGCCGAGCTCCTGCACCATCAGGATCAGCGCGCAGGCCGCGTCGACCTTGGCGATCTCCTCGACCGCCATGTTCAGCATCAGCGTGCCGGTGCCGGTGCCCCCGTACTCGACCGGGAACGGCAAGGCGAGCACGTCCTGCTCGGCCAGCAGCTTGCGCACGTCCCACGGGTACTCGGCCTGCTCGTCGATCTCGGCCGAGCGCGGCGCGATCTTCTCGCGCGCGATCTGGCCGATCGTGGCGCAGAAGTCGAGGTGCTCCTGGGGGATCGTGTAGAGGTCGGTGGCGGTCTCTTGCATGGTCTGCTGATCCTAGACGGCGCGCCCGGCCGGTGCGCCTCGCCGCGTGGCGCCTGGGCGCGGTGGCGCCGGCGCTAGGCTCATGCTCCAGATGAGCGCACAACCGGATGCCACCGACACCGACATCGATCCACAGGACCTGGTCGAGTGGATGCAACGCGACGACGGGCTGCAGGTGATCGACGTGCGCGAGCCCTACGAGCGCGAGGCCGGGCACATCGCCGGCACCGTCCACATTCCGCTGGTGCAGCTGACCACCCGCGCCGGCGAGATCGACCGCGAGCGGCCGGTCGTCTTCTACTGCCGCGTCGGCGCGCGCTCGGACATGGCCGCGCAGGCGTTTCGCGCGTCCGGATACAACGCGGCCTCGATGCGCGGCGGGCTCGTCCGCTGGACACAGGAGGGGCGGACGCTGCACCCCGAGAACGGCTACGTCGCAGACCACTGAAAGAGGAGACAGACATGGAGGCATCCGAGTATCCGCAGGTGAGCGTCGGCGAGGGCTACGCCGTCGCGGTCGACCTCGACGCGCTGGGCGAGGGTTACGGCTTTCGCAAGCTGCGCAAGGGCCTGGGCGTGACCGCCTTCGGCGTCAACGTCATCTCGATGCCCCCGGGCTACGAAACCGGGTCGCACTACCACGACGAGCAGGAGGAGCTGTACTTCGTACACCGCGGAGAAATCGAGATGGACTTCGGCGACGGATCCACCCACAAGCTGCGCGAGGGCGGCTCGGCCCGGGTCGACGCCGCCACGCTGCGCAAGGTCCGCAACGTCGGCTCCGGCGACGCGGTCTACCTCTGCGCGGGCGGCAAGGACGGCTACGTCGGCCGTGACGGTCGTATGGCCGACGGGGAGCAGCGGATCAGCGGGCCGCCGGGGGCGGCGTAGGCCTCAGCCGCGACCCTGGCCCGCCGCCGCGCGCTCAGCCAATCCTGATCTCGCTGCGAACGCCGTCGCTCACCACTGCCGCCTCAGAACAGGAGTTCCTTGACATAGCGCTGGTGCAGGCGACCGAGCGAGGTCTTCTCGGGGTGAAAGCCGATCCCGTGTAGCAGGCCGCCGCTGACCGGCGACCAGGCGGCGATGAAGTAGACGCCGAGCACGAGCGCAGTTAGGCGCAGCCGCCGCGAGCCGGCCAGAGCCGCCAGCGGCAGCAGCCACAGCACATACCACGGCAGCACCCAGCTGAGCGTGACCAGCAGGGCGACGGTAGCCCAGCCGGCGCCGGTCAGCGACTCGCGGCGCCGGTAGGCGAGCACCGAGCAAGCGGCGATGCTTGCCACCAGCACGCCGCTGAGGATCAGGCGCAGCATGGTCGTCTCGCCGCCCTGCAGCAGCGCCAAGCCGAGCAGGTTGGGCAGGCTCTCCATCGTCACGAGCCGCCCCTGGGTGGCGAGGTCGGGCAGGTGCGGGCCGAAGGCGAGGACGCTCGCGGCGCTCCAGATCAGGCCGCCCACGGCCAGGCCGGCCACGAGCTCGGCCAGGTCTCGGCGATGAGAACGCCGGAGTGCCGGCGCGAGCACGATCGGGATCAGGATGCCAGCCGAGGCCTTCAGCGCCACGGCGGTCGCAAGCGCCGCGCCGGCGCCGAACCTCAGCGCCCGCGCCCGCTCAGCGCGCTCCTTGTCGGGCGCGCGCGCGGCGCCCGGCATCAGGCCGGCCCGCAGCAGCAGGTAAAAAGCGAGCATCACGAACAGCATCGTGATGAAGTCGTTGTGATCGCCGCCGAGGCCCCACAGGATCACGATCGGGTTCAGGCCAACCAGCGCGATCGCGGCGACCGGGTCGCAGCGCAGGCGCGAGCCCTCCGGGACGCGGTCGGCCAGCAAACGCGCCGTCTTCCACACCACCAGGATCAGCGACAGGCTCGCGACCATCAGGATCGCCTTCAGCGCCCAGAACGAGCCCGCCAGGCCGAGCGGGACGACGACGAACGTGATCAGCGTGAACAGCGGGCCGTACGGCGAGAGCAGCTGGTGCCAGTTGCTCAGCGAGAACGCCGGGTCGTTGTGCGGCTCGAGGATCGGCGTCGTCGTGTACGGGTTGAGGTGGTGCACCACCTCCATGCGGCCGTAGTTGACGTAGTTGAAGACATCGGTGAGCGCCAACGGCGGAGACAGGAACAAAACGACGTGAACGGCGACGATCGCGGCGATAGTCCAGCGCGCCGGAGCGTGCGGGGCGTAGCGCAGGCCGAGCAGATAGCTGCCGTACATCACGACCAGAGCGCCGGTGAACAGGTCGCGCATGATCTTCGGGTCGCGCGGCAGCCACGGCCACAGGCCCCCGAGCGGGCCGGCCATCCAGTGCGGGAAGTAGTTGGCGGTCGTGGTCGCCGACAGCACGCTCGGGCGGTCGGCGGCGGCCAGTACAACGATCGCCGCGCAGGCGACGATCGCGATCAGCGCGGCGGCTGCGATCCGCCGATCGGTGAGCGCACGGGCGCAGGCGCGGCACGCGCGCGTGCCGGAGCACCACAGGCGAACGCTCCCCATCCGCCGCCGGCCGGCGGCGGACTCGCCCACACCGACCTGGGCGTCGGCGACGCCCGTCGTCGCTGCGCGCATGGCCGCGAACCGGGCCAGAACGTCGGCGGGGCCCCGTAGGGCCCCGGTGACACGGCTAGTAAGGCTGAACGAGCTCAGATCGCCGTGACGTTGACGGCCTTGGGGCCCTTGTCGCCCTGCTCGGGGTCGTAGGACACCTTCGTGCCCTCCTGCAGCGAGCGATAGCCGTCGCTGTTGATGCCGGTGTGGTGGACGAACAAGTCCTTGTCGCCGTCATCGGGGGTGATGAAGCCGAAGCCCTTGTCGTCGCTGAACCACTTCACTGTGCCGGTAGGCATGTGATTTCCTCCACGGTGTGCGTGCTGCTACGCGGAGGATGCTTCTTCAAAGCTTCGACCCGCCAGCACTGCTTTTCGTCGGCTTACACAGCCGACCAGACCGCACGACCGTAGCAGGTCGATGCGGCCATGTGTTAGCAAGTGGTATATGCGCGAGAGCCCGGACGAACCCCCCCAGTCGGAGAGCGTGAGCCTGCGGAGCCTGGCGCCGGCCGGCCCGGCCATCGGCATCGGGCAGCTGGTCGAGCGGCTCGACCTCGCCGAGCGCGCGGCCGCCGCCTCCAGCCAGCGGCCCTACGTGGCCCTGAACATGATCAGCACGGCCGACGGCCGCGCGACCCTGTCGGGGCGCTCGGGCACGATCGGCGGCGAGGCCGACAAGCAGCTGTTCCACGGGCTGCGCACGGTCGTCGACGCGGTGATGGCTGGGGCGGGAACCGTGCGCACGGAGGGCTACCGCCGCCTCGTCCGCGACCCGGCCGCGCGCGAGACGCGTCGCAGGCGCGGGCTCAGCGAGGAACCGCTGGCGTGCGTCGTCTCGGGACGGCTGGCGCTCGGCGAGCAGATCCCGCTGCTGGCGGACCCGGAGGCGCGCGTAGCGATCCTGACCGCCTCGCAGGACAGCCTGCCGGCGGCGTGCCGGGCGCGGATCGAGTACGTGCGCTGCGCGCTGGCCGCCGGCGCAGCCGGCGGCGGCCAGCTCGACCTGGCGGCGGCGATGCGCGAGCTGCGCGGGCGCTTCGGCGTGCGCACGCTGCTGTGCGAGGGCGGCCCGCACCTGAACGCGCACCTGCTGGCGACGGGCCTCGTGGACGAGCTGTTCCTGTCGCTGGCGCCGACGCTCGCCGGTGGCGATGCTGTCCGAAACGGGACCGATTGCGGGGGACGCTCGCTTCGCTCGCATCCCCGAATCGGCCAGCGCCGAAGGCGCGTGTCACCCGACTTCGGCAGCGAGTCGCTGCGGATCGTCAGCGGGCTCGACCTCGATCCCCCGGTGGCGATGGAGCTCGTGAGCGCGCACGAGCACTCCTCGCACCTGTTCCTGAGATACAGGATCAATCGTTGATCGACGGCGCACATGTGCGCCGTCGCGGGACGGTGCATGCACCGTCCCGGCGGACCGGCACATGTGCCGGTCCGGGAAGGGGCGCATGCGCCCCTTCCAACTTGAAATTGGATCTCTGATCAGGACTTCGCCAGCACCGCGACGCTCAGCACGACGCTGTTGGGGACGAGGATCGAGCCCTCCTCCGTGGCAAACGTCGTGTACAGCAGCCCCAGCGAGGCGATCGTCCCCTCGATCTGACCCGCGAGCTGGCCGCCCTGCAGGCGCACCGCATCGCCGACGCGAAACGGGCGCGCGCTCAGCAGGACCGTGCCGGCGATCACGTTGCCGAGCGTCTGCTGTGCCGCCAGGCCGACGATCACCGCCGTGAAGGCGCCGCCGAGCGCAAGCGTGCGCGGGTTGACGCCCGCGATCCGCAACGCGACGACGAGCGCGACGGCGACGGTGACCAGGCGGATCACGAAGCCGACCGTGCCCGCCGCCGCCGGCTCCATGCGGCGAAACAGCGCCGGGCCGAAGGCGCGGCCGACGTCGCGGGCGATCGCCCAGCCGAGCATGACCAGGACGGCGACCGTGATCAGGTCGATCGGAACGTTCAGCCACGAAAGTTCGCCTCCGCCTTTGGAGCTCAGACCGAGCAGCGAGTAGCGGTGTTCGTAGAGCACCACCACGCCCACGAACAGCGGGATCAGCAGCAGCGCCTCCCAGCGCGCACGGCGCACCGCCCCGGGGGAGACCTGGTGCAGCAGGCCCGCCTCGCGCCAGGACTGGCTACGCGTCTCGAACATCCGCTGCGGGGTCTTCAGCTGGGGTGTCTTGGGGACAGGCATCTCTCAGGCCATGATGGTGCACCGCATGGACTGCCCGTCGCGGTGCCGCTCAAGCCAAGGTGTACACCGTCATGAACGCCCCGAAGGCGAGACAGTAGATAGCGAACGGGATCAGCGTGCGCGTCTTGAACCAGCGCACCAGGAACGCCACCGTGAACACTGCGGTGATCGCCGCCGCTATACAGGCGACCAGCGCCTGCCCGCGTATCCCGTTGCCGAGGTGGCCGAGCAGGTCGGGAAGCTTGAACAGGCCGGCGGCGAGAATGATCGGGGTGGCGAGCAGAAAGGCGTAGCGGGCCGAGTCGCTGTGGTCCAGGCCGCGCGCCAAGCCCGCACCCATCGTGACCCCGTCGCGGCTGATGCCGCAGATCAGAGCGCTGGACTGGGCGGCGCCGATCACGAGCGCCTCGCGGTACTCGAGCGTGGCCAGCTCACGCCCCCCCTCGGGGTTCAGGCCCTCGCGGACGGCCAGTTCGCGCACGGCCGCCCGGCGGCGATAGCGCTCGGCGGCGATCAGGATCAGGCCGTTGACCATCAGGAAGATGGCGGCCACTTCGGGCTTGGCGGTGAGCGTTCGCAGCTGATGCTCGAGCGCCAGGCCGATCAAGCCCGCCGGAATCGAGGCGATGACGATCAGCCACGCCAGGCGCTCGGTGGGGGTCTCGGCGCGGCGCTTGGGAAGCGTGGCAAAGAACGCCTTGACGATCTGCACCCAGTCGCGCCGGAAGTAGAACAGCAGGCCGAGGGCACTGCCGACGTGCAGCATCACGATGAACGCCAGCCAGAAGGACTCCGATTCGGACTGCGCTTTGACCAGTTCGTTCCAGCCGAAGAGCGTCGGGAACAGCACCGTGTGCCCGAGACTGGAGATCGGGAACAGCTCGGTGACGCCCTGCAGGACGCCGAGCACGATCGCCTGGAAGTAGGTGAGCGCCGAGGCGAGTGGCGCGACGGTCAGCGGCAGCACGGGGCGGGAGCATATGGCAGACCTCCGACGCTCGCGCCGACCAGCGCGGATGCGGCCCGTGGGCGCGGCCCGGGTGACGTGACCCCTACGGCGCAACCCCAGAGCTCGGCCCTCTGGGGCCTTCACAGATCTTTCACACGAAAGTTCCCGTCTGGTCACAAACCCCGCTATTTGCGGGGAGAACCTATCTGCATACACGATCGGAACGAGAGGAACGGAAATGGGATCGACCACGAGGGTGGCGCAGCCGACCGAAGGTCGGCGAGCCGGGCCCCTCGTTTATCAATCACGGGTCGACATGCACTGCCACTCCACCGCCTCCCAGATTTCCAAGCTGGGCGTGCAGCGGGCGGTCGGGCTGCCGGAGTGCGCCACACCACCCGAGGAGGTCTACGAGCTGGCCA
>DASZGH010000106.1:0-20702 GCA_035938935.1 Solirubrobacteraceae bacterium
TAACCCACGTGTTACTCACCCGTTCGCGGCTCTGCCCCAGGGCAAGCCCTGGTTCGTCGCTCCACTTGCATGTGTTAAGCACGCCGCCAGCGTTCGTCCTGAGCCAGGATCAAACTCTCCGTGAAGAACTTCACGAAAAGCCTGTCATGGTTGGTCGGGGCCTATACACAGGGCCCCGCCATGACGGGGTACTTCTCTACTTGACTCTTTGCCGTCACCGGCATGCCGAAGCATCCCGTGACGGGTCGAACCTGGACGCACACCACGATCGAAACCTCTCGATCGAAGGTGCGCATGCTGTTGAGTTTTCAAAGACCGTCGCTAGCCTCTACTGAGAGGACTTCTCGTGAGAGGAGACCGGTCGGCCCACGCCCAAGGGCGCCTGCGGGCCGACCGCTAAGTATAGCGCTCTTGTCTGCGACGTGCCGGGAGCGCAAAAAGCTGCCCCGGTCGCAGAGCCGAGCTGCAATGGCCAAGCAGTGTAGGGCATCGCGCGGACAGACGCCCGCGCCCGAGCCCGTCAGCCCGCTCGTAGCCTGCGAAAGCGGCGCTTGCCGACCCGCAGCACTGCGCCGTCCAGGCGCTCGCACGCGACGTCGTGCTCGCCGGCCGCGAGCGCCTGCTCGTCCAGCGACACCCCGCCGCCGTCGATCAGCCGCCTGGCCTCCGAGCGCGAGACACCGAACGCCTTGGCGATCAGGGCGGGCACGTGGACGGCGCCGTTCTCGGCGGCGAACGTCAGCTCCTCGATCTGCTCGGGCGTTCCGTGCTCGACGAACACGCGGTCGAACTCGCGCTCGGCCTGGAGCGCCGCCTCGGGCGAGTGAAGCCAGGCAACGAGATCGCGTGCCAGCGCGCGCTTGGCCTCGCGCGGCTGCCTGTCCGGGTCGGGCTCACGTCCGAGCAGCAGCTTGTAGTACTCATCCATCGCCTCGTCCGGGATCGAGAGAATCTTGCCGTACATCTCTCCCGGCTGGTCTGTGATCCCGATCTGATTGCCGAGCGACTTGCTCATCTTCTTGACGCCGTCGGTACCGACCAGGATCGGCATCGTCAAGATCGCCTGCTCGGGCTGTCCGTAGGCGCGCTGCACGTCGCGCCCCAGCAGCAGGTTGAACTTCTGGTCGGTGCCCCCCAGCTCGACGTCGGCGTGGACCGCGACCGAGTCGTAGGCCTGCAGCAGCGGATACATGATCTCCAGCATCGAGACCGACTGCGAGGCCCCCATCCGCTGGGCGAAGTCGTCGCGCTCGAGCAGCTGCGCCACCGTCGTCGTACTCACGAGCCGCAGCAGGTCCGCCATCGGCATGTCAAGCCACTCGCCGTTGCGCCGGACCTCCAGCCGCTGCGGGTCGCCGTCGAGGATCTTCAGCGCCTGCACCTGGAAGGTGGCGGCGTTGGCCTCGATTTCGGCCTCGCCGAGCATCGGGCGCAGCGTGGAACGACCCGAAGGGTCGCCCACGCGCGCCGTATAGTCGCCGATGATCAGCACCACCACATGCCCAGCGTCCTGGAACTCGCGCAGCTTGCGCAGAACCACCGCGTGGCCGAGGTGGATGTCAGGCGCCGTCGGGTCGATCCCGAACTTCACGCGCAGCGCACGTTCCTGCTCGCCGGCGCGCTCCAGACGCTCGGCGAGCCCGCCCGTAGGCAGGCAATCGACGGCGTTCGCGCTTAGTCGCGCCGCCTGATCGAAGGCATTCGGCATGGAGCCCAATGCTAGACTCTCGCCTCCCGGTGGAGGCCTCGACCGCAACGCCGCCCCGCAGCCGGCCGCGCTTGAAGAGGCTTCGTTTCGTCCTGATCCTCTTCGCCGTCCTGCTGCTCGGGCTCATCTCGTTCGTGTTCGGCATGTTCATGGCCGTCGCCTCGACGCTGCCCTCGCTCGACAACCGCGCCGAGTTTCAGAACGCCCGCAACTCGGTCCTGCTCGACGACCAGGGACGCCCGCTGGGCGTGCTCAGCCGCCAGAACCAGATCCTCGTCACCCCGCAGCAGATCCCGCGCATGGTCAAGGAGGCGGTGATCGCGATCGAGGACAAGCGCTTCGAGAGCAACTCGGGCATCGACATCCGCGGCATCGCCCGCGCCTTCTTCCAAGACGTCCTGCACAAAGGCGCGATCCAGGGCGCCTCGACGATCGAGCAGCAGTTCGTCAAGAACGCCCTGCAGGCCCAGGCTCACCGCACGATCTTCGAGAAGCTGCGCGAGGCGGCGCTGGCCTACCAGCTCGCGCACAAGTGGTCGAAGGAAAAGATCATCACCGAGTACCTGAACACGATCTACTTCGGCAACGGCGCCTACGGCATCGAGTCCGCCGCCCGCACCTACTTCGGCTCCGACGTCAACCACGTCGGCTGCGGCACACCCGGCCACAAACTGTGCGTGGAAGAGCTGCAGCCGTGGGAGGCGGCCCTGCTAGCGGGAGTGATCCAGAACCCGAGCGGCTATGACCCGGTCGACAAACCACTGGCGGCCCGCGCGCGGCGCGACGTCGTGCTCGAGCAGATGTACCAGCAGGGATACCTGCGGCGCGCCGACTACGAAGAAAGCCTGCGCCAAGCGCTGCCGGCGCCCGCCTACGTGCAGCCGCCGCACCAGTCGCTGGTCGAAGGCGTCGACGCCGGCTACTTCGCCAGCTGGGTCTCCCAGCAGATCATCGAACGCTACGGCGCCACCCGCGCCTTCGACGGTGGCCTGCGCATCGAGACCACGCTCGACCTCGACATGCAGCGCGCCGCCGAACAGGCGGTCGACGGCTACCTGCCCGGCCCGTCCGGCCCGACCGCCGCGCTGGTCGCGATCGAAAACTCGACCGGCGAGGTGCGCGCGATGGTGGGCGGGCGCAGCTACAACGAAACCCCCTTCAACCTCGCCACCGAGGGCGAGCGCCAGCCGGGATCCTCGTTCAAGGCGTTCGACCTCGCCGCCGCGCTCGAGCGCGGCATCTCGCCGGAATCGACCTGGTCCTCGCGCCTGAAGATCTTCAACGTGCCCGGCACGAAAGGCACCGAAAAGTTCGTCGTGCACAACGACGAAGGCGCCTACACCGGCAGCAACACCCTGACTGGCGCGACGGCTTTCTCGGACAACTCGATCTACGCCGAAGTCGGCCTGCAGGTCGGCACCCACCGGATCGCCCACCTGGCCCACGAGATGGGCATAACGACGCCGATCTCGACCAACCCGGCGATGACGATCGGCGGGCTGGCGGTCGGCGTCACCCCGCTTGACATGGCCCACGCCTACGAGACGATCGCCCACGGCGGCCAGCGCATCGGCGGCACGCTCGCCACCGGCCTGCAGCCGACGGGAGTCCAGGAAGTCAGCGCCGGCGGCCAAACGCTCCAGGACGGCCACCACCGCGACGTCAACCGCGTGCTGGCCAAGCGCGTGCTGCCGCCCGGGGTGGCGGCCACCGAGACCTCGATGCTCGAGACGGTGCTCTCCTACGGGACCGCCAGGTCGGCCGCGCTCGGCCAGTTCGCCGCCGGCAAGACCGGCACCACCTCGAACTTCGGCGACGCCTGGTTCGTCGGCTGGGACAGGAAGTACACCGTGGCGGTGTGGGTCGGCTACCCGAACAAGCTCGTGCCGATGACAACCGATTTCAACGGCCAGCCGGTGTTCGGCGGCACCTACCCGGCGCTGATCTGGCACGACTTCATGCTCGCCGCGATGCAGGTCGAACAGAACCGCGCCCCCCACACGGCGCTGGCGAAGTCGATCAAGGAAGGGGCAGGCCGCGGCCAGGCCGAACCCTCCACGCCCGCAGAAGCAAGCGGGGCCTCGCCGGGCGCCTCCAAAGGCGGGACGGGCGGCGGCGGCGAAGCCCAGGGCGCGCCCCCCGCTCAGCACGGCGCCGGCGGAGGCGGCGAAGCCGGCGGCGGTTCCCCCAGCCGCGAACCGGCGCCCGCGGCGCCTACGCCCGCTCCGTCCGCGCCGAGCGCGCCACCGGCGGGCGCTCCCAGCGGCAGCCCGTCCTCGAAATCCGGCGGGGCCGAAGCCACGGGCGGCGTCAGCCCGAGCGGATAGTCACTCGCCCGACACACCTCGGCTCGCACGGCGCGCGCGCCCGCGCCCATGCTGGGGCGTTCTAACCGGCCGGCTGGGGCCTCGATACGTGGCGGTTGCCGGCAAGGCAGAAGCGCCAACGCAGGTCGACCGCCTTGCTGATGCCGATGCGCGTGCCGATCGCCACGCGCGCGCGCCCGGCGCGAGTCCGCGCGGAAACGCTCTCGAGCCCGCCCGCCCGAATCCGCACCGGCCCAT
Source organism: Solirubrobacteraceae bacterium (assembly GCA_035938935.1). Classification (GTDB taxonomy): domain Bacteria; phylum Actinomycetota; class Thermoleophilia; order Solirubrobacterales; family Solirubrobacteraceae; genus Palsa-744. The sequence continues at coordinate 4,273 of DASZGH010000106.1, forward strand.
CCACCAGGCTCGTCCCGTTCTCGCGCAGCTCGATCCCAAGCGCCTGCGTCAGCTTGCCGGGACCCGAGCAGAGCTGACCCTCGACGGCACCGCCGCGGCGAGCACACATCGCGTCGATGCCCGACAGGGGTTCGAGCGCTCTGATCAGCACCGCGGCCCCAACCCCACTCGGCTCGCACACCGCGTTCAGCAGCGCGTGAATGCCGTAAGAGCGGTACACGTAGGCGGTGCCCGGCTCGGCGAACAGCGTCCGCGTGCGTGGCGTCACTCCCACGAACGCGTGGCAGGCCGGCTCACTCTCGTGGTAGGCCTCTGTCTCGACGATCACGCCCGAGACGCCTCCGTGCTCGACCACGCAGCCGATCAGGTCTCGGGCCACCTCCAGCACCGGCCTGGCGTAGAAGTCCGCGGCCAGTGGAGCGCCCACGCGCACGCTCGCGGGCGCGCGTGGCGCCGCGATCTGCGCCCCGGCTTCAGTTGCTGCGCTCATCGGCCAGCGCGGCGCGCGCCAGCTCCAGCTGCTCGCGCACCCTGGGCAGCGCGGTGCCGCCCTCGGAGACCTTCGACTCGAGCCACGACTCGCGCGCGAGCACCTTGTAATAGTCCGCGGCGGCCTCAGGCGAGGCCAGCAGCTCGCTGTGGGCGGCCAGCTCCTCGGCGCTCAGCTGCGACAGCGCGCGCGCGCTGTCCACGGCCGTGCGCACCAGCGCGGCGACCACCCCGTGCGCGTCGCGAAACGGCATGCCGCGGCGCACCAGCAGGTCGGCGACGTCGGTTGCCGCGATCGTCTCGTCGCCCGCCGCGGCGGCCATCCGCTCGCGGTCGAAGCTTGCGCCCGCCACCATCCCGCGCGCGGCCGCCAGCCCCAACTCGATCGTGTCGCAGGCGTCGAACAGGTGCTCCTTGTCCTCCTGCAGGTCCTTGTTGTAGGTGAGCGGCAGCGCGTGCATGACACCTTGCAACGCGCTCAGATGCGCGACGATCCGAGGCGCCTTGGCGCGCAGCAGCTCGGCCGCGTCGGGGTTCTTCTTCTGCGGCATGATCGAGGAACCCGCGCTCCAGGCGTCCGGGAGCGAGCAGAAGCCGAACTCGGCGCTCGACCACAGCACCAGCTCGGCGCCCAGCCGCGACAGGTGCGTCGCGCACGTAGCCGCCGCGCTCAGATAGTCGAGCGCGAAGTCGCGGTTGGCGACCGCGTCGATCGAGTTCGGCGCCGGCGCGTCGAAGCCGAGCTCCTCCGCCACCATCCGGCGGTCGGTGTCGAAGTTGACGCCCGCGAGCGCGCCCGCTCCCAGCGGCAGCCGCGAGCACTGCCGCTCGGCGAACGCGAAGCGTTCGCGGTCGCGCTCGAGCATCCAGAAATAGGCGAGCAGGTGATGGCTGAGGTAGACGGGCTGAGCACGCTGCAGGTGCGTGTAGCCGGGCAACGCCCAGTCCAGGTGCTGCTCGGCTTGCTCGAGCAGCGTCCCCATCAACCGCTCGATCGCCTCGCGCGCGGCCGCGCAGTGCTCGCGTACGTACATCGCCAGGTCGGTGGCCACCTGGTCGTTGCGCGAGCGGGCGGTGTGCAGCTTGCCGCCGACCGACCCGACCAGCTCGATCAGGTGGCGCTCAATCGCCATGTGGACGTCTTCGTCCTCGGGCGAGAAGACGAAGTGCCCACCCTCCAGCTCGGCCGCGACCCGGTCGAGCCCGGCAAGCAGAGCGTCACGCTCCGCATCGGAGACGATTCCCTGCGCCGCCAGCATCTTCGCGTGTGCGCGCGACTGCTCAACGTCCTGGCGCCACAGCCGCCGGTCGAAGCCGATCGACGCGTTCATGCGCACGAAGTCGGGATCCTGCGGTTCGCTGAAGCGGGACACGGGCGGCAGTGTAAGGGTTAGCATCCGCTCGCTTTGCTCGCTCGCGTGGGTCGCGTTTCCGCGCCGATCCCGTCAGACGCCGCGCGGCGTCGAGCTAGCCAGGCGCCGCCTGCGGCGGATCAGGGGAACTTCGTCAGCAGGTCGTCGAGCTCGAACGGCTCGAGCATCCTGCGCAGGTCGCGGTCGCCCACGCCTGAGCCCCGACGCTCGGCCGCAAGCACCCATTCGAACATGCAGACCAGCGCCGTCGGCGTGTCGAGGTCGTGGGCGAGCGCGTCGTCGAACTCCTGGACGTAGCGGCGCATGTCGCGCGGGCTGGGAGCGTCGGGCTCGAGCGTCGCGATCACCTCGCGGATGCGCTGCGCGTGGCGGACGCCGTTGGCCAGTCCGGTGTGGGCGTCGCAGAGCGGCTGGCAGTAGTGGGTGCCGAGCAGGTACAGCGCGACGGCGGGATGCCCGAACGCTTTCAGCGCGTCGGCCAGCGCCACCCGCGCCCACGGCTCGGCCGGAGGCCACTCGCGGCCCTGACGGTCGGCGCCGAAGCAGACGTTGACCCAGCGGTCGACGTCTGTGCGTAAGACCTGCAGCAGTCCGAGCTCGCCGCCGTCGCCGCCACTGCCCTCGCCGTCCTCGCCGCCGCTGTCGGCCAGCTCGTAGAGGGCATCGCCGCCCGCGGGCGAGTCGAACAGGAACTTGGTGCCGAAGCCTTCGCGCTGCAGGTAGCGCTCCAAGAAGCTGAACAGCACGAATGGCCGGGTCGAGGCGACGTCGACCGTCCCAGCCGTCACCACCGGAGAGGTGCGCACCTCGACGCGGATCGCGTCGCCCGGGCTCACCGCGACGAGTTCGCCGCTGAGCGAATCGTACAGGCGTATTTCACGCACGCTCACAAGGCTACACCCTACTCGCGTGCGCACGTGAAAAAATTGGTGTTTCTAACAACAATTGGGATTCGCCTAACTTTCGAGACGCCCAGGCGCCTTTCCGCTCCGCCGGCCACGCATCCGCGGCCTCCTTCTAGTAAAGGCGCCCGCCCGTCCGCCGGCGCCAGCGCCGCGGGCTCCGGCCCGCCTGCGCTCTGAGCGTGCCTTTCAGAGCGCGCGCGCTCTTGCGCCCGTGCATGCGCGCACACCTCGCCTCCTGACAACGCAGGTCCCACACCGCCCTGCGCCCGGCGCCCTGGCGGTTGCCGCCGTCGTACTCGTACCACCCGATCCACCTGCGCTCGTGCCGGCTACCCCTGCGCATGGCAGCCCCCGACCGGCTCGTCGCGCCACTTGCAACGCCGCTGCAAAGAGACACCCATCGCTCCGCCCATCCTTCGTCGAGAGGTTTGGTCTTGGATCGGCGCCGGGGCGCCCGTCTTCTTCAGGTCAGAACACCCCGGCGCCGACCTGGCCTGGAGGGGCCGCCCTGCTTCCTATCACGCTGGATAGCACAAACGCAAGCGGTTTCACAGAATTGTTTCCGACTCCTGCCAGCCGCTACGGCGATAGTGAAACAGCGCGCCGAACGTCTCTCACTGTGCGGCCGTTTTCGGGTATCCTCGACGTAGTCTGGGACTGAGGATGACAACCAACCTTTTCGATTATTTCGAGGAAGTAAGGGATGCTGGGGAGAGTGCCCCTTGGGCCGCCCGCGCGCCGCGCAAGCCGAGCGAGCGCTTCGACGTCAAGCTGCTCCCGCGCGCCCGCGACTGGCAGCGCGACCCGGCCTCGCTGGCGGCTCTCGAGCGCCTGCAGGGCGAGCCCTGGGTGGACTCGCTGACGCGCCGCGAGGGCGACGTCGAGCTGCGCCTCTCCGACGCCTGGATCGAGACGACCGGCGCGGCGCTCGAGGCCGGCGGCGGCGCCGAAGCGACGCTTGCCGACCTTGCCCAGGGGCGGCGCTTCTCGGTGCAGTTCTGGGACCCAAACGCCACCAAGGCGCTGCACGTAGGCCACCTGCGAAACCTCGCGATCGGCAACGCGATCGCCGCCGCCTTCGCGCAGGCCGGCGCTCAGGTCGAGCGCCGCAGCCTGATCTCCGACGCCGGGCGCAGCATCGGCGAGGCAATGGCCGGCGTGAGCATGAACGGGCAGCACTCCTCGGCGCCCAACGGCCAGAAGAGCGACCACTTCGTCGGCGTCTGCTACGCCGACTACGTCGCCTCCGGCGGCCTGTTCGCCGCCGAGGAGCTCGAGCGCCCGGAGGACTCGCACACGCGCGAGGTCAGGGTCCAGGACGACGCCGCCGACGAGCTGCTCAAGCGCGTGCTCGCGGGCGACCGCGAGGCGCTGGCGCTGTGGTACAGGACGCGCGCGTGGGTGATCGGCGGGCAGCGAAAGACGCTCGCGCGTCTGGGCATCGCCTTCGACCGCGTGTTCTTCGAGTCCGACTTCCTCTCCGAGGCGGCCGCGCTGATGGACACAGGCCTGCGCGAGGGCTGGCTGCGCCGGCGCGAGGACGGCGTCGTCATCTACGCCACCGGGCTCGAGGACATGGAGGAGCTGCCGCTCGTGCGCGCCGACGGTCTGCCCACCCAGTACATGCGCTCGCTCTCCTACTGCGTCTCGGCCCCAGAGCTCGAGGGCGTCGAGTCGATGCAGGTGTGCGGCTCGGAGTGGGTCTCCCACGCAACGTCGATCCGCAAGCTCGTGGACGAGTGCAAACCGAACGGCAACGGCTTCCACCCCCAGCACAGCCTCTTCCACGGGATGGTGGCCAGGCAGAAGCGGGCGGTCGCCTCCAGCGACGGCGGCCTGCTCGTCGACGACCTGTTGGAAGCGCTCGACCAGCAGATCGACTCCGAGCCCGACATGCGCACGGTGCGCCGCTCGCACCCCCGCCCGGAAGGGATCGCCGCTCAGGTCGCGCTCGGCTACTTCCTGCCCTACCCGGTGACGCCGCGGATCGACTTCGAGCCCGACGGGCTGCTCGGCGAGCAGGAGAGCTTCGGCTGGGAGCTCGTGCGCGCCCGTGCGCGACACGGTGAGCTGGACACCCCGCGCGACTACCGCCCGGTCGAGGACCCCGACTACCGCTTCGCCGTCGTGCAGTCGGAGATCTACCGCCGCCACCTGGGCCCGGTGCTCGATCGCTTCGACGTGACCGCGCTGGCCCTGTACCTGCGCCACCTGGCTCGCTGGTACATGGAGCGGGAGCGCAACGGGCACGTGGAGCGGGTCGTGCACACGCTGCTCGATCGCGGGGCGCGCGGCCTCGGCCTGGAAGGGGGACGCTGATGACCACGCTGCTGGTCGACAACTACGACTCCTACACCTACAACGTCTTCCATCTGCTAGCGGCCGCGTCGGGCGAGGAGCCGATCGTCGTCCACAACGACATGGTCTCCTGGAAGGCGCTCTCGCGCTGGGACTTCGACGCGATCGTCCTCTCCCCCGGTCCCGGGCGCCCCGAGCGCTGGCACGACTTCGGCGTGTGCGGAGACATCCTGCGCTTCAGCGAGGTCCCGGTGCTCGGCGTCTGTCTCGGCCACCAGGGCCTCGGGCACGTGCTCAAAGCGCCCGTCAGCTATGCGCCGACGGTGATGCACGGCCGGCTCTCGCCGGTCAGGCACACGGGCGAGGGCCTGTTCGCCGGCATCCCCCAGGACTTCGAGGTCGTGCGCTACCACTCGCTCGCCGTCACCGGCTCGCTCGGCGCCGAGGGCCGCGAGATCGCCTGGACGCCCGACGGGGTGGTGATGGGCATCGAACACTCGCACCGCCCGATGTGGGGAGTGCAGTTCCACCCCGAGTCGATCTGCACGCAGCACGGGCACCGCCTGCTCGAGAACTTCTACGCGCTCGCGCGCGAGCGCCGTCCGCCGTCCGGGCGGCGGCTGAACCTGCCGAGCGTCCCCCCACGACGCTGCCGCAAGCGCAGCGCCGCGGGCTCCCCCGCGCGCCTGCACGTGCGCGAATACGAGGGCGAGGCCAACGCCGAGCTGCTGTTCGAACGGCTGTTCGGCGCTCGCGAGCACGCCTTCTGGCTCGACTCCGCCGAGCACCCCACCCAACTCGGCCAGTGCTCCTACCTCGGCGCGAGCCTCGGCCCCAACCGGCTGATGCTCGAATACGACGTGCAGGAGGGGATCGTCACCTCCCACGACGCCGCCGGCACGCACACCGCGCAGGAGACGATCTTCGAGGCGCTCGAGCGCGAGCTGCAAGAGCGCGAGCTCGACCTCGACGGGTCGGCAGGACCGGATTCGCCGCGCGGCCTGGTCGGCGGCTTCGTCGGCTACCTCGGCTACGAGTGCAAGGCCGACTGCGGCTCGGCCAACGTGCACAGCTCCGAGAACCCCGACGCCGTGCAGCTGTTCGCGAACCGGATGATCGCCGTCGACCATGTATCGGAGCGCACGTACTGCATCGCCGTCAGCCTCGACGAGGACGACGCCCGCGACGCCGAGCATTGGCTGGCAAGGGCGCAGGCCGAGGTGGGCCGCGCGCTTGGAGCTGCGCAGCGCGAGTCCGACGAGGCGGGCGCCGCGCCGGATGGGGCACAGCGCGACGGGGACGCGACGGGCCGCGCGTCCAGTGCGCAGCCGAGCGATCTGGACGGGGCGGGCACGCACGACTCCCCCCCACCCGAGCCGGTCGTCTTTCGCGTCGGCCGCGGCCGCGAGCAGTACCTCGCCGACATCCTGCGCTGCCAGAGCGCGCTGGCCGCCGGGGAGTCCTACGAGGTGTGCCTCACCGACCAGATCCACACCGACGCCTCCCCTGACCCGTGGCGACTCTACACCGGCCTGCGCCGCTCCAACCCCGCTCCGTTCGCGGCCTACCTCAAGCTCGGCGAGCTGAGCATCCTCAGCTCCTCCCCCGAGCGCTTCCTCTCGGTCGACCGCGAGCGCAGGGTGATGGCGCGCCCGATCAAGGGCACCGCCCCGCGCTCCGCCGATCCCGTCCAGGACGAGGCCACGCGCAGAGACCTCTCCGAGGACGAAAAGACGTTCGCCGAGCACCTGATGATCGTCGACCTGCTGCGCAACGACCTCGGGCAGGTGTGCGAGGTCGACAGCGTGCGCGTGCCCGAACTGATGCGCATCGAGCAGTACGCCACCGTCCACCAGATGATCTCCAACGTCGTCGGCACGCTGGAGGCCTCGAGCTCCCAGGTCGACTGCGTGCGCGCTTGCTTCCCGGGCGGCTCGATGACCGGCGCGCCGAAGCTGCGCACGATGGAGATCATCGACGACATCGAGCGCGAGGCGCGAGGCGTCTACTCGGGCGCGATCGGCTGGTTCGGCCTGGACGGCACCGTCGACCTGAGCATCGTGATCCGCACGATTGTGATGCGCCCGGGTGGGGGCGCCAACACCACGACGATCGGCGCCGGCGGGGCGATCGTGATGCAGTCCGACCCCGAGGAGGAGTTCGAGGAGATCCTGCTCAAGGCGCGCGCCCCGATGGCGGCGATCGCGCGAGCAGCATGGGAATCCCACCCCCCATCCCCCCACCCACCCCGCGGCGAGCCGGGCGGCTTCGTGGTCGAGCAGGAGCCGCAGCTGACCGGGAGCGCCTCATGAGCGACGGGGCAAGATTCTCGCCGAGAGCGGTCGACCTCGAGGATCCGCGCCGGCGCGTCCGCCTGGCCACGCACGCCGACCTCCCGGCGCTCGCCGCTGCCGTGAGCGAGCTGCTGGTCGAGCTCGGCGCGACGCCGGCGCCCAAGCGCGAGCTGATGGACACAGCGCGCGAGCTGATCGACGATCCCGAGCTCGGCGCGGTGCTCGTGGCTGAGATCGATGGCGCCCTCGTCGGCGTGCTCGGCGTCAGCTGGCAGACCGCGATCCGCGTCCCGGGCCGCTACGGGCTGATTCAGGAGCTGTGGGTGGACCCCGAGCACCGTTACCGCGAACTCGGCGCCGACCTACTCGCCGCGCTGTTCGACCTCGCCCGCTTCAAAGGGGTCAGCCGCCTGGAGGTGGGTCTGCCGAGCGAGCGCTTCCCGCACGTCGTCGCCACCGAGTCCTTCTACGCCAACAACGGCTTCACCGGCATCGGCCTGCGGATGCGGAGGCTGCTGTGAGCGCCGACGGGCTGCAACCGTTTCGCGAGCGCCTGGACGAGCTGGACGAGCGGATCCTGGCGCTGCTCGGCGAGCGCTTTGACACCTGCCGGGAGATCGCTGCGTACAAGCGCGACCACGAGGTCCCGATGATGCAGCCTCACCGCGTCGAGCAGGTGCGCTCGCGCTATCTGGCTCGCGGCGCCGAGCTGGCTCTGCCGACGGACTTCGCCGCCGCGCTGTTCGAGCTCGTGATCGACGCCACCTGCAGGATGGAGGACGAGCTGATCGCCCCCACCGCCCCCGCCGCCGGGGAGCAGCGATGAAGTCGCCAACCCATACGCCGGCGGCGGGGGGAGCGGAGTGCACCAGCCGGGGCTCGAACCCGGATCAGCGGATTTTAAGTCCGCTCCTTTCACCGATTAAGGTACTGGTGCGCGCCTCGAAGATTGGAACCGTATCAGACTTGCCACCCGGGCCGCGGATGCCGAGCGCACTGCAGGCAATCGCCTGGGCGCGCCGCCCGCTGCCGTTCCTGGAGCGCTGTCAGAAACATTACGGTGACACCTTCACCCTGCGCGTCCGTCACAGCGGCGAGTGGGTGATCCTCGGCGATCCCGACGACGTCAAGCGCGTCTTCACCGCCGATCACACGGCGCTCGGCGTCGGCCTGGCCAACTCGGTGCTCGGCCCGCTGCTCGGACCGCGCTCGGTGATGCTGCTGGAGGAGCCCGAGCACGTCAGGCGCCGCAAACTGATGCTCCCTCCCTTCCACGGCGAGCGCATGAAGGGCTACGGCGAGATGATGGTCGAGGTGACGCGCCAGGAACTGCGGCGCTGGCCGATCGGGGAGCCGTTCGAGCTGTGGCCGCGGATGCGGGAGATCACGCTCGAGGTGATCATGCGCGTCGTGTTCGGACCAATCGACACGCCCGAGCTCGAACGCCTGCGCGAGCGGCTGCGCAGGCTGACCGACTGGATGAACGACCCGCACCGCCTGACACTGCTCGCCGCAGCGGGCCCGCGCTGGCTTGCGGGCGCCACCGGCTACAAGGAGATGATGGCGCCCGTCGAGGACTCGGTGCTGCAGGAGGTCCGCCGCCGGCGCGAGCAGACGCAGCCACCCGAGCGCGGCGACGACATCGCCACGATGCTCGCCGAAGCCCGCTACGAGGACGGCTCGCCGATGACCGAGCAGGACCTGCGCGACGAAGTGGTGACGCTGCTCGTCGACGGCCCGACCTCGACGCTGCTCTCGTGGGTGTTCGAGCGCCTCTTGCGCCACCCGCAGGTACTGGCGCAGCTGCGCGCGGAGGTGCTCGGGGGCGAGAGCGAGGAGTACCTCGAAGCGGTCATCAAGGAGACGATGCGCCTGTGCCCCGGGGCGCCGATCGTGGTGCGCAAGCTGCTCGAGCCGATGCAGCTGGGCGGCTACACGATCCCGGCGGGCACGACGGTGGCGCCGTGCGTGCACCTGGTGCACCGGCGCGAGGATGTCTATCCGAAACCACGCGAGTTCCGACCCGAGCGCTTTCTTGACAAACCCGCGGGCACCTACACATGGATCCCGTTCGGCGGCGGCGTGCGACGCTGCCTGGCGGCCAGCTACGCGCAGGTGTTGATGAAGCAGGTGATCCGCACGGTCCTCACCGATATGGAGCTGCGCCCCGTCGAGCCGCGCTCCGAACGCCCGATCCGAAACGCGATCGCGTTCGTGCCGCACAAGCACGCGCTGGTGATCGCCGCGCGGGGCGGCGGCCCGGCGGCGCAGCAAGAGCCATCAAGGCCGCCGAGCACGGCCGATCAGGAGCTGAGCGCCGCCTGAGAGTCGCCCGCCGGCTCGAGCGCGGAGCCGAACAGCCACGGCACGCGCTGGGCGATCACCTCGCCTTTGAAGCGCTTTTTGGTGCCGTACACCACCCAGGTGGTGTCGACCGCGCCGTACAGCTCCACCAGCCGCAGCTTGTCGGGGTTTTCGGCGGCGTGATGGCTGTGCGTGAGGCCGGCATCGTACTCGCCGGCGAGCAGTTTGCGCGCCACCACGGGCTTAGAGGGCTCGTCGATGACCGTGTCGAACCGATTTAGGTCCAGGTATCCCCGGGTCGCCGAGACGATGCCGAGGCTCTTGGGATGCTCGACATCGCGACGAACGAGCAGCGAGAGCTCCTTGGTCGGGTAGATGAAGGTGTCGATGACGAACACTTCCTCGTGGTAGCGCTCGGTGACGAGGTGGACCTGGACGTGGGCGCTGCACTGGACGAGAAATGTCTCTGACTTGCCGCGCAGCAGCTCGAGGCCTTCTTCGAGCAGGTCGTCGACGAGGACGATGTTGGCGTTGGGGAGGCCCTGGTAGACCAGGTAGTGGCGGAGTGCGTTCTCGTGGCAGGTGCCGGTGGGACCGAGGGTGATGAAGGTGGGGGTTTTCACACCATGGATGATATCGAGGGCGCCACCTGATCTTGCAGGCGACCAGCTGGGAGCCCGGTGCGCTTCCGCCCAGCGAAGCGAGGTGGAGGAGTCGTCCCGGTCGCCCGGCATGGCCGACCGAGAGTTCAGCTCGGCTTGACGCTGGCCACCGGGGTGCCGGTTGCGGAACGACACCCCCCATCCGGTACCCAAAGAATCTCTCCGAGCGGCCGTGTTCGATCAGTCAACTGGACGGAGCCACTACGACTCCGCCCAGTTCCCTCAGACCACATCACCCACGCTCGCCATCAGACGATCGCGAGTCGTCATCCCTCGTCGGCATAAGGGTTCGAGCAAAGACTAACCGACACTGAGTGTTTCTCCGTTTTCGGTTTTAGTCGTACCAGTCGTTGTGATGTGGGCTACATTACTGACTACGGCACATTTACTTGATAATGCATTTTTGATTTCTCCACCGACTATACCGCCCGCTTCGTTTTTCAATTGTTCGGTTTCTAAGTTACCTTCACACGTTTCTTCAAATTTGCCGGTAGCGGTAGCGCATTCTACCCTGAAGCCTGGTGCGCCTGAACCACCAGACGAGAACGCATCCCTTGGCGTCGTGTCTCCTGTTTTTAATGTTAGTTCACTTAACCACGGGAAATTTATCTCTTCGACTGAAGCTACCGAGGTAGAACACGGACCCCTTTCTCCAGATAACGCTTCACACGTAATCTTTTTGGATTGAGTTAACGCTAAATTATGGACTTCCGTAATAGTGTCCGTGCCTTGACCACCCGCCCTCAAACCATTGACGGTACCTAACAACTCATTATTACACACAATATGAGTTTTAATGAAACCACCAAACCCTAACGCCAACAATAACCATTTCTCTCCAGTCACCACAGCCACTTTCGCACCCACCGCAACCGAACTCCCACCAACTAACCACTCATCAGCCGCGATTGCACTTGTCGTAGCGATCGCACTGAACGTCAACATCACAAACAACCCACCGAGTATCTGGATCTTTCTCATATCTTTCTCCCTTCCCATCCTAAGCCTGATTGAGTCTCATTCGCCACCGTCACACCCGCTACTCGTTGTAGCTCAGAAAGCGCAAGGCTCGGCCATCTCTCTTGATAAACAAAATTTGCCAGATCTATAGAATAGTAGCAAGGAGGGCCTGCCTGTCAAGCAAAGGTGGAGAGGGAGTTCCCGCTGCTTGCAGTACGCGGACCCCTCCCAGCACCTCAGCACCTGCGCGATCTGATCCCCATCAGAACAGTAGTGCTGCACCCAAGTACTTTGGCCGAGGACAGCGAGCGTTTCTCAGGAGAGCCCAAGCGTCAACAGCACGCTGATCCTCCAGCGACCGTGTTCGCGTTCCAGCATGAAGTAGCCGGCCCGCGCGGTGGGGGAGCCAACCAGTGCGTAGGCTTCCCTTCCCTTGATGCGCACGCTCGTGACCGTCGAGTGGGCGGTCATCTGGACGGGGTAGGTCTTGAACAGGAATACCATGCCGCCTGCGCACGTCTTGCTGTGGCGCGTGCGATGGCTCGGTGTCTTATCGTAGTCCGGCCCCACCGCCCTATAGACGGGCTTGGTTACCAACGCGCATGCCCTGCGCGCATTGCCTGTCGCGTTAGCGGCTTGGTAGCTGTATACGACGCTCGCGATGGCCCGGGTTTCCGCGTGCCCGGCCGCGTGACCTAAACCGGTGATGCGAACGTCGTCGGCGTCGTGGTAGCCGACGCTCCTGATCCCTTCCTCGATCACGCCCTCCCCATCGCCTCGGTACGCCGAAGACGCAGCGGTTCCGGCTCTGGCGGTCCCGGCTTTGGCGCTACCGCTGCACCCACCGGCGCCGAGGCTCAGCAGCCCGATCGCCAGCGCCGCCAGACAGGCCGAGCACGAGGCCTGGACAGGGTCAAGGTATCGGGTTCTCATTGCCGAGCAGCTGGGCGACCTTCCAGCCGCCGCCTTCGCTTTGCACGATTATCACGCTGGCGGGCATGGTCGTTGAGCCGAGCAGGGCGTATGTCTGCCCGTTCTCGACGCGAACGCCCGTCACCGTGGCCGGTCCGGCGAGCTGCCGGCGGTAGTGCTTGAACAGAAGCGCCATCACTGCGGCGCAGGTCTTGCCGCTGCGCAGATACGCCGGGCCGGGCGCTTGACCGTAATCCGACGGTACCGAACTGGCAAGACTCGAGAGGAGCATCGAGCACGCCTTGCCGCCGTCTCCCGCTGTCGCCGCCGCGTAGTAGCGATCGACCAGCGTCGCGACCGCTCGCTCATCCGTGGCGCTTGCGGCATAGCCGGAAGTGAGGTAGCCCTTGTCGTCGGTGTCGTGGTAGCGGCTGTTTTCGTGTGGCCGCTGGTCGCTCGGGAGGTAGTCGAGCGATGGGTCTTTGTCGTTGTCGGCGGTGTTGTCTGCGTCGGAGTCCCCTTCGCGCTCGTGATCGCCGTCGTTGAGATAGTGGTGTCCGCGTTCTTCGTATTCTGCCTTTGCCATTTCGGCGTCGGCGACCGCGGCCGGAGATAGCGGGCGCGCCGATGAGTCGCCGACCGATCCGCCGGTGTCGGTGTGCAAAGCAGCTTGCTCGGTCGAGCCCGCGCCTTTGCTCGCACCCCCGCACCCGGCGACGGCGCCGCCGCCAAGTAGCACAAGCGCAAGCGCGGTTGATCTCATCCCGACCACCCTTTCACGGCAGCCTGTTGGCGGTCAGACCTTCCACGACCCAGGCGCCGCGTTCGCGTAACAAGGGGACGTAGCTCGCGGGCATCGTCGTGGAGCCCAGAAACACTAATGCGCGGACGCCATCGACACGCACGGCGGTCACGGCGACCGGAGCGCTCAATTCGTGGTGAAAGTGCTTGAATATGCGCGTCATCACGGTCTGGCAGGTCTTGGCGCCGTGCAGGTAGGCAGGCCCCCAACGGCCCTCGTCTAACGGCATCGCCACGATCAGGCTCGGGAGGATCATCGGACACACCGTGCGTGCGTCGCCCCGGGCGGCTGCCGCGTAGTAGCGCTTGACCATCGCCGTGAAGACTTGCAGTTCTGACCCGCTCGCCGCGTGCCCGAAAACCACAACGCTCGCGTCGTCGCCGTCGCGAAATTCTTTGTTTTCGTTGGTTTCCGGCTGGTAGTCCCACGAGGCGTCATTGTCGTCGTCTCTCCTATTGTCTGGATCTTCATCGCCGATAGGGTCGTTGTCGGCGTCGTTGAGGTAGCGTGCGTATGGGCTGCCGGGCGGCGGAGCCGTATGCGAAACATATTTCACCGGCCCGCTGCTCAACAGCGCAGCGACCGAAGACGTATGCTGGGCCGAGTTCGCCGCTCTATCGCCGCCACCGCACGCGCAGAGAACACTCGCCAACGCGATCGCAGATAGGACCGACGCGAGCCTGATAGCCACATTCGCATTTGGGATGGCGCGCACGAGCGTCACCTTCACTCCGTTGCCGAGGGAAGCGGACTGGCGATCCTCCATCCGCCGCGTTCGCGCTGGAACACGAGGTTGCTGGCGGGCGCCCTGACGGAGCCAAGCATCGCGGCGGTATGGTCAGCGTTCATCACCACCACGCCGGTCACGGCGACGCGGCCGCTCCACTCGCTGCGAGCATGCTTGAACATCCGTGTCATCACCGCTTGGCACGTCTTGGCGCCCAGCAGATACGGCGGTCCGTACTTGCCGTAAGTCAACGGCATCGCCGCGACGACGCTCGCGGGCAGCATCGAGCAGGCGCGCGCTCCGTCGCCCGCTGTAAGCAACGCAAGGTAGCGCCTTACGAGCGTCGTGATCGTCCGCGCTTCCGATACGCTCGCCACACGAGCTTCGGCAGAGAAGCTGAGCGGGTTCTCGTCGGGGTCGTGATAGCCGCGACTTTCCCGTGCACCGCCGCCGTCGCCGTCGCCATCGTTCAGGTAGCCCCGTGTCGCTCCCCTGCTTATCTGCGCCCGGACAGCGGCTTCCTGTTCGGCATTGACCCGAGCAACGCGCGAAGAGATGGGCGCACGCCTGCCGACCTTGTCCGCGCCAACGCACGCGTCAAATCCAAGGCTCATCAGCACGACCGCCAATACGGCACCGGGTCTCCTCACGCTCTTGAAAAAACAGTCCGTTATTTGCAATGATCGTCTAGGCGCACGAATCTAAGACTTCGATCGAAGACCTCGTCAAGTTTCCCGGCATGCTTGCATACCTCCAGGCCGATGTCAACGCGATAAGAGCGGACGGCCCATATCGGCCGAGGGCTCCGCTCGACAGTGTTTCTGACTATGACGCGGAGTGGCCCCTTCACCTCTCTCAGCCGGTATCATTCAGATGACGGATCTACTTGAAATCAACCGAAGAGAGGAAGGGCATGATGCATAGGCGTTTGGCGGGACTCGTGCTCGCCGTAATGACGATATTTGCTGTTGGCTGTGGGGGATCGGCCACAAAATCCTCCCCTTCGGCAAACGGATCTACAGGTGCCGAACAGCAGTCAGCCGCGACGTCCCCCACGGGTACCACCACGCCGGTCTCGGCGAGCTCGCAGTTCATTGCCAAGGCCAACCTCATCTGCACGCGCCTGAATGGGCAGTTCGCCACTATCAGGTACAAAACGATTCAGGACCTGGCACACAGAGCCCCAGTGCTCGCCGGCTATGAGCGCACGGCGCTTTCAGAACTGCGCAAACTGAGCGCGCCGACAAGCATTGCAAAAGACTGGAACGCAATGCTGGCAGACCTCCAGGCAGTCGCCAGCGGGACCGCCGCGATCGGCAGGTACGCGGAACACAAGGATCCCATGTCGGTCGCACGACTCAACCTGCATCTTATCAGCATTCAGCGAGACAGGACCGCGATCGCCTCCCGCCACAGCATTACGGGCTGCGCGGTGGTCTGAGTCGCGACCGGACTCCTATAGCGGATATTCAGTCGAGGGCATCCGGCGCCTTTGAAAGAACGAGGGCCCCGACAACTCGAAATAGCCAGTCGATCACCAGGTGGGCGCGACCATCATGATCGCGCCCACCTGGCCTCTCACCCTGCCAATACTGCTCTTACCTACCCTACAGCCAGATCCGAGCCATTCGGTTCCGTTACTTCTCCGGTCCCGTAAATGTGCCCGACGTCACCAGATACGCCACATTTGCTAGATAATAGATTTTTAATTTCTCCAGAAACGCCTTTTGCTGTATTAGATAGCTGTTCAGTTTCGACGTTTCCTTCACAGGTTTCTTCGAACGTGCCAGTACCGGTGACGCATTCAATCCTGAATCCTGGCTCACCGCTACCACCCGACGAGAACAGGTCCCTCGGTTTAGTATCACCAGTTTTTAACACCAATTCGCTTAACCACGGAAGGTTTATCGCCGTGAGTAAAGCTAACGTTGTGCTACATGCACCTTTTTCTGATGCTAATACTTCACACGTAATCTTTTTTAACTGTGTTAATGATAAATTGTGGATTTCCGTAACTGTATCTGTACCTTTGCCGCTAGCGTTTAAACCATTGACGGTGCCTAATGACTCAGCATTACAAACAATGTGCGTTTTTACAAACCCGCCGAAAGATAACGCTAACAGTAACCATGTTCCCTTGGTGACCGCGGGGAAGGACCCGCCTAACACAATTAAGTTGCCGCCGACTAACCACTCATCAGCCGCGAAAGCACTCGTTACAGCGATAGCACTGAACGTCAATATCAGGAGCAACGCTCCAACTACCTTGATCTTTCTCATTATACCCTTCGATACCTTTCTCCCCGACCGACACTTTAAATAAGCCTGGGCCGAGGCTTGCCATGGCCGATTGGAGCACTCATCGTAAGCAAAGTGCCTGAGATCGACCCTGCTATGGCAGTCCTAATCATTAGGACTTTCGTAAAGGTAGCAGTCAGCTGACGTCCCGTCAAGCAGACAGAAGCACCAGGTGGGCGCGACCATCGATGGTCGCGCCCACCTGGCTTCACTCTGCGAATACTGCTCCTACCTACCCTACAGCCAGATCCGAGCCTTTCGGTTCCGTTACTTCTCCGGTCCTGTACATGTGCCAGACGTCACCAGATACGGCACATCTTTCAGATAATTGATTTTTAATTTCTCCAGAAACGCCTTTTGCTGTATTAGATAGCTGTTCAGTTTCGACGTTTCCTTCACAGGTTTC
>DASZGH010000107.1:0-32685 GCA_035938935.1 Solirubrobacteraceae bacterium
GGGTCGATCGGCCAGCGTGGCGCGTCGGCCTGGCGCTCGGCCGTCGCCGCCCGGTCGCCGGGGTCGCGCCCCTCTACGGGAGCGCCATCGGCGAGCTGGCTCATCTCAGACGCGAAGGATGACCGCGTCGCCCTGACCCCCGCCGGAGCAGATCGCGGCGCAGCCCAGGCCGCCGCCGCGGCGGCGCAGCTCGTAGACGAGCGAGCCTAGGATGCGCGCGCCGGAGGCGCCGATCGGGTGGCCGAGGGCGACCGCGCCGCCGTTGACGTTGACCCTGTCCTCGTCGATGCCCAGCACGCGGATCGAATTCAAGGTGACCGAGGCGAACGCCTCGTTGATCTCCCACACGTCGATGTCCTCGGCTTTCAGCCCGGCCTTCGCCAGCGCCTTCTGCGCGGCCGAGGCGGGGGTGCGGGCGAGGTAGGCGAACTCGTCGGCGCTCTGGGCGTGGGCGACGATCTCGGCCAGCGCCTGCTTGCCGTTGGCGACGGCCCACTCATCCGAGGCGACGACCAGCGCACCGCCGGCGTCATTGACCCCGGGCGAGTTGCCGGCCGTGTGGCTGCCCTCCTTGCCGACCAATCCCGGCAGCTTCGCCAGCACCTCCAGTGAGGTGTCGCGGCGCGGGGCCTCGTCGACCTCGACGGTCGTGTCACCCTTCCTTCCTTTGATCGTGACCGAGACCATCTCTTCGGGCAGGCGGCCCTCGTCCGTGGCCTTGATCGCCAGTTCGTGCGAGCGCAGCGCCCAGCGGTCGAGGTCGGCGCGCGTCAGCTCCAGCTCGTCGCCGACCGCGGTGGCCTCGACGAACATCTGCTTGCCCGAGAACGGGTTGGTGAGGCCGTCGTGGACCATCGAGTCGAGCGCTTTCACTTCACCCATGCGAAAGCCGAAGCGAGCGCCCGGGAGCAGGTAAGGAGCCTGGGACATCGACTCCATGCCGCCGGCGACGCCAACGCCCACGTCTCCCGAGCGGATCGCCTGGTCGAGCAGGACGGTCGCGCGCACACCCGAGGCGCATACCTTGTTGATCGTCTCCGAAGAGACCTCCTTGGGGATGCCGGCCTTGATCTGCGCCTGGCGCGAGGGGATCTGGCCCTGGCCGGCCTGGATCACCTGGCCCATAATCACGTGCTCGACCTGCTCGGGCTCGACTGAGGAGCGCTCCAGCGCCGCCTCGATCGCGACGGCGCCCAGCTCGGTGGCGTCGAGCGTGGACAGAGCCCCTCCCATCTTGCCGATGGGCGTGCGCGCTGCGCCGAGGATCACTGTCTTTGGCATCGAGGCGGTCTCCTGGAGATCGAAGGTCGGGGAACGAATGCTATCGGCCCGATATTGTGCCCGGATCGTGAATGTGTCCTGGAGCACGCTGCCGCCCGGCGAGACAGATGCCGACACGGTCGCGCTCGGGGTGTTCGAAGGCGAGCCGGCGCCCGCCTCGGCGCCTGCTCTGGCAGCGCAGCTGCTTGCCAACGGCGAGGCCAAAGCCGCGCCCAAGTCGCTGGCGCTCGCGCACGCGGACGGCAAGCGCTGGCTGCTGGTCGGGCTGGGCAAGCGCGACGGGTTCACACCCGAGACCGCGCGCGTCGCGGCCGCCGTCACTCGCGACCGCGCCAAGGAGCTGTCGGCCAAGCGCCTTTGCTGGCTTCTCCCCACGGCCGACGCCGCCGTCGCGGGGGCGCTGGTCGAGGGGACGCTGCTGGCCGACTACAGCTTCCAGGCGTACAAGTCCGCCGGCAAGGCTGGCGGCGAAGACGCGGACGAGGGGGCTCCGAAAGAGCTCGAGGCCCTGATCGTCAGCGGCGAGGGCGAGCACGCCGCCGCTGTCGAGCAGGCGACGCTCGTGAGCGAAGCTGTCAACGAAGCGCGCGACCTGCAGAACCGGCCGGCCAACGACCTGACGCCGACCGCGCTGGGCGAGCACGCCAAGCGCCTCGCTGAGGAGATCGAGCACCTCTACGTCGAGGTCGAGGGTCGCGCGGGGATCATCGAGCGGTCGATGGGGGCGTTCGCCGCCGTGGCCCAGGGCACAGACGAGGAGCCGGCGCTGATCACACTGCGCTACTCGCCACCGAACGCTTCAGGCCCCACCCTCGGCATCGTCGGCAAGGCCGTCACCTTCGACAGCGGCGGCATCTCGCTGAAGCCCGGGGCGAAAATGGCTGAGATGAAGTTCGACATGTCCGGCGGCGCGGCCGCGATCTCGGCGATCGCGGCGATCGCCCGGATCGGCCTGCCACTGCGGATCGTCGGCGTCGTCGGCGCGACCGAGAACCTGCCCAGCGGGCGCTCGGTCAAGCCGGGGGACATCGTCACCGCCGCAAACGGTAAGACGATCGAGGTCAACAACACCGACGCCGAGGGGCGACTGGTGCTGGCCGACTGCCTCTGCCACGCGGTCTCGCTCGGGGCCGAGCGAATCGTCGACCTGGCGACGCTGACCGGGGCGGTGATCATCGCGCTCGGCTCCACCCACGCCGGGCTGATCGCAAACGACGACGAGTTGGCCGAGCGCATAACCGCAGCCGGGACCAGCACCGGCGAGATCGTCTGGCGGCTGCCGCTGCACGAGGAGTACGACGAGCTGATCAAGGGCAAATACGGCGACCTCGACAACGCTCCCGAAGGCCGCAAGGCCGGCACGATCGTGGGCGGGGCGTTCCTGGCCAACTTCGTCGGCGAGACGCCCTGGGCGCACCTGGACATCGCCGGTTCGGCTTGGGATTTGGGGCGTGCTTACGTCGGCAAGGGCGCCTCCGGCTACGGCGTGCGCCTGCTTGTCGACCTCGCGCGTGCCTACTGCGCTTAAGGAGACCGTCTAACGCCTTAAGGGCCCGTCTAACGCGGTTCGAGCACTACGAGCGGGATCTTCCGCTCAGTGCGGCGCCGATACGCTTCGTAGCCGCCGTAGACGTCCACCGCGAGCCCCCACATGCGGTCGTACTCCTCGGGCGTCGCCTCGCGCGCGTGTACGGAGATGACTTTCGAGCCGATCTGGATCGTCGTGTCCGGGTTGGCCTTGAGGTTGTGGTACCAGGCCGGGTTTTTCGGATACCCGCCCTTGGAGGCAATCAGGATCGTGTTGGCGCCGTCGCGCGCGAACACCAGCGGCGTCGTGCGGCGCGTCCCACTCTTGGCGCCGGTGTGGTCAAGCAGCAGCACGTCCGGAAAACCGGGCGTGCGGTAGCCGATCAGCCCGCGCGTGGCGCGGTAGAGCTTGGCGTGCCCGCCCATCAGCCGGGTCAAAAGCCCCCAGTTGCGGTCGGCCCAGCGCAGGTAGTCGACGGCCATCGCCGGCAGACTACTCCGTTAGCATCGCGCTCCGGTGCCCGAGCCCACCGCCGACAGCCAGCGAGCCGCCTCGCCAGACCCTGCCGCGCGGCTGCGCGAGCTGACCCGAGACATACCCGACTTCCCGCGCGCCGGGATCGTGTTCAAGGACATCACGCCGCTGATGGCCGACCCCGACGGCCTGCGGCTCGCGGTGCAAGGGCTGGCCGAGTACGGGCGGCCGCTGAAGCCAGACTGCGTGATCGCCGCCGAGGCGCGCGGCTTCCTGCTTGGACCGGCGCTGGCGCTGGAGCTGGGGGCCGGCTTCGTGCTGGCGCGCAAGCCCGGCAAGCTTCCGTATGAGACAGTCAGCGCCGAGTACCTGCTCGAGTACGGCGCCGACCAGCTGGAGCTGCACTCAGACGCGATCGGCCACGGCGCGCGCGTGCTCGTGCACGATGACCTGCTCGCCACCGGCGGCACTGCCGCCGCGCTGTGTGAGCTGGTGGAGCAGCTCGGCGGGCAGGTGGTCGGCTGCGGCTTCCTGATCGAGCTGGCGTTCCTGAAAGGCCGCGAGCGGCTGACCCCGCACGATGCGCACGCGCTTCTGAGCTACGACGCGTAGTGATCGTGCGGGGCCAACACGAGGCGCACGCCCTGCTCAGCTACGACGGCTGAGCAGCTCCGTCGCCGCGCTGGCGGGATCCAGGCGGCGCTCGACGACCTCTTGCAATAGCCGCTGGAAGTCCTCGTCCTCGCGCAGCTCCTCCTCCAGGCGCCGGCGCATGCGCGCCGTGGCTATCGCCAGCACCTCGTTGCGCAGGTTGCGCCCGCGGCGCTGCTGCAGCGTGCCCTCGGCGAGGATGTGCGCGCGGTGCTCGTCCAGGCGACCCACGAGCTCGTCGATGCCCTTGCCGTGCGCTGCCTCGGTCTTGACGATCGGCACGCGCCAGGCGCCGCGCTCGGACTCGCCGTTCACGTTGCCCAGCGACAGCACGCCGCGAATCTCGCGCACCATCGTGTCCGTCAAGGGATGGTCGGCCTTGTTGACGACGATCACGTCGGGGATCTCCATCACGCCGGCCTTCAGCGCCTGGATCGAGTCGCCCGAGCCGGGCATCAGGACGAGCACGATCGTGTCGGCGTGATCGATGATGTCGATCTCGGCCTGCCCGACGCCGACGGTCTCCACCAGCACGTCCTCGCGCCCGGCCGCATCGAGCAGCAGCGCCGCCTGCAGCGCCGCCTCGGACAGGCCGCCGAGCGCGCCGCGGTTGGCCATCGAGCGGATGAACACGCCCTGGTCGAGGAAGTGCTCGGTCAGGCGGATGCGGTCGCCCAGCAGCGCGCCCTGGGTGAACGGCGAGGAGGGGTCGATCGAGAGGACGCCCACGGTGCGGCCCGCCGCGCGCCGCGCCTTCGTGAGCGCGCCGATCAGCGTCGACTTGCCGACGCCCGGTGGCCCCGTGAAGCCGTAGACGGCGGCTTTGCCGGTGTGCGGGTAGACCTCCCGCACCAGCTCCCACCCCTCCGGCCGGTCGTTCTCGACCAGCGTGATCGCGCGTGCGAGCGCACGGCGGTCACCGGCCAGCAGGCGCTGTGCTAGCGAGGGGGTCATCGGGCAGGGAAGTATCCCCGGTCCATAGGATGCGCGGCCGTGACAGGCCCGGTGCAAGCGCTGCGCACCCTGCGCTGGATGCGCGCGAACAACATGTTCAACCGCCACTACGCCGTGCTCGGAGCGCGCTGGCTGTGGCTGAAGCTGCGCTGGCGCGGGCGGCTGCGGACCGATGGGATCTGCTTCTTCTGCCCGGGCGTGAAGCTCGAGATCGGCAGGGGCGCGACGCTAAAGATGGGCCGCTGGTCGTGGATCGGCCACGGCTCGAAGATCCGCGTGCACGAGGGCGAAGTGTCGATCGGCTCAAAGACGGTGATGGGCCAGGAGTGCACGATCTCCGCCTACCAGCACGTCTCGATCGGTCGCGAGTGCATCGTCGCCGACCGTGTGATGCTGATCGACTTCGACCACGGCGTCGTCGAGGTGGAGCGCCCGATCCGCCTGCAGGGCATCTACAAGCGCGACGTGCGCGTGGGAAGCAATGTATGGATGGGCTACGGCGCGTGCGTGCTGCGGGGAGTGAGCATCGGCCATAACAGCATCGTGGGCACGAACGCTGTGGTCACCAAGGACGTGCCCGAGAACGCGGTCGTCGGCGGCGTACCGGCGCGCGTTCTGAGGATGCGCGAGGCGCCGCAGCAGCTGCGTTGGGAGTGAGTGTCGTCAGGGACCGAGCAGCAGGCGCGCGCCGGCGCCCGGCGCGAGGTTGCGCAGGGCGCCGGCGTCCGCGTCCGCGCCGGCGGCAAGCGCGCACGCCACCCGATCGCGGTGGCCCTCGAAGCGCTCGCGCGCGTAGGGGACGGCGAGCTCGCGCGAGACCATGAACGCCCAGTCGGAGGCCTGCAGCGCCAGCAGCTCGCGCAGCGCGGCGGGGCCGGCCTCGCGACCGGCGGCGAGCACTCTCAGCTCGGCGGCGCGGGTGGCGAAGGCGATGTCTGCCACGGCCGGCCCCGACCAGGTCGAGAGGTCGCCATCCTTGCCCCAGGTGCTGGCGCCCCAGTCGCCGTTGTCCACAGGGGCGGGATCGCGCAAGGCGGCGGCTTCGTCCAGGCGCACGAGCGCGAGGCCCTGGCGCGAGCACTCCTCGACCACGGCGCGCAGCCAGTGCACCCCCTCGTACCACCAGTGCCCGAGCAGCTCGGTGTCCAGGGCGCACACCAGCAGCCCGCCCCCCGGAAGCGGATCGGAGCCTTCGGCGCTCAGCTGCTCCAAGCGGACGAGCGTGCTCGCGACGAACTCGGCGGCGTGCATCTGAGCGGTCGCGACCGCCAGCGCGGGGTCGTAGGCCGCGCCGTCGTTGGACCAGGGTTTGTGGTGGTGGATCGTGTGGTTGTGGTAGTCGCGGTAGCTGCCGTGCGCCGGATAGCCGCCGTCGCTCCAGACGCGGGCGATCGTCGCGCGGTCGATCGGGATCAGGGCTACCCCGCTCTCGCCCGCGAGCACGCGCGCGTGATCGCGTGAGCCGAGGCCCGTGCGGTTGGTCAGCTCCACACAGCAGGCACGCACCCCTCCCTCCTCCAACAACGGCTCCAGATACGGCGCATGGCCGCACTCCGGCAGCCAGAACCCCCCGCCCCACGCGTCGCCGAAGCGCGCCCGGTGCGCGTCGACGCCGATCTGCACCTGTGCGCGCACCCCCGCGTCGCTGGCCAGCAGCGGCAGCACCGCGTGCGTGGCCGAGGAGGTCCACTGCGCGTGCGGGGCGAATGCGGCGAGCAGGTCGCCGCCGCGCTCGCGAAAGCGCTCCAGGCAGGTTTCGTACTCGCCCCAGCAGCGCTCCAGCTCGCGCGCGAGCGTGTCGTGCCCGCCCGCGCGCAGCCCGGCCACGTCGCGCGCGTGGGTGTCGCGGCGGACCTCGTCGACGAACGCTTCGAAGCGCTCCGCCAAGCCGGCCGCTTCGAGCTGGTCGCAGAGCACCGGCGTCAGCGAGACGGTCAGCGGCGCCCCCTCGTCGAGCAGGTCCAGCAGCGGCAGGTAGCTGCCGACGATCGCCTCCCACAGCCACTCCTCGCCGAACGGCCAGGTGCCAAAGCCCTCGACGTAGGGCATGTGGGTGTGCAGGAGGATCGCCAGCTGGCCGGAGGGGGCATGCCGTCTCTGGCGCGTCACCGCCATGAGACGGTGAGACGGAGAGAACCGCTCACGGCCGGCAGACGGCGAGGAAGTCGAGCGCCTCGTCCAGGTCGGCCTCGCCGGCCGGTCGCAGCGCGAAGTCGCCGGCGGCGATCGCGGGCGTGAACCAGCCGTAGAAGGCTTTGGTGAGGCGCAGGCGCGGGTGGACGCTGTCCCAGCCGAGCTCGAGCGCGAGCGCGTGCGCGCGCAGCTTGCGCGCGTGGTATAGGCCGTACATCTCCACGCGGGAGAAGGCAGAGCGGCAGAGCATCTCGAATTCGTCGGCCTCGTACTCGTGTACGTGCCAGGGATTGTCCGAGCGCTTGGCTCCCTTTGGGGCGAGCGTGAGGACATTGGGCGTGGAGACGTAGACGGCGCCGCCGTCGGGAGCGTCGGCCACCAGCGAGCGGAAGTGCGCGAGCACCTGCGTCGGGTTTTGCAGGTGCTCGATCGTCTGCAGGAACACGACGGCGTCGGCAGGCTCGGAGAAGCTCTCGACCAGGTCGCGGGCGAAGCGCAGGTTCGGGCGGGTGGGGACCTGATATCGAAGCCGCGCGTGCTCGTGCGCCTCGGGGTTGGCGTCGACACCGACGACGCTCGCGGCCGTGCGGGCAAGCACGTCCGAGCCGTAGCCCTCGCCGCAGGCCATGTCGATCGCGCGCCTGCCCGCGAGCTGCCGCGCGATCCACTCGTAGACGACCAGGTGGCGTCGGTACCAGTAGTTCTCCTCCGGCACGTCCGGCAGCGTGCGCTCTCCCGTGAGGGCGAGCGGCGGCACCCCGTCGGGCTGGTCGCGCTGCTGGAAGACGGAGGCGGACAAGGCCGCGCGAGTATAAGGTGCCCGCCGATGCCACCTGCCCTCTCCGCTGAGGAGATCCGCGACGTCAACACCCGCTATCACGACGTGGCGGCCGGCCATTACGACGCCAAGTGGGGCATCGACTTCGGCGACGTCGGCCAGGCGCAGGTGCTGGCAAAGGTGCGCAAGGCGCTGGGGCGGGACGCGCCACGCTTCGAGCGCTCGCTCGAGATCGGCTCGGGGACGGGCTACTTCACGCTGAACCTGATGAGCGCCGGCCTGATCGGCGAGGCGACCTGCACCGACATATCGCCGGGAATGCTCTCCGCGTTGAGCGCCAACGCGCAGCGGCTCGGGCTGGACGTGGGCACGGTCGCAACCAACGCCGAGGAGCTGCCGTTCGAGGACGAGAGCTTCGAGTTGGCGATCGGCCACGCGATCCTCCACCACATTCCCGACCTGGGCAAGGCGTTCCGCGAGTTCGCGCGCGTGCTGGCCCCCGGCGGGACGGTCCTGTTCGCGGGCGAGCCCTCGCGCTACGGCGACCGGCTGGCGCGGGTCCCCAAGCGCGCCGCGACGGCGGTGGCGCCGCTGTGGCGTCGGGCGATCCGCGCGCGACCCGCCCCGCCGGCCGACGGCGGGGCGCCCGAGGCGTCGCTGGAGGGATTCGTCGACGTGCACGCGTTCGCGCCCGGGGAACTGACCGCGTTCGCGCGGGAGGCGGGTTTCGTAGATGTGCGCGTCACCGGCGAGGAGCTGCTGGCCAACTGGTTCGGGTGGACGAACCGGACGCTGGAGGCGACGGCGCATCCGGAGGACGTGCCGTGGGGCTGGCGCAACTACGCGTATCGCGGCTATTTAGCGCTACAGAAGGTGGATCGGACGCTGTTGGAGGGCAAGCTGCCTCCCGCGATCTTCTATAACCTCATCGTGACGGCCACCAAGCCGAGATGATCCATATGGGTCCGGTCAGGACCCATATGGATTTAGGGTTTGAGAGAGAGCGCGGAAGAGCTGACCTCGAGTCCTCCGCAGACGGCCTCCACGACCATCTGCTTGGCGCGCTCGAAATGCTCCTCGCCCTGCGGTAGCAGGCCGAAGATCCAGCCGGTGAGGACCTGCTCGATCGCGCCGTAGAAGGTCATCGCGGCGAACTCGGCGTCGATGTCGGCCTTGAAGACGCCCTCGGCCTGGGCCTTGGTGACGATCGCGGCGATCAGCGTGTAGGCCTCGCGAATCTGGCCGAGGTGCGTCTGCCCGAACGAGTTGGCCGCGCGCGTGACCTCGACGATGATCACCTTCATCACGTCGGGGTCGTGACGGTAGCTCTCGACGATGAAGGAGGCGATCGCGGCGAGCTTCTCGCGCGCCGGCAGCGCCTCGCCGTCGACCTCGCGGATCATCTGGAGCATCACCCCCCAGCGCTCCAGGAACAGCGTCGAGAGCACGTCCTCCTTGGAGGGAAAGTAGTGGTAGAGCAGCCCGTAGGCGACGCCGGCCTCATCGGCGATGTCCGAGACGCGGCAAGCGTGGAACCCTTGGCGCGCGAACACCTTCACGGCCGCGTCGAGGATCGCGCGGCGGCGGTCGGGCACGCTCTTGGCGCGCGTGGCGCTCACGTCTCGCTCCCGGCAGGGGAGTCGGTGTTGGAAAGGGGGCGGGCGGCGCTCACCCGTAGACCTCCGGGCGGCGGTGCTCGAGCAGCGGCACGCGCTGCCTGACCGCGTCCTGCTCGGCGAAGTCCAGCTGCGCGAGGGCGTAACCGGGCTCCCCGCCCAGGCGGGCGAGCACGCGTCCCCACGGGTCGACGATCATCGACTGCCCGCCCGAGCGGTGGCCGCCGGGATGGGCGCCGGCCTGGTTGGCGGCGAGCACGAACACCTGGTTCTCGATCGCCCGGGCGCGCACCATCGTCTCCCAGTGATCGCGAGTGGTCGGCGCGGTGAACGCCGCCGGGATCGCCACCACGCGCACGCCGCGCAGCGCCAGCGCGCGGTAGAGCTCGGGGAAGCGCACATCGTAGCAGATCGACAGCCCGATCCCGGCGCCGCCGGCCAGCTCGCCGGCGACGACCTGATCGCCCGGCTCGTCGGCGTCGGACTCGCGGTAGGGCTTGCCCTCGATCTCCACGTCGAACATGTGCAGCTTGCGGTAGACGGCTTTGACCTGGCCGTCGGGTCCAACGTGCACGGAGGCGTTGCCGAGCCGCTCGCTGCCCTCCAGGCGCTCGGCGATCGAGCCGGCGATCAGGTCGATGCCCAGCTCGCGAGCCGTCTCGCGCGCCCAGGCGATCGCGCTGCCGTCGAGCGGTTGCGCGCCGGCGCGCAGGTCGTCGGGAGTGCCGATCACGGTCCACTTCTCGGGCAGGACGGCCAGCCGCGCGCCCTCGGCGGCCGCGGCGCGCACGTACGTGTCCGCGGCGCGGATGTTCGTCTCCACGTCCGAGCCCGATTTGAGCTGGACCACAGCTCCATAGATTGACTGGTCAGTCAATTGAGCAAGAATAGCCCGCTCAGCCCAGGAACGAGCCCTGGTTGGCGGCCTGCGGCCGGCCCGCCACCGCGCCCTGCTCGATCAGCCGCGCGATCTCCCGCTCGTCGTAGCCGGCGGCGCGCAGCACCTCGTCGGTGTGCTCGCCGAGCGCAGGCCCCGGCAGGCGGTCGTGATCGCCGGGGGTGCGGTCGAGCTTGACGGGGATGCCGAGCTGGCGCACCGCGCCCTGCACGCCCGGCTGGTGCAGCTCGACGACCATCTCGCGCTCGCGCACCAGCTGCGACGCGAGCGCCTCGTGGAGGTCGAGCAGCGGCTCCAGACAGCAGTCGTGCTCACCTGCGAACGTCTCCCACTGCGCGCGCGTGCGCGACTTGAAGATCTCGACCACCTGCGCGTGGGCCTCGGACCGCGGTTTCTCGAACTGCTTGGAGATCAGATCCTCGCGGCCGACGCCGCGACACCACGCCTGCCAGAACTTCGGCTCCAGCGCGCCGAGCGTGACCCAGCCGTCCGCGCACTCGTACGGGCGGTAGCAGATCAGGGCGCCAGCGAGCATCTGCTCGCCGCGCTTGGGGACGGCGCCGTCGGCGAAGTAGCGCCCGGCGACCATCGCCAGCCAGGAGAGGGCTCCGTCGGCCATCGAGACGTCCACGAGCTGGCCCTCGCCCGAACCGGGATGTGACGGCGATCCGTCACGCTCACGCAACGCGGCCATGATCCCAAACGCCGCCATCAGCGCGCCGCCGCCGATGTCCGCGATCTGGCCCTCGGACTGGACCGGCGGGCCGCCCGCTTCGCCTGAGAGGCCGAGCAGGCCGATGAGGCCGAGGTAGTTCATGTCGTGCCCGGAGGCGTCGCGCTTGGGGCCAGTCTGCCCGTAGCCTGAGATCGCGCAGCAGACGATGCCGGGGTTCTCCTGCTTCATGCGCTCGTAGCCGACCCCGAGCCGGTCGAGCACACCCGGGCGAAACGACTCGAGCACGACGTCGTATTCGCGCACCAGCCGCAGCAGCACCTCGCGCCCGCCATCGCTCTTGAGGTCGATCCGGATCGAGCGCTTGTTGCGGTTCAGCGACAGGAACAGCGCCGACTTCGCGCTGTCCTCGGCGCCCTCGTAATAAGGCGGCGCCCAGCGGATGTAGTCGCCCTGCCCGGTGTCCTCGACCTTCAGCACCTCGGCGCCGAAGTCGGCGAGCAGCAGCGAGCAGAAGCCGCCCGGGAGCAGGCGCGAGAGGTCGAGGACGCGCACGCCCTCCAGTGGCAGGCCCATCGAGGAATCTCCTTGCTGAGATGACGTGGCCAACCTGGCCAACCCAGTGGTAGGATAGCCAAATGTCGAGCTACACGATCGGAGAAGCCAAGACGCAACTGTCCAAGCTCGTGCACGAAGCCGAGGACGGCCAGGAGGTAGTCGTGCGCCGCGGGTCCAAGCCCGTTGCGCGCATAGTCGCGATCCCTGAAAGCGGACCCGTCGTCAGACGAAAGCCGGGGGCGATGCGCGGCCGCATCAAAATGAGCGAGGACTTCGACGAGTGGCCGCCGGACATCGCGCAAGCGCTCGGCATCATCGACTGAATGCGGATGCTGCTCGACGCCCACGCCCTGATCTGGTGGCTGGACGACGATCAGCGGCTTTCCTCGCCGGCTCGTGAGGCGATGGAAATCGCCGACCGCCTGCTCGTCGGAGCGGGCTCACTCGTCGAGATCGCCATCAAGTACTCGTTGGGGAAGCTCGACACAACCGAGAACTGGTTCGACGAGGCCCAGGCCAGCGGCATCGACGTGCTCGCGATCTCATGGCTGCACGCGAGTCGCCTGCAGAGCCTCCCCTACATGAGAATCGCCGGCCGCGAGCACCGCGACCCGTTCGACCGCCTGCTCGCGGCGCAGGCGCTGGCCGACCGGATCCCGATCGTCACGCGCGACCCGGCATTGAGCGCGTACGGCGTGGCGACTATTTGGTGATCGCTTACTCCCTTGTGGTTGAGCTCAGGCGATCCCGAGCAGCCCGCGCGCCTCGGCCACGGTTGCGGGGCGCCGCCCCACGTCTTCGGTCATGCACCGCGCCTGCGCGATCAGGTCGCCGTTGGAGCGCGCCATGCTGCCGTCGGGGAGGTAGAGGTTGTCCTCGACGCCGGCGCGAATCGACCCCCCGAGCGTGAGCGCGGTGGCGATCAGGGTCCACTGGTCGCGCGAGATGCCGATCACCCCCCAGTGGTGCTTGCCGCCGGGGACGTCAGCGATGTTGTCGGCCATCGCGGCCAGGTTGCGCGGCGTCGGCGGGATGCCGCCGATCACGCCCATCACGCAATCGATGTGAAGGGGGGCCTTCAGCACGCCCATGTCCACCAGCGGCTCAAGCGAGCCGACGTGCCCGAGGTCGAAGCACTCGTGCTCAGGCTTGATGCCGAGCTCGTTCATCGCCTCGAGCAGCTCGACGATCTCCTCGAAGGGATTCTGGAAGACCATCTTGAAGACGAAGTCCTTGCGCGAGCGCGAGTACTTGGCGTAGTTCATCGAGCCCATGTTCAGCGCCGCGACTTCGGGACGGCAGGCGCGCAGATACTCGATCCGCTTGGCGACCGGCACGCCGATCGTGCCCGTCGAGTAGTTGACGATCACGTCGTCCACGGCGCCGCGGATCGCCTCGGTGATCGCGGCGAAGTCCTCGATCTCGTACGACGGCGTGCCGTCCGGTTTGCGCGCGTGGATGTGGATCATCGACGCGCCCTCGTCCACCGCGCGCTTGGCCTCGGCGCCGTACTCCTCGGGCGTGTAGGGGATCGCCGGGCACTGCTCGCGGTTGGCGATCACCCCCGAGATCGAGCAGGTGATGACGACGGGATCCTCAGTCAAGGCGCCGGAGGATAGCGACCGGCGGGCCCGTGAGCCCGTCGGGCTTCCGCGGCGACATTCGAGCTATCCCCTTCCTGCCTTCTTGCCGTGGTGCTTGCCGTGCCTGCTGGCCTTCGCCTTCTTGGCGGTCTTCGCGCACCCGGTGACGGCGATCGGCGTGGTCTGTTTGATCGTGATGCCGTTCTGCGCGGTGAACGCTGTGGGCATCTTGAGCTTGCTCTTGCAGAGGTTCCCGTTCGCCGCGAGCGCCGACCCCGGCCCTTGCGGCAGGGTCAGTTCGAAGCTCGTGACGGGCTGGTCGGGAACCGCACGGAATGTGCTTGAGGTGATGCCTGCTGGGCTGATGAATGTTTCGCCGTGCAGGTCGATCGTGAAGCCGTAGCCCTGGATGACGACGATCAGTTCGGGGAACTTCGCTCCACCGTGACTGACGAAGTACGCGGGACCGGTGAGTGGTACCGGCAGGATCGGTGTGATCGCCTTGGCGATACCCACGCGCGAGGCAGCGGGACAGGCGGCGGGGTTCGCGTTGAACGTCTTGTCGGTGCACGCCTTCTGCAACGTCGTCAAGCGCGACGGTAGCTGCCTCGGCAAGTCCACCTTGACCGAACGAATGTTCGCTTGGCTGCCTTCAGGGGCTTTCGGGTAGGCGAGCTTGACGTGCAGGCTCGCACCATTGGCTCTGGAGGTCTTGCCTGTGGTCGTGACGGTAAGCGATGGTTTGAACGTCAGTAGCGCGCAGTTTGCTGTCTGGAAGCGCGAGTTGACGTTCACGGGCTTCTGGTCGGCGGGGTTGGTGTAGTCGGCTCCTGAGCCTGTGATCGTGTTGAGGATGTTTAGTGGTTCGCAGTTTGTGGGGTTGCGGATGAAGCGTGGACGGTCCATGAAGACGCGGATCTCTCTTACGTGCACGACTACGCCGTCGATGATGTGCGGGATCGGGTCGGACCCTGCGGAGTCGACTTCGACCTGTGCTGTGATCGGGTTGATCCGTAGCGCGAAGCGGATCACCACCGTTCCCAGATCGAACGGGCCGACTGTCGCGCTTGTGATCGAGACGATCGATAGCTCCGCGCCGTGATACGGGCCGGCGAGATAGACTTTGCCGGGTGTCGGCGCAACCACGCCGCCGACACCGGCGCCGACGGTGGTGTGCCCGATTTCGCTGGCTGCGGGACAGGATGGCGATTCGATCTCTTGTTGTCCTGTGCGGTGTCGTGCCGCTTCGATCGCATTGTCGGGGCAGAATGGGATGCCTGTCAGGTTCCCCGTCAGGCCAGGTGGGAGGATCGTCGTGAATTTCGTGAGCTCCTGGTCGCCGTCATGACGGGAGATGCGCAGATTGAACGGCGAGTAGGAACCGGCGTTGTTGTTCAGCGTGCCGGAGAGTACTTCCGGTGCGAACGGCGGAGTGCCACCGCTAGGACACGACCCGCCGCCGATACCGTGGATGATCTGGAACTGGCTCAACGATTCAACGGTGTGCGCCGGATCAGACCACGGCGTGAACAACGCGTGCGTCGTATACGCCCCACACACCGCCGGGGTGACTAGCGGCGCACGGGCGCCCTCCCTGAACTTGAAATCGAAGCTCGAGAACGGTTGCTGCGGGATTTCGCTGAACGACGCTGTGATCTGTCCAGTCACGGGATCCAGTTCGACCTTGCCCGCCTGCTTGACGAGCACACCAATATTGGGGTCTTCGAGGACCATGTACAAGGCGAGCAGCGTCCCGAACGGGTTCTCATGCGGCTCAGCTACATACACGTTGCCTTCGACGGGTTCTTCGAGCAACGGCGTATGAAACACGACCGTCCCGATCTTCGAATCCGACGGACAACCCCTCGACGGATCCGGATGGAAACTCAATTCCGTGCTGGCATACTGCGCAGGAGTGCACACACCCAACCCTTCGGCCTGCGACGGGTTGATCGTCACACCCACCGGCAACGTAACCTTCACGCCTTTTATATCCGAGGACGAGACACCATTTGGATTGTCAAGACCCGGATCGGGAACTTCCACATGCACAGCCAGACCTGACGGCGTTTCCGTTTCAAGCGCAGTCGTAGAAGCCTTCAGGATGCCATGCACCGGCACGATACCGCACCCTTCGGTACCCCTCACAGGACCCTGTTCACCCGGCAGCGCCTGCGGGTAGGACGGCGGATCGTGCGTTTCATAAGACGCATTCTTCCAGTTAGTGTCCCCTGCGAGCGGCAACCCTTCCTGATCATAAGCACCCGGGTTGAACCATGTATCGGTGCTCGCGCTCCACTTCAAGCCTTCACCCGGCGCCGTACAACTCGTCGGCATCCTCATGAACGGCACCGGCGGCGCACCACTCGGACATGTTTCGCCGCTACCCGCAATCCACATGTCGACACCGGGACAGGCACGTTCCGAGGTGTGGGCTTCCGAGGCGGGGACGCCCCAGAAGTGCGATTCAAAGCCTGCTACCGGCAACGCCTCGATGATATCGCGACCCGCGAGCGTAATACCGTAATCGCTGTTATACCGCAACGACGCATCGAGAAATACCGGTGATCCGAGAACGATGAAACCAAACCGAGCGGGCGACCCAATCGGCGGCACCATGTTGAAAAGCGGCACCGGACCATACGTCAGCCCTCCCTGATTCCACGTCAGGGTGACTGTTCCAACCTGGGAGCTAGGCGGACAGGTTGTGACAGACACGAGCACCGCAGGCCGGAAGGTGAGTTGTTCGGCGGTGCACTTCCCTATGGCGTTGATATTCCCAAGAAGACCCGGCGGCAGGTTGACGAAAGTATCCTTCATCGGCTCGACGGGGATCGCGTCCTGACTGGCCGGCCGCACTGAGCTGGGCAGGGGCTGTGTCGGATCGGTGTGCGTATTCACTTCAAACGTCGTTATGACATCATACGGATGCCCACCGGCCTGCGTGAACTGCTGGCCGTTGGCGTTGGCTATCAGCCCGTCGAAACTTTCAAAACCGGGTTCTGCGGGCGCAGGCTGAATATTCACCACCTTCAGACTTTCCGCAATAACAGCGCTGCCGCCACTGATCTGAAAGTGAACCACCCGCGGGCCAAGTTCAGTCGACGCCCTCACCGTGAACGTCGTAAAATTAGAGCTTCCGTACCCCCGTGGATAGGTAGACGAGCATTCAATCGTGCGTGCAAGCGTGCTTATTTTGCACAGGGTGCCGCCGAAGAACAGCGGATTCGCCGCGATAGGGGTCAGCCCCTGCGGCAAAGTCGCCTTGATCGTGTAGATACCTTCAGTAAGCGCATGCCTGTCATTGCTGACCTGGACAACGAGATGCTCGGTGTGGTTCGGTCGAACGGCCGTGTTACCCACCACAGCTAGCCGCCATTCCGGCGTAGGAG
The DNA here is from genome assembly GCA_035938935.1 of Solirubrobacteraceae bacterium. GTDB lineage: Bacteria > Actinomycetota > Thermoleophilia > Solirubrobacterales > Solirubrobacteraceae > Palsa-744. The sequence continues at coordinate 16,520 of DASZGH010000107.1, forward strand.
AGGCGCTCGCAACCGCCGTCAGCGTGCCGGCTGCGCCGGCCGCAATCGCCAAGGCCATCGCCAACCTCAATAGAGATCTCCAGCCGCTCATCGTCCCTTCCTCGCTTTCTTTGCGGCTGCGCGCCGGTGTTGCTTATGTTTCCTAGCCTTCCTGTGAGGCTTGTGCTTCTGTGCTTTCTCGCCGACTGGTTTTAGGTTCCCGGCCCCCGAAAACGCCGCGCTCGCGGGCGTCGTATCGTTGAATGACACCGGGGCCGGCTGGCAAGCATCGCCCTCACACTCAGGCGCCGGCAACGGCGGTTCGGGAAAGCCACCTTCGACGCGAGCGTCATAGATATCGTAGTTGTTGTCGATGTCCCAACCCACCAACCGGTCGACGGTGGCGAAGAGGGCGTCATGACCGCTTGGTGTCGCTTCCAGGAAATATGAGTCAACCGCGCCCTCGCCACTGGAGAGAAGACTGGCCCGTCCCGTTTCCATGTCATACACATAGGCGTCATAAGCACCGTTGGTGTCGCTGGGAACCAGGGCCATCGGAGACGAGAAGAACGCATACTTCCCATCGCTCGTCAATGGTGCATTTAGATGCTGATTGATCTGTGTTCCACCGACAAGTCGCGAGGCTTCATAGCTTGCTTCGCCTTCCACGGTACCCGCCGACTCGCTGCACGAGACACACTCGAGTTGCTGTGTTCTCGGCTGGTAGGAAAAGACCTCTCTACAGTTTGAAGAACACTGCTCCGCAAAGCCGGCACCAACGGTTTCTCCGTGAGCAACGTTAACCTCATAGATAAGACTACCGCCAGCAGCAACGAATGCGGCGCTGTTCGACATGGCCGAGAATTTGGGCTGAATATTTGCTAGTCCGATGAAACGGATACTTCCTTCGTGCCAAACATATATGTCAGGTACGTTGTTCTGCGATGTGGGAGCGCCCGGCATGGCTTCGGCAGCAAAATAGACGTAGCTGCCATCTTCCGAGCTGCCAATCACGTCACCCGGCCCCACGCTGGTGGCTTGCACGCCAGAGGCGATCAGGGTGAGATTCTGATCTTCCGGCGGCAGCATCGTGTTGTACATGTACAGCTTGGTGCCTTCCGTTGGAGCGTCGTTGGTCAGCGGCGCCGTGGAGCTGAAGAACACGCGGGAACCGTCCTTGCTGGCCGCAGCGTAGACCACCGGCGTGGGTTCGACGGCCGGTGTCCGTTCGGAAACGTTGAGCTGCACGGTGCTGATTCCATTCTCTCGCATATAGAGATTTTCTACCCCAGCACTGGTGTTATTTTGGAAAAAGATCTTGGAGCCATCTTCTGAAATCACGTGCCTTGGAAGGATCTCACCATTTTGTAGGATCGGCGCGTTACCAGCACCAGCGTCCGGGAAAACGGAGCCGCCGGGCGTAATGCTGACGAGGCTGACCGTCCCGTCGTGCCATTCATAGACCTTGTCGCCGGTACCGCTCGAGCCTTCCGTAAGGTTTTCTTTCGACTGAAAGACAACGCGATTGTAATCAGGGGTCGCCCCGGCAAAACGTGTCACAGGTCGCGCTTCTTCAAGGAGCGGCGAGGCGCAGATAGGACACGCTGTCACCAGTCTGTAGTCGCCAGGACCAGGGGTCCGCAGATCTTCGCGTAGATACAGACCCCCAAACTGGTTTTTCACCATCGGATCTTCGGTAAGCGGTCGCGTGGCGATCAACACAGCCTTGTTGAGGTCAGACGAGAAGCCTTCTACATCGTCGTAACGCGTTTCAGTAGGGGTGCTGGCGATCTGTTCGACAGACATCGACGGCTGTCGTGGCGTGATTGCGTGAGTAGTCCATCCCTGGTTGCCTGGACTCGGGTTTTCCGAACGTACCCCCATATATTCAAAGCTGACGGCGCCACCAATCGCGTCGCCAAAACCGACCAGAGAAAAGAAGGACGCTGCGGAGCCGTCTGTTGCGACCCTCACACGACTATCGTCAGGCGATACATCCGCGCCCAGCTTGGCGTTTGAGCTGACCATCTCCCAAGCCCGACAGCCGGGAAGCACACCGACCCCAGGCATTCCGGCGTTTGGACACGATTGGTGAGGTTCTTCGGCGGGCGCAACGAACACACCGTCTTCGCTTTCAGCGGTCCCCGAGCCGTTGGTCGCGACAACGCGGAAATGGTATGTGGCTCCCGGTTTCAGCCCTTGGGCATCCATCCTCACTTCGACAGCTTTGCTTTCGGAACCGGGTTCACCTTCGCACACTGCCGTTTGACCGTAGGCTTCGCTTGGCCCGTATTCAAACTGGCATGCGCTGACCTGCGACCCGTTCGGAGTCACAAAACCCCGCACGATCGTGCCGCCTTGATTATCGAACGTGTTCGTGCCGGCAAGCGCGATCGGCAGTCCGGTCGCCGCGAGCGCATCCGTTCCGCCGCCGACACCGGCGGCCGTGGACGTCGCGAAAAGGCAAGCCGTAGCCAGGAGAATCAGTCGTGTCCGTTTCATTGTTCTCTCTTCCCCCGCTCGATTTGATTCCTAATGGTGCTTCCTGGCGCGCTTCTTGCTCTTACCATGCGCCTTGGCCTTCACACAACGCACCCTGCCGTGCACCTTCTGCCTCACGTAGCCACGCTTGCACTTGGCCGACTTCACAACCGGTTTAGGCTTAGGGATCGGAGTCGGGGCCGGCCCACCCCCACCACCAGTGGGCGCGGCGTTGAACGTCGCCGTCACCGACGCATTCGCCCCAAGCGTGACGCTGCACGTGGCGCCCGAGCAGCCGGCACCCGAGAACCCGGCGAAGCTCGAACCGGCCGCCGCGCTACCCGCGAGCGCCACGATCGAGCCCTCCGGATAGCTCGCTGCGCACTGTTGCCCATCGCACGTGACCGTACCGCTACCGCTCCCCGCATGTGTGATCGTTAGCGAGTCCATGACCGGGCTGAACACCGCCGAGACGCTCATCGCTGCGTCCACAGTCACTTCGCACTCGTCGATCGCCGGCACAGAAGCGCACCCTTCCCAGGCGACCCTGTTGTGGGCGGCAGGGCTTGCCGTCAGGGTCACCTTCTTACCTTTGAGGAACGAAGCCGAGCATGTGGCGCCGCAATCGATGCCTGCGGGAGCGCTCGTCACGGCACCTGAACCGCTCTCGTTCACGGTGAGAATGACAGTCCTTGCGAAGTCCACGGTCACTTCGTTGATCTGAGCCACATTGACTTCGCATTCATTCGGACTCGGTTCGTAAACGCATCCGGTCCATCCGGCTACAGCGGACCCGGGGTCCGGTATCGCTGTCAGCGTAACCGTGTCACCTTCTTCGAACCGTGCATTGCACATCGACCCGCATTCAATTCCAGCCGGAGCGCTCGCGACCGCGCCATTTCCAACACCTGTCTTCACGACACCAACAGGGGCAGTCCCGGGGATGCGCCACACATAAACTTCATTGCCTGTTGCTGTATAGAGCTTCCCAGCCGCACCGTTGACGGCGACTACTTTTGTTTCGGCGAAGAACGGCGTCTCTGACGGCTGAGCCCAGGCAGGCGTCAAGATCTCGACGTAGCCAAAAGTTGTGACGAACCGGTTGTTGGTGGTTGGGTCAACTGCTACATCTTCGGGTTCCCGAGTACTGCCTGAGCCCAGGCTGGTACCGGTAGTCGGGTCAATCTCAACCAGGTCGGAGCCGTCTCGGTAGCCGGCGAGCATGTGATCTTCGGAGTCGAACGCGATATGTTCCGGTTCCACTCCAGGCGTTTCGACTTCCTTGACCGTGGCGCCGCTACTTGGATCCAACTCGAATATGAGATGCTGCCCAAAGTTGGCGAACCAAGGGTTCCCATGTTTATCCACAGCGAGGCCAGTGGGTTTAAGGCCTGGACTAACTTCCCAGAGCTCCTTGTAAACCCCAGTTTCGAGCTTGAAGGCGAAGACATGTCCGCCTTCTTTGGGCACACTGACGTAGACCGTCCCTTGTCCGGGCCCGCCGGAGTTGTCTACGGCGATTTTGTCGGATTTTTCGTTACCGAAATAGAATTCGCCTGCATTCGTCTTTGAGCCTTCGATCTCTTCTATGAGTACTCCAGCCGACGTGTAACGATCGACAGCGTCCTTTGGTTCATCCAGGACGAAGATTTCACCGGTCTTTTCGTTGACCGCGAGATGCCCAGCTGTGCCACCTTCCGGACCAGCGAAGCTGGTTTCCAGCGTTGGTGCGGTCGCCCAAGCGCTGCCCGCGGCGAGCAGGAAGGCTGCGAGCACGCTGGCGATGCCCAGGCCCAAACGCGATGGTGACATTGAAGTCCTTGGTGCTGGTGTTTCTGTGCGTGCACGACGTCTCATCGCTCGCTTCCTCCTGGCGTGTGGCTTTCGGTGTGCGCTCTGATCGTGGTTACGACCTGGCGTCCGGTGGGGGTGAGCACCCAACTGTTCGGTGAGCCCTTGCCTGGGTGCGCTTCGGTGTTGGCGGCTAGGCCGATCCGTGCCAGGCGACCCAAGAGCTTGGACATCTGGCCCTGGTCGTCGATCCCGGCGGCCTTGCCGATCGTTCGGTTAGACGCGCCGGGATGGTCGACGATCGCCATCAGCACGCGCACCGTCCTGTAGGTCAAGCGCATACCCGCGTCTTTGAAAGGATCGGAGAGCAGCGGCTCGCCGTGTGCCTTGCGGTTCTGTGACTTCGGGGCCGGACGATCGATCTCGCGCCGCGCCGCGCTGGCGCCCAGATACGGCAGGACGATCATGCTCATGAGCTGGTTCAGCAGCCCAACCAGCGGACCGCGGTCCACTTCAACGAGACGTGAATGGAGCACGGTGAGCACTCCGCCGACGATCCCCTCCGCCGTCAGGGGCGGACACGCAGCGGCCCGAGTTTCTTCACGGTCCCCGTCGATCGCGCTGGTTATCCGCGCGATCGCTTCGTTGCGCCGGTTCAGCGTCTTCTGGCCACCCGACAGCGACTCGACTATCAAAAGCTTGCCGATCGCCGGCTCCTCATCGAGGAACACGAGCAGCGCGCCCAGGGCGGCCCTGATCCGCTCACGCCACCTGCTCTCCGAGTCATAGGCGGGCAGCACACGCTCAGAAGCGAACTCGAGCGCTTGCTCGAACGCCGCGAGGAAGCAGTCCTCGCGATCCTCGAAAGCCTCGTAGAACGTGCGCCGCGACACACCCGAGCGCTCGGTCACATGCGCGACGGTCACGTTCGCCGCCCCCCGCTCCGTCGCGACATCGAACATCGCCGACAGGAGCCGCGCGCGCTGCAGATCCGCGAGCTGACCACGAACCGCGCCGTTATAGGCGTGCGGTGCGCGAGCGTCACGGTCGCGCTTGTCCCCGCGAGGGGGAGCGGAACCGCGTGCTCGCCTGACAACAGCCACCTCACCACGCCCCCACGCGCGAGAGGCCAAACCGGGCTCTGCGCCCGGCGAGCCGCGGAGCTACACCGCGGCGAAGAGAACTAGCGCCTAGAAGCCGGCAGCGCCAGAGAGAGAGAGAGAGAGAGAGACGCGTCAGCGACGCTGACGCGTCCTATAAAGGACCCGCCCGCAGCACACGGACTCTCAACCACGCTATTCCCCAAAGAAACCACGCGAACAACAACTCCCTCTCAATTGCGACCCGGTCCCTCTCCCAAGGTCCCCGTCTCAAACGTTTGACATCGATCACAGAGATCGACCCAAACCAGTCATATTTTCGGTACGGCACCCTATACGGATGCCAATACGGGCACGACTGTACACGAGTACTGACCAGATGTCAAGGGTCTTAGAGAAAGACGGCCGAGCGGACTCGAATCGTGGAGTTGCTTCGACTCCTCTCCTGGTGGTCGCCGACGCTCAAACGGACTCTTTGGAGTCCTCGCCTCCCGGCGTGTCGACTTTCAGCAGATCCACCCGGCAATTGAGCCCCTTGACCTTCGGCCAGTCGCCATCGGCACAGAGGACCATGTCGACATCCGCCTGGAGATCCGCCGTGGCGAGGATCAGCGCGTCGGGCATCGGCAGCGACCTGCGCTTGCCACGCAGGGTCGCGGCACGCGCCGCTACCGGCCTGTCGACCGGCAGGAGATCCTTGACGAAGGCATCGAAGAAGCCCTCCACGTTCTCCTTGGGGTGATGCCCAAGCGCAACACCGGTCATGACCTCCGCGTAGCTGATGACCGAGGCGACCAGAGGACCGCTGTCAACGACCTCCTTGAACTTGGCGACGGTGACCTCGTGGAGGGCATCGTCGGCGTCCAGGAAGCCGACGATGACCGTCGAGTCCAGCAGGATCAGCCCCACTCTTGGCGCAGTCCGCGCACAGCGCGGCCTAGCTCGCCACCGGTGCTCAGACAGCCCGCGTACTCATCGACAAGGTCGTCCATACGCGCGATCAGGACACGCCCGGGCCCCTGAGCCCTCACCTGCACAACATCTCCCTCACGCAGCCCCGCCTCGCTGAACGCCCCGATCGGGATCGTGATCTGATGCTTGCCGGACACCCGCGAACGGCCAGACGTACGCCTCGCCCCGCGCTTCGGTTTCTTTACGTTGACTGCCACTCGTCAAGAATAGCGCGCAGGGTCGACTCGACCCCCCATTTCAAGCCCACGCGCACACAGGTGTCACACCCTGGTGCTACCATGCCTGCGGTGGCCACTCGCTTCGACCGTATCGCCGTAACCAAGGACCCCGCGCTCGCGGCGGCGCTGGAGCGTGTGACGCCTCTCTTCGGCGTCGAAAAGCCCGCCGCCACACTGGTTCACGACCTGGCGATCCGTGGCGCCGACGCGCTGGTGGAAGAGGAGCGCCGGCGCACCCAGCAGCTGGCCTGGGTTGCAAAGGTCACCACCTCACCACAGACCCCGTGGGACTCTGAGGTCGTCGAGCGGATCGACGAGCTGGCCTGGGGCGTGACCCCCGAGGCCGCGTGACGGCGACGGACCGGCCCTACAAAGGCGCCGTCCTTCTAGCCGACACCTCGGCGCGCGTGCGCACACACCTGCCAAGCCTGCGCGAGGAGTGGAACGCCGCCGTCAAGGCGGACCAGATCGTGACGTGCTCGATCGTGACGATGGAGCTGCTATTCGCGGCACGCGACGCGGACGGAGTGGCCCAGATCGAGAAGGTGCAGGCCACGCTGCGCCAGGCGCCGGTGACGGCCTCCGTCCAGCGCGCAGCGATCGGCGCCGTACGTGAGCTGGCGCAGCGAGGCGCGGGCGCCCACCGCATCCCACCACCAGACATCCTGATCGCCGCGGCGGCGCAGGAGACCGGCATCGGCGTGCTGCACTACGACCGGCGCTACGATCGGCTGACCGACATGCTGCACTTCGACAGCGTCTGGATCTCACCGGCCGGATCGCTGTAGGAAAGTCCGCGTCACGCGATCCCACTGGTCGCGGCCGATGCCGATCACCCCCCAGTGGTATTTGACGTGCCCGCCCCCGGGGATGTCGCCGATGTTGTGACTATCGCCACCAGATTGCGGGGGGTCGGTAGTCAAGGCGCCGAAGGATAGCGGCCCGGTGGGCCGGTGGGCCCGCCGGCTTCCGTGGCGGTGTTCGATGCTATCCCTTTCGCGCGCTCTTGCCGTGGTGTTTGCGGTGCCTGCTCGTCTTCGCCTTCTTGGCGGTCTTCGCGCATCCGGTGACGGTGATTGGTGTGGTCTGTTTGATCGTCATGCCGTTCTGCGCCGTGAACATTGTCGGCATCTTGAGCTTGCTCTTGCAGAGGTTCCCGTTCGCCGCGAGCGCCGATCCCGGACCCTGTGGCAGGGTCAGTTCGAAGCTCGTGACGGGCTGGTCGGGAACCGTACGGAACGTGCTTGAGGTGATCCCTGCCGGACTGATGAATGTTTCGCCGTGCAGGTCGATCGTGAAGCCGTAGCCCTGGATGACGACGATCAGTTCGGGGAACTTCGCTCCACCGTGGCTGACGAAGTACGCCGGGCCCTCCAACGGGACGGGGAGGATCGGCGTGATCGCCTTAGCGAACCCCACACGCGAAGCCGCCGGACAGGCGGCGGGGTTCGCGTTGAACGTCTTGTCGGTGCACGCCTTCTGCAGCGTCGTTAGGCGCGAGGGGAGCTGCCTTGGCAGGTCCACCTTGACCGAGCGGATGTTCGCCTGGGTGCTTTCGGGTGCTTTGGGGTAGGCGAGCTTGACGTGCAGGCCAGCCCCACCGGTTCTCGAGGTCTTGCCCGTGACTGTGACGGTAAACGACGGTTTGAACGTCAGCAGCGCACAGTTCGCCCCTTGGAAGCGTGAGTTGACGTTCACGGAGTTCTGGTCTGCGGGGTTTGTGTAGTCGGCTCCCGCACCTGTGACCGTGTTGAGGAGGTTCAGAGGTTCGCAGCTCGTGGGGTTGCGAATGAACCTTGGCCTGTCCATGAAGACACGGATCTCACGAACATGCACGACAACACCATCGATGATGTGCGGGATCGCGTCCGATCCGGCCGAATCGACTTCGACCTGCGCTGTTATCGGGTTGATTCGTAGCGCGAAGCGGATCACGACGGTCCCCAGATCGAACGGGCCGACCGTAGCCGAGGTGATCGAGACGATCGATAGCTCCGCGCCGTGATAGGGACCCGCCAAATACACTTTGCCTGGTGTCGGCGCGACCACGCCGCCGACACCAGCACCAACAGTCGTATGCCCGATTTCGCTTGAAGCGGGACAGGACGACGATTCGATCTCCTGGCGGCCCGTACGGTGTCTTGCCGCTTCGATCGCGCTGTCCGGACAGAACGGTATGCCGTTCAGGTTCCCTGTAAGGCCCGGAGGGAGGATCGTCGTGAATTTCGTGATCTCCTGTTCGCCATCATGACGAGAAAGACGCAGGTTGAACGGCGAGTAAGCACCAGCAGCATTATTCAACGTTCCCGACAACACTTCCGGTGCGAACGGGGGAGTACCACCGCTTGGACAGGACCCCCCGCCGATACCGTGGATGATCTGGAACTGGCTCACAGATTCAACAGTATGCGACGGATCAGACCACGGCGTGAACAACGCATTCGTCGTATAGGAACCACACACCGCTGGGGTGACCAGCGGGGCGCGTGCACCCTCCCTGAACTTGAAATCGAAGCTCGAGAACGGTTGCTGTGGGATTTCGCTGAACGTCGCGGTGATCTGTCCCGACACGGGGTCTAGTTCGATCTTCCCCGCCTGCTTTACGAGCACACCAACAATGGGGTCTTCAAGGACCATATAGACGGCGAGCAGCGTCCCGAATGGGTTTTCGTGCGGTTGGGCTACATAAACGTTGCCTTCGACCGGTTCTTCAAGCAACGGGGTATGAAACACCACCGTTCCGATCTTCGAATTCGACGGACAACCCTTTGAGGGGTCCGAATGGAAGCTCAGTTCCGCGCTGGCGTACTGCGCAGGAGTACAGACACCCAATCCTTCTGCTTGGGACGGGTTGATCGTCACCCCCACCGGCAATGTGACCTTTACGGCTTTGATATCCGAAGAGGAGACACCATTGGGATTGTCAAGACCAGGATTGGGCACTTCGACGTGCACCGCCAGACCTGATGGTGTTTCCGTTTCAAGCGCCGTCGTCGAAGCCTTCAGGATACCATGCACCGGCACGATATTGCACCCTTCGGTGCCCCTCACAGGACCCTGTTCTCCTGGAAGCGCCTGCGGATAGAACGGCGGATCGTGCGTTTCATAAGACGCACCCTTCCAGTTGGTATCCCCTGCCAACGGCAGCCCAGCCTGATCGTAAGCACCCGGTTTGAACCACGTATCGGTACTCGCGCTCCACTTCAAACCTTCACCCTGAGACGTACAACTCGTCGGCATCCGCATAAACGGCACCGGCGGCGCGCCACTCGGACACGTTGGTTCTTCCCATTCATGCCACATGTCCACGCCGGGGCAGGCGCGTTCGGAGGTGTGGGCTTCCGAGGTGGGTACACCCCAGAAATGCGATTCAAAGCCTGCTACCGGCAACGCCTCGATAATATCGCGGCCCCCAAGTGTGATGCCGTAATCGCTGTTATATCGCAGCGACGCATCGAGGTATACCGGCGATCCGTAGACGATGAAGCCGAACCGTGCTGGCGACCCAACCGGCGGCACCATGTTAAAGAGCGGCGTGGGACCGTAGCTGGCAGTCCTATTGTTCCACCTCAAAGTGACCGTTCCGACCTGTGAGCTGGTCGGACAGGTCTCTATAGACACGAGCGCACCGGGATGGAAGGTGAGCTGTTCGGCGGTGCACTTGCCTATGGCGTTGATGTTGCCGACAAGACCCGGCGGGAGATTGACGAAAGTATCCTTCATCGGCTCGACCGGAATCGCATCCTGTTTAGCCGGCGTGACTGCGCTGGGTGGGGCCTGGGTCGGATCGGTGTGGGTATTCACCCCAAACGTCGTTACCACATCGTACGGATGCCCGCCGGCCTGCGTGAACTGCTGGCCATTGGCATCCGCTATCAACCCATCGAAGCTCTCAAAACCGGTTTCCGCGGGCATAGGCTGAACCTGCACCATCTTCACGACTTCCGCACCGGGACTCCCGCCGCCAACGACCTGAAAGTGGACAACCTGCGAGCCGAGTTCAATCCCTGCCCTCACCGTGAGCGTGGTCAGATTAAACCGCCCAGGCAGCAGGTTGAAAGAAGACGAGCATTCGATCGTGCGCGCAAGCGTGCTCACTTTGCACAAGGAGCCGCCGAAGAACAGCGGATTCGCCGTGACAGGGATCAGCCCCGGCGGCAGAGTCGCCTTGATGGTGTAGCTGCCGCTCGTAGGCGTGCCACCGCCGTCGATGGCATCAACGATGAAATGCTCTATGTGGTTCGGTCGGACAGCAGTGTTACTCACCACATTAAGCCGCAATTGCGGCGCGGTGGACGCGCTCGCCACAGCCGCCAGCATGCCGACCGTGCCCATCGCGATCACGATCGCGATCCTCGATAGAGATCTCCAGCCGCTCATTGTCCCCCCCTCGCTTTCATCTCGGCTGCGCGCCGGTGATGCTTAGGTTTCCTGGCCTTCCTGTGAGACTTGTGCCTCTTTACTTTCCCGCTGACCGTCTTCGGTTTCTCGCTGACCGGTTTTAGGTTCCCGGACCCGGAGAACACGGCGCTCGCGGGCGTCGTATCGTCAAAAGACACCGGCGCTGGCTGACAGGCGTCCCCCTCACACCCGGGCGGCGGCAGCGGCGGCTCGGGAAAACCGCCATCGATGCGAGCATCATAGAGATCGTAGTTGTTGTCGGTGTCCCAGCCTACCAGCCGGTCAGTGGTGGTGAAGAACGCGTCGTGACCGCTCGGCGTCACTTCCATGAAATAAGAGCCGACCGGACTCTCCCCACTGGAGAGGAGACTAACCCGTCCCGTTTCCATATCGTACACATAGGCGTCATACGTACCATTGGTGTCGCTCGGAACCAGCGCCACAGGCGAAGAGAAGAACGCATACTTCCCATCGCTCGTCAGCGATGCATTCTTGTGCTGATTGATCTGCGTGCCGCCGACAAGCCGGGACACGCCATAACTTGCTTCGCCTTCCAGGGCACTCGCTGACTCGCTGCACGAGGCACACTCCAGTTGCCGTGTTCTCGGCTGATAGGAAAAGATCTCTGCACAAGACGATGAACACTGCTCCGTAAAACCGGAAGCAACAGCTTCTTTGCCTGCCGCTGAGGCTTGGTAGATAAGACTCCCACCAACAGAAACAAAGAAAGGAGGCGCAGCATTACGGGACGCGAAACGCACGAGCCCGACAAAACTTACGCTTCCTTCATGCCAAACATATACGGCTAGAAATCCGTACGGCGAGACAGGACCACCCGGGACGGGCGCGCTAGCAGCGAAATAGACGTAACTGCCATCGTCCGAGCTGCCAATCACATCACCCGGCCCTTCCGTGGCTTCCACGCCAGATGCGATCAGGGTGAGATTGTGATCTCCCGGCGGCAGCGTCGTGTTGTACATGTACAGCTTGGTGCCTTCCGTTGGAGCATCGCTGGTCAACGGCTCGGTGGAGCTGAAGAACACACGGGAACCGTCCTTGCTTGCGGCAGCGTAGATCGCACGCGCCGGTCCGACCACTGGCGTCCGTTCGGAGACGTTAAGCTGCACCGTGGTAGTCCCATTCTCCCGCATGTAGAGATTTTCTACCCTAGCCCCCCCAGTCTGGTTTTGGAAAAATATCTTGGAGCCGTCTTCTGAGATCGTATGCCTGGGTGGGATCCCACGCCCGGCCGCTCCACTGCCGGCGCCAGCTTCCGCAAAAGTGGAACCGTCGGGCGCCTTACTGACAAGGCTAACCGCCCCATCATGCCATTCGTAAACCTTGAGACCAGCACCGCTCGCTCCTTCGGTTAGGTTCTCTTTTGATTCGAAGACCACATGACTGTAGTCGGGGGTCGCACCGGCAAAACGCGTCACTGGAATCGGTTCTTCGGGAAGCGGCGATGTGCAAACCGGACACGCCGTCACCAGCCTGTAATTACCAGGACCGGGCGTCCGCAGATCTTCGCGCACATACAGGTTCCCGAGCAGGTTTTTCACCATCGGATCTTCGGTGACCGGCCGAGTAGCGATCAACACAGCCTTGTTAAAGTCGGACGAGAAGCCTTCGACATCGTCATAACGCGTTTCAGTGTCGGTGCCGATGATCTGTTCCAGAGACATCGAGTCCTGCCGCGGAAGGATCGCGTGGGTGACCCAACCCTGATTGCCCGGAGCCGAATTTTCCGAACGCACCCCCATATATTCAAAACTTACAGCCCCACCCATCGCATCGCCGAAACCAACCAGGGAGTAGAAACTCGCCGCGGAACCGTCGTTTGCAACACGCACACGCGAGGTATCAGGCGACACATCAGCGCCCAGCTTCTCGTTCGAGCTCACCATCTCCCAAGCACGACAGTCGGAAAGCACACTAACCCCGGGCATACCGGCATTAGGGCACGATTGGTGAGGTTCTTCAGCGGGCTCCACAAACACGCCGTCTTCGCTTTCAGCGGTCCCCGAGCCATTGATGGCGATTACACGGAAATGATATGTCGCTCCCGGTTTCAGCCCTTGGGCATCCATCGTCACTTCGACAGGTTCACTTCCCGAACCCGGTTCGCGTTCACATGCTGCCGTTTTGCCATACGTTTCGCTTGGCCCGTAGTCAAACTGGCACGTGCTGACCTGCGACCCGTCCGGGGTCACAAAACCCCGCACGATCGTGCCACCGTGATTATCAAACGTGTTCGTGCCGGCAAGCACGATCGGCAGGCCCGTCGCCGCAAACGCGTCCGTCCCTCCGCCGACACCGGCGGCTGGGACCATCGCAAAAAGGCAAACCGTAGCCAGGAGGATCAGTCGTGTCCGTTTCATTACTTTCTCTTCCCTCGCTCGATTTGATTCCTAATGGTGCTTCCTGGCGCGCTTCTTGCTTTTATGCACCTTCGCCTTCACACAACGAACCCTGCCATGCACCTTCTGCCTCACATAACCACGCTTGCACTTAGCCGACTTCACAATCGGTTTAGGCTTGGAAACCGGAGTCTGGCTCGGCCGGCCCCCACCACCACTGGCAGGCACAGTGCTCAACGTCGCCGTCACCGGCATAACCGCTTCAAGCGTCACGCTGAACACCGCCGATACGCTCATCGCCGCGTTCACAGTCACTTCGCACTCATCTACCGCCGGTTCAGAAGCACAACCTTCCCACGCCACCTTACCGTGCGCTGCCGGCCTCGCCGTCAACGTCACCCTCGTGCCTTTCAGGAACGAAGCCGAGCATGTGGCGCCACAATCGATACCGGCGGGGGCGCTCGTCACAGTCCCCGAACCGGTCTCATTCACGGTGAGACTCACAGTCTTGGCGAAGTCCACGGCCACTTTGTTGACCTGCCCAACGTTGACTTCGCATTCATCGAGCCTCGGTACATAGACGCACCCCGTCCAACCGGCAACAGCAGAACCGGATTCAGGCGCCGCAATCAGCGTCACCGTTTCGCCTTCTTCAAACCCAGCACTGCATACCGCTCCACATTCGATCCCAGTCGGAGTGCTTGCCACCGAACCACCCCCGACACCGGTCTTCGCAACACCTACCGGGACAGAGTGGGCGATATTCCATACGTTAACTTGGTTGCCTGTTGCTGTATACAGCTTTCCGGCTGCACCGTTGACCGCGACTACTGTTGTTTCTGCGAAGAACGGCGTACCCGACAACTGAGCCCACGTAGGCGTCAGCACCTCGACATAGCCAAACGTCGCAACGAACAGGTTGCTAGTAGTCGTATCAACCGCGATATCGCTAGGTTCTCCGGCAACACCGGAGCCGAGACTGGTGCCAGTAGTCGGGTCAAGCTCAACCACGTCGTTGCCGTTTCGGTAACCGACGAACATGTGATCCTTAGAATCAAAGGCGGCATTTTCCGGTTCCACTCCAGGCGTGTTGACTTGCCGGACCGTTTCACCATTACTTGGATTGAGCTCTACTATGACGCGTTCGTAAAAGACGGTGAACCAGGGATGCCCGGACCCGTCGACAGCGAGACCGGTCGGGAGACGTCCCGGCGTAGCCTGCCAGATCTTTTGGTATCCACCAGCTTCGAGCTTGAATGCGAAGACCGCTTCGTTGTTTAGCAAACTGACGTACAGGTTGCCACTAGCGCTGTCTACCGCGATTTTGTCATATTTTGGGTTTCCGATGGAGAGACCAATCTTTGAGCCTTCGATCTCTTCGATAAGGACGCCAGCGGACGTGTAACGATCGACGGCGTCCTTTGGTTCATCCAGGACGAAGATTTCACCGGTTCTTTCGTTGACGGCGAGGTGCCCAGCCGAGCCGCCTTCCGGTCCGGTGAAGCTGGTTTCGAGAGTTGGTGCGGTCGCCCAGGCGCTGCCCGCGGCGAGCGAAAAGGTCACGAGTACACTGACGATGCCCAGGCCCAAACGTGGTGGTGATACTGAAGTCGTTGGTACTGATGTCCCTGTGCGTGGACGACGTCTCATCGCTCGCTTCCTCCCGGATCGCTGTCTTTACTGTGACTGCGGATTGTGTGGACGACTTGATGACCCTTGTCGGTGAGTACCCACGCGTTCGGGGCGCCCTGACCGGGCCGAAGACCCGTATTCGCTGCAAGCCCGATCCGCTGCAAACGACTGAGCAGCTTTGAAACCTGGCCCTGGTCGCTCACGCCCGCGCTCTGACCGATCATCCGGTTCGACGCACCGGGACGGTCAACGATCGCCATCAGCACACGCACCGTCCTGTAGGTCAGGCGCATGCCGGCGTCTTTGAAAGGATCGGAGAGCAACGGCTCGCGCTCGTCCCTAGGACTCCGCGACTTCGGGGCAGGACGGTCCAGCTCGCGCCGAGCGACCGTGGCGCCCAGATACGGCAGGACGATCATGCTCATCAGCTGGTTCAGCAACTGGACCAGTGGGCGGCGGTCTGCTTCACCCAGACGTGAATGGATCACGGTGAGCGCTCCGCCAACGATCCCCTCCGCGGTCAAGCGTGGAGGCGAAGCGGCCCTGGCTTCTTCACGACCCCCGTCGATCGCGCTCGTGATCTGAGCGATAGCTTCGTTGCGCCGGTCCAGCGTCCTCGGTCCCCCCGACAACGACTCGACGATCAACAGCTTGCCGACGACCGGCTCCTCATCGAGGAACACGAGCAGCGCGCTTAGCGCCGCGGCGATCCGCTCACGCCACGACTCCTGCGACCTATAAGCAGACAGCACACGCTCAGAAGCGAACTCGAGCGCCTGCTCAAACGCCGCCAGGAAGCAATCCTCGCGATCCTCGAAGAGCTCGTAGAACGTACGGCGCGACACGCCCGAGCGCTCGGTCACATGCGCCACGGTCACGTGCGACGCTCCCCGCTGCGTCGCGACATCGAACATCGCCGACAGAAGCCGCGCGCGCTGCAGATCCGCGAGCTGCCCACGAACCGCGCCGTTATAGGCCGGCCGCGCATGGGCATCACGGTCACGAGCGAAACCGCGTGCTCGCCTGACAGTGGCCACCATCACCACGCCCTTACGCGCGGCCGGCCAAACCGGGCTCTGTGCCCGGCGAGCCGCGGAGCTACACCGCGGCGAACAGCGCTATCGCCAAGAAGACGGCAACGCCAGAGAGAGAGAGAGAGAGAGAGAGAGAGACGCGTCAGCGACGCTGACGCGTCCTATAAAGGACCCGCCAACAGCACAAGGACTCTCAACACC
>DASZGH010000108.1:0-25013 GCA_035938935.1 Solirubrobacteraceae bacterium
C
Organism: Solirubrobacteraceae bacterium; assembly: GCA_035938935.1. Taxonomy (GTDB): domain Bacteria; phylum Actinomycetota; class Thermoleophilia; order Solirubrobacterales; family Solirubrobacteraceae; genus Palsa-744. The sequence continues at coordinate 2 of DASZGH010000108.1, forward strand.
GCTGCACCGACACGGGCCCCGACACGATCCCCGCGATCCCCGTTTCGGTCAGGCGCCAGCCGCGCTCGGCGAGGCGGTCGTAGTCTTCGTAGAGGCCGGCTATGCCCGAGGCCGGCCCGGTCAGCGTGGACTGCTGGGCCATGAAGCGCGGCGCGGGCAGATCGCCCGCGACTTCGCTCGCCGCTTTGACGCCGTCCTGCACGTGCGCCCCGATCCGCGCCGGCAGGCCGTTATAGATGCGCGGCCACACGGCGCGCGAGCTGGCGACCTCGCGGTGCACTGCCGCCCGCACTTCGCCCAGCTCGTCGGCGACCTGCTCGAACTGCGCGCGCTCGAGCGCGTATTCGCGCCGCGAGATGTCCGATTCGCTCGACCCGCAGCCAATCGCCGCGCCCGCCGCGCACAGCGCAAGGCACAGCGCGAGGATCGGGGCGGTCGGCGAGCTCAGACCGCCAGCAGGTCCACGACGAACACGAGCGGCGCGTTCGGCGGGATCGTCGGCGGCGAGCCGGTCTTGCCGTACGCCAGTTCGGCGGGGATGATCAGCTCGCGGCGGCCGCCGACCTTCATGCCGGCGACGCCCTGGTCCCAGCCCTTGATTACCTGGCCCTTGCCCAGCGTGAACGCGAACGGTTCGCTGCGCTTCCAGGAGGAGTCGAATTCCTTGCCGCCCTTGTAGAGCACGCCGACGTAGTTGACGGTAACCGGCTGGCCCGCCTTCGCTTCGGGGCCGGCGCCTTTGATCAGTTCCTTGGTGACGAGCGTGGTCGGGGCCGCCCCGGTGGGGATGGTGACCGCGGGCTTGCTCGCAAGCGGGCCGCTCGTCGGTGTCTTGGCCGTCGCGCTCGGCGGAGTGGTGGGCGCGGGCGTGGAGGCAGTCTTTTCGCCGGCCACGTGCGGGACCGAGCTGGTGTCCGACTCGTTGCCGACGGTGATCGAGCCGGAGCCGCTGGAGCCGCAACCGGCGATCAGGGCGGTGATACCGAGTACCGCGGCCGCGCCTGCGGTGTGGGCGCGCGCGGTCTTTGAGATATGCGAAGGATTGAAGTTCATAGCGGCGGGCAGACTAACGTATTGGGCGCGAGGACGCGTCAGGATCGCACGCGCCGGGCACGTATCGGGCGCGAGGACGTGTCAGAAGCGCATGCGCTAGGCGCGACGGGGGCCGCGGACGCGCTAGGATCGCCGCGACCGTGCTAGGCGGGGACGTAGCGGAGCCCTGAACCCGCAATCCGCTCGAGCGGGGCTGAACTCCCCTCCGAGGGGCAACGCGGCGGTCGCTTCGTCGCTACAGGCGTCGATGGCTCGGGTCCCGCGCGGTGCCGGCTCGTGAACCAGGTCAGGTCCGGAAGGAAGCAGCCTTAAGCGATCACCGGCAGGCGCAGCGGGAGCCCCCGATCCGGAGTCTGAAGCGACGGGCGGGCGACTGCCGGCGCGAGCCTCGACGAGGGGTGCACGGTCATTTTTTGGGGGATTGTCCGGATGCTGGTCGGCGCCAGCGGGCCGGCCGCGCACTTGACGCGGCCTTCGCGATCACCGGCAGCGTGCGAATATCAGCCACGAGCTGTTCGCACCGACCTCGGCAAAGCCCGGGGGGATCGACACCGGCGAGTGTGGGTCCTTGGGGTCGAGCACGTATTCGCGTTCGACTTCGGTGCTCGCCGGGTCGACGTAGATCCCGCGCTGGATCGGTGCCGCTTCGGCGCTGATCACCTGCGACGGGCTCGTTTTCAGATACAGCGCCAGCAGCGGGATCGGCGCGTGGTTGGGGACGCCCACGGGGCCGCAGCGCAGCGCGATCGTCCTGTTGTGCACGAGCGCCACCAGGTCGCTCTGGATGCTCTGCTGGCGCGAGAGTTTGGCAAGCTCGCGGTGCGCGGAGCGCAGCTGCCCCGGCAGCGTCGCCAGCAGCGCCACCACGACCACGGCGCCGGCCGCCATCCAGGGCCGTCGCCGCCGGTCGTCCTTCGGCAAGGCGGTCCAGCCGAACGCGCCGGCGCCGCAGAACACGCACAGGATTGCGCCCGTCAGGAACGCATAGCGCGTGTCGATCGGCAGTCCGGCGCTTGCCATCGCCGCGAACACGACGACCGCCACGACCCCGGCGACGGCGCCGAGGGCCGCCCGCGCGCCCAGCCACGAGAGGCAAAGAATCCCGCCGAGCACAGCGCCCAGTAGCGCGGCGGGCTGGAGAACCTCACCGATTCGCCTCGGTATGTATTCGGGCACGTCGCCAATCCCCTTCGCCCTGCCCAGCGTCGCGGCGGTGTGCTTGGTGTTCGTTAAAGACCACATCGGATCACCGGTCACGAGCAGGTCGCTGCCCACCCAGATCAGCGGCGCTGAGGCGGCCAGCAGCGCCAGCTTCGCCAGCTCCCGCCGCGAGCGCGACGGGTAGGTGCGCCTCGATGCCCACGCCAGGTAGAGCCAGTAGAGCGCGGAGAACGCCCATGCCTCCGGGCGCAGCAGTCCGGCCAGCGCGAGCAGGACGAGCACCGGCGCGCCGGTGCGCCGCCTGCGTGTCTCGACCAGCAGTGCTGCCAGCACGAACAGCATGTACGGGACGTCCACGTAGGCGCGCACGCCGTAGGAGAGCACCGGCACGCGCGTGATCAGCACCAGCGCAGCGGCCGCCCCGGCGGCGCGGCCGAACCACTCGCTGCCAAGCCGGTACACGAGCCACGCGCACGCGGCCAGCGCGATGAACGCCAGCGCTACGACGATCGCGGTGGCTGCGCTTGCGCCCAGCGGCGCCAGCGGGACGCCGAGTGCCTCGATCAGCGGATGCGGCGTCGGCGCGATCGGCAGTCCGTACTGCGGCGTTTCTCCACGCGTCAGCTGCGCGCCCCAGACCAGGCCGTAGAGGGTGTCGTAGTTGACGAAGCCGACCCCGGCGATCAGCCACAGCGCGAGCGCCCCGGCGAGGATCGCGAGAGCGGGATTGATCCAGGCCCGCGTGAGCAGTGCGCGCGTCGGTGCCCGCGATGGCTCCTGCTCGGGCATCTTGGCGCCGTCCTCGTGCCGGCGCAGGAGTGTCGGGCCACTCGGCTTGATCACGCCTGAACGCTATCCCGTCGGAGGGCGCCACCTGGCACCACACGGGCTCGGCGGCTCGGGAGAGCGCCCTGGCCCCGGGATAGACTCACCCTCGGTGGCCTCGAGCGCGCAATCCCTCTACCGCAGGTATCGCCCGCGCAGCTTCGCCGACGTCGTCGGACAGGAGCCGGTCGTGCGTACGCTGCGCCACGCGGTGGAGCGGGGGAAGGTGCACCACGCGTACCTGTTCGTCGGCTCGCGCGGGACGGGCAAGACCTCGATGGCGAAGATCCTGGCGTCGTCGCTGAACTGCGAGCGCGGGCCTACTGTCGATCCCTGCGGGCAGTGCGACTCCTGCCGAGCGATCGCCGGCGCCACATCGCTCGACGTGCTCGAGATGGACGCGGCATCCAACAACTCGGTCGAGGACATCCGCGAGCTGCGCGAGTCGGTCGCCTTCGCCCCCGTCTCGGGCCGGCACAAGGTCTACATCCTCGACGAGGCGCACATGCTCTCCCAGGCGGCCTGGAACGCGTTCCTGAAGACGCTCGAGGAGCCGCCGCCGCACACTGTGTTCGTGCTGGCCACCACCGAGGCGCAGAAGGTCCCCGCGACCGTGGTCGACCGCTGCCATCGCTTCGACTTCCAGCGTCCGACCGTCGAGCAGATCTCGAGCGTGCTCGCGCGCGCGGCCGCATCCGAGTCGATCGACATCCCCCCCGAGGCGCTCGCCGCGATCGCCCGATCGGCCACCGGCAGCTTCCGCGACGCGCTCGGCACGCTCGAGCAGCTGCTCACCTATAGCGGCCAGAAGATCGAGCTGGCCGACGTGCTGGCCGTGCTCGGCGTCGCCGACGAGCAGCTGCTCGCGGCCGCCTTCGACGCGGTGCACGCCGGCGACGCGCGCGAGACGCTGTTGACGGTCGCGCGCTGTCTTCAGGGCGGGCGCGACGCCAGCTCGTTCATGCGCGATATGGAGGCGCGCGCGCGCGAGCTGCTGGTCGTGCAGACGCTCGGCGAGGTGCCGGCCGAGCTGTTGCTGACGCCGGAGATCGACGCGCGCCTGAGCGAGCAGGCGGGCCGCCTCAGCACGGCCGAGGTCGTGCGCGTGCTCGACCTGGTCGGCGCGGCCCTGGAGGCGGTGCGCGCGGGCGCCGAGCCCCGCACGCAGCTGGAGCTGGCGCTGGTCAAGGCGGCCTCCCCCCGCGTGGACGGCTCGACCCCGGCGCGGCTGGCACGGATCGAGCGCCTGGTGGGAGCGCTGGCCGGCGGCGTCGCCCCGGCCGCCGCCGCGCCGGTTCCGGTCAAGCCGCCCGCAGAGCCTGGTCCCGAGCCGGTGGAGCCCGAGCCCGCAAGCGTGGCTACTGACCTCGACTCGCTCTGGCCCGCTGTGCTCGACGCGATCCGCGCCGAGCACAAGCTGCTGCGGGCGTTCTTCAACGAAGCCGCGCCGGCGAGCGTCACTGAGCAGGAGCTGGTCGTCTGCTTCTCGCCGTCGGCCGCTTTTAACAAGCGCAAAGCCGAAGAAGCCGACAACCGCAAGATCTTGCTCGACACGCTGCACCGCCTGACCGGCCGGCGCTATCGGGTGTCCTTCGAGCTGAGCGAAGAAGACGTCACGGCCGGCCACGGGCTCGACCGGGCCGGGCTGAGCGAGGAGGAGATCGTGGCGCGGCTGATGAGCGAGCTCGATGCCGAGGAGCTGCCGGCGGGCCAGCTGGCGGGACCGCAGGGAGGAGACTGATGGCAAAACCCAGGCAGCAGCGGCCCAACATGCAGCAGATGCTGGGACAGGTGCAGAAGATGCAGCAGGATATGGAGACCGCCCAGCGCGAGCTCGAGAACGAGACGGTGCAGGCCTCGGCCGGCGGCGGCATGGTGACGGTGACCGTGAGCGGCGGACTCGAGCTGCGCGCGGTCAAGATCGCTCCCGACGCCGTCGACCCCGATGACGTGGACATGCTCTGCGACCTGGTGCTCGCCGCCACCAACGAGGCGCTGCGAGCCGCGCAGGAGCTGGCCGCCAACCGCATGGGCGCGGTCACCGGCGGCTTGGATCTCGGCTCGCTCGGCGGGCTGGGGCTGCCGGGGCTGTAGTGCCTGGCGGTTCGCGCGCGGATGATCAGGCCGGCCCCGCCGCTCCGATGATTGCCGCCGCTTGCCGATGAGCACTTTCGCCCCACCGATCCAGCGGCTGGTCACAGAGCTCTCCAAGCTGCCGGGCGTCGGCCACCGCACGGCGCAGCGCCTGGCCTTTCACATCCTGCGTGCCTCTGAGGAGGACGCGCTCGGGCTGGCCGACGCGATCAAGGAGGTCAAGGAGAAGGTGGGGCTGTGCGAGATCTGCTTCAACCTCGCCGACGAACCACGCTGCCGCATCTGCCAGGACCTGCGCCGCGATGTCTCGGTCATCTGTGTCGTGGAGGAGCCCGGCGACGTGATCCCGATGGAGCGCACGCACGAATACCACGGCCTCTACCACGTGCTCGGCGGTGCCCTGTCTCCGATCGACGGCGTCGAGCCCGAGGACCTGAAGATCGCCGAGCTGTACGCCCGCGTGGAGGGCGCCGAGACGCCCATCCGCGAGGTGGTGCTCGCCACCAATCCCACCACCACGGGCGAGGCGACCGCGCTGCACCTGGCCGAGGAGCTGCGCTCGCGCGCCCCGGCGCTGAGCGTCACGCGGCTTGCTTCGGGCCTGCCCGTCGGCTCGGACCTGGAGTACGCGGATGAGGTGACGCTCGGCAAGGCGCTGGCCGGACGGCGGGCTCTGTAGCCTCAAAAAGCCATGCCCGAGATCGTCGTGATGAAGTTCGGCGGCACGTCCGTCGCCGACGCCGAGCGGATCAAGCGCGCCGCCAAGCGGATCGTCGAGAAGCGCGAGGGTGGCTATTCGGTCGTGGCCGTGCTCTCGGCGCGCGGCAAGACGACCGACGAGCTGATCGCGATGGCGGAGGAGGTCTCAGAGCACCCCGACGCGCGCGAGCTGGACATGCTGCTCTCCACCGGCGAGCGCATCTCCTGCGCACTGTGCGCGATGGCGATCAACGACCTCGGGCATCGGGCTATCTCGTTGACGGGCTCGCAGGCGGGGATCAAGACGGACACCTCGCACACGATGGCGCGCATCCTGGAGGTGCGGGCCGACCGCGTCCGCGCTGCGCTGGAGCAGGACCACATCGTGCTCGTCGCCGGCTTCCAAGGGGTTTCCACTGCGGACGACGTGACGACGCTCGGGCGCGGCGGCTCGGACACGACCGCCGTCGCCGTCGCCGCCGCGCTGGGGGCGAGCGAATGCGAGATCTACACGGACGTCCCGGGCGTGTTCAGCGCCGACCCGCGGATCGTGCCCGATGCGCGCAAGCTCGACCTCGTCTCCTTCGAGGAGATGCTCGAGATGGCCGCCTCCGGCGCGGGGGTGCTGCAGCTGCGCTCGGTCGAGTATGCGCGCAACCACGGCGTGCGCATCCACTGTCGCTCCTCCTTTGACGAGCATCCAGGTACCGTGGTGGCCCCGGAAGGGGAGAGCATGGATCACGCCGAGCGACCGCTGATAACCGCCGTCACCCACTCCACCTCGGACTCGATGGTCACGCTGGTCGGCGTCCGCCACGAGCCGGGGACGGCCGCGCGCATCTTCGAGGTTCTGGCCGAGGCCAACGTCAACGTCGACATGATCGACCAGAACGTGCCGAGCGCCGCCGGCGGCAAGGCCGAGATCTCCTTCACGGTTCCCCACGAAGACCTCTACCGGGCCACGCAGGCGCTGCAGCCGCTGGCGGGCGAGGTGTTCGAGGGGTGCACGAGCCGCCAGGAGATGGGCAAGGTCTCGATCGTCGGCGCCGGCATGCGCACGCATCCGGGGGTGGCGGCGAAGGTGTTCAGGGTGCTCAACGACGAGGGCATAAACATCGAAATGATCTCCACCTCGCCGATCAAGATCTCCTGCGTGATCGCGCGCGATCGGGTCGAGGCAGCCGTGCGGGCGCTGCACGGGGCGTTCGCGCTCTCGGGGGAGGGGACGGTGGCTGTGGAGCAGTCGTTCGGGACCAGTTGAGCGGACGCTCTGCGGCTCTGGCCGTGCGTGCGGCTCTGGCCGAGTGCGAGTGGGCCAGCTGTCCGTTGCCCGGATGAACATACGTGTAAGTCCGCATCGGGTTACCGTCGCGTCGTCCTCTCGGCACGACGTCTTTCTCGTAGTTTGCCACCTGTTCGCGCGTGGTTTGCCAACTATTGTTCGGTCCTCTCGCAAGGACGCGGAGCTAATTACAGGAACGACACCGATAAGTGGAAAACTGTGAATGGGGGCGGCCGTTCGCGAGCACCAGAGCGGAGATTCTCTGGTGGCGAAGGCTTGCATCGCCCAGTCGGATGTGATTAGACTGGGCCCGCCGTGGGGGACTGTGAGTTCCTCTCTTGACTCACACGGTGCCTGTGCATAGCCGACCGGGTGGCGACTAAGGCGAAAGGACTCGTGGTGGGTGGCGAAGCTTCGACGGAGGCCGGGATGATCGAATCCTCCGGCTCGCCGCTGGCTGCAGCACTGCGCTCGACGCTCGCCTCTCAGACCGGCGCGACTCCCGCCCTGCCCGGCGCTCCAGCCTCGCCGGTCGAGTCCTGGCTGGGAATGGCCCCGGCGGCGGATCCTCGGCGGCGAGGATCGGGGCGGCGCGCGGGGGCGGCACAGATCACCGAAGCGGCTCGGCCACGAGCGAGCGTGCGCCGCGACAAGCTCTTCCGTCGCACGCTGGCTGCCGGCGACCTGCTGGCGCTGGCGACGGCGCTCTCCTTGACGCTGATCCTCTTCCCCGGTGGGTTGCGACCGGCCTGGGGGGTGCCCGTCGCAATGGTCGGCCTGCTCGCCGGCGCGAAGTTGTTCGGGCTCTACGATCGCGACGAGGCGGTCATCCACAAGACCACGCTCGACGAGGCGCCGCGGCTGTTTCACCTCGCCACGCTGTGCACGCTGCTCGTGTGGATCGCCGATCGCCCGATCGTCAGCGGGCCGCTGGCGCGCAGCAGAGCGCTGGTCCTGTGGATCGTGCTCACCTGCCTTTTGGTCGGCGCGCGAGCACTGGTGCGCGCACTGGTGCTCAAGCTTGCGCCGGTCGAGCGCTGCTTGTTCATCGGCGACGGCGCTGCGGCCGGGACGGTACGCTCGAAGCTGGCGGATCGCTGCGGCACGAAGGCGAAGATCGTCGCCCATCTCGACCTTCGTCAGGCGGCGCCGTGGTCCACGGACGTGTTCTCTCCCGGGCGTCTCGACGAGATCCGCGAGTTGGCGCAGACGCTCGACATCCACCGCGCGATCGTCGCTCCGGGCAGCACCGACGGCGGCGACATGCTCGATCTGGTGTGTGCGCTGAAAGCGGTCGGCGTGAGCGTGAGCGTGCTCCCGCGCCTGCTCGAGGTGGTTGGCTCCTCGGTCGAGTTCGACGACCTGCACGGGATGACGATCATGGGCGTCAGGCGCTTCAACCTCACGCGCTCGACGGCGCTGGTCAAGCGCGCGTTCGACCTGCTCGGAGCCTCGTTGCTGCTGCTCGCGGCGGCGCCTGTGATGATCGCGATCGTGATCGCGATCAAGCTCAACTCGCGCGGGCCGGTGCTCTTCCGGCAGTTGCGGGTCGGACGCCACGGCGCTCACTTCTCGATGTTCAAGTTCCGCACGATGGTGCGCGACGCCGAGCAGCTGCGCGAGTCGCTGTCAGATCGCAACGAGGCGAAGGCGGGCCTGTTCAAGATCGCCGCCGACCCGCGCATAACGCGCGTTGGGAGAGTGCTGCGCAAGAGCTCGCTGGACGAGCTCCCGCAGTTGCTCAACGTCCTGCGCGGCGAGATGAGCCTCGTCGGCCCGCGGCCGCTGGTGGTAGAGGAGGACAGGTGCGTCGAAGGCCGCCACCGCCGCCGCCTAGAGCTGCACCCGGGGATGACCGGCCACTGGCAGATCCTCGGTCCCGCGCGCGTGCCTTTGCGGGAAATGGTCGCGATCGACTACCTGTACGTCGCCAACTGGTCGCTATGGACCGACGTCAAGATCCTGCTGCGCACGATCCCGCACGTGCTCGCGCGCCGCGGTCTGTAGTGCGGTGCCCTCTACGTTCTGCCCGCGGTAGGCCCTGATTTGCCCAGCCACCGCGTGCCAGCCGCCGGGTCTCAGAAGCTCATCCTCCCAACGGGTGGCGTTGCTCTTGGCTGCGGCCGCCAAGGCACGGTCGCCTTTGGCGGCCATGCGGCACGCAATCACCGCCATCGTCATGACGACAACCCACGCCGCAGTGAGAATGAGGGCGATGGTCATACTCGGGTTTTCACCGCTGTTGCCGTCGTTCCTGCCCGGTTTGCGCAGTTGTGCGGAGGTTCGATCGGCAGTCTCCTTGCCGGTGACCGGTCGAGTGTTACCTGTTTGATATCCAGATGACCGTAAAAGCTTCTGTAGTCGTCATCTCGCCGACCAGCAAGTCCAACGCCCTGGGTCGTGCGATAGCGCTTGCCGATCTTGCCTGCGACGTGTTTGACGACGTCCTGCTCTACGCCCCCGACGACGGTGTCTCCTGGCAGGGTGAGAGCCGCTCGACGCTCCCTGTGAGGAGGTTTGAGTCCTCGCGGGAGATCCTCGCGCAGTTGCACTCCCTCGACGGACGGGTGCTCGTGTGGGCGATCAAGTCCATGCCCGGCTCCTGGGGGTCGGCAGGCGCGATCAAGCGGGCGCTGCCGTCGGTCTCGGCGATCCTGGACCTTGACGACGCCGACGAGGCGCTCTCGCGGCAGTTCATGGCCGCGAGCCCCGTCAATCGCCTGCGGCTTCACCCTTGGAGCGCGTTGCATCCGAGGCGCATCCGCAACACGCTGGAGCGCGCGCTGAGCGAAGCAGATGGCGTCACCTATGCTACCGATGCGCTCATCGGAGTGCTCGGGATCGAGTATCGCGGCCCGATGCTCCGCGTCCCCCATCCCCGCCGGCTGGCCGTGACGCGGTCTCTCGCAAAGCCCTCGCCCGGCGGTCGCGTGGACATCGGCTTCCTAGGGACGGTACGAGAGCACAAGGGCATCGCCGACATCCAAGCGCTGCTGCTCGCCGACGCGCGCTACCGGCTACACGTCTTCCGCGGGGCGCTGACGCCAAAGCTCACACGTCGCATCGACGTCGCACAGCTGGTGGAGCACGAGCCTGGCGCCCCAATGGAGCAGGTGTACCGGGAGGTCGACGTCGTGGTGCTTCCGCAAGATCGCTCGTCGGGCGCCCAGGCGCAACTGCCGGCCAAGTTGCTCGATGCGATGCGATTCGCCAAGCCGGTCATCGCCAGTCCCTCGGCTGCGATCATCGAGGCGGCGGGGGACACGGTTCTGTACGTCGCCGATTGGGGCTCAACCAGCGAGGCTCGGCAGCGGATCGAGCAGGCCGTCGCGGAGGGGCAGGCTCTGGGAGAGCGCGCGCGAACTCGCTTCGAGCAGCGGCTGGCGCTCGAGACCCAACGCGCCGCCCTGGCGGAGTTCGTCGCGTCGGTGCGCGCGGTTGGGGATGTCCACCATGCCGTGGGGGTGAGTTGAGCTCATGGGTGGCTCCTCGATCCCGGGCGATGGGCGCGCCGCCAAAACGGCCCGCTGGCTGCTCGGTCACCCGACCTGGCTGGCCCAGGCTGTCAACGCGCTTTCGTCGCTGCTGCTCGTCGCTCTGCTCACGCGCTCGCTGAGCGCGGATGACTTCGCGATCTACGCCACCGTGCTTGCTACCTATGCGTTCGGCAACGCGCTGGTGGGGACCACGATCGGCACGCGCGCGATCGAGGCGCTGAGCGCGGGTGGGCGCTCCACGATCGCGCTCCACCCACGGCGAGACGTGCCGCCGATCGTCGGATGCATGCTCGCTGCTGCCGCGACCACCTTGGTGACGCGAGTCGATCCGGGGGTGGCGCTTGCCGCCGCGGGAGGCATGCTGGGGATCCTGGTGGCCGAGCTTGGCGGGGCGCATCCCCTCGGGTTGCGTCGCTACTGGACCTACGCGCTGCTCACGCTCGCCCAGATGACGGTGTGGGTGGGTGCCGCGATGCTCGCCCTTACGACCCTTCCCGCATCCGAGCGACTGCCGGGGTGCCTCGGTGCCGTCGCGCTCGGCGCGCTGCCGTTCGCCGTCTACCTGGTGGCGGTGCGCGGGCTGGCGCTTGCCCCACAAGCGCCCTCGCGGGATCGCCATTCGCCGGTGTCGGCCGTGGGCGTCGCCAACCTCGCGCTGTGGCTGCTCGTCTCGGGCGACAGGGTGATCCTCGCCCATTACGCGCTCACCGCGCTGGCGACCTATGCCGCCCTCTACGGCCTGCTCGACCGCGTGTTCCGCACGGTCGCAAACGCGGAGATCCAGCAACGCCTCCCGCGCGCCTTCATCAGCCATGCGCAGAAAGGTCTATCTCAAAGCTCCGCGACGTTGCGCGGCGCGCTTCTCCTGCTCCTCCCGGGGGCGATCTGCGCCGTGGCCGGCCCAACCGCGATCGCGATTATCTCCGGCGGTCACTATCACCCGAGCATCGCCATGTCCACCGTGCTCTCGCTTGCAATGGTGGCGATGCTCGCCGCCGTTCCCTCCTATGTGTCGCTCATCGCCCGCGGGCGCACGCGAGTGGTGGCGACGATCGCGCTGGGTGCTGCCGCAGTTAACATCCTCGGCAACCTGGCCTTGGCGGGCCGCTACGGAACCTCCTCCGCGACCGCGCTCACGCTCGTCGGTTACCTGATCTGGCTGGGTGGGGTTACGACCGCCGAGCGTCGCATGCGCTCGCCCTCCATTTCGCCCGGTTCCATGCCGTCCGGCTCCACCCCTTACCCAACTGAACCCTCCTCGATTGCTTATGTCGAGTAACGGTCGGATCGTGCAAGGGTCTCGTCTGGAGGTCGAGAGCCTGCTCCCGCCGCTGGTCGCCGTAGCGCTGAGCATCCTCGTGGGAAGGCTCGTAGTCGTCCACGCGACCCTCGGGATCGCGCTTGTCGTGGCGATCCCCCTGGTGGTCCTTGCCGTGTATCTCTCGGGAAGGTTGCCGCTGCTGCCGATGATTCTCATACCCGTGTCGCTGCTGGGGTTGGCGCTTCCGAAGAGCGCCGAGATAGCGCTTGAGGTGGCGCTTGCGGCCGTCGCCTCGTGGTGGCTGCTCGCCGCTTTCCTGCGCCATGAGATGCCCGCAGCGGCGCTCGCGGCGCTGTGCGTGCCCCTGCTGTGGCTTGTTTTCCTGCTCAACGCAAACGTGCCCGACCTCCACACCGGGATGCTCGGCGTGCGCAAGGCAACGCTTCCGTTCGTCGGCCTAGCGCTGGGTCTGCTGTGGCCGGGCGCCAGCAGGAAGCGCGCGACGCGCGCCATACCCTGGCTGCTGCTCGGCGCGGGGATTGCGAATTTGGCGATCCACCTCGGCGCGCCTTCGATCGAAAGCGGCTTCGTTCGTTCGGGCGATGTCTACACCTCGCTGTTCGCGGGCGTTCACCGTATGCAGGGTCTTTACAGCGGACCCTTTCACGTCGCTCTGCTCGGCGTGTTCCTCGCGCTGTTCGGCTGGCAGCAGATTGTGGGCGGTGCGCTGCGGCGCGGTGCGCTCTTTTTGGCGCCGGGATTGCTTCTGACCTATTTCTCGGAGGTGCGCTCCGCGTATCTGGTAATTGTCGCGGGGGTCATCCTGCTGGGAGTCTTCGGCCGTCCGGCGAGCCCCGGCAAGTGGCTGCGGGTGGGGGCCCAGTTCGGCCTTCTCGCCTGCGTGGTGGCGCTTGTGTTCGCATTCGACTCGCCCAAGGACACGGCGCTCTCCTCGATCACTGGGCTCGGGCAGGAACAGCGGGCGTTGGGCCGGCTGCAACAGTGGTCGATCGCGGAGAGCATGGTGGTCGCCTCGCCCGCCTTCGGCGCGGGCCCCGGTTCGGCGGGGAGCACGCTCGACCAGCAGTTCAGCGGCCGTTTACATGTCACCTCGCACGACTCGGCGCTCACCTTTTTGGTGGAGGGCGGCGTGCTGGGATTTAGCCTCGTCCTGCTGGTGTGCGTGCTGACGTTCAGGTCGGCTCGAAGATGGTTGAGCACTCCACACCCGGGAGTCGTCGCTGCGATCTCGCTTTTGGGGATGTCGTTGACGAACAACATCGAGGAGGCCGCCCCGATCTGCGTGCTACTCGCGATCCTCGTCGGGCTGCGGCGGGAGACCGTGACAGTCCCACCCGCCAGCCCGAGGAGGAACGTGTGACAGGCCCGTGCCTCGTTGCGGTACCCATGCACGGCGAGGTGAAGCTCCGTAGGGAGGGCATGCGCACGCGCGACGCCCACCTGCTGGAGTGGTTTGCGGCGCTGATCCCCTCCGCGCGTATAGCCGTCCACAGCCGCCCGGAGCCCTGGCCGAGGGTGAGGCTGGCACGCGTCGGCGCGGCGCCGATGCCGCCTGAGCTCGAGTTCCTCTCGCCCGAGCCGAAGACGATCCCGAACCTCCGGCACCGGCGCGCCTGGTGGGTGGGAAGCCTGCGCTTCACCACTTCCTGGCCGGCCGGCGTGCCCGCCATCGTGTGGAACCCGATCGCCGGAGCGCACGCGCTGCGCGAGGAACCGCGTTCGGCGCCCGTGGTGTTCGACCTGCTCGACGACTGGCTCTCCCATTCGGCGTTTGCGCGACTGAAGCCCGAGGTGGAGCAGGCATATCGGGTGATGTTCGAGCGGGCGAGTACGGTCACCGCCAACAGCGAGGCAACGCTCGATCTGGCACGTAGGTTCGGACGCGAAGACGCCGTACTGCTCCCCAACGGCGTCGACTTCGAGCGCTTCTCGCTGCCCGCGCTTCCCCACACACAGCTCACGGTCGGCTACGGCGGCAAGCTCGGCTTCCGCGTCGACGTGCAACTCGTCGCCGCGGTGGCCGCTGCGCTCCCCTACGTGCGCTTCGAGTTCGCGGGGCCCGCGCTGGTGAGGCAGCAGGCGCGCGCGCTACGGAAGATCCCCAACGTGGTGCTGCTCGGGGACGTTCGCTACGACCGCTACCCGAACGTGATGCGCTCCTGGGACGTGGCCTGGGCGCCGCACCGTCTCGGCGAGTTCGAGGTCGGAGGGGATCTCATAAAGCTCTACGAGTATCGCGCGGCCGGCCTGCCGACGGTCTCAACCCGCGTCATCGGCTGGCAACGCGCCCTGGAGGGCGTGCGGATCGCGGACAGCGAGGAGATCGTGGAGGCGATGGTGGACCTACTCTCCGGTCGCCGCCCTGGAGAGATCCCGCGCGAGCCGATTCGCCTGCCGGCCGATACAGGGTGGAGGACGAAGGCCGAATACCTGCTCCACCGGCTTGACCTTGGCGCCGGTGCCCGTGCAGGCGCCGATGCTGATGCAGGCGCCGGAGTCGAGCGGCGCCTTGCGCTGGGGGCCTCGCTGTGAAGCTCGCGATCCTCGGCAGTCGCGGCTACCCCAGCACCTATGGCGGCTATGAGACGCTCGTACGCAATATCGCGCCCGCGTGGGTTGGCGAGGGCCACGACGTCACCGTCTACTGCCGCACCCGAGCCCCAGGAGGCGAGCGCGCACTGTCTTGGACCGTCGACGGGGTGCGCTGCCGCTGGACGCCTGGCTATGACTCAAAGAGCCTCTCGACCCTGAGCTTCGGTGCCAGCTCGCATCTCGACGCCGCGCTGCGTGGCTACGACGCCGCGTTGGTGCTGAACGTCGCCAACGGCTTTTGTCTACCGCTGCTGCGCGCCCGTGGCATCCCGACGGCCGTCAACACCGACGGCATCGAGTGGGAGCGGGGCAAGTGGGGGAAGAACGCACGCAGGATCTTCTACCGTGGGGCGGTCCTCACGGCGCGCAACGCCGATGTGCTCGTCGCCGATTCACAGGCCATAGCCGGCACGTGGAAGCGACTGTTCGACGCCCCGGCGACCTTCATCCCCTACGGTGCTCCCGTCTTGCAGGGGATGGGTGAAGAGCGAACCCGTGAGCTGGGTCTGTCAAGGCGCGGCTACGTGCTGGTGGTAGCGCGGTTGATGCCGGAGAACAACGTCGAGTTGACACTCGACGCGCTGGAGCTCATGCCGGAGCGCCCACAGGCGGTGATAGTGGGCTCGGCCAACTACGCCTCCCCGATCGAGGCGCGCCTGACGGAGGCAAGCCGCAACGGGCGTCTGCTGTGGTTGGGGCACGTGCACGACCAGGAGCTGCTGACGCAGCTGTGGGCCAACTGCGGCGCCTATGTGCACGGCCATTCGGTCGGCGGCACCAACCCGGCGCTGCTCCAGGCGCTCGGCGCGGGAGCGCCGGCGCTCGCGCTGGACACGGAGTTCAACCGCGAGGTGATCACAAGCGAGGAGCAGCTGTTCCCTCCTCGCCCGGAGGATCTGGCGATGAGGCTCGAGGTGCTGCTCGCCGACCCCGACCGCCAGGCTCGCTTCAGCGAGCATGGACGCGCGGTTGTGGCCGAGAGATATTCTTGGGATGATGTCTCGGCCGCCTACTTGGATGCCCTGAGCGAGGCTTGCTTGCGAAGGCGAGGGCACAGGTGAGCGCATCAGCAAGGACGAACATGGACCCCGCGCCCACAACAAGCCTGAGCGCCGAGGAGCTACTGCGCATCCTGCGCCGCCGCCTCGCGCTGATCGTCCTCTGCTTCGTTGCCGTCGCCGCGGCCGCCTTCGCGTTCTCGAAGCAGGAGGCCAAGAAGTACACCGCAACGGCGTCGCTCGTGTTCAGCAACAGCCAGCTCAGTCAACAGGCGGCCGGGTTGCAGCCCGTGAGCGTGAACAACCAGCAGGCCCAGCAGAACACGAACCTCAAGCTCGTGCAGCTGGGCGACATGGCGGCAAAGACAGCCGCCAGCTTGGGGCAGGGGCTCACCGAAGAAAAGGTTCGCGAAGAGTTGAGCGTGAGCGCGCAGGGAGAATCGAACATCGTCGACGTCTCCGCGACCGCGACCTCGCCCGCGCTCGCAGCGGCGATCGCCAACACATACTCCGAACGATTCGTCTCCGAGCAGCAGAACAGCAATCACGCCTACTACGCCTCGGCGTTGGCACTCGTCGACAAGCAGCTGGCGGGCCTGTCTCCTACGCAGCGTCTGAGCACCTCGGGCCTTGCCCTGGAGGGCCGTGCGCAGTCGCTGGGCGTGCTCGCCGAACTGCGCAACGGCAACGTCCAGGTCGCTCAGCCGGCGTCCGAGCCGGCCGGCCCCTCCTCGCCGAAGATCTCGCGCAACACGCTGCTCGGCGCCGTGCTTGGGCTGCTGCTCGGCTTTACGCTCGCGTTCGCGCTTGAGCGACTGGACCGTCGTATCAGGGAGCCTGAGGATCTTGCGCGGATCTATGGCCTGCCGTTGCTCGGCGTGATTCCTGAGAGCAAGGCGCTGTCGCGAGCTTTGCGGGGGAGCGGCGATGCGCAGCCCTCACTGTCCGCGGGCGAGGAAGAGTCCTTTCACCTGATTCGAGCGCACCTGCGCTACTTCAACGTCGATCGTGCGCTGCGCACGATCCTGATCGCCTCGGCGGCGCCGGGCGACGGCAAGACCACGATCGCGCGCCACCTCGCCTGGGCGGCCGCGCGGATGGGCTCGCGTGTGCTTTTGATGGAGGTTGACCTGCGCCGCCCCACGCTCGCCCAGCGCCTTGCGATCCCGTCCGGTCCCGGGCTCTCGGATGTGCTGATCGGCAGCGTGTCGCTCGGGGAGGCGGTGAGGCCGATCGAGTTGGACAGCGTTCCCGGCGGACACTCCGGTGCGCGTAAGCTCGACGTGCTGGTGTCCGGCGCGGTGCTGCCACCCAACCCGGCCGAGCTGATCGAGAGCCATGCGATGAAGGCCGTCCTCGACCAAGCCAAATCGATCTACGACCTGATCGTGATCGATACCCCGCCGCTCACGGCGGTGTCCGATGCGTTCCCGCTCCTGCACAAGGTGGACGGCGTCATAATCGTCGGGCGCGTCGGGCGCAACCGGCGCGACGTCGCCCAGCGGCTCCACGCGACGTTGCAGAGCGTCCGCGCTCCCCTGCTCGGAGTCGTGGCCAACGGCGTGAAGACGAGCGGGCTCGATGCCTACTCCTACGAGTACGCGCCCGCCGCAACGGGGCCGACCGGCGCGGCGTCGACCAATGGCGGCACGGTGGTCACCGGGGAACGCTCCTCGAAGGTTGGGGTGGATGCATAAGGCAGCGCGCTTCGCGCGGCTCGCTCCGATGCGGATGGGGCCTAGTGGCATGCGGACGTGGCTGACGGCGCGATAGAAGCCACGCAGACGGCGGATGGCGATCGTGGCTGAGGGCGTCGCGCTGCAAGCCACACCGGCGGTAAGGGGGGATGGCTCCGAGGCGGGCTCGCCCGCCACACGCGGCGAGCGGCTCGCGCTCACCCTGCTGATGCTGCTGCCGGGCGCGTTGATCGTATTCACGGGGTTCACGGCTGGCGGCTACTTCCCCTCGACACCCGCGATCGCGGCGCTGGTGCTGACGCAGATCCTGATCGTGCGGCTGTTGCAGGCGCGCCATCCGGTCGAGGGCTTTGGAGCCCTGACGCTGGTCGCGGTTGTTGCGCTGGCCCTGTACGGCGCGCTCACGCTCGCCTCGGCGTTGTGGTCGCACTCGACGGGTCGGGCATTGATCGCGTTCGATCGGGTCTGGCTCTACCTGCTGGTCCTCGTCCTGTTCGGGACCGTCCGAGCGAGCACGAGCGACCTTCGCTGGCTCGTGCGCGGCCTTCTCCTCGGAGCTTCGATCGTCTGCCTGGCGGGCTTGATCAGCCGCGTGGCGCCAGACGTATGGCACACGGCTCCTACCGTCGCCAACGAGCGTCTCAGCTACCCCGTCACCTACTGGAACGCGCTTGGCGTGCTGGCGGCCCTGGGGATCGTGCTCGCGTTCCACCTCACCTGCACTCTCGCCGAGCGGCGGTTGGTGAGAGCTTTGGCGGCTGCGGTGCTGCCGCTGCTTGCCGCCACGCTGTTCTTCACGTTCTCGCGTGGCGCGATCGCCGCCGGGGCGATCGGATTGGCCGTCTACGCGCTCATCGCCCGTCCGCGCGGGCTGCTCAGCGGTGTGCTCGCGACGGCCGCGCCTTCAGCTGCTCTGGTTGTGGTCGCTTACAAGGCCAATCTCCTCGACACGGTCGATTCGACGACGCCTGCGGCCGTCTCGCAGGGGCATCGCGTCGCGCTCGCGGCCGTTGTCTGCTCGGCGCTGGCCGGCGGCCTGCGTCTGCTCCTCGCCGCTCGCCTGGACCCCCGCCTGCGCAGCTACGCGGGCAGAGCAGGGATTGGCCCTCGGGCCCGAGCGGCGGTGATCGCTGGTGGGCTGACGGTGGCTGCGGTGGCCATCCTCGCGCTCGGCGTTCCCCAAGGCCTGGCGCACGACTGGAACCGGTTCCTGAGTGGCGTCACCCCGCGCGGGTCCCACGGGGACCTGCGCCAGCGTCTGGTCGACCCGTCCAACAACGGGCGCGGGGACCTGTGGCGCGCTGCCCTACACGGGTTCTCCGCCGCCCCTGGCCACGGTCGCGGCGCCGGCATGTACCAGGTGATCTGGGAGCAGCGTCGACCCCGCTTTGCCTTCGCGATCAACGCTCACAGCCTCTACCTCGAGACGATGGCCGAGCTCGGGCTGCCGGGCCTGATCCTGTTGTTGACCGTCGTAGGGGCGATCCTCGGCGCGCTCGCCGCGCGCGCGGGGGGGTCGCGGCGCTCCCTCTACGGCGCGCTGCTGGCGGCCGCGGTCGTCTGGGCTCTGCACGCAGGGGTCGATTGGGATTGGCAGATGCCCGTGACCACGCTCGGCTTCTTCGCGGTGGCCGGGCTCGCGCTCGGTCCCCGCGATGGCTCCGGACCGGGCTGGATCCCCGGTCCCGGCAGCCGGCTGGCGCTCGGCCTGCTGCTGCTGGCCACCGCCGGCCTGCCAGTGCTGATCATCGGCTCCCAGAGACGGCTCGGCGAAGCGGAGCGCGCGCTGTACGCATCGAACTGCTCGAAGGCCGGCTCCGCCGCCCTGTCGTCTATCGGTTGGCTCGACGTTCGTGCCGAGCCATACGAGATCGTCGGCTTCTGCGACCTGCAGCGGGGCATGCCCAGGATGGCCGTCTCCGCGATGCGCGAGGCGGCGCGCGTCGATCCGGGCAGCTGGGAGCCGCGCTACGCGCTCGCTCTCGCCCAGGCCGCCGCCGGCATGGATCCGAGGAGCAGCGCTGCGCTGGCGTTGAGGCGCAACCCGTTCGAGCCGTTGACGATCCGCGCGGCGCGGGCACTGCGAACGCCGAACCCGAGCGAATGGGTGAGCCGGGCCGCGAGCCTGCGTGCGGCGGCGCTGGCCAGTAGCGACCTCTCGATCGCGCCGTCGTAGACGCTCAGGGCGTACGCCCTTAGTCGATCGTCTCGCGCAGCTTGCGCAGCGCCCTGTACACGCGACCCTCGACAGTCGTGAGCCGCTCGCCTGTCAGCTTGGCGATCTCTGGGACCGTCAGCTCGGCGCCGAAGCGCAGGGCGATCGCTTCGCGCTCGTCCTCGCTGAGCACGCCAAGGCTCCTGCTGACGAGGTCGCGATCGGCGATCTCCTCGAAGTCGACGGTCGTCCCCTGGCTCGGAGCCGCTGCCACGCGCTCTACCGCCCGGCCCTCCGCCGCCCGCCTGCGTGCGTGGTCTCGCAGGCAGTTGAGCGCGATCGTATAGAGCCATGTCTTCTCGCTGGCCTTGCGCGGGTCGAAGCGCCGGCGAGCACGCAGCGCCCGCTCGAAGGTGTCCGCGAGCAGATCCTCGGCAAGTACGCGATCGCCGGTGCGGTAGCTGAGGAACCCGTACAGGGCCTGGGCATGCTCGCTGTAGAGCCGCTCGAACGCCTCGTCGCGCATCGCTCGCATCATCTCCGATATCGGCACGCCCAGGCGAAAAGAAGATCGCTGTCAGGAATCCGAGTGCCGGTGCGTATAACCCCTGTATGAGCCGTACATCCAAAGAGGATCGCTTCCCGGACGACCTACAGGAGGTCGCCGACGTGCTGCACGATCGGCGTCCCACGCTTGACCCGCTTGCGCTTGACCGAGTCAAGCTGCGGGCCATGAGCGGAGCGCGCCGGTCAAGCTCCTCACTAGATAGGGGATTCTTCATGAGGTCACGTCTGACGACACTGCTCGTAGCCGCATTCCTGACCCTCGGCACCGGCGGCGCGATCGCGCTTGCGGGCGGTGGTTTCGACGGCGGTGGAGGCAGCGCCAGCTTTAGCCAGTACAAAGAATGCGGTCATGAGAAAAACTGCAAAGGCGGCGGGAAAGAAAAAGACAAAGGCGGCGGGAAAGACCACGAAGGCGGCGGCGATAAAGGTGGTGGCGGCAAAGGCGGCGGCGATAAAGGCGGCGGCGATAAAGGCGGCGGCGGCAAAGGCCATGGCCACCACTGATCTGCTCGCCTAGCGATCTCGACTCGAAAAGGGGGCCCGCGCAAGCGGGCCCCCTTTTCTGTGGGGGCGAGATCGAACGGGGGGTCGCGTTGGCGCGGGCAGGCCTCTCGCGCCATCTACGTGGTTGCGTGGATAGGGTGAGGCGATGCGATGGCTCGTGCCCTTGGCGGTGTGGACGGCGGTGCTCGTCGGGGCGGTGGGTGGGGTCCTCGCGCTACGCAGCCGTGGTAGCCAGGAAGCCTTCCGCTACCAGCAGTCAGCCGCTCTGGGGGCGGGTGGGGGCGCCACCGTGCTGAGCGCCGCGCGTGTCGAGGCCTGGGTCACGAAGGCTCCTGAGCCGGTGCGTCCAGCCAAGCGCACGCCGCCGGCGCTCGTGCGCTGCCGTCCCGGCCCGAGCCGAGTGCTGCACAACCCGTGGTCGTGCACGATTCGCTATCGCTCGGGGACCCACGCCTACTACAGCGTGAACGTGCATCCCGACGGCTTCTACGTGGGCACCGGCACGGGAATCATCGAAGGCTGCTGCATCAAGACGCCGGCCCTTGACTGAGCCCACTCGGCCAGAGCTGGAGGCGAGTGTGGAGGCTAGACGGCTGCTCGCCAGTGTCCATGGAGCGAGTGCAGCAAGGCCGGTCGAGAAAAAGTCACGCGGTCGTCGCAAAGAAATCTTCGCAAAATGCACAATCTACGTAGATCTGTGTATGATTGCGCTGCCTCAAGGATCGAAGCGTAGTCAATGGACCGTGACGGCGACTTCGCAGCTTGGAGCTGGCGACCAGTAGGGACCTTGGGACCGACATCGTTGGCACGAGCTGAATAGACGAGGCACTACGAAAGACAAAATCAAGGATGACCACGGCAAGTAGTCACGGACGAGCTTGGGCGGCGCCGGCGCTGCACGCAACGACGAGATCGCTCGGAGCGCGGATCGCATGAGCGACCGAACGGTCGTCATCGCCGACAGCGACCAGGTGAGCCGCCTCGGAGTTCGGATGGCGCTCATGCGTGGGGGGTTTCGGGTCCTAGGCGAAGCGGCTGCCCACGAGGCGGCGGTGAGCGTGGTCCTGCGCGAGCGCCCAGACGTGTGTCTGCTCGACGTCTGCATACACGGTGGCGGCATCGAGACCGCCCACCGCTTGGCCGAGGTCGCGCCGGCGACTTCGGTTGTGATGCTCGCCGTCGACACCAACACCGACGAGGTGCTCGCCTCTTTGCGCGCCGGAGCGCTCGGCTACCTGCCAAAGGACATGAGCCCAGATCGACTGCCGGCAGCACTGTCCGGCGTTCTCAAGGGCGAGGCGGCCCTACCGCGGACGCTTGTCAGGCGTGTGCTGGAGGAGCTCCGTGCGACGAGCACGAGCGCGATGTCCGGCGCGGTGCGGGTGGGCGACGTCGAGCTCAGCCCTCGGGAGTCGGAGATCTTCAGGATGCTCCGCTCCGGCTTGAGCACGATCGAGGTTGCGGACATGCTCTCGCTCTCGCCGGTCACCGTCCGCCGTCATGTCTCGGCCGGCGTCGCCAAGCTCGGCGTGCCCGACAGAGACGCGGCGATTCGCGCGATCACCCCAGCTCCCGCCACGGCCTAGCGACCTGCCCTGCGCATGTGCGCGGCGTGCGTCGGCGGTCAGATGAGCCCCGAGCGCACCGCATACACGGCGGCCTCGGCACGGGTTCGCACGTCGAGCTTCTCGAAGATGTTGGTCACGTGCTGCTTTACCGTATGCCGGCTGATCGACAGCTGCAAGCCGATCGTCGCGTTGTCCGCGCCCTCCACGATCAGCCTCAGCACATCCATCTCTCGGCTTGTCAACTCCGGCCGCTCGGTGATCTGTCCATCGGCGAGCGAGTCGCCCTTCATGCTGGCGCAGGCCACCAGCGCGTCGATGGCTTCGCGTGAGACGAGCACATGGCCGCACGCCAGCTGGCGAATCGCGCTGACCAGCTCGTCGGGTGGGGTCCCCTTCAGCACATAGCCAGCGGCGCCGGCGCTCAGAGCTTGGATTACGTTCGCCGCCTCCGCGGAGGAGCTCAACACCATGATTTGAGCGTCCGAGCTCGCCGCGGCGATGTCTCTGAGTGCCGTGGCGTCTGAGGCATCGGTCATGTTGAGGTCGATCACGATCACGTCGGGCGCGAGCTCGCGCCCGAGGGCGATGATCTCCGCGCCGCTGCTCGCCTCGCCCACGACCGCGACGCCGGCCTCCTCGAGCACTCCGCGCAGGCCGGCGCGAAAGAAGTGCTGGCTGTCGGCCACGATGACGCGCGGGACCGGCTCGTTCGTATCCACGACCCCGAACATAGTCGAATCGCGCTTGGCTTGACGGCGCGAATTGGCCTCAACCCTCCGTTCGCCCACGATGCGCTCCTCAGATCCGCTGGAGGCAATCGTCCATCACGGCTTGCGACGTTCTGCTCAACAGCTCGCGGTGTCCTACGCGAGTGTGCACCGCGCATTCTGGATTGTGGCCAGATTGCGGCGAAAAAGGTCAAGGCATCGCGGCTGGCCGTCGAGACGGTGGATGCACAGCCAATCCGTCCCGGAGGCTCCCGATGCTAAAGCTGCTGACGCGAAACCTTATTTCGGCAATCGTCCTACTGATTGCCTTTGCTGTCCCATCGGCGCTAGCCGCTCATCGCTCACAAAATGCAATTTTTCATGCAACCAGCCAGCGCCGGGCGCATGGCCGTGTACAGCACCAGCACCACCATCGCAAGCCGAGCCGCAAGCCTCATAGAAGGCTCCAGCTCCTCAAAGCGCGAACGCTGGCGTCGACGTCGGCGACGATACTGCTCGGAGAGAACAGCATCGAGTCTTACACCGACTACGTAAGCGCTGGCCAGGCAGAGGCATTCCGCTTTCAAGCCACAAGCTCCGACACAGCCGGCACATTGCACGTATACCTGGACTCACGCAACTCCGCGCGAACGCTGATCGTCGGTCTCTACGCAAGCTCTGGCGCACATCCGGGCTCGTTGCTGAGCGCCGGCTCGATCTCCAGCGTGCAGGCCGGCACGTGGGATTCCGTGCCGCTCACGCCAACCTTGCTGGTTGCTGGCAGAACGTACTGGCTTGCGGTGCTGGGGGAGCTTGGAGCGCTGCGATACCGAGATCGCAAGTACGGCCCGTGCCCCAGCGAGACCAGCGCTCAGACGACTCTCGGCGGGTTGCCCGTCTTCTGGAAGACGGGAAAGGTATATCCGACCTGTCCGGTGTCGGCGTATGTGACGCCGGCCCCCTTGATCTTTGAACCGCCCGCGCCGGTCGAACCTGTCTCCACGGAACCGGTTTCAAAAGAACCGGCGCCTCCGCCACCAAGCGAACCGACGCCGCCCCCGGCGCCACCGACGAACATATCGCTCCCGGGCGTGTCCGGAACGGCCGTACAGGGTCAGAGCTTGTCTGCGTCCCCCGGCAGCTGGAGCGGAAGCCCAACGTCGTTTGCCTACCAATGGCAGGACTGCGACAGCTCGGGGACGAACTGCTCAAACAGGGAAGGCGCTACGGGCTCGGCATACACGCTCGGATTGAGCGATGTCGGCCACACGATCCGAGTGACCGTCACGGCCACCAACGCCGCTGGCAGCGCATCTGCGACGAGCACGAGCGTCGGTCCGGTCACGGCGCTGCCGCCAAGTGCGAGCTTCACCGTCACGCCAAGCTCTCCGGTGGCCGGATCGCCCATCATCTTCGACGGGTCGAGCTCCAGTTGCCCCGACGGTCCGTGCACCTACGATTGGTCGGACGACGGGTCCACGACGCGGCCGGTCCCAGCGCTCTGGCCACTGGGCAGCGGGCAGGTGCTGCAGTTCACCTTCTCGAGCTCTGGCACCAAGTACGTTCGCCTGGTGGTGACCGACGCGACCGGTCAGACGGCCACGGCTGAGCACAACGTGGTCGTCGAAGCCACGCCTCCTCCTCCACCACCTCCGCCGAACGCGCCGAGCAACACAGCGCCGCCGACGGTGAGCGGAGCGGCGCAGGTCGGCCAGAGCCTCGTGGCCGGCTCGGGCGCGTGGAGCGGCGCTACGCCGATCGGCTACGCCTACCAGTGGCAGGACTGCAACACTTCCGGCGAAGCGTGTGCGAACATCGCCGGAGCTACGTCAACCGAATACGCTCCGAGCGGAGCCGACGTCGGGCACACGATCCGCGTGGTGGTAACCGCGAGCAACAGCGCCGGCAATGCCAGTGAAGCCTCCCCGGCAACGGCCGCCGTGCAAAGCAACTCGGTCAACTGCACGGCGACGGTGACGCCGAGCACCTCGGCGAGCGCAATAGCAGGTGCGATTGTCTCTGCTCACAATGGCGATACGGTGTGCTTGAGTGCTGGTAGTTATCCCTCGCTCACGGTCAGTGGCGCAGTGCATAGTGCGTATGTGACTGTGCGTCCGGCGCCTGGTGCGACGGTGACGGTAGCGGGCATGGAAGTGCGTAATAGCTCGTTCTTGCGCTTTGAAGGTCTGCGCATGACTGAAGGTTTCAATATGCGTGATTCGAGCACCGGTTCGAGTCATGACTATCAGTTCGTTGAAAACAGGTTTGAAGAACCGTTGTATGGCATCGTGCTCTACGGCGGGTCGGCTCCGATCAAAAAAGTGTTGGTCG
>DASZGH010000109.1:0-50570 GCA_035938935.1 Solirubrobacteraceae bacterium
GGGATGAACGCACCTCTGGTGTATCTGTTGTCCTGCCAAGGGCATAGCAGACTAGCTACGTGTGGATCGGATAACCGCTGAAAGCATCTAAGCGGGAAGCCGGCCTCAAGATGAGTTCTCCCATCCCCTAGAGGGAGTAAGACCCCTGGTAGACCACCAGGTTGATAGGCCGGATCTGGAAGCGCGGTGACGCGTGGAGGAGACCGGTACTAATTGGTCGAGGGCTTGACGGATTTTTTCGCTCGTAGGCGTTCGCGCCTGCGCTGCGGAGGTGGTGGTACCCGCTTGTGCCCCGAATGGGGCATGTGGCTCTCTGTGTAGTTTTGAAGGACCCCGAGAAGCGTGGTCTCTCACGATTTTCCGGTGGCCTTGGCGAGGGGGAAACACCTCTTCCCATTCCGAACAGAGCAGTTAAGCCCCTCAGCGCCGATGGTACTTGGCTCGCAAGGGCCTGGGAGAGTAGGACGCCGCCGGTTTCTTAACACGCATGAGGGCCGCCCCCACCGGGCGGCCCTCATGCGATTCTCGTCATGCGTCCTGGGTTGGTTGGCAGGCGTCGACGTCAGTCGTCGTCCGCGGGCGCCGGTCGCCCCGCTGACCGCCCATAGCCGCCAAGCACACCTGCTCGCGCGCCTGGATCGTCCCCGGGCGCCGGTCGCGGCGTTGTAGCCGCGCGGTGCGGCGGTGCGGGTGCTCGTCCTGGCCGACCTCCCAGTCGACGTCGTAGTCATCCTCGAGCAGCAGGAACGAGCGGACCAGACGCAGCGCGCCCACGAGACGTGGCGCCGGGCGGGGGATTGGTTTCGTTGGGGGGAACATGTGTTCGTGTACGGTAGGCCGGCGGTCGGACGGACCCGATGCGAACAGGTGTACGTGTGGTCGAAATGGCCGTCGCGGGTCGCAGCAATGGCTTGTTCATGCGGATTTCGGGCACCAGTGGCTGCAACGAGGATTGCAGCGGCACGCCGAGGCCGGCGCATCGCGCGGCAGGGTCTTGGCCGCCAGGCTCGAACTCCTACCCAGCATGGCTGTTACCCTTGCCGGGCACTCGATCAAGGCTCCCCCGTGGGGGCCTCGAAGGCGCATTCAGCCCATGCAGAAGTTCGTCATCGAAGGCGGTGTCCCGCTCTCCGGCACCCTGGTGCCGGCCGGAAACAAGAACGGCGCGCTGCCCATCCTCGCCGCCTGCCTACTCACAGACGAGGAGGTCATCGTCGGCAACGTTCCGCGCATCCGCGACGTCGACGCGATGATCGCGATCCTCGAGGCGATCGGCGTCTCGGCGCAGTGGCGCGGACCCAACGAGCTTGCCCTCTGCGCCGCGCACGTGCACAGCGTCGACGTCGACGCCGAGCTGGCGGAGATGATCCGCGCCTCCTTCCTGCTCTCCGGGCCGCTGCTCGCCCGCTTTCACCGCGCCGTGATGCCGCCGCCGGGCGGCGACGTGATCGGGCGCCGGCGCCTGGACCCGCACCTCGACGCGTTCCGGGCGATGGGCGCGGAGGTCGACTGCAACCGCGAGATCGTTCTGACCGCCCCGCAGGGACTGCGACCCACCGACGTGTTCATGGACGAGCCCTCCGTGATGGCCACCGAGAACGCGCTGATGGCGGCCGCTCTGACGCCCGGCACGACCGTGATCGGCAACGCCGCCTGCGAGCCGCACGTCCAGGACCTGGCGCGGATGCTCGTGAAGATGGGGGCCGACGTCCAGGGCATCGGCTCGAACCTGCTCGCCGTCACCGGGGCCGAGCGCCTGCACGGCTGTGCGCACCACGTCGCGCCCGACCACATCGAGATCGGCAGCTTCATGGCGCTCGCCGGCGTAACCGGCGGCGAGCTGCGGATCAAGGACACGGTCCCGGACGACCTGCGCATGATCCGGCTCGTGTTCGAGCGCCTCGGCCTGCGCTCCCACCTCGACGGCGACGACGTGATCGTGCCGGGGGGGCAGACGCTCGTCGTCCAGGCCGACGTGGGCGAGTACAAGAGCAAGATCCAGGACGGGCCGTGGCCGGCGTTCCCCGCCGACCTGACCTCGATCGCGGTCGCGCTCGCCACGCAGGCGCACGGCTCGATCCTCGTACACGAGTGGATGTTCGAGAACCGCCTGATCTTCACCGACAAGCTAATCCTGATGGGCGCCGACATCGTCATGTGCGACCCGCACCGTGCGATCGTCACGGGGCCCAGGCGTCTACGCGGCGAGCGCGTCGAGTCACCGGACATCCGCGCCGGCATGGCGATGCTGCTGGCCGCCCTTTGCGCGGAGGGGCGCTCGGAGATCGGCAACATCCGCCAGATCGACCGCGGCTACGAGCGCATCGACGAGCGCCTGCGCGAGCTCGGCGCGCGCATCGAGCGAGTGGCGACTGAGCCAGTCCACGCGTAGTGATCCACCCGATACCCAGCGGCACGCGCGACGTGCTCCCGGACGAGACCCGCGAGGTGCGCGCGATCACAGACGCTCTGCGCGGGGTGTTCGAGCGCCACGGCTACGGCGAGGTGTACACGCCCGCGCTCGAGTACGAGTCGGTGCTCTCGCGCGCGGACATGGCCGAAGCCCAGCCGGCCTATCGCGTCTTCGAGGAGACCGGCGCCACGCTCGTGCTGCGTTCGGACATGACCGTGCCGATCGCGCGCGTCGTCGCCACCCGCTACCCGACCGTCGAGCCGCCGCTTCGCTTCTGCTACCTGGCCCACTGCTATCGCGGGGTGCCGCCCCAGCGCGGGCAGCCGCGCGAGCTGCTGCAGGCCGGCATCGAGCTGATCGGCGCGCCCGCCCCGCAAGGCACGGCAGAGGCGCTGACGGTGCTGTGCGCGGCGCTCGACACAGTCGGGCTGGAGGGCTATCGGATCGGGCTCGGCGACGCGTCGCTGTACCCGTCGCTGATTGCGAGCGTCGGTGTGCCAGAGCAGGCCCGCTCCGCACTGCTCGCCGCGCTGGTCGGCCGTGACTTCGTCGGCCTGCGCGAGCAGCTCGCGGCGCTCGAGCTCTCCGACGAGGATCGCCGGCTGCTGCTGGAGGCCCCGCAGAGCCGCGGCGGGCCGGAGGTGCTCGAAGCCTCCAGCGCGGCTGTTGCCGGGGCGGCGGCGAACATGCGCGGGGTCTACGAGCTGCTCGCGCCGGACGTGGCCGAGCGCGTGATCTTCGACCTCGGGCTGGTGCGCTCGATCGGCTACTACACGGGCGCCGTGTTCGAGGTCTACGACCCGGCGCTGGGCGCCCCGCTGGGCGGCGGCGGCCGCTACGACGACCTGCTCGGCCACTTCGGCCGGCCGCTGCCCGCCGTCGGCTTCGCGCTCGGCATCGACCGCCTGCACATTGCCCTGATGGGCGAGGAACGCGGCACGGGAGCGCAGCTGCCATGAACGCTGGCGCATTGGCACCCACGCATCCCTACGGGCGGACGCTCGCCCCGGCTCGGGAGGACCGGCGATGAGCGCTCTGAACGGATTGACGATCGCCGTTCCGCGCGGCGCGCTGTTCGAGCCGACGGTCGACCTGCTCAGCGACCTCGGGCTGGACACCGACGAGCTGCGCGGCAACGACCGCAAGCTGCTGTTCGAGGAGATTGGCGTGATCACGATGCGCCCCTCAGACGTGCCGACCTACGTGGAGTCGGGGGCCGCGGACATCGGCATCACCGGCAAGGACGTGCTGCTCGAGCAGGCAGCCGGCCTGCACGGCGAGCGCGGGCGAGTGGTCTACGAGCTGCTCGACCTCGGCTACGGCGGCTGCACGATGGTGCTCGCCAGCAAGGCCGGCCCCGACCCGGCAGCGGAGGCGCTGCGCCGGCTCGGAGTGATGCGCGTCGCCACCAAGTATCCGCGCATCGCCGCGCGCCATTTCGAGGAGACGGGCCGCCAGGCCGAGATCGTCGAGGTCAAGGGGTCGGTCGAGCTGGCGCCGTTGACCGGGATGGTCGAGGCGATCGTCGACCTCACCGCGACCGGCACGACGCTGCGCGAACACGACCTGGTCGTGCGCGAGCAGATCGTCCACTGCACCGCGCGCCTGATCGCCAACCCCGTCGCGCACAAGTTGCAGGCCGCGGCGATCGACGCGCTCACCGAGCGCCTGAATGGGGCGTGAGCGGTGCGCAACCGGACCCAGCGGCACCGGACGGTCGTTAGCTATTTGCGACGCGACCAATCCACGCCAGGCGGACTCGATCGAGGCATTGACCGGTGCTGATCGAGCGATTGACACTGACCGGCCCCGACGGCGAGGACAAGCTCGCGCAGGCGGCCAAGCGGATGCGCAGGCTGATCGTTCTCGGTAGCGAAGAGGTCGAAGCCACCGTCGCGACGATCGTCTCCCACGTGCGCGCAGAGGGCGACGAGGCGATCGACGAGTACACGCGCGAGTTCGACACCGACGGCGCCGATCCGCTGCCGCTGCGCGTGAGCGCCGAGGAGCTCGACGCTGCGTTGGAGCAGACGTCGCTGGAGGTCGTCGCTGGGCTGCAGGTGGCGATCGCCAACGTCGCTCGGGTGGCCGACGCCGCGATCGGCGCCGACCAGGTGCAGGTCGACCTGGCCCAGGGGCATCGCGTCACCCTGCGCGAGCTGCCGGTGTCAGCCGCCGCGGTCTACGCGCCGGGCGGGCGCGCGGCCTATCCCAGCACCGTCGTGATGGGGGTCGTGACCGCGCGCGCCGCCGGTGTGCTCGACGTCGCGGTCTGCACGCCGCCCGGCCCAGACGGCCAAGCCCATCCCTCGATCCTGGCCGCCTGCCGGCTGTGCGGGGTGGAAACCGTCTACCGCATGGGCGGCGCGCAGGCGATCGCCGCGCTGGCGTTCGGCACTGAGACCGTGGAGCGCGTCGACGTCGTAGTCGGGCCCGGCAACCTGTACGTGCAGGAGGCCAAGCGCCGCCTCTCGCACGTCGTCGGCATCGAGGGGTTCGCCGGGCCCAGCGATCTGATGGTCGTGTTCGGCCAGGACGCCGATGTGCGCCTGGTCGCACTCGACCTGCTAGCTCAGGCCGAGCACGGGGCGGGCAGCATCGTAGCGGCGGTGTCGAGCTCGCCGGCGGCCCTCGATGCTCTCGCCCAGGCGATCGAGCACGAGGTGGCCGACTGGCCCGATCTCGAGCCCGACGCGTGCGTGCTGGTGCAGACCGCCACACCGCTGCAGGCGATCGAGTTTGCCAACGCGTTTGCTCCCGAGCACCTGGAGCTGGTCGGCGCCGCCGAGGAGGCGCTGCGCTCGAAGGTCAGGACGGCGGGGTGCCTGTTCGTGGGCCGGGGCGGCGCCACCGCCTTCGGCGACTACGTCGCCGGCTCAAACCACGTCCTGCCCACCGGCGGGGCGGCGCGCTTTGCCTCGACGCTCTCCCCGCGCCACTTCCGCCGGTGCATGTCGGTGGTGGAGATCGGCGCGCAGGCCGCGGCCAAGCTGGCGCGCGCGGGAGCGCCCGTCGCGCTGGCCGAGGGCTTCCCGCTGCACGCCCGCTCGATGCTGGCGCGTGCCGGCGAGCAGCCCGCCGAGGGCGCGGTGAGCGAGAATGGAGGGTGAGATGAGTAGCGCCGACACACACGCTCCCCGCACCGCCACGATCGAGCGCAAGACCGCCGAGACCGACGTCGGCGTCTCGCTGACGCTCGACGGCAGCGGCGCGGGCACCCGCAGCACCGGCGTCGGCTTTCTGGACCACATGCTCGACCTGTTCGCGCGTCACGCGCGAGTGGACCTGGACGTGCGGGTCACGGGCGACCTGCAGACCGGAGCCCATCACACGGCGGAGGACACCGCGATAGTCCTCGGCCAGGCGCTCGATCGCGCGCTCGCGGATCGACGCGGCATCTATAGGTATGGATTTTTTGTCGTGCCAATGGACGAGGCGAGGGCCAGTTGCACGATCGACATCTCCGGGCGTCCCCTGGCGGTGGTTCGTGCCGATCTTCCGCCGGGGGCAACCGGCGGGTTCGACCACGAGTTGACCGAGGAGTTCTTCCGGGCGTTCGCCAACGCCGCCAAGCTGACGCTGCACCTGGAGGTGCAGGCCGGCAGCAATGCCCACCACATGATCGAGGCGGCCTTCAAGGCGTTCGCCCGCGCGCTGCGCGGCGCGATCGCGATCGACCCGAGCGAGAGCGGCGTCCCGAGCACGAAGGGGACGCTGACGGCATGAGTGTTGACGATCTGGTCGAGATAGCGCTCGTCGACTACGGCATGGGCAACCGCCGCTCGGTCGAGAAGGCGCTCGAGCACATCGGCGCCATCGTGACGGTCACCAGCGACCCCGCGCGCCTACGCGCCGCCACCGGCCTGGTCGTTCCGGGCGTGGGCGCGTTCCCGAAGGGGATGCAGCGGCTGCGCGAGCTGGGCCTGGATGAGCTGCTGCGCGACCAGGTGGCTCAGGGCAAGCCGGTGCTCGGCATCTGCCTGGGCCTGCAGCTGGCGTTCGAGCGCTCCAGCGAGCAGGGCGGGACCGAGGGCCTGGGCATCGTCGCGGGCGAGGTGCGTGAGCTGGCGCACGCCGACCTGAAGCTCCCGCACATCGGCTGGAACGAGGTCGCGCTGCGGACGGACTCGCCGCTGCTGGAGGGGTTGCCGAGCCGCTGCGCCTTCTACCACGTGCACTCGTTCGCGCCGGTCCCCGCCAACGAAGAGGACGTGCTCGGCACGGCGGTGTACGGAGAGCCGTTCGCGAGCGTCGTTGCCCACGGCAGCTTCTACGGTGTGCAGTTTCACCCCGAGAAGTCCTCGGCGGCGGGCCTGCGTCTGCTCGCGAACTTCGGTCGCATCTGCGCCCGCCTGCCGGTCGCGTGAAGCTCTATCCCGCGATCGACATGCTTGCCGGCAAGGCGGTGCGACTGGTCAAGGGCGATTTCGATGCCAAGAAGGTCTACGACGAGGACCCGCTGTCGGCGGCCGCGGCATGGGTGGCAGACGGCGCCCGGCGCCTACACGTGGTTGACCTCGACGGCGCCAAGCAGGGCGCGCCGGCCAACCTCGAGCACCTGCGCCGGATCGCCGCCGAGACGGGCGTGCCGGTCCAGTTCGGCGGTGGGTTGCGCTCGCTGGGCTCGGTCGCCGAGGCCTTCGAGGCGGGCGCCGCGCGCGTCATCCTCGGCACCGCCGCCTTCTCCGACCCGTCGTTCCTGGACGACTGCCTGCGGCGCTGGCCCGAGCAGGTGCTCGTGTCCGTGGACGTGCGCGGCCGCAGGGTCGCAACGGCGGGATGGACGCAGACGATCGACCTCACCGCCGCCGAAGTGGTCGGTCGCCTGGCCGAGCAGGGGGCGAGCGAGCTGGTCTACACGAACGTCGACCGCGACGGCATGCTCGAAGGCCCCGACCTGCAGGAAGTCGCGGCGGTTGCCCGGGCCGTACAGGGCAGCTTCGTGTACTCGGGCGGCATCGGAGCGCTCGCCGATCTCGAGGCCCTTGCGGCTCTGGACGCCCCCAGCCTGGACGGCGTGATCGTCGGCAAGGCGCTCTACGAGCGCCGTTTCACCGTCGCCGAGGCGCTCTCCGTGCTCATGGAGGACGCCGGCTGACCTCGTCGGGCACGCGCCCGGTAACGTCGGTGGCGCGGCACGTGGGAGGGTGCGGTGCAGTGAACAGCTCGCCCAAATCCATCATTCGCAACCCTTCGGGAGGCGCTACCGTTGAGATGGTGCACTACAAGCGCGTGATCCCGTGCCTGGACGTGGATGCCGGCAGGGTCGTCAAGGGGGTCGAATTCGTCGACATCCGCGACGCCGGCGACCCCGTCGAGCTGGCGGCCCACTACGACCGTGAGGGGGCCGACGAGATCGTGTTCCTCGACATCACGGCCACGCACGAGCGTCGCGAGACGATCGCCGCGCTTGCGCGCGCCACCGCCGACGACGTGTTCGTGCCATTCACGATCGGCGGTGGCATCCGCTCCGTCGCCGACGCGCAGGCCGTGCTCGACGCGGGCGCCGACAAGGTGTCGGTCAACTCGGCCGCGCTGGCGCGCCCGCAGCTGATCGACGAGCTGGCCGAGGTGTTCGGCGCGCAGTGTGTGGTGCTCGCGATCGACGCCAAGGCGGCCGCCTCGCAAAATGGCCCCAGCTGGGAGGCGTTCGTCGCGGGCGGGCGGACGGCGACCGGCCGCGACGCCGTCGCCTGGGCGCGCGAGGGCGCCGAGCGCGGGGCGGGGGAGATACTGCTCACGAGCATGGACCGCGACGGCACCGCCGACGGCTACGACCTGCCGCTCACGCGCGCCGTCAGCGAGGCGGTGGACGTCCCCGTGATCGCCTCGGGCGGAGCCGGCGAGCTCGATCATCTAGTGCAGGCGCTGCAGGCAGGCGCCGACGCCGTCCTGTGCGCCTCGATCTTCCACTACGACCGCCACACCGTCGCCGAGGCCAAGGCGCACCTCGCGGCGGCCGGCATCCCGGTGCGAGTCGATTGAGCGCGATGGGTCGGGCAGGCGGGTCGGGAGGGCCACTTGGGGAGGCGACCAGCGACGGCGGCGCGCTGCTCGCACGCTTGCGCGAGCTGCCCGGTGGCGCCGAGCTGATCGCGCTCGCAGGGCAGCGTGGCGGGATCGAGCTGGTCGGGGGCGCCGTGCGCGACCTGATGCTGGGCGTGCGTCCGCGCGAGCTGGACGCGATCGTGGTGGCCGAGGTCGAGGCGGTCGCGCACGAGCTGGCGGAGCGCCTCGGCGGCGGGGCGAGCGTGCACGAGCGCTTCGGCACCGCGCTCGTCAGCTCGCCGGGGACCTGCGTCGACCTCGCGAGGGTGCGAGCCGAGAGCTACCCTCAGCCCGGCGCGCTGCCGCAGGTGCGCCCCGGCTCGCCGGTGCAGGACCTGCAGCGCCGCGACTTCACCGTCAACGCGATCGCGCTCGGCTTGGCGGGCGAGGATGCGGGGCGGCTGAGGGCGGTGCCCGAGGCGCTCGAGGATCTCGCCGCGCGGCGCCTGCGCGTGCTGCACGAGCGCAGCTTCCTGGAGGACCCCACGCGGATCCTGCGGATGGTCCGCTACAGCGTCCGCCTCGGCTTCGCCGTCGAGCCGCGCACGGCCGAGCTGGCCACCCAGGCGCTCGAAGCGGGCGCGCTGAAGAGCGTCTCGGGCGCACGCCTGGGCGCCGAGCTGCGCTTGGCCTTCGCCGAACGGTGCGCCGTCGCGGTGCTGGCCGAGCTCGACCGCTTCGGCGTCCTGTCCGCCTGGGAGCCGGGCGTCTGCTTTGACGAGCACGTCGTGCGCATGGCGCTCGAGATCATGCCCGAGGATGGCTCGCGCCCAGTGCTGTTCGCCGCCGCGCTGCTGATGGGCCTGGCTGGAGAGCTGGACAACGAGGACAGCGAGGCGGCGATGCGGGCCTTCATCGCCGACCTGCAGCTCCCCTCCGGCGTCGGCGAGCGCGTGTTCGGCGCGGCGGTCAGCGCCTGCTTCGCGATCGACAGCGTCGACGAAGCCGCCACCACCCCCGACCTGCTCGAGCTGACCGACGGCACGCCGATCGAGTCGCTGGCGCTGGCGGCGGCCGTGCGCGACATGGAGGACGGCCCCGGCTCCTACGGCCGCGGTCTGATCGAAGACTGGCTGCGCGAGCAGCGCCACGTGGCATTGCAGGTGACCGGCGACGACCTGATCGCCGCCGGCGTGCCCGAGGGCCCGGAGGTCGGCCTGCGCCTGGAAGAGTCCTACCGGCTGCTGCTGGAAGAGCGGATCGAGCCGGGCCGGGAGACCGAGCTGCAGGCGGCGCTGGAAGCGAAGCTGTGAGGGCCGGGCAAGGCGCGCCGGCGCAGGCCAAGAGCGGGTTGCCGGGCGGCATCGGAGTGCGATTGCCGCACGGCGCGATCGAGCTGCCCGGCGGGGGCCGGGCGCTGTTCAGCGACCGCTCGCACGGCAACGTCTCGAGCGTCGGCGGCGAGGGCGCCGAGGGGGGCTTTGGGGCGCGTGAGCGCCTGCGCGAGCGCTGTGGCGTGGACGTGCTGCTGCGTGGCTATCAGGTGCACGGGGCCGTGGTTGGCCGCGTCTATGCCGACGGCGCGCGCCTAGGGACGCCCGCAGGCAAAGACGATCTGGCCGATGCGCGCTGCTGGCGCGACGGCGAGGCACAGCCGGGCTTCCGCGCCGACGGCCACGCCGTCGCGGCCCCGGGCGTGGCGGCGATGGTGCTCGCCGCCGACTGCCTGCCGATCGTTCTGGGCGCGCAGGGCGCGGTAGCGGCCGTGCACGCGGGCTGGCGCGGCGTGGCCGCGGGCGTGCTCGAGCAGGGCGTGCGCGCACTGCGCGAAGTGGGCGGCACCGGTGAGATCGTGGCGGTCGTCGGTCCGTGCGCCGGTGCGTGCTGCTACGAGGTCGGCGAGGAGGTGCACGCGGTTTTCGGCGGCGCGCACCGCAGCGGCGCCCTGATCGACCTGCGTGCGATCGCCCACGACCGCCTGGGCGCCGCGGGCGTGGCCGACGTGCTCGACGTGTCGGCTTGCACGGTCTGCGACGAGCGCTTCTTCTCCCACCGCCGCGAAGGCCCGCGGGCAGGACGCCAGGCCGCGTTGGCCTGGCTGCCGCGCCCGAGCCTGGGGTCGATCGCTTCTTGAGTCCCCAACTCATCCACGGCCTGCGCGCCGAGTGCGTGCGCGCCAACCTCGACGGTGTGCGCGCGGAGATCGCGGTCGCCGCCGAGCGGGCCGGGCGCGACGGCGAGCAGGTCGAGATCGTGGCCGCCTGCAAGTACGTGCCGGTGCAGGAGCTGCCTGCACTCGCCGCGGCCGGCATCGAGCACCTCGGCGAGAACCGGGCGCAGGAGCTGGTGCGCAAGGCGCAGGCTGGCCGATCTTTGATCGGCGGCGAGCTGTTCACGTGGGACTTCATCGGCGCCCTGCAAAGCAAACACGTGCGCGCGATCGTCCCCCACGTCCGTCTGATCCACTCGCTCGCGAGCGATTCGGCGCTGAGCGAGCTGGAGCGCAACGCCGCTCGCGCGCGTCCGGGCCTGCGCGTGCTGGTCGAGGTCAACCTGGCTGGGGATCCGGCCAAGAGCGGGATCGCGCCGGAGCGGCTGCCGGCCTTCATCGAGCGCTCCCCGTTCCCGGTGGCGGGCCTGATGACGATGCCGCCGCTGGCGAGCGACCCCGAGCAGAGCCGCCCGTACTTCCGCCGTCTGCGCGAGCTCGCGGTCGACCAAGGCCTGAGCGAGCTGTCGATGGGTACCACCCAGGACTTCGCCGTCGCCGTGGAGGAGGGAGCGACGATCGTGCGGATCGGCACGCGCCTGTACGCGTAGTGGTTCGCTCAGGGCACCCAGGTCCGGTCGCGCACGGCGTCGCACGCCGCGGCGGCACAGGTCCTAGAATGTCGCCCGAGAGCAGGGAAAAGCCCGCTTTCACCGAAAATGGCCCTTTGAGATGGCATTTCGCGACTCCTGGCACCGCGCGCTGGTGTACTTCGGCCTCGCCGAGGAGTATCACGACGACTACGACGACGAGCCGCCGTACGAGGAGGAGACGGCCGACCGCTACCGCGAGCGCCCGAACGTCCGTCGCCTCTCCCCGCGTCGCCGGCGCGACGAGTTCGACGACATCTTCGCCGAGGACGAACCGCGAGGCCGGTCGGCGACGCAGTTGCGCCCCGTCTCGCGGGCCAACGGCGACGTGCGCGTACACCTGGTGATCCCCAAGTCCTTCAACGACGCGCAACAGATCGCCGACAAGTTCAAGGACTCGATCCCGGTCATCCTCAACCTGCAGGGCGTCGACACCGACCTGTCCAAGCGCCTGATCGACTTCGCCTCCGGCCTGACCTACGCGCTCGACGGCGGCATGCAGCGGATCGCCGACAAGGTGTTCATGCTGACCCCGCGCAACGTGGAGATCTCCGCGGAGGAGCGGGCCAGGTTGATCGAAAAGGGCTTCTTCAACCAGAGCTAGGCGGCCGTGGGCCGGTAGCCTGGGGCGCCCATGCGGATAGGACTGATCGGCTGCGGCAACATGGCGCGCGCGATGGCGCGCGGGTGGGGAGAGCCCGTGCTCTGCTTCGACCCGGTCACCGAGCGCGCGCAGGCGCTCGCACAAGAGACGGGGGGAGAGGCGCTCGGCTCCGGTGTCGAGGTGGCGCGGCGCGCCGACCTGGTCGTGCTCTGCCACAAGCCCGCGCAGCTGCGCGCCGTGGCGCAGGAGCTGGCGAGCGCCGCGAAGGCGGTGGCGTCGATCCTTGCGGCGACGCCGTTGGCGGCGCTGCGCGAGGCGTACCCGGGCGTGCCGGTGTTTCGCTTCCTGCCGTCGTTGCCGGCGGAGGTGCGCGCCGGTGCCATCGTCAAGGCGCTGGAGTCGGGCGGCGTGGCCGGGACGCTCGCCGGTGATAGCGAGGCGAGCGCCGGCGGGACTCAGACGAGCTCCGGCTCGACGGCTACCAACGCGTCCGTCACGGCGGCGGTCGACGAGCTGTTCGGGCGCCTCGGCGTGCTCGTGGCGCTGGACGAGTCGCTGGTAGACGTGGCGATGGGCCTGATGTCCTGCGCCCCCGCCTACGTGGCGCTCGTCGCCGAGGCGCAGGTCGACGCGGGCGTGCGCCGCGGCATCCCGCCGGCACAGGCCTCCGAGCTGGTCACCGAGACGCTCGCAGGCACGGCCGAGCTGCTGCGCCGCCGCGGCTTCGACACGCTGGCCGTGCGCCGCGAGGTCGCCTCGCCCGGAGGCATCACCGCGAGGGGTTTGGCGGCCCTGGAGCGCGGCGGCATCCGAGCCGCCTTCTCCGACGCGCTCGACGCGGTGCTGGGAAAGGAGTGATCGTATGAGCGTCGTTCTCGCCAGCGCCCGGACCGACGTCGCCGGCTACCTCGAAACCCTGATCTACGTGTACACGCTGCTGATCGTCGCCTACATCGTCGTTCAGCTGCTGTTCGCGTTCGGCGTGCGCCCCCCGTACTCGCGCGCCACCGACGCGGTGCTCACATTCCTGCGCGACATCTGCGAGCCCTACCTGCGGATCTTCCGGAGGATCATCCCGATGGCCGGGATGCTCGACTTCAGCCCGATCGTCGCGATCCTCGTGCTCACGCTCATAAACACCGTGGTCGTACGCGGCCTCATCCGCGGTTGACCTCCTCGTCGGCGCTTGGCGCGCGCACGCGCGCGTGGTCGTTGGCGCTGGTCACGGCGGCGGCCGTGGTGCTCGTCGACCAGCTCTCCAAGGCCGCGGTGCGCAGCTCGATCGTGCCCGGCGAAACCCGCTCGGTGCTACCCGGCCTGCAGTTCGTCAACACCCGCAACAAGGGCATCGCCTTCGGCTTCCTGCCCGGCCGTCACTGGGCGATCACGGTGCTGATCGCGCTCGCACTGCTGGTCCTGCTCGTCTACTTCGCGCGCAACAGCAGCCTGCCGCTGATCTGGCTGCCCACGGGAATGCTGATCGGCGGAGCGCTCGGCAACGTGGTGGATCGCATCCGGGTGGGGTCGGTCACCGACTTCGTCGAGCTGCCGCTGGGCTGGCCCCCCTTCAACCTGGCGGACGCCGCGATCACGATCGGGGTGCTCCTGCTCGCGCTGGTGATCGAGCGACGTGAGTGAGCCTGAGCCCCCCAGCGGGTCTGAGCCCCCCAGCGGGTCTGAGCGCCCGAGCGAGCCTGAGCTCCCGATCCTCTGGCGCGACGCGCACGTGCTCGTGATCGACAAGCCGGCGGGCCTGGTCGTGCACCCGGCGCGCGGCCACCGCGAGGGCACGCTCTCGCAGCTGCTCGCCGGCCTCGCCGCGGGGGGCGACGCCGAGCGCGCGGGCATCGTGCACCGTCTCGACCGCGACACCTCGGGCCTGATGCTCGTCGCCCGCAGCGAGCAGGCCCACGCGCGCCTGCAGGCGGCTCTGCGCGAGCGCTTGGTGCAGCGCGAATACCTGGCGCTGGTGGAGGGCGTTCCGCCGGCGCGAACCGGCAGGATCGAGGCGCCGATCGGCCGCCATCCGCGCATCCGCACGCGCATGGCCATCGACGGCGTGGCGCCGCGCGAGGCGCGCACCCATTTCGAGCTGATCGAACGGGTGGGCGCCTACGCGCTGCTGCGACTGCGCCTGGACACGGGTCGCACCCACCAGATCCGCGTGCACCTGCAGGCGATCGGTCACCCGGTCTGCGGCGACCCCGAGTACGGCACGGGTGGGCGGGATTCGATTCTCGGCCTGCACCGCCAGTTCCTACACGCCACCCGCCTGGCCTTCCCTCATCCCGTGACCGGCGAGCGCATCGATGTCAGCTCGCCGCTGCCCGAGGACCTGCGCGTGGCTCTGGAGCGGGCGCGGGGCGAGCAGTAGCGGCTGGCCGTCCGGCTGGCCGGCCGCGGATTACCTGCGGCAGAGTGGCGGGGCGCTTACGCGAGGCTGCGTTGGGGGGCGGACTCCGCTTGCGGCCTTCGGCTATCCTCGACCTTTCGTAGCAACAAGGCCCAAATGCCGGGCGTCAGCGCATCGCGGCCCTGCCCGCACGCCGCAACAGGCCGTGCGGGTCCGCGACGGGCGCCCGGATCAAACAACACACATACAAGGGAGCAACGTGAGCCAGGTGGGAATTGCCGATCTGCTCGAGGCCGGGGTGCACTTCGGCCATCAGACGCGGCGCTGGAACCCGAAGATGCGCCGCTTCATCCACGGCGAGCGCGGCGGCATCTACATCATCGACCTGTTGAAGACCGCGTCGCTGCTGGCCCAGGCGCAGCAGTTCGCCTCCGAGGTAGCCCACCGGGGCGGCACGGTGCTGTTCGTCGGCACCAAGAAGCAGGCGCGCGACGCGATCAAGGAGGTCGCCGAGGCGGCCGACATGCCCTACGTCAACAACCGTTGGCTGGGCGGCCTGCTGACCAACTACCAGACGATCAACCTGCGCATCCGACGGCTGCACGATCTCTAACGCTACGAGACCGAGGGCCAGCTCGCGCTGCTGCCGACGCGCGAGCGGATGGCCGCGCAGGCCGACCTGGCCAAGCTGCGCGCGAACTTGGGTGGGGTCAAGAACATGCAGCGCACGCCCAACGCCGTCTTCGTAATCGACCTGAAGACCGAGGCGATCGCCGTGCGCGAAGCGCAGCGCCTGCGCATCCCGGTGATCGGCCTGGTCGACACCAACTGCGACCCGGACGGGATCGACTACGTGATCCCCGGCAACGACGATGCGATGCGTTCGTGCGCGTTGATCGCCAAAGCGATCGGCGACGTGGTGGCCGAGGGTCATTCGGTGTTCCGCGCCCAGGAGGAGAAGGCGCGCCAGGAACGCGCCGAGCAGGCCAAGCGCGAGGCCGAGGAGCGCGCGCGGCGCGAGGCCGAGGAGCAGGCCAAGCGTGAGGCTGAGGAGCAGGTGGCGCGCGAGGCGGCCGAGCGACAGGCCGCGGCCGCTCAGGCGGAGGCGGCGCAGGCGCCTGCCGAGGCTGCTGCGCCGACCCAGGCTCAACCGGCTGCTCCGGCTCCGCTCGCTCCCGAGCCTGAGACCCCTGCCGCCGAGACGACGGCGACCGCAGAGGAGACGAGCGCATCGTGAGTACCCAGGAGATCTCCGCCAAGGACGTGAAGGCGCTGCGCGACCGCACCGGCGCTGGCATGATGGACTGCAAGAAGGCGCTCTCGGAGGCCTCGGGCGACATCGAGAAGGCGATCGAGATTCTGCGCCTGAAGCAGGGCAAGAAGATCCAGGACCTCGGCGAGCGCACCGCCACCGAGGGCACGGTCCAGGCCTATATTCACGCCGGCGCCAAGGTGGGCGTGTTGATCGAGGTCGATTGCAACACCGACTTCGTCGCCAACAACGAGGACTTCACAGCGTTCGCCCGCGATGTGGCGATGCAGGTAGCCGCGACGCCGACGGTGGCGTATGTCAGCCGCGAGGACGTGCCCGCCGACGCGCGCGAGGCCGAGGCGCGCATCTACGAGCAGGAGGCGGCAGGGAAGCCGGAGAACGTACGGGCCAAGATCGTCGAGGGTAAGCTCGACGCCTGGTACCGCACGATCGTGCTGCTGGAGCAGGAGATGCACAACCCCAAGTTCGAGGGCAAGACCGTCCAGCAGCTGCGCGACGAGCTCACCGCCAAGACCGGTGAGAACGTGGTCGTAAGGCGCTTCGTGCGCTTCGCCGTCGGGCAATAGCCAACCCAGATAGGCTCTGGCGTCGATGGGCGCTCCGGCCTTCAAACGCATCCTGCTCAAGCTCTCCGGCGAGGCCCTGATGGGCGAGCGCGAGTACGGCACCGACCCCGATCGGGTGGCGGCCGTCGCCCGGCAGGTCTGCGCGGTGCACGAGCAGGGCGTCGAGGTGGCGATCGTCGTCGGCGCGGGCAACATCTTCCGCGGCATGAAGGGCGTCGCCGAGGGCATGGACCGCTCGACCGCCGACTACATGGGCATGCTGGCCACGGTGCTCAACGCCCTGCCCCTGCAGGACGCCCTGGAGCGGGCGGGCACCAACACGCGCGTGCAGTCGGCGCTGGGCATCTCCGAGGTCGCCGAGCCCTACATCCGCCGCCGGGCGATGCGCCATCTGGAGAAGGGCCGCATCGTGATCTTCGCGGCGGGCACCGGCAACCCGTTCTTCACGACCGACACGGCGGCGGCGCTGCGGGCGGCCGAGATCCACGCCGAGATCATCCTGATGGCCAAGAACGGCGTCGAGGGCGTCTACAGCGCCGACCCCGCGCTTGACGCAAGCGCCCAGTTCATCCCGGAGATCACGCACATGGAGGCGCTCGAGCGTCGCCTGCGCGTGATGGACTCCACCGCGCTGGCGTTGTGCATGGAGAACTCGATGCCGCTGAACGTCTTCAACATGGACGACGAGACGAACATCGCGAGGATCGTCGCGGGCGCGCGCGTGGGCACGCTGGTGAGCACGTGATGCGCGGATCCGGCCCCGGCGCCGAGATGAGCACGCCAAATCCATCCCCATCATCGACCCGTCAGGAGGAACCACCGTGTCCGCTGAGATGATCGACGCGCTGCTCGAGGATGCGCGCGAGCGGATGGTCAAGTCGTTGGAGTCGACCAAGGTCGAGTTCACGACGGTGCGCACCGGCAGGGCCAGCCCGTCGCTGCTGGAGCGCGTCGTCGTCGACTACTACGGCGCACAGACGCCGCTGAACCAGCTGGCGACGGTCTCAGCGCCCGAGGCGCGCCTGATCACGGTGCAGCCCTACGACAAGTCCTCGATCAAGACGGTCGAGAAGGCAATCAACGAGTCCGACGTCGGCCTGAACCCCTCCAACGACGGCAACCTGATCCGTCTGGTCGTCCCTGAGCTGACCGAGGAGCGCCGCCGGGAGCTCGTCAAGGTCGTCCGCCATCTGGCTGAGGAGGGCCGTGTGGCAATTCGCAACGTGCGACGCGACACGATGCAGCACCTGCGCGAGCTCAAGGCAGAAGGCGAGGCCGGCTCCGACGACGAGCACCGCGCCGAGGTCGAGCTGCAGAAGCTCACCGACGCGCGCGTGGCCGAGCTGGACGCCGTGCTGAAGGCCAAGGAGGAGGAGATCCTCGAGGTCTGATGGCGCCTGCGCGAGATCCTCGGGCCTGATGAGCACCGCCGCAGAGACGGACGCCCAGCGGGCGCGCTACGTTGCGATCATCACCGACGGCAACGGCCGCTGGGCCCGCGCTCGCGGCCTGCCCGTCAACGAGGGCCACTCCGCCGGTGCCGACACGGTCAAGGCGCGCCTGCGCGACGCCGTCGAGCTGGGCATACGCGAGCTGACGGTGTACTCGTTCTCGACCGAGAACTGGTCGCGTCCGCGCGCAGAGGTGGAGGGCCTGATGGAGATGTTCGACCGCCGCATCGCCGGCGAGACACCCGAGCTTCACGCCGAGGGAGTGCGCATGCGCTTCATCGGCCGCCGCGAGGGCCTGGCCGAGCAGCTCGTGGAGCGGATGCTCTGGGCGCAAGAGCTGACCAACGCCAACACCCGCATCACGTTGTTCGTGGCGTTCAACTACGGAGGCCGCGCGGAGATCCTCGACGCCGCGCGCCGGTTTGGAGGCGGGGAGGAGGAGGATTTCCGCAAGCTGCTCTACGCCCCCGAGATGCACGACCCGGACCTGATCATCCGCACCAGCGGCGAGTGCCGCCTCTCCAACTACCTGCTTTGGCAGTCGGCCTACTCCGAGCTGGTCTTCCGCGACGAGCTGTGGCCGG
This sequence comes from Solirubrobacteraceae bacterium, assembly GCA_035938935.1. Taxonomy (GTDB): domain Bacteria; phylum Actinomycetota; class Thermoleophilia; order Solirubrobacterales; family Solirubrobacteraceae; genus Palsa-744. The sequence continues at coordinate 18,092 of DASZGH010000109.1, forward strand.
ACTTCTCGCGTGAGGCGCTCGAGCAGTCGCTGGCCGAGTTCGCCGAGCGCCGTCGCCGCTTCGGCGGTCGCTGATGGCGGCATCGTCTTCGCCGCGGCCCGGGGGGCTGGCCGAGCGCACGGGCGGCTCGGATCTGTCCTCGCGCGTGCTGTTTGCGCTGCCATTGATCGCGCTGGCGCTGTTCCTGGTGATCGAGGGGGGCGCTGTGTTCGCGGCGGGCGTGTTCGTGCTCGGGTGTGTGTGCATGCACGAGCTGTACGGCATCTACGAGCGCGTGCATCCGGTGCGTCTGGCGGGCTTCGTGGCGCTTGCGGCCCTGCTCGTCGCCGCGCTTTACGGCGGCAAATCTCAGGTATTGCTAGCTGCGATCGCGGCGCTGCCGGTGCTATTCGCGCTCACGCTGGCTCAACCGCACCCGAGCGTGGGGGGCATGGCGCTGACGCTGCTCGGCATCTACTGGATCGGCTTCGGACTCGCGCACGCCGTGCTGCTGCGCGGTTTGCCCCACGGCGAGGGCATCGTGATCGACGTGCTCGTCGGCACGTTCCTGGGCGACACCGGCGCTTACCTGGGTGGTCGCCTGTTCGGACGCCGCCCGCTGGCGCCGGCGATCTCTCCGAACAAGACGGTCGAGGGCTTGCTCATAGGAATGGCGTTCACCGTCCTGAGTGTGTGGTTCGCCGGCCGCTACCAGGACTGGCTGCCCGGTTCGCACGCGCTCGTGCTGGGACTCGGCATCGCCGTGTTCGCGCCGGTTGGCGACCTGTTCGAGTCGTTTGTCAAGCGCCAGGCCGGCGCCAAGGACACGGGCAGCCTGCTTGGCGCGCACGGCGGCGTGCTCGACCGCCTGGATGCGGTGCTGTTCACGGCTGTGGCCGGCTATTACATATGGCTCGCCTATGTCTGAGCATCGCAAGCGTGTTCTAGTGCTCGGCTCGACCGGTTCGATCGGCGTGCAGGCGCTCGACGTGGTGGCGCGCGGCGGTGAGGCTTTCGAGGTCGTCGGCCTCTCGGCCGAGCGCTCGTGGGAGCCGCTGGTAGAGCAGGCGCGAGCGTATGGCGTCGCCCGGGTGGCGCTCGCCGACGAGGACGCCGCCGAGCGGGCCGCCCAGGCATGGCCGGAGGGGGAGGTGCTCGCCGGGGCGGAGGGCCTGGTGCGCCTGGTGGTCGAGTCGGGCGCTGACCTCGTGCTCAACGCGCTCGTAGGCTCGGCGGGCCTCGGCCCGACCGTGGCGGCGCTGGGCGAGGGGATCGACCTGGCGCTCGCCAACAAGGAGTCGCTGGTCGTCGGCGGCGAGCTGGTGGTGGCGCTCGCCGAAGCCACGGGCGCACAGATCGTCCCGGTGGACTCCGAGCACACCGCGCTTCACCAGCTGCTCGCCGGCCAGCCGCCGGGCGCCGTCGAGCGCCTGACGATCACCGCCAGCGGTGGCCCGTTCAGGGGTCGGGGGCGCGAGCAGCTCGCCGAGGTGACCGTCGCGCAGGCGCTGGCGCATCCGACCTGGGCGATGGGCGGGAAGATCACGATCGACTCGGCCACGCTGATGAACAAGGGCCTGGAGCTGATGGAGGCCCACCACCTGTTCGGCACGCCGTACGAGCGGATCGACGTGGTAGTGCACCCGCAGTCCCTGATCCACGGGATCGTGCAGCTCGCCGACGGCGCGATGCTAGCTCACATGGGTCCGCCCGACATGCGGATCGCGATCTCCTACGCCCTGCACGGCGCGGAGAGCGTCGAGCTGCCGATCGAGCCGCTGGACCTGGCGGCGGTCGGTGAGCTCACGTTCGAGGCGGTCGACCTCGACGCGTTCCCGTGCCTGGGCCTGGCGCGCGAGGCGGCCACGGCCGGGGGTACGGCGCCGTGCGTGCTGAATGCCGCCAACGAGATCGCCGTCCACGCGTTCCTGGCCGGGCGGCTGCCGTTTCTGGGGATTGCGGAGGTGATAGAACGCACGCTGCAGGAGCTCGGCTCGGGGCCGGTGCGGGCGTTCGAGTCGCTGTATGAGGCCGATCGCGAGGCGCGCGAAGTGGCCGAGCGGGTGTCCCGGTCGATCGGGGTGGTCGGATGAGTGTGTATGGCTCTACTCACGTCACCAATCGCAGATGTCAATGCACCCGACGTTGCTTCGCTGGTCATCCGCCGAAGGCGGCGGTACGATTCTGGTATGACCAAAGTGGCGAAGATCACTATCTCGCTGCCGCCGGAGCAGGTCGAGCAGGCTCGCACGGCCGTCGCTCGCGGCGAGGCGGCGAGCGTATCGAGCTATATATCCGCGGCACTTGCGGCTGTGGCACCGCCCGCCGCTCTCGATGATGAGGACACGCTCGCGGATCTTATAGCCGACATGATCGCCGAGGACGGCGTGCCCAGCCCCGAGGCGTACGCGTGGGCGGACAAGGTGCTTGGTCTGGGAGACGTCAAGGGCTGACATGTCCGGCTTGACGCTCGATGCCGGTGCGCTGATCGCGCTCGAACGAAAGGACGAGCGGATGAAAGCCCTGCTTGAGCGGATGCTCACCCAGCCCGATGCCACCATCCACATCCCCGCCGGCGTAGTCGCGCAGGCATTTCGGGACGGCTCCAAGCAGGTGAGGCTGATGAGGCTGCTCAAGAAGCCCCAAACGCGAGTGGTCGCGCTTGAGTTGGAGAACGCGCAGGCGGTCGGCGTGTTGCTGGGCGTGCGAGGGGCGCACGACGTAATCGACGCGAGTGTCGTGCTGTGCGCGCGGCGCTATCGCCAACCGGTGGTAACGACGGACCCAGAGGATCTTCGTCGCCTGGACGCCAAGGTCGAGTTGCACGCGCTCTAACCCTCGTCGTTGCCGCCGCGCAGGCGACGCTACGGGCGGGGCGGTCGCCGTAGCCTGCCAGACTGACTCCGATGGACTGGCTGCTCACGATCCTCGGGATCATGGCCCTGATCGTCCTGCACGAGGCCGGGCACTTCGTCGCGGCCAAGGCGACGGGGATGCGCGTCGAGCGCTTCTCGCTGTTCTTCCCGCCCAAGCTCGTGGGTGTGCGCCGGGGCGAGACCGAGTACATGATCGGCGCGATCCCGGCGGGGGGTTACGTGAAGATCACGGGGATGAACCCCGAGGAGATCGAGGCTTTGCCGCCGGAGGTGGCGCGACGCGCCTACTACACACAGCTGCCGTGGAAGCGCGTGGTCGTGATCCTCGCCGGTCCAGGCGTCAACCTGCTGATCGCGTTCTTGCTGTTCTGGGGCGTGCTGTTCGTTGGCAGCTTGGGCGGGGCGCTGACGCTCGAAGGCGTCAACCCGGGTCTGCGCACACTGCAGTCGACCGGCACAAGCACGGTCGCGGGCGTGGAGAAGGGGATGCCGGCGGCCGCGGCGTTGCGGACCGGCGATCGGATTGTCGCGATCGACGGGCGGCGAGTCGACCGGGAAAGAGCGGTGCAGGCGATCTCTTCGCATCGCTGCGCCGGTGCTCCGACCGGGGGCTGCCGAGCCGCCAGTCCCGTCGTCGTGACGGTGGGTCGAGGCGCCAGAGAGCTGAACCTGTCGATCGTGCCGCGCTACGACGCGCAGGCACGCCGGATGGTGCTGGGCTTCCTGTTCGCGCCGCCGCCGGTGCGCTCCTTCGGTCCGCTCGCCGCGGCGGGAGCGTCGCTGAGCGAGATGTGGGCGATGACCGAAAGCACCTTCACGGGCCTGGCCAAAGCGCTGACCAGCTCCAAGCAGCGCAAGCAGATCTCAAGCATCATCGGGATCGGGCGGGTGACCGAGCAGGCGGTGGCAGAAGGGCCCGGCAGGGCGCTGGTCGTGATCGGGTACGTGTCCCTGGTCCTCGCAGTGCTCAACCTGCTGCCCTTCCTGCCGCTCGACGGCGGGCACGTGCTGTGGGCGGTGGCCGAGAAGCTGCGCGGCCGCCGCGTGTCGCTGGCGGCGATGTGGCGCTTCAGCTCAGTCGGGATCGCGCTGCTGGTGTTCCTGGTGATCAGCGGCGTCAGCAACGACATCGGGCGGCTGGGGGGCTGACCGTACGCCTCGGGCGTCCGCGCGCGCCCGGTCGGCTGTCGCGATCCCACCGGCAGGCCGCACGCACACCCAGCTCTTGACGATTGGCCCCAGGCGCTCCGGCAGCGCCGGCCCGAACAGCGACTCGAACTCCCGGCGTGAGAGCAGCGCGATCTCCTCGGCGGCGTCCGCCGCGCCCAGGCGCCAGTAGGCGCGTCGCAGCGGGCGCGGCAGCCAGTGCACGAACGGGAGCAGCGCGTGCGGCTCGATCGGAAACGAGCGCGCCGGCGTCTGCACGAGCCAGCCGCGTCCGACGCGCCGCAGCTCAGCCGCGAACGCGTTCCGGTCCTCCGGTGGCACGTGCTCGATCACGCTCGAGCAGTAGACGAGGTCGAACTCGTAGTCGGCGAACGGCAGGCCGCCCCGGGCGGGATCGGTGCGCACGAAGGGACCGGGGTAGAAGGGCTGCTCGGCCAGGTCGACGCCCGTGATGTCGAGCCCGGGCTCGAGTGCCCGCAGCCCGAGCCGCCCGCAGCCGACGTCGAGGACGCGCGCGTCGGCGCTCAGCCCGGTGAGCGAGAAGAAGCGCTCATGCCGGCGCCGGCGCGTCCGTGCGGCCAGTAGCGAGGCCGGTCGCGCAAACGGGTGCCGGACGGTCGCGTAGACGTCGTCGTGGGAGGACGGGGGCCGGGGCATGCGCGCTGCAGGTTACGCGGCCCGTCCGCGCCCAACCGGGCCACGCGGGATGAGTCCAGGCGCGGCCATACAATGCGGGCATGGCCTCGGAGCGTCAAATCCAAGTTGGAACCGTCCCCATCGGGGGAGGAGCCCCCGTGGCGGTGCAGACGATGACCAAGACCGAGACCGCCAACCTGGCGGCGACGATGCAGCAGATTCGCACCGTCGCCGAGGCGGGGGCGGACATCGTCAGGGTCGCGGTCCCGCGCGAGCCGGACGCCGAGGCGCTGAAGCAGATCGTGGTGCAGTCGCCGATCCCGGTGATCGCCGACATTCACTTCAACCACACGCTCGCCTTGAAGGCGATCGAAGCAGGCGCGCACTGCGTAAGGCTGAACCCAGGCAACATCGGCGGCCCGGAGAAGGTGGCCGAAGTGTGCGCCCTCGCCAAGCGGACCGGGACGCCGCTGCGCGTCGGCGTCAACAGCGGCTCGCTGCCCAAGCACCTGCGCGAGCTCGAGTACGAGAACCCGGTCGAGGCGCTCGTGACGGCCGCCGTGGAGACGGTGGCGCTGATGGAGCGGCTGGGGTTCGAGAACTTCAAGGTGTCGATGAAGTCCACGTCGGTGCCGAACACGATCGCATCCAACCGGCTGCTCTCAGAGAAGATCCCCTACCCGCTGCACCTAGGCATCACCGAGGCGGGCACCAAGTGGTCGGGCTCGCTGAAGTCCGCGGTGGGCCTCGGCACGCTGCTGGCCGACGGGATCGGCGACACGATTCGCATCTCGCTCTCCACCTTCCACGCCGAGGAGGAGGTCAAGGTCGCCTGGGAGATTCTCAAGGCACTGAAGCTGCGCGAGAAGGGCCCGGTGCTGATCGCCTGCCCGACCTGTGGCCGCTTGCAGTTCGACATGGACACCGTCGTGGCCGAAGTCGAGCGGCGCCTGGAGGCATACGAGGACCCGATCGAGGTATCGGTGCTCGGCTGCGCGGTCAACGGCATCGGCGAGGCGCGCCACGCCGACTTCGGGATCACCGGCGCCAAGGACATGGGCATGATCTACTCCAAGGGCGAGCCGCTGAAGAAGGTCCCGACCGAGCAACTGGTCGACGAGCTGTTCAAGGAGATCGACCGCTATTACGCGGCCGGGAAGACGGTAGAGCGCGACGAGCGCGAGGCGGCCGAGGCGCGCGAGTGGCTCCAGGCCAACGAGGATGCCACCGCGATGACGCCGGAGAAACTGGCGGCGATGGAGGCGGCGGCGGCCGAGCACGAAGCCGAGGCGGACGCCGTGCTCGAGTCGATGCTCGAGCCGGCGTCGCCGGTGGCCGGCCGCAGGTTCACACGGCGCTGAAGCGCGCTTCCACGGTCGACCAATCGACCGTGTTCCACCAAGCGTCGAGGTATTCAGGCCGCTTGTTCTGGTACTTAAGGTAGTAGGCGTGCTCCCAAACGTCCACGCCCAGCAGCGGCGTCTTGCCGTCTGAGATTGGGTTGTCCTGGTTGGGCGTGCCCACCACCGCAAGCCCCGAGCCGTCGTGCACGAGCCACGACCAGCCCGAGCCGAACTGGTTGACGCCGGCTTCCTTGAGCTTGCCCTGGAAGTCGGCGAAGGATCCGAACGCCGAGGCGATCGCGTCGCCGAGCGCGCCGGAGGGCTCGCCGTTGCCGTTCGGCGACATCGACTCCCAGAACAGCGTGTGGTTGTAGTGCCCGCCGCCGTTGTTGCGCACAGCGGTGCGCTTGTCCTCAGGCACCTGAGCCAAATCGCGCAGCACGTCCTCGATTGCGGCGTCGGCGAGCGGTGTGCCTTCCAAGGCGGCGTTGACCTTGTCGACGTACGCCTGGTGATGCTTGTCGTGATGGATTTCCATCGTCAGCTTGTCGATGTGCGGCTCGAGCGCGTCGTACGCGTAGGGCAGCGGAGGTACGGAGTAGGCCATCGGGGCTCCTTGTCGAGTTCGTACGGGTTCTGGTTGGTCCTAATTCATAGCGCGTAGGATGCAGCGGCCGCCATGACACGACTGTCCGAGTACTTGCTGCCAACGCTCAAGCAGGCCCCCGCAGACGCGGAGGCGATCTCGCACAAGCTGATGGTGCGTGCGGGCCTCGTGCGCCAGATGGGCGCAGGCATGTGGACCTGGTTGCCGGCGGGCTGGAGGGTTCACCAGAAGGTCGTCGCGATCGTGCGCGAGGAGATCGACGCGATCGGCGGCCGCGAGATGCTGATGCCGGTGCTCCAGCCCGCCGATCCCTGGCGCAAGACTGGGCGCCTTCAGATCGAGGAGTTGTTCAAGCTCGAGGACCGCAAAGGGGCAGAGCTCGTGCTGGCGATGACCCACGAGGAGGCGGTCACGTTCCACGCCGCCCAGACGATCGACTCCTACCGCGACCTGCCGCTGATCCTCTACCACTTCCAGGTCAAGGAGCGCGACGAGCCGCGCCCGCGCGCGGGGGTCCTGCGCACGAGAGAGTTCGTGATGAAGGACTCCTACAGCTTCGACCGCGACCAGGCGGGCCTGGAGGAGCGTTACGCCCTGCACGTCGGCGCCTACGACCGGATCATGCTGCGCACCGGCCTGCGCTTCTATCGCGTCGAGTCCGACGTCGGCATGATGGGCGGCCTCGGCGCCCACGAGTACATGGCGCCGTGCCCGGCCGGCGAGGACGAGATCGTGCTCGGGGAGGGCTACGCCGCCAACGTCGAGGTGGCGCGGGGCGACTCCCGCGTGCAGTGTGTCGCCGACGGGGACGGTCGCGAGCGCTGGACGCGCGACGGGCAGGCGCTCGCGCTCGAGCCGGCGATTGAGATTGGCAACATCTTCAAGCTCGGCACCCGCTACTCCGAGCCACTCGGCGCCACTTACCTTGACGAGCACGGTGCCGAGCTGCCGATCTGGATGGGCTCCTACGGCATCGGCCCGGCGCGTGTGGTGGCCGCCGCCGTTGAGCAGTTCGCCGACGAGGATGGGATCTCCTGGCCGGTGGCGCTCGCTCCGTTCGCGGTGCACCTGGTGGCGCTCGGCCGGGCCGGCACGCCCGAGCGCGATGCCGCCGAGCTCCTCTACGCGAAGCTGAACGAGGGCGGGGTGGAGGCGATCTACGACGACCGCGACGCCGGGGTGGGGGAGAAGTTCGCCGATGCCGACCTGCTCGGCTGCCCGCTGCGACTGACAGTGGGGCGCAGGTCGCTGGAGTCGGGCGAGATCGAGGTCCATCTCCGACGCACACGCGAGCAGACGGGGGGGCTGCCGCTGAGCGCCGACGCTCCCACGCTCGCCAAGGCCGTGGACGAGTTGTGCCAGAGCCTCCCCTGAGCTCCTCCGAACCGGACCCTCACGCGCACCCACGTGCACGCGCGCGCAGGGATCGCCTCAGCGCGACGCGCCTGCTCGGCCTGGACCGCTCCGGCCCGCCGCCGCCGCAGACGCTCCCCGGACAGCCGCTGCGTCCGTGGACGATCCCCAACGCGATCGGCTTCATAAGGCTGGCGCTGATCCCAGTCTTCCTGATCGTGGCGCTCTCCAGCCAAGACGGCGTCGACGCGCTCTCGGCGGGCCTGTTCGCGCTGATCGGCTGGGGCGACTACGCCGACGGGATGGCCGCGCGGATCACGCGCCAGTACAGCCGCCTGGGCGCGCTGATGGACCCAGTCACCGACCGGCTGCTGGTGCTGAGCGGGGTGGTGGTCTGCTGGCATTTCGAGCTGCTGCCGCGCTTGGCGCTGGCGATCCTGGTGGCGCGCGAGCTTTCGATGATGGCGCTCGGTCGCTACGGGCTGAAGCGCGGTGTGGAGCTGCGCATCAACTGGCCCGGCCGCATCTCGGTCGCGCCTCTGATGGGCGCACTGTTCTTCGCGATGTGCGGGCTGGGCGCTCTGGCCGAAGCGCTGCTGTACGTGGGATTGGTGCTCGCGCTCGTCGCTAGCGCGTTGTATGTGCGCTCGGGATTGCGGCAGACGCGCCACCGGCCTGACGAGCCTGCCTGAGCGCCAACAGCCGTTCGGCCCCCAGCCACCAGCCGGCGACTCCTGCGCTCAGCAGCAGCGCCATCAGCGAGACGTTGTAGCGCGGCTGGTCGTTGAACGCCGTCGCCAGCGCCGCCACCGACAGCAGCACGCCGGCGCTCGTGACCAGCGCGAAGCGCCGCGTCAGGACGGCCCCGGCGAGCAGACCGATCCACGCCAGCCACAGGTAGACCAGGTGTTGCGTCTGCGAGGTGTCGGGGCGGTAGGTGCCGTTGCCGCCGCTCCATGCGTTCGTCCACATCTTCCAGAACTTCTCCCACAGCATCGAGGCGAACGCGGCCGGTTTGCCGAGCGCGTACTTGCGCAGGTTCTGGAGGTCTTCCGCGCCCGCGGCGGCGTTCTCGGCCATTCCCGGGTGTCGTGCCTGGATCAGGCGAAAGAGCGGCGCCGAACTGTGCTGCCAGTAGCGCCCGCAGTCGGCCGAAAAGTGCCGGCAGACTTCGGGCGCGAGCTGCTCCTCGGTTGGCACCAGCAGCCCCTTGCCGGGCAGGTAGGTGCCGATGAAGAAGGCGTCTGGCCCCGCGTTCGTGATCGGCACGAAGCGCCCCTCGGTAGCGGACGCGTAGGCGAGCCAGGGAGCGAGCACGAGCAGCAGTGCCGCCAGGTAGACGCCGCCGCGCAACAGGCTGGGCCGCCAGTCGGGACGACCGGCCAGGGCGAGCGCAAGCGCGAGCACGCCCATTCCGACCGCCAGATCGCCCCGCGTGAGGCAGGCCGCGCCGCCGATCGCCCCGGCCACAGCGACGAGCAGCAGGTCGCGGCGCCCCCCGAACCGGGCGTGGGCTATCGCGGCCGCACCGACGGCGGCGAGCAGCACGAACGCGCCCGAGGGCTCGCTGAGAAAGGTGCGCGTGGCGTCGATCAGCGGCTCGTAGGAGGCCACCAGCGCCGTCGCGATCACGGCCGCCCAAGGGCCGGCCAGCAGCCACGTGAACGCCGCCACCAGCGCCAGCGAGAGGATGCCGATCGCCAGCTGCATGTACTGCGCCGGCCCGCGTGCGTGAGTGCTCAAGCGCAGCGAGTCATGTCCCGACAACCCCGTCGCGACGGCGAAGGCGACGGACGTCCCGGGCGGCCACTTGAAGGTCGCATAGCGTTTGCCGGCGAGCAGCCGGTTGGCGTTGGCGACGTAGCCGTTCTCGTCGGCGGAGACGTGCGTGTTGGTGCCGATCGTCTGCGCTCGCGCGAGCGCGCCGCCGGCGATCGCGAACAGGATCAGGCCCAGCGCGAGTGCGTGTGAGCGGGTCAGTGGGCGGGTCAATGAGACTCTCAGAGTTCGTTTCAAGATTCCTGTGCGGTTGGAGGCGGTTGAGAGTCGAGCTGAGCAAGGACGCAGGACCGAAGGCTTGGTGGCGCCAAGTCGAGGTCCGAGGACGAAGCTCAGCGAAGGCTATCGGCCGCCTACAGACGTGCAGGAATCTTGAAACGGACTCTAAAGCTCAACTTCACCTTTTGGGCTATACTCGAATCACGGACGGAGGTTCTCCTCCGGCCCGCCACTGAATCCTTGCGCAAGAGGAGATTGCCTGCGATGGACACGTTCCCCGACCTCGGCTCGATGAGTGACGGCGAGCTCAAGCTCCTCATCAAAGAGCTCACTGAGGAGGAGATGGAGATCTCCTACAAACGTCGCATCCTGCACGGCAAGATCGACATCCTGCGCGCCGAGCTGGTCAGCCGCCTGCGCAAGGCGCACCGCGACGGCGAGGCGGCGATCTCAGGCGAGGACGTCCAGAAGCTGACCGACATCCTCGCGGGCCGCGCGGGCGGGGCGGCCGCTGACGAGGACTGAGGCGGACGGGAACGGCCATGGCCCGGCACTGCTCGGAGTGCGGTTTCCTCGCCGAGGAGGGCGCCAACTACTGCCAGCGCTGCGGCGCCCTGCTGCCGAGAACGGAGGGCGCACCGGGTGAGTCGGTGACCGCCACCTACCGGATCGACGACGCCGGCGAGCTGGCGCCGGTAGAGCCCGGCGAGGCCACCGCCCATGGTCCCGCGCTCGTGATCAGGGCCGGCGGCGGGCGCGCGGGGGAGAGCTTCGCCGTCGACGGCGAGCAGATGACGATTGGCCGGCGCCCGGACTGCGACGTGTTCCTCGACGACGTGACCGTCTCGCGCGATCACGCGCTGCTGGTCAAGCGCGGGGACGCCTGGTACCTGGACGACTGCGGCTCGCTGAACGGGACCTACGTCAACCGCTCGCGGATCGAGTCCCAGCGCCTGGAGGAGGGCGACGAGGTGCAGGTCGGCAAGTACAAGCTCACCTACCACGCGCGCTGATGGCAACGGCCTCAAAGACAACGGCGCGGGCAGCGAGCGCGAACGGCGAGGTCGACGCTGCCGAGGCGAGGAGCAACGGAGAGGGCTCGCGTCAGAAGGCGCTCACGATCGGCGCCGTCTGCAAGGCGCTGGTCCAGGAGTTCCCGGACATCTCGATCTCCAAGATCCGCTACCTGGAGGACCAGAAGCTCCTCAACCCGCGCCGTACGCCGGGCGGCTACCGCCTGTACGCGCCCAGCGACGTCGCGCGGCTGCGCACGATCCTGCGCATGCAGCGCGACGAGTTCCTGCCGTTGCGCGTGATCCGCCAGGAGCTAGCCGCCGGTCGCACCGACGTAGCCGAGGTGCCGAAGCCGGGCCAGGAAGCGGGTAAGCGCACATGGCGCACGAGCATGAGCGTGCGCGAGAGCGACGGCGCCCTGTATTCGCTGGAGGATGTGTTGGAGGAGACCGGCGCTGAGGCCAAGCTCGTGCGCGAACTGGAGGAGTACGGTGTCGTAAAGGGCGAGATACGAGGTGGCGTGCGCTACTTCGACGAGACCGAGCGCGAGATCGTCGGCGCCGTCTCAGAGCTGGCACGCTACGGCGTTGGCGGGCGCAACCTGCGCGTCTTTCGCTCCTCCGCCGACCGCGAGGCAAGCCTGCTGCAGCAGATCCTCGCCCCGGCGCTGCGCTCGCGCAACCCCGAGCGCCGCAAGGACGCGGTCGACGCGCTGGAGAACCTGGCGGCAGTGACCACGCACCTGAAGCATTTGTTGCTCGTGCGCGACCTGCGCAAGATCGTCCGCTGAGACGTGCCCACCGCTACGGGCACCCGCACGATCGCGGCGTCTGCGCGGACCGTTTGGGAGGTGGTGGGCGACCCGCACCACCTGCCGCGCTGGTGGCCGCGCGTGCAGCGCGTCGAGGGCGTGGAAGATGGGACGTTCACCGAGGTGCTGGCCGGCAAGCAGGGAAAAGTCGTGCGCGCCGACTTCGCCCTGGTCGACTCGGTTCCGGAGCGCAGGTTGCTATGGGTGCAGCAGCTGGAGGGGACGCCGTTCGCACGGATGCTGCGAAACGCCGAGACGGAGATCGCGCTGACCGAGCGCCTCGATGGCGGCGCCGAAGCCGTGACCGAGGTGACGATCGAGTTGCGCCAGGCGCTTCGTGGAGCCTTGTCGCGATTCGGGGCTCATCTGATCAAGCGAGCGGCCAGCGCCACGATCCAGGAGGCGCTCGAGGGGCTGGAGCGCATGTTCGGCAATGGCGGCTGAACGCGGTTCGGCGCCGGTGTCGATCGTGGGCGAGACGGGCAGCGGGGAGACCGAGCCGGCGCGCATGCGTTGGTGGGGTTGGGGGGACCCCGCCCATGCCCAGGCGCTTCCCGCGCACGCGCTCGCGTATCTGCGCAAGGCGGTCGGCGGCGCGCCGGCGCCACGAGCGCCGGTGGCGCTCGACGCGGTCAGCCTGCCGGCCTCGAGGCTCGATGGGACCGCGCTGGCGCGGCTGCGGCAGATCGCCGGGAGCGAGTACGTGCGCGACGGTCGTGGAGAGCGGATCGTGCACGCCGCCGGCAAGGGCTATCCGGACCTCGTGCGGCTGCGCGCAGGGCGCCCGCAGGGAGCGCCCGACGCGGTGCTCTACCCCGGTTCACGCGTGCAGCTGGCGGAGCTGCTCGGCGAGTGCGCGCGCAGCTCGATCGCCGTCGTCCCCTTCGGGGGCGGCACCAGCGTCGTGGGTGGGGTCGAGCCGCTGCGCGGCGCGCAGCGGGCGGTGGTGGCGCTCGACATGGCTCGGCTTGCCGGCGTGGTCGATCTCGACGAAGCCTCGCTCACGGTCACGGCCGGCGCCGGCATGCGCGTGCGCGACCTGGAGGAGGAGCTCGGCGCTCGCGGCTTCACGCTGGGGCACTTCCCCCAGTCCTACGAGTACGTGTCGATCGGCGGCTGCGCGGCGACGCGTTCGGCTGGCCAGGCCTCGACCGGTTACGGACGCTTCGAGCAGCTCGTGCGCGGGTCGAAGTTGACGACGCCCACCGGCGTGATCGACCTGCGCGCGCTGCCCGCGAGCGCGGCCGGGCCGAGCCTGCGCGAGCTGATCGTCGGCTCGGAGGGGACGCTGGGCACGATCGACGAGCTGTCGTTGCGCGTGCGCCGCGCGCCGGTCGAGCGCGCGTATGAAGGAGCGTTCTTCGCGAGCTTCCAAGCCGGCGCCGAGGCGCTGCGCGAGCTCGCCCAGCGCCATCTGGCACCGGATGTCGCGCGTCTCTCGGACGGGAGTGAGACGGCGGTGGCGCTGGCGCTGGCCGGGCGTGGCGGGGCCAAGGGTGTGCTCGGCCGCGCGTACGTGCGGGCGCGGGGCTATGCGGGCGGCTGCCTGGCGATCCTCGGCTTCGAGGGTGAGGCGAAGGAGGTCGCGAGCCGTCGTGAGCAGGCCCGGCGGGTCGTGCGCGCGCATACAGGACTGCCGGTCGGCGGCTCGCCGGGCCGAGCGTGGCTGCGCTCGCGCTTCTCGGCGCCGTACCTGCGCGACGAGCTGCTTACACACGGCGTCATGGTCGAGACGCTCGAGACCGCCACGCAGTGGTCGAACCTGCTCGCGCTGCATCGCGCGGTGGGCGACGCCATTGATCAGGCGCTGCGCGCGTGCGGCACGCCTGGCATCGTCTCCTGCCACGTCTCGCACCTGTACGAGACCGGCGCCTCGTTGTACTTCACGTTCGTCGCCCGCCAGCTCCAGGACGAGGAGATCGCCCAGTGGCAGGCGGTCAAGACCGCGGCGAGCGCGGCGATCCTCGCCGGCGGCGGCACCATCACCCATCACCACGCCGTCGGCCGCGACCACGCTCCGTGGCTGGAGCAGGAGATCGGCCGCGAGGGCGTGCGCGCTCTGCGCGCGCTGAAGCAGGAGCTCGACCCGACCGCGATCATGAACCCGGGGAAGTTGCTGCCCTGATCAGTGCAGCGCGAACGCGCCGCTCAGCACGATCGTGCCCGGTTGGCGTGCGTGCGTGCTCGTCTCGCGGGTGACGATTAGCTTGCCATAGTTGGTCGCGTTGCTGGGCAGTGGCCCGCCGCCTTCCAAGCGCCCGTTCGAGCCGACCGACGGCGCGCGCCCGAGCGGCGCCGAGCTCGACGGTGAGTTGTACAGCCACACCGCGTAGAAGAACCCATGCGAGGGTTCTAGCCCCTTTGCGGCGATATAGAAAGCGCGACGACTGCCGTCGGAGAGCACGTACCCTTCGCCGGTCGCGTGGCTTTCCGGTTCCACCGGCGAGAGCGCCAGCTTCTTGTCGATCCGCGGCTTAGCGGAGCCGCTCGCTGAAGTCGAGGTCGAGCTGGTGCCGGTCGTCGAGCTCGCGCTGGTGGTGGAGCCTTTGCTGCTGCCGCCTTTGCCGCCGCCCGTCAGCAGCACCACGGCGACGATGATCGCCACCACGATCCCCGCCAACAGCACAGCGCCCCCGAGCCGCGAGCTCTGCGCCGAGCGAACGGAGGGTCCGCCGGCACTCGCCGGTGGGCCGCTCGCAAAGGTATCCGAAACGCGCGACTCGCCGGCGGCGATGGTGGCGGCGCTCGCGTCTGCGCTCGTGGCCAGCGTGTCCAGGGCCGCATGCGCGCGCTCGCGAACCGTCGCCTCGGGGATCGACAGCATCGCTGCCACCTGCGCGTAGCTCTTGCCACGGTCGAGCACGAGCGAGAGCACGGCGCGCTGGTCGGGTGGCAGTCGGTCGGGCTCGGTCATCTGTGTGGGCGGCGGGCCGGCGGGCGCTCAAATCGAGCACTGTGTCGGCGAGTCTTAGGCTATCGTGGCCGCCCGATGCCTGCGCCAACCGCCGCTGCGATCAACGACGTGCTGATGGGCTTCGACCGTCACTACGGCCTCGAGCTCCTGGAGTGCTCGGACAGCGAAGTCCGCGCCCAAGTAGCCGTCCGCGAGCACCACAAGCAGCCGGCGGGCCTCGTCCACGGCGGCCTCTACGCCGCACTGGCCGAGTCGATCTCCTCGATCGCCACCGGCCTGACCGTGCTCGAGGAAGGCAACGTCGCGATGGGCATGTCCAACAACACCAACTTCCTGCGCCCAATCACCCAAGGCACTGTCCACGCCCACGCCGTCCGCGTCCACCGCGGCCGCACCACCTGGCTGTGGGACGTGACCTTCACCGACGACGACGGTCGCACCTGCGCGCTGACGCGGATGACGATCGCCGTGCGCCCGCTGCGGGGCTGAGCAGCGTCTCGCGCACTGCGACTTTGCGTCGAGCGCCGCCGCCGCGGCCCGGACTCAAGCGCCGCGTGGTTGCGGGATCGGCGTGCCCGGCGGCAGCTGGCTGGGCAGCGGCAGCTGGTCGAAGCCGGTGTTCGGGGCGGCGGCCGGGAGTGGCTGCAGCGGCAGGCCGACCTTGTTGACGGGCGCCATCAGACGTGCGGCGCGCAGGGCCAGCGCGGCCCGGTTGGCGTGGACGCTGACGATCACGGTGCCGGTGCGGATCGAGATCGCGCGGCCCTGCTGGGTTGCGAGCGCTTCGGCGCCCCGCACGCGCAGGGCGCGGCCAACCTCGTAGGCGCCGGGGAGGAAGCTGTTGTCGGGCGAGGTGACCAGCGCCAGCGGCGTCACGCACGTGAACTGGCCGCCGACCAGGCAGTCGCCGTAGCGCAGGGTGACGGCGCCGCCGGGGTCGATCAGGACGCCGGTGATGCGCATGCCGTCGAACTCCTGGCCGAGCCAGTAGACGGGGAAGCGGCTGCTGACGATTACGCTCTCCAGCGGGCTCGGGCCGATCGGCTGGTCCTGCAGCGTGTCGCCGCAGGAGCTGAACGCGAGCGCGCAAGCGAGCAAGACGACCGGTATGGCCAGGCGGCGCACGTCAGGCCCTGTAGGCATTCGTGATCGGCATGCGCCGATCGCGCCCGAACGCGCGCTCGGTGATCTTGATCCCCGGCGGCGCCTGGCGGCGCTTGTACTCGGCCAGGTCGACCAGCCGCGTCGCGCGCCGCACGTCCTCGGCGGGGAGCCCTTCGGCGATCAGCTGCTCGCGGCTGCGGTCGAGCTCGACGTAGCCGTGCAGGATGCGGTCGAGCACGTCGTAGGGGGGAAGCGAGTCCTGGTCGAGCTGCCCCGCGCGCAGCTCGGCGGATGGCGCGCGCTCGACGATCGAGATGGGGATCGGAGCGTCGGCTCGTGCGTTGCGCCAGCGCGCGAGCCGGTACACCAGTGTCTTCGGCACGTCCTTGATCACCGCGAAGCCGCCGGCGAGGTCGCCATAGAGGGTGGTGTAGCCGACCGACATCTCCGACTTGTTGCCGGTCGTCAGCACGAGCCAACCGAACTTGTTGGAGAGCGCCATCAGCAGGTTTCCGCGAATGCGCGCCTGCAAATTCTCCTCGGTTAGTCCCTCCGAGGTCCCGGCGAAGTCGGCGGTGAGGGTGTCGCGGTAGGCGTCCATCGCGCGGGCGATCGCCAGCTCGTGCACGCGTATCCCCAGCGCGGCGGCCAGCGCGCGAGCGTCGCCTTGGGTGGCGGCCGAGGAGTACGGCGAGGGCATCACTGCGACGTTCACGCGCTCGGCCCCGAGTGCGTCGACGGCCAGGCAAGCCACGAGCGCCGAGTCGATCCCGCCGGAGAGGCCGAGCACGACAGAGCCGAAGCCGTTCTTCTCGACGTAGTCGCGCAGCCCGAGCGCGAGCGCTTGGTAGACCTCCTGCTCGACGGTGGCGATCGGGGCGCGCAGGGGCCTCGCGCCGGAGGATGGCCCGGTTGATGGGGGAGGCTCCGGCGCCGCGGGGGCGGCGCCTACGCGGGGCGTGCCCGCCTCGGAGAAAGGGATCTCGCAGATGAGTAGGTCCTCCTCGAACTGCCGCGCGCGTGCGATCGTCGCGCCGGTCGGGTCGAGCACGAACGAATGCCCGTCGAAGACCAGTTCGTCCTGGCCGCCGACCATGCCGCAGAAGGCGACGTACGCCCCCGTTTCGCGCGCCCGCTCGGCGAACAACGACTCGCGTTCTGCTCCCTTGCCAGCGTGGTAGGGGGAAGCCGAGACGTTGACGATCAGCCTGGCGCCGGCATTCGCCTCGGCGGTGGCCGGCGGCCCCGCCAGCCACAGGTCCTCGCACACCGTCACACCCACGCCCATCCCCTCGACGTCGATCGTCGTTCCGCCGGGATCGCCCGACTTGAAGTAGCGCTGCTCGTCGAAGACGCCGTAGTTGGGCAGGTGCACCTTGCGGTAGACGGCCTGCACCGCGCCGTCCGCGAGCACGGCCGCGGCATTGTGCAGGACGGTCGCGACCGGTCCCGGCGAGCTTGATGACCGGCCCGCCCGCCCACGGCGCGCGGGTGGGTGGGCCTCCATTCGCTCGGGAAAGCCGACGATCGCCACGATCCCCTGCACTGCGCCGGCCAGCTCCTGCAGGTGCGCGCCGGCGTCGGTGAGGAAGTGCTCGCGCAGCAGCAGGTCCTCGGGCGGGTAGCCACTGAGGACAAGCTCCGGGAACAGGACCAGCTGCGCCCCGGCGTCCCTGGCGGCGGCGATGCCCGCGCGGATCCGCGCGGCGTTGCCGGCGAGGTCGCCGACGGTCGGGTTGATCTGGCACAGCGCAATCCGCAACGCCGCGCCCGTGGCGGTCAAGCGGCCGCTCCGTGCAGCAGCCCGTCGAGTGCAGTAGGCGCCACCTCAGCTCGCCGCCGTGGGCGATCCCGCCCGCCGGGCGGGGCGTCGGATGCGCGGGGCGGCGGCGCGCACGCCGGCAGCCTTGGCCAAGGCGACGATCGCGCGGTGGAGCTCGCCGGCGATCGTCTCCAGCTCCGGAACCGCGTCGTAGTCGGCGATCAACCCGAAGCCGAGGTGGCCGTCGTAGCTCATCACGGCGATCCCGAGCGCCTGGCGCTTTGCCAGCGGCACCACCGGGTAGAGCGTCTTCAGGCGGCGCCCGAGCAGGTACAGCGGGAACTGCGGGCCGGGGACGTTCGTGACGACCAGGTTGAAGAAGCGCTGGCGCGCCTGCAGCCGTGCCGCCTGGCTGAGGATCGTCGGCGGCGCGAAGCCGGCGAGGTTGGTGAGCACCTCGGCGCCGACCGCCTGGCCGGAGTGCTTGAGACCGTCCATCTCCAAGCGCACCTGCGCCAGGCACTCCGCCGGGTCGGCGACCCCGACCGGCAGCGGCGCCCACATCGCGGCCACGCGGTTGCCCAGCGCGCCACGCTCTATGTCTGCGCGCACCGACACCGGCACCATCGCCTTGAGCACGAGGCCCTCGGTGTCGTGGCCCTGTGCGCGCATGTGCCGCCCGAGCGCAAGGCTGACGGCGGCCAGCACGACGTCGTTGAGCGTCCCGCCGAGCGAGTCCTTGATCGCCTTGAACTGAGCGAGCTCGGCGTCCACCCACGTGTAGCGCCTGTGCGGCGTTATGTCGACGTTGAAGGGGCTGTGCGGGGCGGGCGCGCTGACGCCGGCGAGCGTCGTCTGTCCGACCCCCACGATCGCGTCGCGCACCACCGCGAGCGCTTTGCGTGGCGCTCGCAGCGCGGCGCGGGCGCCACGGACCATCTCGGCGGGAGCCGTCGAGCGCTCGACCAGCGCGTCGGCCAGCAGCTTCGCCGACCCCGGCAGCGGGCGCGCGACCCACGGAGCTGGCGGGCGCGGCGTGCCGGGCGGCTCGGGCTCCAGGTCGAACAGCACCGTCGTGATGTCCACGCCCGAGATCCCGTCCACGAGCGCGTGGTGGGTCTTGGCGATCACCGCGAACCGCTCGTGCGCCATCTGCTGCACCAGCCACATCTCCCACAGCGGCTTGGAGCGGTCCAGGCGCTGGGAGAAGACGCGGCCCGCAAGCTGCTTGAGCTCGGTGTCGTCCTCGGGCCGCGGCAGGCCCGTGTGGCGGATGTGGTAGCGCGGGTTGAAGTGAGGGTCGTCTGCCCACACGGGCCGTCCTTGGCCGAGCGGCACGAACGCCAGGCGCTGGCGGTAGCGCGGGACGAGGTGAAGGCGCGAGAGGATGTGCTCGACGAACTCGTCGTAGGAGGGCGCCTGCCCCTCGAACACCATCACCGAGGCCACGTGCATGTGCGCGGTGCCGTGGTCCTCCAGGTGCAGGAAGGCGGAGTCCAGGCCGGAGAGGCGATCGGGGTTAGTCATGTGAGTCGATTGTCCCCGCTGCGCGCGCGGGCGTCAACGCGGTGATGCCCCGGCGCTCATCCGTAGTGCTCAGCGCGCGCCCGCCGGTTGCGCGGCGAGGGTGTGCGGGCCGACCTCGTCGATCGACGCATGGCCGGAGAGCGCCATGTTCAGGTCGAGCTCCGCCAGGAACGCGCGCAGCACGTCGATCACGCCCTGCTCGCCGCCGAGCGCCAGTCCCCATACACAGGGCCGGCCGAGGCAGACGGCGCGGGCGCCGAGCGCCAGCGCCTTCAGGGCGTCGGCGCCGCAGCGGATGCCGCTGTCGAACAGCACCTCGCAGCGATCGCCCACGGCTGCCACCACGTCCGGCAGCGCCTGCAGTGAGCCGATCGCGCCGTCGACCTGGCGGCCGCCGTGGTTGGAGACGATGATCCCCTCGATCCCGTGCTCGACGGCGAGCAGCCCATCCTCGGCGCTCTGGATGCCCTTCAATACGATCGGCAGATCGGTGCACTCGCGCAGGAACGCCAGGTCTTCCCACGTCACCGACGGGTTGGAGAACTGCCAAGCCCAGTAGGCCACGGCGGTGGCCATGTCCTCCTCGGGCGGCTTGGGCAGCGCGGCGCGGAAGACGGGGTCCTGCAGGTAGTTGCAGTTCCCCTCGCCGCGCAGGAACGGCAGGAAGCCGTCGCTGAGGTCGGCCGGCCGCCAGCCGAGCAGCCAGGTGTCGAGTGTGACGAGGAGCGCCTTGTAGCCCGCCGCCACGGCCCGGTCGATGAAGCTGCGCGCCAGCTCGCGGTCGCGCGGCCAGTACAGCTGGTACCAGAAAGGCTGGTCGCCGCCTGCCTGCGCGATCTGCTCGATCGTGTGCGAGGCGGCGGTGCTGGCGATCATCGGGAGGCCGACGTGCGCGGCAGCGCGCGCGCTGGCGAGCTCGCCCTCGGGGTGCGCGACCGTCTGCACCCCGATCGGCGCCAGCAGCACCGGTGCGGGCATCGTCGTGCCGAGGACGGTGCGCTCCAGCGTGCGCTCGGAGACGTCGCGCAACATCCGCGGCACGATTCGCCAGTGGTCGAAGGCCTCGCGGTTGGCGCGGATCGTCTCACCCAGGCCGGCCCCGCCCTGGATGTAGCCGCGCGGCCCGCGCGGGAGCATCGCGTAGGCGCTTGCCTCGAGCTCGCGCCAATCCAGCGTGCGCGTGGGCTTGCGAGCGCCCAGCATGCCGGCGGCGTAGATCTCATGCTCGTAGTTGGAGAAGGGGAGTTGCGGCGCCACAGCAGGCGATCCTATTCGAGCCGAGCTCCCGCCATGCGCTCCGGCGAGGCGTCGGGAGGTGCTCGGCCGCTTGGTCCAGGATGTGGACTGCGGTCAGGTACAGTCCTTTGCAGATGAGCTTCGATCAATCCAAGATCGGTCAGGTCGTCGCGGCGCAGATGGAGGCGCTGGAAGGCCGCTACGGCGAGGACTGCGAGATCGGCAACGTCTGCACGATCGTCGAGGTGATCGGTCCGCACGGCTCCGACGTGTCGGTGCGCTCGAGCGAAGCGCGCCCGCACACTACGATCGGCCTGCTGCGGATGGCCGAGGCGATGATGCTCAACCGGCTCGGCGGCGTCACGCGCGGCGAGGAGGAGTAGCGCCCGTAGCGCCACGAGGACGCTGACGCTTATCACAGCGGTTTGCGCAGGATTGTGCGCCTTCGCACACATGTGGACGCATATCGTCTTCTAGCGTCTCTCTGAACTGCCTGACCCTGCCGAGTCGTCTCCGTGGATGGAGGCGAGCGGGGGAACCACTGCCGGGCCCTGGGACGGGCCTGGATGGGGCGAATCGGCCGCTGCTGCGGCCGTAACGCCCGGTCGGAGCGCGTGGGACGCGCGCTGCCGAGCGGGTGTGAGCCCGACAGCTAACCCCGTAGGCGGCTCTACTCGAGGAGACTCCTTTGCTACCCCTGCTGACGGGTAATCCCGTAACGCCGGTTGGCGTTCCGGCCCAACACGTGATCGCTGCGACCATATCCAACCGGTTGAGGTTTCAGATCGACCGGGCCGGGCTCAACATGCTGGAGGGCCGTGCGACGAGCGTCGCCGGCAAGCTGGTGCCGGCGCACGCCGGCCATCTGGTCGAGCTGCAGCGCCGCCGCCGCGGCCGTTGGCGCACGGTGGCCCACTCGTTCACGGGCTCTCGAGGCCGCTTTCGGCTGCGCTACGCGCCGCGGCAGCTGAGCGAGCAGCCCTTGCGCGTGCTGTTTCCAGGCGATGCGGCAGCGGCCGCAACTGCGCGACGCCTGGGCGTGCTGAAAGTGTTCCGCCTCGCCGGCGCCTCCTGGTACGGCGGTGGCGGCAGTCTTGCCTGCGGCGGCTGGCTGACCAGCTCGACGCTTGGTGTCGCCAACAAGACGCTCCCCTGTGGGACGCTGGTAACCCTGCGCTACGGCGGCCACAGCATCCGCGTCCCCGTCGTCGATCGCGGCCCGTACGTCGCCGGCCGCGATTTCGACCTGACCGAAGCGACCAAGCGTGCGCTCGGGTTCGAAGGGGTTGGGGAGGTGTGGAGCAGTCGCTAGCCTTCAAGGATCGTGAGCAAGCGAAATTCGGGAAAGCGCAGGTCGCGTGCCCAGCGCAAGCAGGCGATTGCCCTGGCGATGGCGGCGGTCCGCCTCGCGCGGGTGGCGAGCGCGCTGAGCAAGGCGCAGAAGAAACGAAGGCGCGGGCGCTGCGGGTGTTGCGGAAAGAAGAAGTGCGCATGCGGCGCCCGCCGCCGCGGCGCTCGCTCGCTGGGGTCGGTCGCGGTCGGCTCGTTCGCGCTCGGAGCCAGCGCTTTCGGCGCGGTCGCGATCGGAGCGCTTGCGATCCGTGCGCTTGCGATCCGCCGGCTGGCGATCAAGCGCGCCTCGGCCGGACGGGTCGAGGTGCGGGAACTGAGCGTCGGGCGCCTCGAGGTGGGCGAGCTGATCGGGCCGAACGTGCCGGGAGGCGATCGTCCTCAGGCCAGCACGCGCGAAGCGGCCCCGGAGTAGTTGAATGTGAGCGGCCGTGCGTCCCGCTCGGGACACGGCCGAGCACGCCATGGATCTCACATTCAACGAGCACGAGCGAGCGTTTCGCGATGAGTTGCGCGGCTGGCTGGCTGAGCACCCACCCGCGCCCGCGCCCACCGACGGCGGGGAAGACGCGCATTACGCCTGGCGGCGGGACTGGCAGCGGCGCCTGTACGACGCCGGCTGGGCGGCGCCGGCGTGGCCGTCCGAGTACGGCGGGCGCGGGGCGTCGCTGAGCGAGTCGGCGATCTACTTCGAGGAGCTCGGCGCCGCGCGCGTGCCGCTGCCGGCCAACCTGCTCGGGCTGCTGCTGGGCGGGCCGACGCTGATGGTGTGGGGAACCGACGAGCAGAAGGAGCGCTATCTTGCCCCGATCCTCTCGGCCGAGGAGATCTGGTGCCAGGGCTTCTCCGAGCCCGACGCCGGCTCGGACCTGGCGTCGCTGAAGACGCGCGCGGTCCGCGACGGCGAGGACTGGGTCGTGACAGGCCAGAAGGTGTGGACGAGCGGCGCCCAGTACTCGAAGTGGTGCATGCTCGTCGCCCGCACGGACGCCGACGCGCCCAAGCACAAGGGCCTCACCTACTTCCTGATGGACATGGAGCAGGAGGCAGTACAGGTACGCCCGCTGCGCCAGATCACCGGCGAGGCCGAGTTCAACGAGCTGTTCATCGATCAGGCGCGGATCCCGCAGGCCAACGTCGTGGGCGGCGAGGGCAACGGCTGGAAGGTGGCGCTGACGACGTTGATGAACGAGCGTGCGGGCCTCGGTTTCCTGCTCCAGGTGCGCCTGCGTCAGCTGCTCGACGACACCGTGGCCGCTGCGCGCGAGCGTGACCTGCTGGGCGATCGGGGATCCCTCCGATCCCCGATCGGCGACTCGCTGTACGCGGACGCGCTCGCCGACCTGCACATCCGCTGCGAGCAGGTCCGCCTGCTGGCGTGGAAGGGCCTGACCGACATCGAGCGCTACGGCCAGCCGGGGCCGGAGGGCTCGCTGGTCAAGTGGCTGTGGTCGGACACGAACCAGCGCCTGACGCAGCTGGCGGCGGAGATCGTCGGCCCCGAGGCGCTCAAGGATGGCACCTCCTGGAGCTACGAGCTGCTGCGTGCGCGCGGCAACACGATCGAGGGCGGCACCACCGAGGTGCTGAAGAACATCGTGGCCGAGCGGGTCTTGGGCCTGCCACGGCTGAAGGCGGCCGTGTAGTGGCTGGAATGGGGATGGGCTCCGCCGCTGGCGCGGCTCCGCTGTTTGGCCTGCTCGCTGTGCTCGACAGCCCCTGCACGTTCGCGGAGCCACGCTGATGGACTTCGGTCTGAGCGAGGACCAGCGCGAGATCCAGCGCACCGCACGCGAGCTGCTGGCCGCGCGCGCGACGCCGGAGCGAGTGCGCGAGTGCGCCGAGGCCAGGCGCCCCGACCGCGAGCTGTGGGACGAGCTGCGCGGCCTTGGTTGGCTCGGCATCGCGATCCCCGAGCGCTACGGCGGCCAGGGCCTCGGCCGCGTCGAGCTGTCGATCCTGTGCGAGGAGCTGGGCCGCTCGCTCGCCGCGGTGCCGTTCCTGCCGACCGTGCTCGCGGCGACGCTGATCGAGCACGCCGGCTCGCAGGAGCAGCGCGAGCGCCTGCTGCCGCCGCTGGCGTCCGGCGAGCAGGGGGCCGCGGTCGGCGTGGCGCGCGCGGGCAGGGCGGAGCTGGTTGTAGGCGGTGGTGAGGCGCACATCCTGGTGCTGGTGGAGACGAACCCCACCCACCCCGGCGCCCGCGTCGTGCGCGCGGAGGAGGTCGAGGTGGCATTGGTCGCGTCGATCGACCCGACCCGCTCCGCCGCTGAAGTGACGCTTGGCGAGCCGGTGGGGAAGAACGCGGGGGAGCAGGTCGACAGGCAGGCCGGAGAGCCCCTGCAGGGCGACCTGTCCGGCGGCCTCGACCGCGCACTGGTGGCGGTCGCGGCCGAGCTGGTGGGCGTGTGCGACCGGGCGCTGGCGATGACGGTCGCCTACGTCAAGGAGCGCAGGCAGTTCGGCGTTCCGGTCGGCTCCTACCAGGCGGTCTCGCACCGTTGCGCGCAGATGCTGCTGGACACCGAGCGCGCCCGTGCGGCGGCGGCGTATGCGGCGTGGGCGGCCGATGCCGACCCCGAGCGCCTGCCACAGGCGGCGGCGATGGCCAAGGCGTCGGCCTCGGAGGCGGGGGTCGAGGTGTGCGCGAGCGCGATCCAGGCGCACGGCGGCATCGGCTTCACGTGGGAGGCCGACGTGCACTGGCTGTACAAGCGCGCGCTGCTCGATGCCGCGCTGCTAGGCGGCGCCAAGCGCCAGCGCGCGCGGCTGGCGGCGCTGTTGTAGGCCGCGCGCGTGTCAGCGCGCGGGCCGCGAGCCGGCCGTCTCCGTCCACGTTTTTGTATACGTGATAACGTACGCTTGTATGTCATCTACCCGCGACTGGGACGGCGCCACCTACGACCGCATCTCTGCGCCTCAGCACGCTTGGGGCAAGGAGGTGCTGGAACGGTTGCTGCTGCGGGGCGATGAGACCGTGCTCGACGCCGGCTGCGGCTCCGGTCGGGTGACGGAGATGCTGGTGGAGCGCCTGCCGCGCGGGCGGGTGATCGCCGTCGACGCCTCGCCCTCGATGGTGGACGCCGCACGCGAGCGGCTCGGTGCGACGGCCGACGTGCGCGTGATGGATCTCGAACAGCTCGAGCTCGAGCAGCCACTCGACGCGATCCTCTCGACCGCCACCTTCCACTGGATCGGAGATCACGAGCGCCTGTTCGCGCGCCTGCACGCCGCGCTGCGACCCGGCGGCCGGCTGGTCGCGCAGTGCGGGGGAGAAGGCAACGTGCGCGGCACGCGCGAAGCCGCCACGGCGGTCAGCGCACGCGAGCCGTTCGCCCCCTACATGAAGGGGTGGGACGGCCCGTGGAACTTCAGCTCAGCCGAGCTGGCCGAGCAGCGCCTGCGCGCCGCCGGTTTCGCTCAGGCGCACTGCTGGCTGCGCGAGGTCACGGTCTACCCACCCGAGCCGCGCGAGTTCCTGCGCACCGTCAACCTCGGCTCGCACCTGCTGCGCCTACCCGAGGAGCTGCGCGAGCCGTTTGTGGACGCGGTGCACGAGATCGTCGGCGAGCCCTATCGGATCGACTACGTGCGGCTGAACATCGAGGCTGTGGCGTAGGCGCGCCGACCGCCGCGAGCGGCGCTAGATTCGGAGCGAGGTGTCGGTCATCGCCGAAATCGCTCCTGAGCCGGCTCGCACGGCTTCTGGTGCGTACCCTGAGATCGGCGAGCGCTGCGTCGCGCACCTCGACGCCGACGCCTTCTATGTCTCGGTCGAGCTGAACCGCCGCCCCGAGCTGCGTGGGTTGCCGGTGGTGGTCGCGGGGACCGGGCCGCGGGCGGTGGTTACGACCGCCAGCTATGAGGCGCGCCGCTTCGGCGTCGGCTCTGCCATGCCGGCGTCGCGCGCGCGCCGTCTGTGCCCGCAGGCCGTGTTCCTGCCACCGGACTTCACCCACTACCGCGAGGTGTCGCGGCGGATGATGGGGATCGTGCGCGCGAGCATCGAGCGCGTCGAGGTCGTTGGCCTGGATGAGGCCTACGTGGACCTGGGCGGCCTTTACTCGCCGCGCGCGGCGATGCGGCGGATCGTGGCGCAGATCTCCGAGGAGACCCAGCTCGTCTGCTCGGTCGGGATCGGCCCGAACAAGCTGGTCGCCAAGGTCGCCTCCGACGCCGAGAAGCCGGCGGGGTTCTGCGTGCTCACACGCGAGCAGGCGTGCGAGCGCTTCGCGGGCGCCCCGCCGGGCCTGATCCCCGGGATCGGCCCGAAGACGGTCGCCAAGCTAGAGCAGATGGGGCTGCGCACGTTGGGCGAGCTGGCACGCGCCCCTGAGACGCTGCTGGTCGAGCGCTTCGGGCCAAACCACGGCCGCGACCTGCTGCGGCGTGCGCGCTTTGAGCACGACGGGCGCGTCAGCGAGGAGCGCAAGGTCGTCTCCGAGTCGCGCGAGCGAACGTTCGACTACGACGTGCATGCCGCCGCTGCCCTGCGCGAGGCGCTCGCTCACATGTCGGAGGAGCTGTGCGAGAGCCTGCGACGCCACGACCACCACGGCCGCACGATCGGCATCAAGGTGCGCCTGGACGACTTCTCGACGGTCACCCGCGCGCGCACGCTCCCTCAGCCCACCTGCGACGCCGAGCGGGTGACGCGCGTCGCGCTCGCGCTGCTTGCGGAGTACGCGCCGCCGCGCCCCGTGCGCCTGCTCGGGGTGCGGGTGGCGGGACTCGTGCGGCGCGATTCGGCCACCGGCGAGCGGTCGGACGAGAGCACCGATCAGCTGGCTCTGCCGATGTAGTCGCGCTCGCGGCCGACGCGCGCATCGTGGCCGACGTGGCTGTCACCTGGGCGGAGCACGCATGGTCGCCGGCATGGCTGTCACCTCGGCGGAGCTCGGTACCCTCGGCGCCGTCCAGGTACTCTTTGCCGCACGATGCCACTGGCCAAGGCGGGAGACATAGAGCTCAGCTACGAACGCGCGGGCGATGGCCCGCCGCTGCTGTTGATCATGGGGATGAGCGGCACCAAGCACCACTGGGGGGATGTGGTGCTCCAGGAGCTGCGCCGCGACTTCGACACGATCGTCTACGACCACCGCGACGCCGGCGAGTCCACGCGCACCGGTGCGCCATTCTCGATCGCCGATCTCGCGCGCGACGCCGCCGGCCTGCTGGAGTCGCTCGAGCTCGACTCTGCGCACGTGATGGGCATCTCGATGGGCGGCATGATCGCCCAGGAGCTCGCGCTCGCGCACCCGCAGCGCATCCGCTCGCTGACGCTCGGCTGCACGTATTGCGGCGGCGAGGGCAGCGCGCTCACCAGCGAAGACGTGCTCGGCAGGCTCGCGCAGGGGATGACCTCCGGCGACCGCGCGCTGGCGATCCGCACCGCGTGGGAGGTCAACGTCTCGCCGAGCTTCGCCGCCGACGAGGACGCCTACGCGCGCTTCCTAGCAAACGCGATGCGCCACGCGATGCCGGTGCCGGTGATCATGGAGCAGATGCGCGCGATCGGCGCGCACGACACGAGCGCGCGACTGCCCGAGCTGCGCCTGCCGACGCTCGTCGTGCACGGCACGCTCGATGAGATGCTGCCCGTGCAGAACGGCCACATGATCGCCGGGCTGATACCCGACTCGCGCCTGGAGATACTCGAGGGCATCGGACACATGTTCTTCCTGGAGCAGCCCGAGCGAACCGCCGAGCTCGTGCGCGAGCACGCGCTCGTGAATGCCTAGCCGGCTGACCGAGCTGACGATTCAGACCCCCGACGGCGTGCGGCTTGCCGGCGAGGAGGCGGGGGAGGGGATGCCGATCGTGCTGCTGCACGGCTTGACCGCAACGCGGCGCTATGTCGTGATGGGCTCGCGACTGCTGGAGCGCTCGGGCCATCGGGTGATCGCCTACGACGCGCGCGGCCACGGCCACTCAAGCCCCGCGCCCTCGAGCGCCTACACGTACGAGCTGCTCGCCGCCGATCTGCTGGCCGTGCTGGACGAGCTCGGGATCGAGCGGGCCGTGCTCGCGGGCGCTTCCATGGGCGCCCAGACAGCGCTGCGTTTCGCGCTGGAGCACCCCGATCGTGTGCTCGCGCTCGGCCTGATCACGCCCGCCTTCGACCCACAGGCGCCGACGGGGCCCGATGCCTATGCGGGCTGGGATCGGCTCGCCAGGGGCCTGAGGGAGGGGGGAGTCGACGGCTTCGTGGCCGCCTACGAGGTCGAGTCGATCCCGGAGCGGTTGAGGGAGACGGTCGTGACGGTGCTGCGCCAGCGGCTGTCCGCGCACGACCACCCGCTCGCCGTGGCCGACGCCTTGGAAGTGGTGCCGCGTTCCCGACCATTCGACGCATGGGAGGACCTGATCGCCATCGGGGCTCCAACTGTTGTCGTTGCCAGTCGTGACGAGCCCGACCCTGGTCATCCGCTTGCCATTGCGGAGCGCTACGTCCGTGAGATCCCGGGCGCGAAGCTCGTGGTGGAGGAGGAGGGCAGGTCGCCGATCGCCTGGCAAGGTGGGCAGCTCTCCAAGGCGATCGCCGAGATCATCGAGAGCGGGCACGGATAACAACCGCGGGCGCTCCCGCGGAGGGTCGCGAGGGCTTGTCTGTGACTCAGGCGAGTGCCGCCGGGGCGTCGGCGGCGGGATTGTCCTCGGCGACCGCGGCGCCGCTCAGTAGCGCCGCGTAGCGCCCGCTCAGCTCCAGCAGCTCCTCGTGGGTTCCGCGCTCGACGATCCGCCCGGCGTCCAGCACGAGGATCTGGTCGGCGTCGCGGATCGTGGAGAGGCGGTGGGCGATCGCGATCGTCGTGCGGCCCCTCGACAGGTCGTCGAGCGCGCGTTGCACCGCCCGCTCCGTCTCGGTGTCGAGCGCCGAGGTCGCCTCGTCGAGGATCAATACCGGGGGGTTGCGCAGCACTGTGCGGGCGATCGCCATGCGCTGCTTCTCTCCACCCGAGAAGCGGTACCCGCGCTCGCCGACGGGGGTCTCGTAGCCGTCCGGCAGCGAGGCGATCAGCTCGTGGATCTGGGCGGCGCGCGCGGCGTCTTCGATCTGCTCGTCTGTGGCATCCGGACACGCGAAGCGCAGGTTCTCACGGATCGAGGCGTGGAACAGATAGGTCTCCTGGGAGACGAGGCCAACGTTTGCGGCGAGCGAGGCGAGCGTCATGTCGCGGATGTCCACGCCGTCGATCTCCACGCGCCCGCGCTGTGGCTCGTACAGCCTTGCCACCAGGTAGGCGAGCGTCGTCTTGCCAGATCCCGTCTCGCCGACGAGTGCGGTGCGCGTCCCCGCCGGGATCTCGGCGGAGATCTCTCGCAACGTCCAGCGCTCTCGCGACCCGTTCGGACTCTCCGGCGGCGCCTGCGGATCCTCGTCAGAGGCGAGCAGGCGCTCCTCGGCGGCGTATGTGAACCACACCTCGCGCAGGCTCACATCGCCACGCACACCGCTCAAGCTCTGTGCGTCCGCGCGCTCTTCGATGTCCACGGGCAGGTCGACATACTCGAAGATGCGCCCGAACAGGGCGAGCGATGTCTGAACTTCCAGGCCCACCGACAGGAGCGACTGGATCGGGAACAGGACCCGCGTCTGCAACGTCGTGAACGCGATCACCGTGCCGATCGAGATCGCCGCGCTGCCCTGCGCGATCGAGTAGCCGGCGAACCAGTACACGGCGGCCGGCATGATCGCGAAGCTCATCTGCACCGAGGCCATGCGCCAGCGGCCCGCCATCCGCGCGCGCACCTCCAGCTCGGCCAGTTCGCCCGACTCCTCGGAGAAGCGGCGCACGAGCTCGGGCGAGCGGCCCATCGTCTTTCCTAGCAGGATCCCCGACACCGACAGGGACTCCTCCACGAGCGTGGACATGTCCGCCAGGCGTCCCTGGCGGACCGACTGGATGCGGCGGCGCTCCTCGCCCACGCGACGGGTGAGCCACACGAAGAAAGGCAGCAGGAACAGCGAGAACGCCGCCAGGCGCCAGTCGAGCAGGATCATCGCGACGACCACCGCCACCACGGTCGTCACGTTCTGTACGATCGACGTCGCCGTGGAGGTCACCACGCTGTCGATGCCCCCGATGTCGTTGGCGATGCGCGACTGCACCTCGCCCGTGCGCGTGTGGGTGAAGAACGCGAGCGACATCCGCTGCAGGTGCGCGTACACGGCGGCGCGCAGGTCGTGCATCACGCGCTGGCCCACCTGGTTTGAGATCCAGGTCTGCGCGACCCCGATCACGCCCCCGACGATCGACAGCGCGATCATCCCGCCCACCAGCAGGCTCAGGAGCCGGGTGTCGTGCTTGGGGATCGCCGTGTCGATCACTTCGCGCAGCAGGAACGGGCTGACGACGCCCAGGCCCGCCGCGACGAAGATCAACGCGAGCAGGCCGCTGAGCCGCACGCGGTAGGGCTTGAACAGTGCCGCTATACGGCGCAGCGACACGTGCGCGTCCGCTCCGCTCACCAGTCGAGCTTATCGTCGGGTTCGATCGCCCCCTGCAAGAGCGCGGGATCGTAGGATGAGGGCAATGGACCTCGCCGACTCTGAGATCCGGGTGCTCGGGTGCCTGCTGGAGAAGCAGCGCACCACGCCCGACCACTACCCGCTGTCGCTGAACTCGCTGCGGCTGGCGTGCAACCAGTCGACCAACCGCGACCCGGTGGTCGACTACGACGACGCGCACGTCCGCGACGCGCTGCACCGCTTGGGGCGCCGTGGCTACGCGCGCCTGGCCGGAGCGAGCCGGGCGGCGAAGTACCGCCACCTGCTCTCCGAGGCGCTGCCGATGTCAGACGGCGAGCAGGCGGTGATGTGCGTGCTGATGCTGCGCGGCTCACAGACCCCGGGGGAGCTCAAGCAGCGCGGCGAGCGCATCCACGCGTTCGAGGGGCTCGACGAGGTGCACGTCACGCTTGCGGGCCTGATCGAGCGCAAGCTGGTCGCGCGCCTGGACCGCCGGCCCGGGCAGAAGGAGGAGCGCTATGCGCAGCTGCTCGGTGGGCAGGAGGTCGCCGACGGTGCGTTGGAGGTCTCACAGCCGCCCGCCTCGCCGGTTCTCTCCGCCGCTGGACCGATCGCCGCGAATGGCCAGGAGACGGATTTGCGCGAGCGGGTGGCGCGGCTCGAACGGGAAGTTGCCGAGCTGAGAGAGGTCATACAGTCGTGATGCACGCAGCGCTTACCCTTGCCGCCGCTCCGTCATCGGACACCGCCACAGGGGTCGGCATTCCGCTGGCGATAGCGGCAGGCCTGGTCTCGTTCCTCTCGCCGTGCGTGCTGCCGCTGGTCCCCGGCTACCTCTCGACCGTGATCGGGGTGGCACCGGCCGACATCCAGCATACGGGCGCGCGGCGGGTGCTAGTGCCGAGCCTGCTGTTCATCGCGAGCTTCTCCCTGATCTTCATCCTGCTCGGCCTGACCGCAACCCAGCTCGGCTCGCTGCTGCACGATCACATCGCCACCCTGCGCACCGCCGGGGGAGTGCTGATCATCGCCATGGGCGTGTTGTTCCTGGTGACGCCGTTTGTGGGCGCGCTCAATTTCCAATGGCACTCCGAGTCGCTGATGCAGCTGGCGGGACGCGGCGGCCCGATGATCGCGGGCGCCGCGTTCGCGATCGCCTGGACCCCGTGCACGAGCATCACACTGGGAGCGATCCTCACCCAGGCGGCGGTCTCAAGCTCCGCTGCGCACGGCGCCCTGCTGCTCGCCTTCTATTCGGCTGGCCTGGCGATCCCGTTCCTGCTGATCGCGCTCGCCTTCGATCGCATGACCGGCGCGCTCGCGGTCGTCAAGCGCCACTTCCCGGTGATCGTCGGCGTTGGCGGCGCGGTGATGATCGCGCTCGGCCTGCTGATCGTCAGCGGCGAGTTCACCGTGCTCAATGCGGAAGCAAGCCGCCTGCTACAGGGCACCGGCCTGGACGTTTCCTCGGTCTGACCGCTGCAGGAAGCGCTTTTCCCACGCTTCCTGGTTGCGCTTGGCGTCGAGCACGAACGGCGAGAAGCCGATCGCCTTGACGATCGCCTTGTTGATCTGAGCCCAAGGGGAGGGGAGCGGTCGCAGCACGTCCACGAACAGCACGACGCGCGTCTCGTCGGTGTCGTTCCAGACCTCGTGGTTGAACGTGTCGTCGAAGATCAGGCTCTTGCCCTCTTCCCAGTGGCGGATGTCCTCTCCCACGCGTATGCGGCACTGCTCGGCCTGCTTTGGCACGATCAGCCCGAGGTGGTAGCGCAGGACGCCCTTGTAGGGGCCGCGGTGGTCGAGGATGTGCTTGCGGGGAGAGAGGATCGAGAACATCGCCGTGGTCATCCCCGGTACCTGGCGCATCAGCTCGGCGGTCTTCGGGCACATCTGCACGCCGAGCTTGGCCTCGAAGCCGTAGCCGTACAGAAAGAACGTCTTCCAGCGGTCGTCGTCGGTGATCTCGATCTGGTCCTTGGAGATGTCCTGGAAGTTGGCGAGCGCGTCGCGATCATCGAGCAGCCGCTCTGCCTCCTCGCGGATCGTCTGCCAGTTCGCCTCGACCTGCGCGATCCAGGGAAAGCGCTCGCTCTCAAAGAAGGTGGCGTCGTCCACCAGCGAGCGTTTGCCGATGAAGCGCTCGATCGGGGCGAGGATGCGTTCGCCGAGGGCGATCGTCAGCTCGACGGTGCGCTCCCACAGGGACTTCTTCTCCATCGTTCCTCCTTCGCGTCTGCTGTGGGCAAGGATGTTGGCAGGCCGGGCGGCAACCACGCGTGCGGGCCTGCGTGCGACGGAAGGATTCGGACCGGACGGTGTCCTACCT
>DASZGH010000110.1:0-31249 GCA_035938935.1 Solirubrobacteraceae bacterium
ACGCGCCTGACCAAACAAACCCTCAACACCACGACCCGACAAAACCCACGGAACAACCCCACCCACCACGCCACACGACTCTGACGCGGTGAGCTCACGATTGCGTGCAAGAGCCCCGGGGGCGGAAACGAACGCGGCCACGGTCTGCTT
This sequence comes from Solirubrobacteraceae bacterium, assembly GCA_035938935.1. Lineage (GTDB taxonomy): Bacteria > Actinomycetota > Thermoleophilia > Solirubrobacterales > Solirubrobacteraceae > Palsa-744. The sequence continues at coordinate 151 of DASZGH010000110.1, forward strand.
CTCCGCCACCGCGGGAGCTTCCTCGATGATCACGTGCGCGTTGGTTCCGCTCACCCCAAACGAGGACACACCCGCCCGGCGAGCAACATCGCCCGCCGGCCACGACTGCTCGTTCACCAGTAGCGATACATCGCCATGCGACCAGTCAACTCGCGAAGAGGGGCGGTCCACGTGCAGGGTGCGCGGCAACAGCTCTTGCTGCAACGCCATCGCCATCTTGATCACACCCGCAACGCCAGCCGCCGCCTGCGCATGACCAATGTTGGACTTCACCGACCCAAGCCACAACGGCCTGCCGGTCGAACGGCCCTGCCCATAGCTGGCCAGCAGCGCCTGCGCCTCAATCGGATCGCCAAGCCTGGTTCCGGTGCCGTGACCCTCCACCGCGTCCACGTCCACGCCGGCGCACCCAGCAGAGGCGAGCGCCTGGGCGATCACGCGTTCCTGCGAAGGGCCATTGGGAGCGGTCAGGCCGTTGCTGGCGCCGTCCTGATTGACCGCGCTGCCGCGCACCACACCCCACACGCGATGGCCGCTACTCAGGGCGTCGGACAGGCGCTCCAGGACGAGCACCCCAACCCCCTCCGAAAAACCCGCCCCATCAGCGCTGTCCGCGAAGGACTTGCATCGCCCGTCGGCCGCCAAGCCACCCTGGCGAGAGAATTCGACGAACACCGACGGAGTCGCCAATACCGTGGCCCCACCGGCTAGCGCAAGCTCACACTCGCCGGCCCGCAACGACTGACACGCCAGGTGCAACGCCACCAGCGAAGATGAGCACGCCGTGTCCACGCTGACGGCTGGCCCCTCCAAGCCAAGGGAATAGGCGACGCGCCCAGACGCCACGCTGCCGGCGCTGCCAAGTCCCAAATAGGCCTCCAAGTCGGCCGGAGCGGCGGCGCCCAGGCGACTGCCGTAATCGTGGTACATCACGCCCGTGAACACGCCGGTGCGACTGCCGCGCAGCGAGGCCAGCGCCAGGGCTGCGTCTTCGAGCGCCTCCCAGCTGACTTCCAGCAGCAGGCGCTGCTGGGGGTCCATCGCCAGCGCCTCACGGGGACTGATACCGAAGAACCCAGCATCGAACTCCGCCGCGTCATACAAGAAACCGCCCTCGCGCGCATAGCTGGTGCCCGGCCGCTCCGGGTCAGGGTCATACAACGACCGCAGATCCCACCCCCTGTCAGCGGGAAACTCCCTCACGGCATCCCCACCAGACACAACCAGCTCCCACAGCTGCTCGGCAGAGCCCACCCCACCCGGAAAACGACAGCCCATACCCACAATCGCAATCGGCTCCCGCTCGCGATCTTCGACCTCCTGCAGGCGCCGGCGAACCTTGCGCAGGTCGACCGTGACGCGCTTGAGGTAATCCAACAGCTTTTGATCCTCGGTCAAGTCGACCTCACCGATTGAGCGCCGTCATGGCTTCCCAAAGACGATGGACCCAGCTCCCTGTCGATCAGGTCGAAGACCTCGTCGGCACTCGCCGCGGCGACATCCTCATCCTCGAAGCCGTCCGGCTGCGCCGCTTCCCAGCCAGCCACGAGCCTCTTCAGCCGGTTGGTGATCTTGGCGCGCGCGGCCCGGTCGCCGGAGATCGCCGCGAGCCGGCGCTCGAGATCGGCAAGCTCGCCGTCGAGCGAGATCGACGGGCCTGCTGGGGAGGTTCCCACACGGTCGAGTACGTGCGCGGCGACCGCCCTGGGAGTGGGGTAGTCAAAGACAAGCGTCGCGGCCAGCTGCACACCCGTCGCGGCAGCGATTCTGTTGCGCAACTCCACCGCCATCAACGAGTCGAAGCCGATGTCCTTGAACACACCGTCCAGCTCGATCGCCGCCGCAGACTCGTGACCCAGCACCACCGCGACCTCCGCGCGCACCAGATCATCGACGATCCGCTCGCGCTCACCGCCGGCGGCGCCCAACCGTCGCGCAAAGGAGCCCGGCGAGCCGGAGGACGCCTGGCGAGGGCGGACGCGTACCAGGCTTTGCAAGCGTCCGCTTATCGTTCCCAGCCGTGCCTGGGCACGCAGCGCGACCAGCTCCAACCGCATGGGGAGCACGAGCGCACGGCCGCTGCTACAGGCAAGGTCAAACAGCTCCAGTCCCTCGTCAGCCAATAGCGCCCCCATGCCCGAACGCGCCATACGCGCGAGATCCTCCCGACTGAGATGGCTGGTCATGGCGCTCGTTTCAGACCAGTAGCCCCAGGCCATGGAGACCGCCGGCAGACCCTTCGCGCAACGATGAGCCGCCAGGCCATCAAGGAATGCGTTCGCCAGCGCATAGTTGCCCTGTCCCGGCGCTCCCAGCACGCCCGAGGCGGAGGAGAACAGCACGAATGCAGACAGATCCATGCCGCTGGTCAACTCGTGCAAATGCCAAGCGGCGTCCAGCTTGGGCGTCAGCACTCGCTCCAAGCGCTCGGGCGTGAGCGAGCTGACCAGGCCGTCATCGACAACTCCCGCGGCATGAACCACCCCGATGAGCGGGCGCTGCGCCGATATGCCCCGGATGAGCTCCTGCAGGCGAGCGCGATCGGCCACATCGCAGGCTACGAGCTCGGCCACCGCGCCTAGACCCGCGAGATCTGCTTGGAGTTGCGAAGCGCCCGGAGCATCCGGTCCGCTGCGACTCACGAGCAGTAGATGGCGCACTCCATGGCGCTCCACCAGATGCCGGGCCAGTCGTCCGCCCAGCCCACCCGTCCCGCCGGTGATCAGGACCGTGCCGGTTCGCCCGAGCCCCAACTCACCGGCATCGCCGGAATGCCCATCACCAACGCCCGAGTTTGCTATCCGCGAGACCAAGATCGCACCCTCGCGGAGGCCCAGCTCGGACTCGCCGGCGCCAAACGCCGCGGTCAACGCGCGCACCGAGGCCCGGTGCTCATCGATGTCGACCAGCAGCAGGCGCCCAGGATGCTCAGCCTGCGCCGAGCGCACCAGTCCCCACAGCGAAGCGCCGGCAAGATCCACGACGTCCTCGCCATCGCCTACCGCCACCGCGCCGTGCGTGATCAATGCCAATCGCGAGCCCGCCAACCGCTCATCGGCCAGCCACGCTTGTACGATCGCAAGCGTCCGCGCCGCCAGCGCGTGCGCCGCACCCGGCAGCTCCCCATCGTGCGGATCACAGGCGCAGTCTGCGAGCACCACCCCTGGGACCGGCGCGCCGTCATCGACGGCGCCGGCAAGGCAATCTATGTCGGGGTACAGATCGACGCCGCCATCGGCGGCGTCGATCAACCGCCGATGCATGCTGGCGCCCTGCTCGCCCAGCAGAGCAAGCCGACCGGTGGCGTGTGAGCTGCCGTGAAGCGTTATCGCACTCCACCGCAACTCATACAAACAATCGTGACGAGCCTCGCGCGCGGGTGAGAGCTGCTCGGCGCCAACCTCGCGCATCGCCAGCGAGTCGATCCATGCGACAGGCTCGCCCGCGTCGTCGGCCATTGCAAGCGACACTCCGCCTTGCCGGTCAGTGCGAAGGGCCACTCGCGCCGCAGATCGAATGCTCGTCTGGCCGATGCCCACGCCGGTGAAGCAGAAGGGGAGCGGCACCGTGGCCGGCGCGTCACTCTCGTGCTGTGCGTCACTCTCGTGCTCTGACCCTTGACGCTCCTCTGCGACCGGGCCAGCCGCCGCTACGTGCAGCGCCGCATCGAGCAACACCGGGTGGATCGCGAACGAGGCGGCCAGGGCAGCAGGCTCCTCCGGCACCTGGACTTCGCCGAAAAGCTCGTCTCCTCGTCGCCAGGCTGCCTGCAATCCCTGAAAGCCCGGACCGTAGTCCAATCCACGCGCAGCGAGCTGCTCATAGAGCCCATCGAGCTCGATTGGCTCGGCATCCGCGGGGGGCCAGGCACCCGCCAACGAGTCCCAAGAGCGCTGTTGGAGGTTAGACGGCAGGAGGCCTTGGGCTCTGACCAACGTCCCACTTGCGTGGCATGTCCATGGATGCTCGCCCACTCCTTCATGCGGGCTCTCTGGACGAGAGTGGATGTGCACCGCTCGCCGGCCCTCTTCGTCGGGCTCTCCAAGGGACACTTGCAGCTGCCTACTCCCCTGCTCGTCAAGGGTCAAGGGCTCATGCAGCGTCAGCTCCGCGAGCAGCTCTGCGCCAACTCGCGCACCGGCGTGCAGCGCCAGCTCGACCAAAGCCGCACCCGGCAGCAACACGACACCCATGGCTGCGTGGTCGGACAGCCAACCGTGCGTGGCGAGCGATAGCCGACCCGTGAGCACAACACCGTCGCTGCCGGCCAACTCGACGACGCCAGCCAGCAAGGGGTGCCCGGTCTCGGCCAGTCCGGCGAAGGCCACTGCGCGAGCGCCGCCCTGGGCCGCAAGCCAGTAGCGGCGTCGCTGAAAAGCGTAGGTGGGAAGCTCCACATGTCCAGCGTCCGACCCCGCGAACGCCTGGCTCCAATCCACCTCTACTCCATGGGCCCACGCATGAGCCAACGAGGCCAGGAAGCTTTCGGAGCCAACCTGGTCGCGACGCAGAGAACCGGTGATCAGGACGTCAGTGGAGTCTTCGATCACCTGTGCGGCGGTCTGATCTATCGCCGCGGCCAGGACTGGATGCGGGCTGATCTCCACGAACGCTCGGCACCCCTCCTGGAGGATGACTCTGGTGGCCTGCTCGAACAGGACCGTCTCTCGCAGATTGCGATACCAGTAGCGCCCATCGAGCTCGGACGTGTCCACGGCCGCGCCCGTCACCGTGGAGCACATCGACAGCTCGCCGGGGCGAGGGGCAAGCGTCTCGCAGTCACGCAGCAGTGCCTCTCCGATCGCATCGACCTGGGCGGAGTGCGCCGCATAGCTCACCGGGATCTTGCGCGCTCGCACGCTCTCGTTCGCGCACTCCCGCAAGAGCTCATCCAGCGCCTGGGCCTCGCCCGATACCACCACCGTGGACGGTCCATTGACCGCTGCGATCGAGATCATCCCGTCCCAGCGCTTCACCAGAGAGGCAAGCCGCTCGGCTCCGAGCTCCACCGAAACCATCCCCCCCTTTCCGGCTAGCGGGACCAGCGCGAGGCCACGCAGCGCTGAGATCCTGGCGGCTTCCTCCAACGACAGTGCACCCGCTATGTGGGCAGCGGCGATCTCCCCCTGGGAGTGGCCGATCACCACGCTGGGCGCCACCCCATAGGCCTGCCACAGGCCCGCCAGCGAGACCATCACCGCAAACAGCGCCGGCTGCACCACGTCCACTCGATCCAAATCCGGTGCGCCATCCGCTTTGCGCAGGACATCCTCGAGCGACCAGTCCACGTGAGGCGCCAGCGCCTGCGCGCATGCCCTTATCCGCGACGCGAACAGCGGCGAACACTCGAGCAGGTCCGACGCCATGCCATCCCACTGGGCGCCCTGGCCTGGGAAAACGAACGCAAGACCTTGGCCACGTTGCCCGCCTGTTCTACCGGCGAGACCTCGCACCAGGCCCGTGGCCGAGTCGCCGCGAGCGAGCGCACCAAGCGCGCTCAACAGCCGCTCGCGGCTGCCGCCCACCACCACCGCGCGGTGCTCAAACCCAGCGCGGGCGGCCAGCGAGCGACCCACGTCGGCCAGACTCAGCTCAGGCGACCCTTGCACGAGCTCCAGCAAGCGACCGGCTTGTGCAGACAGCGCCTCCTCGCTCTTGCTGGACAGCACCCACGGGACAGCGTGGCCCGAAGCGATCGTGGCGGGAGGCTCCCCAACCGCGGGAACCGCCACGGCGGTGGATGGCGGCGCTTCCTCCAGGATCACGTGGGCGTTGGTGCCGCTGATCCCAAACGAGGAGACGCCGGCGCGACGGGGATGCCCGTTGCGCGACCACAGCTGGGCCTCGCTCAACAGCGAGACCGCGCCCGCCGACCAGTCGACCTCCCGGGAGGGCTCATCGACGTGCAACGTCTTGGGCAGCACGCCATGGCGTAGCGCCATCGCCATCTTGATCACGCCCCCCACACCCGCGGCCGCCTGGGCGTGACCGATATTGGACTTCAACGATCCCAACCGCAACGGCCGGTCGGCCGGCCGTTGCGCGCCATATGTCTCGAGCAGCGCCTGCGCCTCGATCGGGTCGCCCAGCGTAGTGCCGGTGCCGTGACCCTCTACCGCATCGACCTCCTGGGGAGATACGCCCGCGTTGGCCAACGCCTCCAAGATCACCCGCCGCTGAGATGGACCGTTGGGCGCGGTCAAGCCGTTGCTGGCGCCGTCCTGATTGACGGCGCTGCCGCGGACGAGGCCCCACACGCGACGCCCCCGGCGCAGCGCCTCCGAGAGAGGCTCCAACACGAGGATGCCCACACCCTCGCTCCAGCTGACTCCGTCGGCGGCCTGCGCGAAGGACTTGCAGCGCCCGTCGGGCGCCAGGCCGCGCTGACGGCTGAAGCCCACGAACACCTGGGGGGTGCCCATCACCGTGACCCCTCCGGCGAGCGCCAGTGAAGACTCGCCGGAGCGCAACGACTGGCACGCCAGGTGCATCGCCACAAGCGAGGACGAGCAGGCGGTGTCCACCGTCACGGCGGGCCCCTCCAACCCGAAGGTGTAGGCCACCCGCCCCGACACCACGCTGCCGGCGCCGCTAAGGCTCAGGTAGCCGTCATCCGCGGCCAGATCCTGGCCGGCGCCATAGTCGTGGTACATCACGCCCGCGAACACGCCCGCGCGGCTGCCCTTCAGCGAGGTGGGGTCGATGCCGGCGTCTTCGAGCGCCTCCCAGGACAGTTCCAGCAGCAGACGCTGCTGAGGGTCCATCGCCCGCGCCTCGCGTGGGCCGATTCCGAAGAAGTGGGCGTCGAACTCACCGGCCTCATGCAGAAAGCCGGCTTCGCGCACATAGCTGGTGCCCACGCTCTCTGGGTCATCGTCGAACAGGCGCTCCAGATCCCAGCCGCGATCGACGGGAAAGCCCGAGATCGCGTCCTGGCCTCCGGACACCAGCCGCCAGAGGTCCGCCGGGCAGGCCACGCCGCCCGGGTAACGGCAGGCCATCCCCACGATCGCCACTGGCTCCTCCACCATCGCCGGTCGCGCTGGCAGCGCGGCGACCGCTCTTCGGCCGACCAGCTTCTCCAACATGTGGCCGGCCAGCGCAGCGGGTGTGGGATGGTCGAAGATCAGCGTCGCCGGCAGGCCCATGCCGGTAACGCCGCCCAGCCGGTTGCGCAACTCAACGGCCGTCAGCGAGTCGAAGCCGAGCTCCTTGAAGGGCCGCTCGGGGTCCACCGTGCGCGCCGACGCGTGACCCAGGACGGCCGCAACCTCGTTGCACACGAGCTCGAGCGCGAGCCCGGGGCGCTCCTGCGCTGAGGCATTCCTCACGCGTGCCGCCAGCGAGGTGCCGAGAGGCGTGCTTTGCGCCACCGAAGCCGTGCGTAGGAGACCGCGGAGGAGAGTCGGCAGCGTTCCCGCACGCGCCTGTTCGCGCAGCGCGGCGGGATCGAGGCGGGCGAGCACCGTGACCGCATCGTCGGTGGCGTTGGATGCAAGGTCGAACAAGCCGAGCGCCTCAGCTTCGGACAGCGGGCTCATCCCCGAGCGCGCTATGCGAGCGAGGGCGGCGTGATCGAGCTCGCCCACCATGCCGTTGGCCTGCGCCCACGGGCCCCAGGCGAGCGAGACGCCCGGCAGCCCCCGAGCCCGACGGTGCTCGGCGAGCGCGTCGAGGAACGTGTTCGCGGCCCCGTAGTTGCCTTGGCCTGCGTTGCCCAGCACACCCGCCGCGGAGGAGAACAGCACGAACGCAGACAGATCGAGATGCTCGGTCAGTTCGTGCAGGTACCAGGCGCCGTCCACCTTGGGAGCCAGCACGCGCCCCAAACGCTCGGGCGTGAGCGACTCGATCACGCCGTCGTCCAGCAGCCCCGCGGCGTGCACGACCGCCCGTACCCGGCCTGCGGCCGTCAGCGACTCCAACAGAGTGGCCAGCTGTTCCCGGTTGGCCACGTCACAGGCAGCGATCTTCACTTTCGCGCCAAGCGACTCCAGGTCGCGCTCCAACTGGGCTGCCCCGGACGCCTCGCGTCCGCGACGTCCTACGAGCGTAAGGCTGCGCACGCCGTGCGCCGCGACGAGATGCCGTGCCAGCAGCCCGCCCACGCCGCCGGTACCGCCGGTGATCAGCACGGTGCCCTCGCCGGCAAACGGTGAGCCCTCGTGCTGTGAGCCTTCGTGCTCAGGCGAGGCCGCGTAATCGTCCGCCTGAGTGGAAGGGACCGTAGCGCGAGCCTGGGCGCGGTCACGATGGGATATATCGCGCGTTCGGGCAAGCCGGGGCGCGAGCACCTCGCCACCGCGGATTGCGAGTTGGGGCTCCCCTGAGCTCAACGCAGTTGGCAGAGCCTCCAGCGAGGCGGGAGCGCTGTCCAGATCGATCAGCATGAAACGGCCGGGATGCTCGGACTGGGCGGTGCGGACCAAGCCCACAGCCGCAACCGCGGCCAGGTCCGACAGCTCGTCCCCGGAACGACATGCGACCGCGCCGCGGGTAATCAGCGCGAGGCGCCTACCGGCCAGGCGCTCATCGACCAGCCATGCCTGCAAAAGCGCGAGCATCCGTTCGGCTCGACCCCGAACGGCCTGGGGCAACTGCCCGCCGCCGTCTGGCAGACACGAAGCCAGCACGAGCTCGGGCACGGCGCCGCCAGTCTCGATCGACCGCACAAGCGCGTCGAGGTCCTCGTGCGCATCGACGTCCTTTCCAGCCGCCGCCACGACATCGGCCGGGCATGGACATCCGGCACCGGTGAGCGCACCGATCCGTGCGGGCATCGCAACAACGGCATCCTCGGGCGCAAGCCACCTGACTCCCAGCATCCAGCGATCTAGCTCGGCGTCGGGACGCTCGGCGAGCGCCCGCAACACAAGCGAGCGTACGGACGCCACCGGGCGGCCATCGAGATCGCCGATCGCGAGTGACACAGAGTCTGTGCCGGCTGGCGCAAGACGCACTCGCAGCTGGTGCGCACCGGGCGCGTGGAGCGTCACGCCCGAGAACGCGAACGGCACATGTGGACGATCGCCACGCTGGGAGGCACCCTTCGTCGAGCGATCAGCGGGAGAGCCCGCGGCGGCCAGTGAATGCAGCGCCGCGTCGAGCAGTGCCGGGTGCAGGGCGAAATCGTCGCCGCGGGTCGCCTGCTCGGACGGGAGGGACACCTCGGCGAACACCTCGGAACCGCGCCGCCACGCTGAGCGCAGGCCCCTGAACGCGGGGCCGTAGTCCAGCCCCCCCTCGTCAAGCAGCTCATACAGCTCCTCGACGTCGACCTCATCGGCGTCTGCCGGTGGCCACGCCTGCCCGCGGCCGAGATCTGCCTGCGCCAAAGGCCACACCGAATCGTCCGCGAAACCGGTCGACTCGCCTGAGTGCTCGGAGTCGTTTTCAGGTCCCACGGCGCCGCTCGCATTGAGCGTCCACCGCTGTTCATCCTCGAGCCCCCCGTCCAGCCGCGAGTGGATCGCAAGCAGGTGGGCACCCGTGTCATCCGGCTCGCCGAGTCGGACCTGCACGAGGACGTTGCCTCGTTCAGGCAGGGTAAGTGGCGCGTGAAGCGTGAGCTCCCGCACCGAGCCACAGCCGACACTTCTGCCCGTGTGCAGCGCCAGCTCGAGCAAAGCGCTTCCGGGGAGCAGAGTCACCCCAGCCACGACATGATCCGCCAGCCACGGTTGCGTCTGAACCGACAGCCGCCCAGTGAACAGCCAGCCCTGCCCGTCGGCTATCTGAAGCGCGGCGCCGAGTAGGCCATGGACGACGGAGCTCTGTCCAACGGACTCCAGGTCGCCAGCGCCGGGCGCGGATGCCAGCCAGTAGCGCTCACGCTGGAAGGCGTATGTTGGAAGCTCAACCGGTTCGCCGCCCGCCGACCGCAGGATGCTCGCCCAATCGACCTCCAGGCCGACCGTCCATACGCGCGCCAGCGCATCCCACAGCGACCTCAGCTCCGGCTGGTCGCGACGGGCCACCGGCACGGCGACGATCATCTCCGCCTGTCGCTGCGCACCCGGGCCACTGTCCTCATCTGGGCGCTCAGCCGGCGTCGTCGATGCCTCACCGAACGGCCCTGCGCCCTCGTCGTGCTCCAGGCACTCCTGGCACATCGCGCTGAGCACCCCGTCCGGACCCAGCTCCAGGAAGCTGGACACCCCCTGCCCGTCCAGCCAGCGAATCGCATCGGCAAAGCGCACCGGGTCGCGCACGTGACGCACCCAATACGCAGGTGAACAGACTTCCTGAGCGGACGCCGCCGCGCCAGTCAGGTTGGAGACGACCGGGATCGTGGGCTGCTCGAACGTCAGTCCTTGGATCGCGCTCAAGAAGTCCTCGAGCATCTCCTCCATGCGCGGGGAGTGGAAGGCGTGGGACACACGCAGGCGTTTGGTCTTTCGGCCCCGCGCGGCGAAGCCCGAGGCGACCTCTTCGACGAGGTTCGCGTCGCCTGAGATCACTACCGACGCCGGCCCGTTGACCGCGGCGATCGAGACTCGATCGCGCAAGCCCTCCAGAGCGCCCACGACCTCTGCCTCGGGCGCCGCGATCGCGATCATCGCGCCGCCCGCCGGCAGCGCTTCCATCAAGCCGCCCCGGGCGGCGACCAATGTACACGCATCCTCGAGCGAAAAAACCCCGGCGACATGAGCGGCGACGACCTCACCGATCGAGTGGCCGGTCACGAAGTCGGGTTTGACGCCCCAGGCCTCGAGCTGCCTGAACAGAGCCACCTCAAACGCGAACAGGCCGGCCTGCGTGAACGCGGTCCGGTCGAGCAGCGGCCCCTCGGCCGCCCCCTGGTCAGCACCGTTGGCGTGGGTACCACCGGCAGCGGCCTCTCCATCGCCGAACACGACATCGCGCAACGGGCGCTCGAGGTGTGGGTCCATGTGGGAGCACACGCAGTCGAACGCCTCACCGAACACCGGAAGCGCTCGGTAGAGCTCTCTGCCCATACCCACTCGCTGAGCTCCCTGTCCAGTGAACAGGAAGGCGATCCGACGCTCGCGCCTTACGACGCCCCCGACCACGCCCGCGGGCGTCTCGCCCCGGGCCAATGCCCGCAAACCCTCCACCAGCTCGGCCGGCCGCTCGCCGAGCACGACGGCTCGGTCCTCGAACGCGGCGCGCGATGCGAGCGACGCAGCGATGTCGAGAACAGGGAGCGAAGCTCGCTCCTGAAGGAACGCCCCAAGCCGGTCGCCCTGCTCACACAAGGCCCGGCCTCCACGAGCCGAGAGCACCCAGGGCACCGCTCCGTCGCCGCCAAACGATGCGGGGACAGCCCCTTCGCCGCTCGCCTGCGGAGCCTCGCCCATCGTCGTCGGTCCTCGCTCGTCGTCACGGACGTGTGGGCTCTCGCTTTCGTCCGGCGGCGGGGGCTCCTCCAAGACGACGTGGGCGTTGGTGCCGCTGATCCCGAAGGAGGAGATGCCCGCACGCCGCGGCCCCCTCTGCCTCTCCCAGAGCTGGGACTCGGCGAGCAGCGACACCGAGCCTGCCGACCAGTCCACCTGCTGGGAGGGCCGGTCGACGTGCAGGCTCTTGGGCAGCAGGCCGTGTTGGAGTGCCATCGCCATCTTGATCACGCTGGCGACGCCCGCCGCGGCCTGGGTGTGGCCGATGTTGGACTTGACCGATCCCAGCCACAGCGGGCGGTCCGTCGGGCGCCCCTGGCCGTAGGTCGCGAGCAGCGCCTGGGCCTCGATCGGGTCGCCGAGCGAGGTTCCCGTGCCGTGGCCCTCGACCGCGTCGACGTCCTCGGGGTCGAGCCCCGCGTCCGCGAGGGCCTCGCGAATCACCCTTTCCTGTGCCGATCCGCGCGGCGCGGTCAGGCCGTTGCTGGCTCCGTCCTGGTTGGTGGCGCTCCCGCGCACCAGCGCCAGGACGCGGCGTCCGTGTCTGTGGGCGTCGGAGAGCCGCTCCAGCAGCAGTGTCCCGGCGCCCTCTCCCCATGAGGTGCCGTCGGCGCCGTCGGCGAAGGACTTGCAGCGCGCGTCGGCGGCGAGGCCCTGCTGGCGCGTGAACTCCACGAAGATCATCGGATCGGCCATCACCGTCGCCCCGCCGGCGAGCGCGAGCGAGCACTCGCCGCTTCGCAGCGACCGGCAGGCCAGGTGAAGCGCGACCAGCGACGCCGAGCAAGCCGTGTCCACCGAGATCGCCGGGCCCTCCAGGCCCAGCGCGTAGGCGACGCGACCCGAGGCGACGCTTGCCGCTTCGCCGGTCAGCCTGTGCCCCTCCACATCATGGGCCCGCTCGTGGGCGCCGATCCCATAGCGAGAGGCGGAGAGCCCGGCGAACACGCCGGTGCGGCTGCCGCGCAGCGAGCGAGGGTCGATGCCGGCTGACTCCAGAGCCTCCCAGGAGACTTCCAGCAGCAGACGCTGCTGTGGGTCCATCGCCAACGCCTCGCGCGGCGAGATCTCGAAGAACGCAGCATCGAACAGGGGGGCGTCGTAGAGGAAGCCGCCTTCGCCGACGCTGCTTGTGCCCTCGTCCCTCCCGCCGGAGCCCAGCAGCCGCGCAAGGTCCCAGCCCCTGTCGGTGGGGAACTCTCCGATCGCATCGACGCCCGCCTCGACGAGCGACCACAGCGCCCGCGGCGAGTCGGCACCTCCTGGATACCGGCAGGCCATGCCCACTATCGCGATCGCCTCGTGCTCGTGCGCTTCGACCTCTCGCAAACGTCGACGGGTCTTACGCAGATCGGCGGTCGCGCGCTTGAGGTATTGGCGAAGCTTCTCGTCGCCTGTCGTCATCTTGATCCTTGGCGGATGAATGGCATGGCTAGGACACCTCGATCTCCGCGTCGATCAGCTCGAACAGCTCCTCGTCGGTGGCCGCGTCGAGATCGTCCTCGTCCGCGACATCCTCGATGACCTCGGGCGTGGTCCGCCCCGTCACAACGCTCTCGATGTGCTTCGCGAGCTCCGCAGGCGTCGGCTGATCGAATATCAACGTCGCGGGCAGACGCAACCCGGTCGCCCTGCCGAGCCGATTTCGCAGCTCGACCGACGCCAGCGAGTCCAAGCCGAGGGCCTTGAACGGACGTTGGGGCGGCACGTGCTCTGAGGAAGAGTGCCCGAGCACCATGGCAGCGTGTGTGCGCACGAGATCCAGTACGAGGTACTCACGCTCGCTCTCAGGCGTCTGGAGCAACCGCTGCGCCAGAGAGTGGGACTCGTCAACCGCCTGGCGCATCGGCGCCTGACTCAAACCGCGCATGATCGCCGACACCTCCCCATCCCTTGCCAGCCTCCTGAGGGTGCGACGGTCCAAGTCGACCGGAACGGCAAGCGCCCGAGCTCCAGCGTGTGCCGCGTCAAACAACTCGAGACCTTTCTCTGTGGATAGAGCAACCATCCCCGTGTCCGCTATGCGAGCTAGGTCAACCAGCTCGAGCCGGCTCGTCATGCCGGTTGCCTTTTGCCACGGCCCCCACGCCATCGAGGTGGTGGGTCTGCCTTCCGCACAGCGACGCGACGCCAATGCATCCAGGAAGGCGTTGGCCGCCGCGTAGTTACCCTGACCTGGCGCGCCGACCACGCTCGAGACCGATGAGAAGAGCGCGAACATCGAGAGGTCGAGATCTCTGGTGGCTTCGTGTAGATGCCACGCGCCATCCACCTTCGGTGCAAGCACACGATCCATGCGCGCGGGTGTCAGCTTCTCGAAAATGCCGTCGTCGAGAACGCCGGCCGCGTGAATCACCCCGCGCAGCGGTTGCTCCGGCGGCACCGACGCGATCAGCTCCTGAACCTGCCCGCGGTCGGACACATCGCATGCAACCGTCAGCACCTGCGCGCCCGCACGTGACAGCTCGTCAACCAACTCGTCCACGCCGCCGGCCTGAGCCCCACCACGCGACACCAACATCAGGCTGGACGCTCGATGCTGGCTGACCATGTGCCTGGCCAACTCCGCACCGAGGCCGCCCGTGCCGCCCGTTATGAGAACGGTCCCCTGACCGTCAAAAAGGGGCTCGGGCATCGTCAAGGCGACCTTGCCGACATGGCGAGCCTGGCTCATGATCCGCAGGGCTCGGGGCGCGTGCCGCACATCGCATGCCCGTACCGGCAAGGGCCGCAGGGCACCACGAGCGAACATGCTCAGCACCTCGAGCAGCATCTCCTGGATGCGGTCCGGCCCAGCATCCATCAGATCGAACGCCTTGTAGGCGACCCCTGGCCGCGCATCGGCTACCTGCCGTCCATCGCGAATGTCCGTCTTTCCCATCTCGATGAACCGACCGTCGCGTGACAACAGGTCCAGCGAGGCATCCACAAAGTCGTGCGCCAGTGAATTGAGCACGACGTCCACGCCCTGCTCTGCCGTGGTCTGGAGGAACTGTCGCCTGAAGCTCAGGTCACGCGAGGAGGCCACATGTGATCGCTCCAAGCCCATCCCTGCGAGCGTCTCCCACTTCTCCGGACTGGCTGTTGCCAGCACCTCGCCCCCAAGATGCCTTGCAAGCTGCACAGCCGCCATACCCACACCGCCTGCCGCGGAGTGCACCAGCACCCGCTCGCCAGGCGTGAGGCCGGCGAGATCGACCAGTCCGTAGTAGGCGGTCAGAAATGCGATCGGAGTGGTCGCTGCCTGGGCGAACGACCATTTCTCCGGCATGCGCACGAGGTGCGAGCGCTCGGCCACGACAACGGGCCCGAGGATCCCGGGTAGCAGACCCATCACTCGATCTCCAGGCTCCAGGTCGGTCACATCTGGCGCCACCGCCAAGATGACCCCAGCTCCCTCACCGCCGATTGCGGCCTCGCCTGGGTACACGCCCAGAGCGATCATCACATCGCGGAAATTCAAGCCCGCGACCCTCACCGAGATGCGAACCTGGCCTGGCCCCAGAGGCATGTTCACCGCCGGACACGCGACCAATCTCAAGCTGTCAAGAGTGCGTGCTTCTCCAGAATCCAAACGCCACGGCTCGGACCCCTGGGGAAGCGTCAACGCATCGCTTGATGCCGCGCGCGCGATTCTTGGCACGAACGCGGTTCCTCGACGAACGGCCAGCTGTGGCTCGTCAACTTCCAATGCGTTGCCGAGCAAGCCTCTCAGCGCGCCTTGCGAGGACTCGCTCCCGTCGACATCGACGAGCAGGATCCGCCCAGGGCGCTCGGATTGAACTGAGCGCACCAGACCCCACACCGCGCCACCGGCGAGGTCGGAAACGTCCTCTGCCGGCTCCACCGACACTGCGCCGCACGTCACAATCACCAGCCGCGAGTCCGACAGCCGTTTATCGGCGAGCAGTTCCTGGGTCAGACCCAGCACGCTCGTGCAAGTCGCACGTACTCGATCCGGCGTCTGGCTCCCGCCCTGAGCGCGATTGTCGGCCTGCGCCCCAACCCCGTTCGACTGGCCGTGGTCAGAACCCGACGAGCAGTCGAGGAGCACCACATCCGGACACTCGACGCGACCCTCTTCGAGGCTCTCTCCCAGTGACCGCAGATCCCCGAACACCAGCTCCGTAGCATCTGTGCCCAACAGCCGCTCGGGCTTGCGATCACCGATCAGCACGCATTCGAGCGCTTGGCTCTGAGCGGGATTGGCCTTGGCAGACATCGCCAGCCAGTCCATATGAAAGAGCGACTCGGCACGATCGGCAAGCGCGCCACCAAGCTCGCCCTCGGATGCGGCTCGCAGTACCAGCGACCCCACTGACACGACCGGCTCACCATGCTCATCGACGGCGTCCACCGACACGGCGTTCGGTCCGGGGGACGTCAGGCGCACACGCAGTCGTGCGGCAGTTGTTCTGTACAGCACCGCATCACTCCACGAGAACGGCAACCAAGTCTTGTATTCGCCTTCGACCTCGGGGTCAAACCAGTCCGCGGGGACCGCGTGCAGGGCAGCATCCAGCAGAGCGGGGTGCACGCCGAACGACGCTGCGCTTCCTAGCCTATCCTCCTTCACCGCTACCTCGGCGAAGATTTCACCGTCCCTTCGCCAGACGTGAGTGAGGCCCTGAAAGAGCGGACCGTACTCCAACCCACTCTCGGCCAGCCTGCCATAGAGCTCGTCAACATCAAGAGGCTGAGCATCCACCGGCGGCCACACGCCCTCCCGAGACCATGACGACGCGTGCGCGGCAACGCCGCGCACGCGAGATGCGAGCGAGCCGACAGCGTGACAAACCCACTCATTCTCATCCGCCACGCCAACCTCGGATGCAGGCTCGACACGCGCGTAGAAACTCAAAGAACGCGAACCCGACTCATCGACCTCGCCGACCTTCACCTGGAGCTGCACGGCATCCGGATCCTTGACCACCAAGGGTGCCTGCAACGTCAACTCCCGCACAAAACCACAATCAAGCTGGTCTCCTACATGCAGGGCCAGCTCGAGAAGCGCGGCTGCCGGCAGCACCACTCTGCCAAACACGACATGATCGGAAAGCCATGAATCGTCTGACGCGGACAATCGCCCTGTGAACAACCATTCATCCTCGCCGGCAACAGCCACCGCTGCACCGAGCAGGGGGTGAGCCGCCGGACGCTGCCCCAGTGCCGAGACATCACCGGCGCCCGCCTGCCCCGCCTCCAGCCAGTAGCGCTCACGCTGAAACGCATAAGTCGGCAGGTCGATGTCCCGTGCGTCAACCCCGTCGAACTGCGCAACCCAGTCGACGCGCGCGCCCTGCACCCATGCCTCTGCCAGCGCCCCCTGCAACGCACGGACCTCTGGGCGGCCATTGCGCATTGCCGCCACGACCGTTGCAGCCGCGACGGCTTGCCCGTCGCCCAACTCTTGCGCCAGCGATTCACCGACCATGCCACCGAGTACTCCATCGGGTCCAAGCTCGAGGAACACGCGCGCACCTCGACCGCGAAGCCAGCGCACACCGTCGGCAAACCGCACCGGCTCGCGCACATGGCGCACCCAGTACGCCGGCTCACACAGTTCATGTGAAAGCGCTTCACCAGTGAGGTTCGATATGACTGGAATCGATGGCTCGCTGTACGACAGACCTTCCGCAACGTGCCGGAACTCCTCGAGCATCCCGTCCATGTGCGGCGAGTGAAAGGCGTGTGACACGCGCAGGCGCCTGGTCTTGCGCCCTCGTCGCTCCCATTGGCCCGCCACTCCCAGCACCACATCCTCATCGCCTGAGATGACCACCGAGCCGGGAGCGTTGACGGCGGCCAACGAAACTCTGTCCTGAAGATCCTCGAGCGTCTGGGCAAGCTCCTGCTCGGATGCCTGCACCGCCACCATCGCGCCCCCCGACGGCAGCGCTCCCATCAGCCGGCCGCGTTCCGCCACGAGCCTGCAAGCATCCTCGAGCGAGAACACGCCCGCCAGAAACGCGGCCACGACCTCTCCGATCGAGTGACCAATCAGGAAGCTGGGCCTCATACCCCATCTGTCCACGAGCCGAAACAGCGCCACCTCGAGCGCAAACAGGCCGGCCTGGGTGAACGCCGTCTGATCCAAACGCTCAGACAGAGCAGAGCCCTCCGCGGCGAACATCAACTCGCGCAGCGAACATCCGAGGTGCGCATCCAGCGGCTCACACACTTCGTCGAGCGCCTTTCTGAACACCGGAAAAGCGTCATACAGCTCAGAGCCCATCCCGCCGTGCTGGGCGCCCTGCCCCGTGAACAGGAGCGCAAGCGGGGCCGTGCCCGTGCTTGCGACGCCCTGGCGGATGGTCGCTGCGGCACGGGCCTCGGCAAGGGCACCGAGCTCTCCTGTCAAAGCCTGCCTGTCGGCACCGAGAAGGACTGAGCGATGCTCGAGCTCGGCGCGTCGCGCAAGCGATATGCCGACATCCACCGCACGAACCTCGGGACCGCTCTGGAGGCTAGTCAGCAACCTCTGCGCCTGCTCTTGCAGCGCGCGCTCACTGCCAGCCGATACCACCCATGGAACAACCTCCAGCGACGGCGCTGCACCCGAGGAGGCGCTGGGCGCCGTCGCAGCGCTGAGAGGTGATGCCAGAGGCTCAGCCGGAGGTTCTTCGAGAATCAGATGCGCATTCGTTCCACTGATCCCAAATGAGGACACGCCCGCACGGCGCACGCGGCCGTTGCGAGGCCATGCAACATCTCGCGTGAGAAGCGACACCGAGCCGGTGCTCCAGTCCACCTGAGCGGAGGGTCGATCGACGTGCAGCGTCCTGGGCAACTCTTCGTGGCCCAGCGCCATCACCATCTTGATGACCCCGGCGATGCCTGCGGCGGCTTGAGCGTGGCCGATGTTCGACTTGATCGACCCCAGCCACAGGGGGTGGTCTGGGTCGCGCGCCTGTCCGTATGTCGCCAGCAGCGCCTGCACCTCGATCGGATCGCCAAGCGTCGTGCCGGTGCCATGTCCCTCAACCGCATCGATCTGCTGCGGCTCCAGTCCGGCGGTGGCCAAGGCCTGCTGGATGACCCGCCGCTGGGAGAGTCCGTTGGGGGCTGTCAGGCCATTGCTGGCGCCGTCCTGGTTGACCGCGCTGCCACGTACCACCGCAAGCACGCGATGACCCAAACGGCGAGCGTCGGAGAGCCGCTCCAGGACGAGCACGCCGACGCCCTCCGACCAAGCCGTGCCATCGGCCGCATCGGCGTAGGACTTGCATCTCCCATCCGGGGCCAGCGCCCGCTGCCGAGAGAATTCAACGAACACGCGCGGAGTGCAGAGCACGGTGACGCCGCCCGCCAGGGCAAGCCCGCACTCACCGGTTCGCAGCGTGGCGCATGCCAGATGCAGCGCCACCAGCGAGGACGAGCACGCCGTGTCCAGCGTCACCGCCGGGCCCTCCAGACCGAGCGAGTAGGCAATGCGGCCCGAGGCGACGCTGCCGGCGTTGCCCACGCCGGCATATGCCTCCAGGTCTGTCGGCGCGGCCCTGGAGATCAGCTCCCCGTAGTCGTGATGCATGAGACCCGCGAACACGCCTGTGCCGCTGGCGCGCAACGACTGCGGATTGATACGCGCGTGCTCGAGCGCCTCCCAGGAGGCTTCCAGCAGCAGTCGCTGCTGTGGGTCCATCGCGAGCGCCTCACGGGGGCCGATTCCGAAGAAGGCCGGGTCGAAGCCCGCCGCGTCATCGAGAAAGCCCCCCCTGCGAGCGTAGCTCGTCCCGACGTGATCGGGGTCGGCGTCATACAGCCGCTCCAGGTCCCAGCCACGATCGGCCGGGAGCTCCGAAATCGCATCGGCGCCCGAGGCGATCAGCTCCCACAACTGCTCTGGGGAGGCGACTCCACCAGGGAAACGACAGCTCATGCCCACGATCGCGATGGGCTCATCGCTGGGCGCACGTGCACGCAGTGAGCTGCGCGAGCCCTGCTCATCGCCCTCGATGCGTGAGCGCAGCAGCCTTGCCACGGCAGCCGGCGTTGGATGGTCGAACGCGAGCGTGGAGGGCAGCACGAGCCCTGTCGCCTGGCTCAGGCGGTTGCGAAGCTCAACGGCCCCAACCGAGTCGAGGCCAAGCCCCTTGAAGTCACGCCGCGGGTCTATCGCCGCCGGCGATCCATCGCCCAAGACCCCGACCGTTTCGGCTAGGACGAGCTCGAGCATGGCGTGGTCTTGCCCTTCCTCTCGCAGCGCCTGCGGGGGATCATCGTGCACAGCAGCTCGCGACGCCCCTCGATCGGGAGCCGGCGCGATCTCCCGCTCGACAAGCTCGCGGAGCTTGAAGCGCTGGGGCTTGCCCGTGAGCGTACGCGGCAGCGCCTCCATGAACCGCACGAGATGGGGGTGTTCGTGCTCACGCAGACGCTCTCTGCACAGCGCGCGCAGCTCCTCCGCCAGCCCCTCCCCAGCGCTTGCCCCCGCGGCGCACTCCACAAACGCGAGGATTCGCATGCGGTCCTCGATCACTGCCCCGACGACGCCGACGCCCGCCACGGCCGGGTGCTCCAGCAGGACGCTCTCCATATCCATCGGCGCAACCCATAGGCCGGAGACCTTGAACATGTCATCGGTACGCCCAACGTATGCGTATGTCCCGTCGCCACGTCGCTCAAAGCGGTCCCCGGTGGCGTACCACTCGCCGCGCATGCGACGCCGGGCCTGCTCGTGCTCGTGCCAGTAGAACGCGGCGCAAGATTCCCCTCGCACCTCCAAAGCGCCGACCGCCGGGCCTTCGGCCTCGAGCACGGCTCCGGTCTCGTCTGTGAGGCGAAGCTCATAGCCCGGCACCGGACGACCGGCGGTGCCGGGAACCGCTTCACCGGGTCGGTTCGAGCAGTATGCCTGCAGCATCTCCGTCGAGCCGATCCCCTCCACTATCTCCAAGCCAAAACGCTTGCGCCAGCGATCGAAGGTCCGTGCAGGCAACGGCTCGGCGGCCGATATGCACAGGCCTACCGAGTCCAGGGCATCGCCGGCATCGGGATCCTCGGCCAGCAGCCCGTACAGCGCCGGCACGGAGAAGAACACGGTTGGACGCTGATCGCGCAGCGTGCGCAACAGGCGCTCGGCGTGCGGCGGACCATCCAGCAGGATCGCGGTGGCGCCGAAGTAAAGGGGGAAGGAAAGGCTGTTCCCCAAGCCATACGCGTGATAGAGCTTTGTCGTCGAGAAGATACGGTCCTGCTCGCCGATGCCGAGCACTTGCCGGGCGAATGTCTCGCAGGTCACCTCGATGCTGCGGTGCACGTGGACCACACCCTTGGGCTTGCCGGTCGAGCCCGAGCTGTACAGCCAGAAGGCCATGTCGTCGGGGTGAGCGGCGACCGCGGTGAGCTCCTCCTCCTGAGCGGCAAGCGCGTCGTCGAGCTCGACGACGCCGTGCTGATGTGCGCCGCGCGCGAGGCATCGCAGATCCAGGTCGGCAAGGCTGCTCTGCAGGATCTCCACCCGGGCCGCGTCGCACACGACCATCTCGGCATAGGAGTCCTCGGCAAAGTGGCGGAAGCGCTCCGATGTGTCCAGCACACTCACGGGCACCGGCACAGCTCCGATCCGCATCGCGCCAAGGAATGCGATCGGAAAGACAGTTGTGTCATCGAGCACGAGGAGCACCCGCTGTTCGCGTCGTACTCCGAGCTCCCGCAGCAGATGCCCCATGCGGTTGACCTGAAGACGCAGCTGCTCGTAGGTCAGGGACCCGTCCGATGCAACGTACGCGGTCTTGGTCCCCCGCCCCGCCTCCACGTTGCGGTCGACCAGCAGGCTGGCGTTGCAACGATCGAGAGCGATCATTCCGAAGCGCTCAGAGCAGATCCGTTGGCGACATCGGAAGGCGCCTCGCTCCAGCCCACTGGGCGGTATACGTCGAGCCGTCGCTCGACCGCAAAAGCCTCACATATCAGCAATGCGGGTCGTTCGTTCGTGATTATCCGATACAGTCGGATAAGCGCGCTCGTCGATGGCGGTACTTCGCTCGCCCAGCGCGGTGGCGCGCCAAGTCGAAACCACAGGAGCTCCCGGCGGCTCTCGAGCCTGGTCTGCTCGATAGAGCCACCAATGCCATGAGGCGTACCGTCAAGGCGCCCGACGAACCCAGTCGGCAGTCTCTCTGGAAGTATGTGCGACTCAGCCCACACCGACGGCGTCGAATCGACAGTCCTCATCGTTATTCGTCGGCGCACACACTCTGAACCACTACTCACATCGAGAAGGCGTGCGGTTCGTGGAGATGGAGAAGCGTGCGATTGCTCGACTACCTCGACGGCAGCCCGACGCAGGGTCTGCGCTTCCAACACACGCGTCACTGTGCCATCGGTGAAAAGCAGAGAACGAAGCATCGGGTCCAGGGTCGTGACATCGACGCGAGACATCTCTGCCGTGTATTCGTCCTGCATCGCGAAGTGGCGCTCCACCAAGCGATCAGCGACAGCCCCGTCCGCACCGCTCCGATCTCCCCTTTCCATCATTTACGATGTCGGCGGATATGACCGAGGACATCGAGAGGAGACCGATTGTCACCGACTACTTCATCTGACAGATCTGATGTGGACATCGAGACAGTGAACCTTGCTCTCGCATAGTAGAGATCATGAGGTATATGACTCGAAAATCTACTACCCCCCGGTCCAGCTGTGGCTGGCCAATGTGCTCAAAGATGCACCGAGAAACTGCGCGGGTTGCTCAATCAGGTCGTTACGTGGATTGCTGCCGCGGCCACCCGTCCACGTGCTGGGAGACCCTGGCCTGTCACGGTCGGCGCTACCGTCCATTGCCTCCAGCCGCAGTGCAACTTCGAGCTGTGCCGAGCATGTATGGAGAGGTCTTCCGAGCCTTTCCTCGATCTCGCGTAGGCGGCTTTCAACCGTGTTGCGCACCACTCCCAGCCGATTGGCAGTGGAGGAAATATTGCGCTTGGCCTCGAAGTACGCGCGCAACGTGTCGCGCGCGGTCTGGCCGTGGTTGCGCAAATCATCGAGCGGCAGCAGAAAGGTCTCCAGCAACGAAGTAGCCAGCGTCTTGCTTTGAAGCACAGCTGCCTCGAGTAGGACATCTGTGCTCCGTGTCAGTCCCGGTGGCTTGCGCAACGCGACCAACAGTCCCGCCTGGGCTTCCTGGTGCGTCAGGCGCCACCCCTCGATCCCCCTTCGTGGCTCACCCGTTACAAGCGACACGCCCGTCGGCCGCTCAATCGACAAGCGCTTGACGTCGGCAATCGTCGGCTTGCGTCGACCGCCGAACCAAACCCATAGCGTGCGCTCGCCACGCGAGACGGCTAGCAGTTCATGTCCAAGAGCTGTCTGGACGCACCGGAATGCCCCAAGGGCTCTCTCCCCTGTGGCGATCACGCCGAGGTGCCAGGCGTTCAGGTCGTAGTCCAGCTTCGCCAGATCGGCCGCTTCAGGCTGCCCACCGGCAAGCAACTTCAACACGAGCTCGGTCCGGCGCTGCTCGGGCGAGCGCCCCGCCCGCTCGACTTCGTCGTTGTATTCCTTCCCGATCAAGGCCATGAGGCGTTCGAACAGGGGGGTCAGCATCCTTCGCAGATGATTTTGCAGGGTGGCCTCGTTGCCTGGGAAGCCGCTGCGGTCGGCCTCCGCCATGATGAAGTCCGCCAGCAGCGCGTTACCGGCTATGTAACGGCGCAGAACCGTGTCCAGGCTCACTCCGAGGCGCGCCGCACGGCGTGCTTGCTCGATCGCCGCTGCCGGCATCGGAGGTGTCGACGCCTCTCGCTGTTCGATGCGCACGAGGCTGAACTCGACGGCCGCAGCGACGGCGGCGCGGAGTCCCGCGACGTACTCGGCGTCCCTACCCCCGACACTGCCAAATGCCGCGTCGGAGATGCGGGCGAAGATCGCCTCCTCGATCTCCTGCCGACGCGACCGCAGCCGGCCAGCGGCAACCATGCAAGCCAGCTCGAGCGATCTCTCGCGAACGCACTCGACCTGGTTCATGAGTCCCGCCTGGCCAGGCGGTGCCCGAGGATGGGCCTATCTCCTTTGCCCCGCTTCCCCTCCACGATCCCCCTCCACGATCACCATTGCTGTCGGGAGGCGCCTCTCCCAACGCCCCCAAAGCGATTCAAAAACATCAGACGTGATATTAGAGCGATCCGACGATCCTTGTCAACCCGGCCCCTGAGCGACCTCCGAGAACTAGAACATTCGTCCGCGCGCGCTTGTGTCGCGAGCTGGCGAGGCAAACCAGGCTCCGCCCGTGCCCCGGATCTATAAACAGTTACGTAGGATTAGCTGCAAGAATCGTCCACATGTCAAGACACGCCTCCGATATGCTTCGCCCGCCGTCCATCAAGCCATTAGAATTGCCCTGCTCAAAGTGGGTGCGGCGGCAGTCATGACGGCCCTGGCTCGTCCACCCGAGTCAAGAAGACCATAAACACTATGTCTATATCTCGTAAGGAGCGTAAGCACACTCAGCGAGAACGACTGCTCATTGGAATGCTGAGCACTGCCGTGCGGAAGGGCTATGCGGGAGCCAACGTCGCCGAGGTGATCGCCCATGCCGGGGTCTCACGACCCACGTTCTACGAGTACTTCGCCGACAAGGACGATTGCTTCCTAGCGGTCCACCGAGAGATCTCGGGAAAGCTGCTCGCTCGCGTCAGCAACGCCCTGCAAGCCGAGCCGCCCGAGCGCGCCGTGCAGGCGGGCGTACGAGCGCTCATCCTTGGCGCCGAAGCCGAGCCGGAGGCGACCAGGTTCCTGGTAAACGAGACGCTTGCGGCTGGACCCCGAGTGCTGGATCAACGAGACAGCACGATCAAGCGCATCGAGCAGTTGATCGATCGGACCCGCGCCACTGCCTCGCCAAAGGCACCCACCCCGGATCTCCCCACCAGAGCGCTGATCGGCGGAATCTGGGGGCTGCTGGCCCCGCGACTGCGGCGCAACGAACATGATTTTCGAGGACTCGCCGATGAGGTTGCAGACTGGCTCGACTGCTATCGCCAGCCAACCGAGAGCCATCGCTGGCGAACGCTCGACCCGGGGCCCCCACTGCCACCCTCAGGGCATGTTGCGGAGCTTACGTTGCGCGCACCGCCGCCCCTGCCCCCCGGGCGCCCGAGCCTCTCATCCGCGGAGGTCGCGCGCAACCAACGTGAACGCATCTTGTACGCGACCGCCGACGTTGCCGCGCGCAAGGGCTACTCCGCGGCGACGATCGCGGACATCACAACGACCGCCGGCGTGGACCGACGGGTCTTCTACGCCAACTTCCACGACAAGCAGCAGGCCTTCCTCGCGATCCACGAGCTCGCCTTCCAACAGATGATGGCGGTCTGCGCAAGCGCTTTCTTCAGCGGTTCGAGCTGGGCGGAGCGCGTGTGGGAAGGCCTGCACGCGGGCACGTATTTCAACGCCTGCTATCCGGTCCTCTCGCACATCGGCTACGTCGAAGCACACGCCGTCGGAAGCCCGGCGATACAACGAGTCGAGGACAGTCACGCCGCCTTCACGATCTTCGTGCAGGAGGGTTATCTGCACACTACTGCGCCTCCCGCCCGCTCAGTGCTCGATTTGATCGCAGCCACCATCTTTGAGATGGGATACCACCAAGCGCGCAGGCACCAGATCCGGCAATTCCCTCGCTTGACGCCTCACGCCACGTACCTCGTGCTCACGCCGTTTTTGGGCCGGGAGCCAGCGAACGACTTCATCGACCAGAAGCTGCGCCAATACCGGCGTACGCCAGCCCGTTTGGAAGAGGCCCCCAGCGCATCGCCCATGGTGAGTGCGGGCAGCCCTCAGCTCACCGCGGCCTCAGAGCCCTGAGAGTCCCTGTCAGGGACTCTGAGCGGCCAACGCATCGGCCAGCCGGTCGATCAGCGTGCCCGCCTGGGCGACTGCTCTATCCAGCAAGAGGAAGCCATGCGGCTGACTCTCAGCGTGCAGATGCTCAACCGGCACACCTGCGCTCGACAGCCTCTTCGCGTATGCGACGCCCTGATCGCGCAAGGGATCGAACTCAGCCGTCACGATCAGCGCGGGCGCGAGCCCACTGAGATCGTCGGCCGCCAGCGGCATCAAGTACGGATCCGTCGGATCGTGAGCAGCCGGTAGATAGTTCTTCAAGGACCACCGCACAAACTCCCTGTCCAGTGTGTATCCGTGTCCGTGCTCCTCATACGATGGCCAGTGCTCGCTCATGTCGGTGATCGGATAGGCGAGGATCTGCAACACAGGCTGCTCGGCGCCGAGGTCACGCAGCAGCAGGGCGAGACAGGCGACGGTCGCCCCGCCCGAGCTTTCGCCGAGGAGCGCCATGCGTGAAGCATCTCCGCCGACCCTCCCTGCGTTGTCCCGCAGCCAGCGATACGCGAACAACGCATCCTCCAGCGCTGCGGGATGCTTGTGCTCGGGTGCTCGGCGATAGTCGAGTGAGGCCACCAGGCATCCCGAGCGACGCGCGATGCGCCGGCACAGGCGATCGTGCGTGTCAAGGTCGTTCAAAGTCCAGCCCCCGCCATGCACGAACAGGGCGATCGGGAGCGCGACACCGGCGGGGCGATATAGGCGCATCGCGAGCGGACCGTGAGGGGTGGGCAGCGCGACGTCTTCGACATGCCGCACCGCGATCGGCTCCCCCTTTGCGATCAGAGCGCCACGCATCTGCTCGCGAGCATCCTCGACTGGGAGCGTGTAAGGCTGCGCTGTACCGGCGGCGCGCATCACGTCGAGCAGTGCCTGCGCCTCGGAGTCCAATGAGGGGCTCATCGACGCGCAAGCATGCCAGAGGACATCAGTTGGCGTCCACGGCGATCGCCGTCATGATCACGCCGTCATAAACGGTCCATCGTCCAGAGAATCCGTCGAGCGGGCCGCGCGCCAATGACGGTCCTGGGACTGTCAGACGGGCTGTGAACGTCTGCACTTCCCGATCGAACGTGACTATCGCGTCTTCGAACCCCAGCCATCGCCGGGCAAGCGGGAACCATGCCTTGTAAACGGACTCCTTTGCGCTGAACAACAGCCTATCCCAGTGTACGTCCGGCAGCTCGAGCCCGAGCCCGCGCAACAGTGGGATCTCCTCCGGTCTCGCTATGTCCTCGAGCAGGCCGTCCGGCAACGCCGCGTTAGGCTCTGCATCGATCCCGATCGTCACGATCTCGGCCCGACGAGCGAGAGCACAGGCGCGATATCCGTCACAGTGCGTGATGCTGCCTACGACACCGGCGGGCCATTCTGGCTCGCCGCGCGGACCCGTGGGAATCGGCGAGACCGGGAAGCCGAGCTGTGTGAGCGCCGATCGGGCGCACGCTCGCGCGGTCGTGAACTCCGCTCGTCGCTTTTGCACCGCGCGTCCGAGCGATCGCTCCTCCTCGGGGAACAGCTCCACGTCCGTTGAATCGTTGTGAGCCTCGACCGCAATCACGCGCTCCGGCAGGATCTCCTCGATCATGCGGACTCCGTTGGCATGATGCGGCGAAGACACCCTCCATGCGAAGGGCGACGCTGCCACTCGCGTGGATAGCCGAGTGACACCTCCTCGAATCTGACACCGTCATGCCATGTCGTCCTCGGAATGTGGAGGTGACCGTAAACGACCGCCGCCGTCTTGAAGCGGCAGTGCCAATCCGCGGTCAAGCTGGTACCACACCATTGTGCAAACTCCGGATGAAAGAGCACTCGCGTAGGTTGGTCGAGGAGGGGAAAATGATTGACCATCACAATCGGTGCGTCCGCGTCGCAGTGGTCGAGCCTTGCTTCGGTCTGTCTCACTCTGGCATGACACCATGCGGCGCGGCTCGCATACGGATCTGGATGCAACAGGAACTCGTCGCTACACACCACCCCCGCCCGGTGCGCGAGCGCCAAAGCCTCTTGCATGGTGGGGGCGATGTTGCGGCCGAACGAGTAGTCGTAGAGCACGAACAGGGGCGCCACCGTGAGCGGGCCCCCAGCGCCCTGCCACACCGGATAGGGATCCTCGGGCGTGAGCACGCCGAGACTCCGGCACATCTCAACAAGGCGCAGGTACCGCCGCTCGCCACGCAGCTTGGGCTCCTCGTCGGGCAGTGTCCAGAGCTCGTGATTGCCCGGGGTCCACAGAACCTGGGCAAACCGCTCGCGGAGGAGGCCGAGCGCCCATTCGACGTCGGCGAGCGTCTCGCTCACGTCGCCACACACGATCAACCAGTCAGCTTCGCTCTCGGGTCGCAGACGGCTCACGATCTCCCGATTCTCGGGGTGGGTGACGTGCAGATCGCTCACCGCCAGCAGCCGCCCGCCGGCGTCCTCTGGGGTGCTCATCTCAGGCAGAGCCCGCCACGCCGGCCCGCCGGTCGGCCTCGTAGAGGCCTGCCAGCCTCGCGAACACGCCCTCGGCGCTTGGCTTGCCGAGCTTTGCCCCGTCGATCGCGCGCAGCGAGCGCACGCCCTGCACGGCGTTGGTCACAAACGCCTCCTCAGCGCCCATGAGCACATCGAGCTCGAGCGGTGCTTGCAGCGTTGAGATCCCGGCCCCGGCGGCCAGCTCCAGCAGCCGCCCGCGCGTGATGCCAGGCAGGCAGTGCTCGGCGGGCGGCGTCAGCAGGCGACCATCGCTCACCGCGAACACGTTCGAGGACACGCCCTCGAGCACATGGCCCTCCTCGGACACATAGATCCCCTCTCCCGCGCCTTGCCTCTGCACGCGCCGCCGCGCCAGCACGGCCTGCTGACGGCTCGTGCTCTTGGCCTTCGCGCCGATCTCGCTCGGCGGCCCCAGCAGTGTGGCTCGGATGCCGGCATCGGCACGGGCAGGGGCGGGTAGAGCGGCGATCACGACGGTCGGCGCCCCGGATGGCGGCGCGAGCGCCGTCGCTCCGCTGCCGCGCGTGAGCGTCACGCGCACATACGCGTCCGCAAGGGCAGCGCGCTCCAGCGTTCGATGAACCTGCGTGGCCAGCGTGTCCTCCGAAGGGATGTTCTCGAACTCGAGCTCCGCCGCCGCGGAGAGCAGACGCGCGAGGTGACGACTGAGCAGGTACGGCCTCCCGTCACAGGCGCGCAGCGACTCGAACAGGCCGTCGCCCAGCAGGAAGCCGGAGTCGAGCGCCGACACGGCGGCATCGCGCGGCTCGGTGAGGCGCCCGTTGACGCTGACACAGCCTGCTTGGGCAGAGGGCATCGCCCGCGCATTAGATCACCCGGCCCTGCGAGGACGAGGCAAAGCCCAACCGGCGCCACGCACGGCGTCGAGCGCCAGGAGCGGATGCCACCCGTGGGCGCGCGTGGACGAGGGACCATCGCCGTCCAAGGAGCCATCGCCGTCCACATGCTCCATAATCTCCGAGCGATGCCGCCGCTGATCACCCGCGAGCAGGCGCTGGCCCTCGGCGAGATCGAGGATCACGCCGAGATCGAAGCGCTCGTGGAGCGGGCGTGGCAGGCCCGCCAGGAGCGCTTCGGCGACTCGACCGACATGTGCTCGCTGGTCAACGCCAAGTCCGGCGGCTGCGCCGAGGACTGCGGCTTCTGCGCCCAGTCGCGTTTCGCCGAAGCCGAGACGCCGATGCACGCGATGATGGACCCCGAGCAGATCCTCGAACACGCCAAGGCCGCCGAGGCCGCCGGCGCCCACCGCTTCTGCATGGTCACCCAGGGGCAGGGGCTCTCCAAACGCGACTTCGAGAAGATCGTCGAGGGCGCCAAGCTCGTCGCCGAGCACACCAACCTCAAGCGCTGCGCCTCGATCGGGCACATGTCGAGGGCACGCGCCAAGGCCCTGAAGGAAGCCGGCATCCAGCGCGTGCACCACAACGTGGAGACCGCCGAAAGCTACTACGACGAGGTGTCCACCACCGTGCGCTACGAGGGCCGCCTGCGCACGATCCAGGCCGTGCGCGAGGCGGGCCTCGAGACCTGCGTCGGCGGCATCCTCAACCTCGGCGAGAGCCGCGAGCAGCGCGTCGAGATGGCGTTTGAGCTCGCCGCCATCGATCCTACGAGTGTGCCCATCAACCTACTCAACCCGCGCCCCGGCACGAAGTTCGGCGACCGCGACTACATCGACCCGTGGGAGGCGGTGAAGTGGGTGGCGATCTTCCGCCTGATCCTCCCCGAAGCCCTGTTCCGTCTCTGCGGCGGGCGCGTCGAGAACCTCGGCGAGCTGCAGCCGCTGGCGGTAAAGGCGGGACTAAACGGCGTGATGATGGGCAACTTCCTGACCACGCTCGGCTCGACGCCCGAGCAGGACCGTTCGATGTTCGAGGAGCTGGGTCTGAACATCGCGCGTCACGAGGACAACGGCACCAACCCGCGCCCGGACAACCGCTCGGGCTGGATGGACGGGGAGACGCCGGATGTCGTCGAGGAGCTGCTGGCCGACGATCCACCGCCGGACGGTCTGAACATCCGCCTGTGGGACCCATCCACGCAACTGCGCTACAAGGCGAAAACAGCCGCAGTGCGATGAGCGAGATTGCCGAGCGCCTGGCCGAGCTGGAGAGCCTCGGCCTGTCTCGCCGGCTACGCACCGTATCTGGACCACAGGGTCCGCACGTCACGCTCGACGGCGAGCCGGTCCTGCTGCTCTGCTCGAATAACTACCTCGGCTTGGCCGACCATCCGCGCGTGCGCGAGGCGGCCGAGCGGGCGGCGGCCGAGCTGGGCGCAGGGGCCGGTGCCTCACGGCTTGTGTCCGGGACGATGGAGATCCACGGCCTGCTCGAGCGCGCGCTGGCCGACTTCGAGCAGACCGAGGCTTGCGTATTGTTCGGCTCGGGCTACCTGGCCAACCTGGGCACGATCGGCGCACTGGCGGGACCGGGCGACACGATCATCTCCGACGAGTTCAACCACGCGTCGATCATCGACGGCTGCCGCGCCTCGCGCGCGGAGGTCGTCGTCTACCGCCACCTCGACTGCGAACACCTGCAGAGCTGCCTGCGCCGCGACGCCGACGACAGTGCTAAAGATCGACACACCGGTCGCTCACGGCGACGGCTGGTCGTGACTGACTCCGTATTCTCGATGGACGGCGACGTAGCGCCGTTGAGCGAGATCGTCCGGCTTGCTCACGAGTACGACGCGCGCGTGCTGGTGGACGAGGCGCACGCTACTGGCGCGCTCGGCCAGGACGGCCGCGGCGCCGTCTCACAGGCCGGGCTGCAAGGGCAGGTGGATGTCGTGATCGGCACGCTCAGCAAGGCGCTCGGCTCCTACGGCGCCTACGCGTGCGCGAGCGAGGAGATGGTGAGCTATCTCGTCAACACGGCCCGCTCGCTGATCTTCTCGACCGCGCCACCGCCGCCGTCGGTGGCAGCTGCATTGGCCGCGCTCGAATTGCTGCGCGAACAGCCCGAGCTCGTGGCGCGGCTGCGTGGCGCGGCGCGGGCGCTGCGCAACGGGCTCGCCGACGAGGGCTTCGCGGTGCGGCGCTCGGGCACGCACATCGTGCCGCTGGTGGTGGGCGACCCCCGCGACACGGTGCGCCTGTGCGGTGCCGCGCTCGAGCGCGGCGTGTTCGCGCAAGCGATCCGCCCGCCGACCGTCCCGGCTGGAGGCTCGCGGCTGCGGCTGGCGGCGATGGCCACCCACGAGCCCGAGGAGCTGCGCGTCGCAGCGCACACACTCGCGCAGACCGCCCGCGCCGAGGCATGCGCGGTCTGTTCGTAACCGGCACCGGCACCGGCGTCGGCAAGACGATCGTGAGCGCCGCGCTGCTAGCCGCGATGCGGGCGGGGGGAGAGCCGGTACGCGCTTACAAGCCGGTGCTCACCGGG
>DASZGH010000111.1:0-12583 GCA_035938935.1 Solirubrobacteraceae bacterium
GCACACAGGGCAGGCCACGCAGAGACGATCCCGCCGCGGGCGTGAGGCACCGACACAGGCTGATGACGCGCGCGGGCGATCGTGTTAACGAATCGATAACGCCGCGCGGCGTTCACGGTTTCTTCTCGACCTGAACACATCTTTTTCACGTTTGCCCGCCGAGGTCCCCCGACACTGACGCGCGTACCCGTCCAAAGGAGCACTTCCCGTGCGCAAGACCCGCACCCTGACCCTCTCGCTGGCGGCCGTCCTGCTGCTGGCCGTCCCGGCCGTCGCCGGCGCGCGCGCGCTGCTGATCGACGGCTCCACCTCCGTCTTCCCGCTGATGAACCAGCTCGCCGCCGCCTACCACAAAGCGACGCACCAGCCGACCCCCAAAGTCGGCCAGGGGACCTCCGACGCCGGCGTCAACGACGTCAACTCCGGGCGCGTGGACATCGGCGACGTCTCGCGCGACCCGATCATCGGCTCCGATCCCAAAGGGCTCGTGTTCACGAAGATCGCCCGCGACGGCATCTGCATGATCACCAACAGCAAAAACCCGCTGAC
Organism: Solirubrobacteraceae bacterium; assembly: GCA_035938935.1. GTDB lineage: Bacteria > Actinomycetota > Thermoleophilia > Solirubrobacterales > Solirubrobacteraceae > Palsa-744. The sequence continues at coordinate 550 of DASZGH010000111.1, forward strand.
CAACCTCAACCAGCAGACGGTGCAGGCGATCTTCACCGGCAACGTGCGCGAATGGAGCGAAGTGCCGGGCGCGCACATGACTGGCCCGATCGACCTGGTCGACCGCATCTCCTCCTCAGGTACGCAGGACGCCTTCCAGAACATCTTCCTGGGGCCGACGTTGAAGATCTCCTCGAGCGCCAATGCCGAGGAAACCAACGGCCTGGTCCAGAACAAGATCAAAACTGACGAACACGCGATCGGCTTCGTCTCTTTCGCCTTCACCGGCGGCGTACACACGGTCGACTATCAGGGCATCCCCTGCACGCTGCAGAACGCCAAGTCCGGCCAGTATCAGGGCGTTCGTAACTTCTGGATGGTCACAAAGGGGGCGCCCAAGGGCTCCGCTAAGAAGTTCATCGAATGGATCATCAGCAAGAAAAACGCGACCGCTCGCAAAATCATCTCCTCGCAGTGGATCGCGATCCACTAGTCCTCAGGCGTCAGCGACGGGGATGAGAAGGCGCTCGGCATGAGAGCCCGGCTGTCGGCCATCTGGCAGCCGGGCGCGGGCGGGCACGATCGTCGCGTCGAGCTGGCGCATCGCGCCGTCGTGCTCGCCCTGCTGGCGCTGATCGGCGCGATCGTCATCACGGTCTTCATCAAAGCCTGGCCCTCCTTCCAGCACAACGGGCTGGGCTGGTTCGGCGGCGGCGGCGACCCCGACCAGCAGCTGAACGCGATGATCAACGGGCCCAAGGAACCAGCCCACTACGTCTACCACTTCACCGCCTGGCCGCTGATCTGGGGGACAATCCTGACCTCGGGGTTCGCGGTGCTGCTGGGGATGGCCGTCTCGATCATGGCCGCCGTCTTCATCGTCGAGTTCGCGCCCGGACCTCTGCGCACGTTCACCGACCCAGTGATCCGGCTGCTCGCCGGGGTGCCCTCGGTCGTCTACGGGCTGTTCGGGCTGCTGGCGATAGCGCCCTGGATCGAACACAATTTGATCTCAAACGAGCGCAAGCATTCGGTGCAGTATGTCGTCCAGCTCACAGGCGCCAACCTGCTCGTGGCAACCCTGATCCTTACGCTGATGATCGTCCCGATCATGGTCGCGATCGTGGTGGCGGCGCTCGAGAGCGTGCCGCTCTCCTGGAGCGAGGGCTCAGCGGCGCTCGGCGTCAACCGCTGGCGCACGATGCGACGAGTATCGCTGCGCACCGTCCGACCGGCGATCATCGCCGCCGCCGTGCTGGCGACCGCTCGCGCGCTGGGCGAGGCGATCATGCTCTCGATGATTGGCGGCTCGCGTGGCTTTGCGCCTAACCTGCTCGACGGGTTCACAGCCCTGTTCGAGCCGGTCCGGCCGCTGGCGGCGACGATCATCGACTACGTCGACAGCCTCTCGGTCGTACCGGTCGGACAGACGCTGTATGCCATGGCCGCCGTGCTGGTCGTCTCCTGCGGGCTGCTCTCGCTGGCCGGCTGGGCCGCGAGACAGCCGATGAAGCGCTACGGGCTGGGAGCCTGACGCGCGATGGCTACCGCAAGTGAAGCGATATCTGCACCCCCAAGCCTGGCGCCGCCACCAGGCGCAAAGCGCGTCACCAAGCGACGGGACTCGCTGAGCAGTTGGCCGCTGATCGACCGCGCCGCCTACGTCACCTGCTGGGTGGTCGGGGTCGGGCTATGCCTCGTAACCGCCTGGATCGTGCTGTACATGCTCGTGAGGGGGGTCTCTTACCTGAACCTGAAACTGCTGCTCGAACACCCCAACGCCGAAGCTCGCCAGGCGCACTCGGGCGGAATCCTCGATCCGATCGAGGGGACGCTGCTGATAGCGGGGGTCGGCATCGCGATCGCGGCTCCACTCGGGGTCGCTGTGGCCGTGTGGATGTCCGAGTACGGCCGGCCCGCTTCGCTGGCACGGGCCGCCGAGTCCTCGGTGGAGATGATCTCCGGCGCGCCGAGCGTGCTGCTGGCGCTGTTCGGGCTGATCGTCTTCGCTCGGCCCGCGCTCGCCTTCCTCTCCCAGACATCCGCCGGGGGCGCCATCTCCGGCAAGTCCTTCCTGACGGCCGGAGCGATGATGTCTTTGATCGCGCTACCGCTGGTCGTCACCTCCACTCGCGAGGCATTGATGCAAGTACCCGCACACATGCGCGAGGCCTCACACGCGCTCGGCAAGACCACGGCCACGACTATCCGTAGGGTGCTGCTGCCCTCGGTACGACCGAGCATCGCCAGCGGCATCACGCTTGGGATCGGGCGCATCATCGGCGACACGGCGATCATCGTGATCCTGCTCGGCGCCGGGCTGCGGACCGAAGGCGCGGGCGGCGCGCCAGTACTCTCAACACTGCGCGGGACCGGCGGCACGCTGACCAGCTACGTTCGCTACTACTCGCCCGCCGGCGAAGGCAACCAGTTTGAAAAGGCCTACGCGGCCGCGTTCGTGCTGATGGCGATCGTGGTGGCGCTGAACTTGATCGTGACCATGTTGAGTAGATCGCGCGAGCAGACTGGCAGAAGACGCGTGATGGGAGCGCTCATGCGAATACCTGCGGGGGTAAGTCCGTGGACCCGTTGATGCCCCCACCCATCCGGCGCATCGTCCTAAGCGACGACGCGCCGACGAGCGTCGCGCCCCCACCCGACGGCGCCGTCGCAACGCTCCCACCCGACACGAGCCGCTCCCAGCACGAGCGCCCGCCGGCCGCTGAAGTGCTCGAGCGCATGCGTGTCCAGTCGGTCTGGCTTGCCTATGGCGAGCGCTGGGTCGTGCGCGATGTTAGCCTCGAGGTGCGCAAGGGCGAGGTGCTGGCGCTGATCGGGGCGTCGGGGTCAGGCAAGACAACACTGCTTCGCTCGCTCAACCGCCTGACCGAGATCACCGCGGGGGCCGCTCGCGTCGGGCAGATAACGCTCGACGGGCAGGAGGTCGGCGAGGTCGAGGTCAACCGGCTGCGCCGGCGGGTGGCGATGGTCTTCCAGCAGCCCAATCCGTTCCCGATGAGCATCTTCGAGAACGTCGCCTACGCGCTGCGTGAGGAGCACCCCGAGCGCGGCCGGCGCAAACGGCGCTCGCGCTCCGAGCTGGAGCCGCTCGTGATCGACGCGCTGCGCCGCGCCGGCCTCTACGACGAGGTCGCCGGCAACCTCGACCACCCGGCGCTGCGACTCTCCGGCGGCCAGCAGCAGCGGCTGTGCATCGCGCGCGCGCTGGCCGTCGAGCCGGAGGTGCTGCTGCTCGACGAGCCCTGCTCGGCGCTCGACCCGATCTCCACCGCGACGATCGAGCAGCTGATCGTCGGCCTGCGCGAGAGCGTCGCGATCGTGATCGTCACCCACAACCTGCAGCAGGCGATGCGCGTCGCCGACCACGTCGCCTTCATGCACCTGGGCGAGCTGGTCGAGTACGGCACCAGCGCCCAGGTGTTCGACCGCCCGCGCGAGGCGCGCACGCGCGAGTACGTGAGCGGAGCGTTCGGGTGAGGCAAGCTCGGGGCGCCCCGCTGGCGCTCGCGGCGCTGGCTGCGCTCGCGCTGGGTGGCTGCGAGTCAACCCAGGAAAAGAGCGCCCAGCTGGAAAAGACGGCCAAGCACGAGCGCCTGGCGCTGCAGGGCGTCACCGTCAGCAAGCAGAGCGCCGACGTGCGCGTGCTTGCAACCGAAGTAGTTCGCGGCAAGGAAGGCGGCGCCGTGATCGTGCGCCTGCGCGACACTTCGGCCAAGGCGATCCTCGCCGCCCCGATCGCGATCGTGGTACGCGACGCCAAGGGCAAGACGATCTACCAGAACAACGCGCCCGGCGAAGACCAGTCGCTGACCAAAGTCTCGCTGCAGCCGGGCGTAGAGGGCGTGTGGATCGACGACCAGGTCCACACTGAAGCCGCGCCCACGAGCGCGAGCGCCAAGGTCGGCGAAGGCAGCCATCCGAGCGGCCCAGCGCCGAAGCTGAGCGTCGAAGGGCTGCACGTCAGCGGCGCGGGCGGCGAAGCCGGCGCGGAAGGTAGCGTCAAGAGCCAGTCGGCCAAGACCCAGTACAACCTCGTCGTGTTCGTGCTCGCGCGGAAGGCCGGCAAGATCGTGGCGGCCGGCCGTGCCGTCCTGCCCGAAGTCCTGCCGGGCGCGAGCGATTCCTTCCAGGTCTACTTCGTGGGCGATCCGAGCGGGGCGAAGCTCGAAGCAAGCGCGCCCGCGACGGCATACTGACGCCGGTCGCCGCCTACCACCGTTTCCCGCGTTTGAGCACGATCCCCTCGATCACGTGCGCGACGGTCTCGCAGGCGTCGACGGCGGCCTCCAGCGACTCGAAGATGTCCTTCCAGCGGATCACGACCATCGGGTCGGCGGCGCCGCCCTCGAACAGCGAGGCGACGCCGTCGCGCAGCAGGCGGTCGCCCTCGTTCTCCAGGCGATGGATCTCCACCAGGTGCGGGCCGGGCTCGGCGCCAGCGCACAGGCGCTCCAGCGCGCGCACGATCTGCTCGTCGGCGCCGACCAGCACGTCGGCCATCTCCACAGCCTGCTCCATCGGCGCTTCGACGCCGTAGAGGTAGAGCAGGGCGGCGGTCTGCTCGGTGTGGTCGAGCACGTCGTCAAGCGAGGTGGCCAGGGCGTAGCCGTCGCCGGAGTCAAAGGGTCTGCGCAGGCCCCGGCCGGCGCCGTTGAGGCGGTGGATGATGTCGTGGGTGATGCGGTCGCCCTCCTGCTCGTAGGACTTCAGGTCCTCGGCCAGGCCGGAGCGCTCGGGCAACTCGGCCAAGAGCTCGCGCAGGAGCAGGCCGGAGCGCAGGATGTTGGCGGCGGCGTTCTCGACCAGCGAGACCAGGGTGGGGTCGACGGAGCGCCGCAAAAAGGGCATCCGGCAAGGGTATGCCGCCGCCGCCGGGCGCGTCGTGCGCTTCACGAGTTCTTCACGAGCGGGTCACGACTTCGCAACGCCCGCCGGCGCGCGCGAGGGCACTCTTATCAACCGGTGGCCGTGCACCAGGACAACGCTGGCGCCCTGCACGATCGGAGCGCCGGGACTCTGTATGCGGGCGAGCTGGAGATCAGGCTCGGCGAGGGTCTGGTGCTCGCGACGGGCCGTGCGCTGACGCTGTCGGTGCGCGAGTTCGAGCTGCTGGTGGCGCTGGCCCAGCGCCACGGCGCGATCGTCACGCGCGAGGAGCTCTACGGCGCCGTCTGGGGAGGCGATCTGCGAAACGGCGACCGCTCCGTGGATGTGTACGTGAGCAAGCTGCGCGGCAAGCTGGAGGAGGCGATGCCCGACCGCCGCTTCATCCACACCCACCCCGGCTTCGGCTACCGCTTCCACCCGCAGCCCTGGGGCGCCTCGGCTGCGGGCGGCGCGCCACCCGCCGAGCTTTCACGAGATGTTCACAACGGGAGCCTCGCCGACCGAGGAGACTGACCCCGCACTGAGCCGGCGCAGGGGCGGCGCATGCCCCCGAGCCCGCACAAAATCCAGTCAGAGGAGAAGTCGTGAACAAGAACAAGGTCAGCGCGATCGCCAGTTGCGCGGTGCTCGCGCTGGGCGTGGCCGCCTGCGGCAAATCCAGCTCCAGCACCAGCTCCGCCACCACTTCAACCAGCTCTTCCGCGACCATCTCCGGCGCCGGCTCGACGTTCGCCGCACCGGTCTACCAGCAGTGGGGCTCCAGCTCCGGCATGACCGTCAACTATCAGCCGGTCGGCTCGGGCGCCGGGATCACGGCGCTCGAGGGCAAGACCGTTGACTTCGGCGCCTCGGACCCGCCGCTGAAGCCGGCCGACATCGCGACGCTCGAAAAGGTCGGGCCCGTGCAGCAGCTGCCGATGTTCCTGGGCGCGATCACCGTCTCCTACAACCTCCCGGGCGTGCAGAGCGGGCTCAAGCTCGATGCCAAGACGATCGCCGACATCTATCTCGGCAAGGTCAAGACGTGGAACGACGCCGAGATCAAGGCGCTCAACCCGGGAGTGTCGCTGCCGAGCACGGCGATCACCGTCGTGCACCGCTCGGACTCTTCGGGCACGACCGCTGGCTTCACCGGCTTCCTCTCGGCGGCCGATCCCGAATGGAAGAGCAAGGTCGGCGAAGGCAAGGACGTGCAGTGGCCGACGGGCACGGGCGCCAAGGGCAACGCCGGCGTCGCCGGCGCGGTGGCGCAGACGACCGGCGCCGTCGGCTACGTCGAGCAGGCCTACGCGCTGCTGCACAAATTCACCTACGCCAGCGTCAAGAACAAGTCCGGCGCCTACATCGCGCCATCGCTTGAATCGACCAGCGCCGCCGCCGAAGGCGTCGAAGTGCCGGCGAACCTCGGGTTCAAAATCAAAAACCCCTCCTCGCCGAAGGCCTATCCGATCACCTCGCAGACGTTCATCGTCGTCTACAAGGACATGTGCAAGGCCGGCATCCCCGGCGGCGAAGCGGCCGCCAAGGGCGTCGTGGCGTTCCTGAACTACGGGTTCGGCTCGGGCCAGAGCATCCTCGCCCAGGCCGACTACGCGGCGCTGCCGAGCGCCATCCTGGAAAAGTCCAAGGCGGCGGTGAAGGAACTGCAGTGCAACGGGTCCGCGATCGGCTGATCTGATTGACAAAAGAGGGGCCCGCCGAAGCCGGCTGCGCCACCCTCTGGTACAAAGACAAGCACCTTGGAGGCAGCATCTCTGGCAAGCGGCGGCCGCTCGACGCTCGAGCGCTCGTCGCTTGCGCGCCTCCCCGATCGCGCGCTGAAGTACGGGCTCACGGCGCTGGCGGCCGCGATCCTCGCGCTGATCGTCTACTTCTTCATCCGCCTGGTCGGCGAAGCCGCCCCGGCCTTCGAAAAGGAAGGTGTCCTCGGCTTCACCTTCGGCAACGACTGGAACGTCAACGCCAACAAATTCGGCGCCCTGCCCCTGCTAGTCGGGACGCTGATCACCTCGGCGCTGGCGCTGATCATGGGCGTGCCGGTGGCGGTCGCCGCAGCTGTCTACGTCACCGAGCTGTGCCCGCGCCGCATCCGTGCCCCCGTGACCGTGCTGATCGAGCTACTCGCCGCCGTGCCCTCGGTCGTCTACGGCCTGTGGGGGATCTTCTTCCTGGCCCCGAAGCTGCAGCCGGCCGAGCAGTGGGTCGCCGACCGGCTCTCGGGGGTTCCGTTCATAGGCGGCGGGATCGTCACGATCCCCAACTACTTCATCACCGGCCTGGTGCTGGCGATCATGATCCTGCCGATCGTCAGCTCGATCTCGCGCGAGGTGATGAGCACCGTTCCTGACGATCACAAGGAGGCCGCCCTCGGGCTCGGCGCCACCCGCTGGGAGATGATCCGCCTGGCCGTCCTGCCCTACTGCCGCACCGGCATCACCGGCGCGGCGATGCTCGGCCTCGGCCGCGCGATCGGCGAGACGATCGCGGTCACGATCCTGATCGGCGACGCACCGCAGCTGAGTGGGCACCTGTTCGGGCAGGGCTACTCGCTGGCCGCAGTGATCGCCAACGAGTTCGGCGAGGCCCAGGAACTGCACCGCAACGCCCTGTTCGCCGCCGGGCTCGTGCTGTTCGTGCTGACCCTGCTGGTCAACGTGATCGCGCGGCTGCTGGTGATGCGCGCGGCGCGCACGAACACGCCGAAGAGCAGAGCGCGCGACTTCAACGAGACCGACACGGTGATTGGGACGGCGCTGGGATCGTGAGCGACACCACTCAACGATCGCGAGCCCTCCGGTGAGCGCCCGCGCCCACAGCCTCGCCCGCTTCGAGCTCACACCCGCGCGCCGGCGCAAAGACCGGCTCGCCCGCAGCTCGATCGTCGCCGCCACCGTGCTCGCGTTGATCCCGCTCGCGCTGATCGTCTACTACCTGCTCAGCAAGGGCCTGGGCTCCTGGAGCTGGGACTTCTTCACGACCGACCCGACCGGCAACACCTTCTTTGCCAAGGAGTCGATCGGCGGCGTCAAGAGCGCGATCCTCGGCACGATCGAGATCGTCGCGATCGCAGCCGTGCTGGCGGTACCGATCGGCGTCGGCGTGGCGGTGTGGCTGGTCGAGTACGGGCGCGCCAGCCGCTTCGCGCAGGCGGTTCGCTTCTTCGTCGACGTGCTCACCGGCGTGCCGTCGATCATGTTCGGCCTGTTCGTCTACATCGTGCTGATCGCCGGCACCGGCTCCTCCTACGCTGCCTACAAGGGGTCGTTCGCGCTGGCGCTCTTGATGCTGCCGGTCGTGACCCGCTCGGCCGAGGTGGTGCTGCTGCTGGTCCCGAGCGCCCTGCGCGAGTCGGCGCTGGCGCTGGGCGCGCCGCGCTGGAAGGTGATCGCGCGGATCGTGCTGCCGACCGCGCTGCCGGGCCTCGTGACCGGCGTGCTGCTGGCGATCGCGCGTGCGGCCGGCGAGACCGCACCGCTGCTGTTCACCGCCGCGGCCACCTTCAAGACGAGCTTCTCGCTGAGCGGGTTCATGAACTCGCTGCCGGTGCAGATCTACAACGACGTCACATCTCCGACCACAGCCGTGGTAAACCGTGCGTGGGGAGCGGCGCTCGCGCTCGTGACGATGATCCTGCTCCTCAACCTGTTCGCTCGGCTGGTAGCGCGCAGGAGCAGCCTAGGATGAGCACCACTGACCCCCGCGTCGACCAAGCCGCCGCGCCGAACAGATCCGACATGCTCGAGCCAAAGCCCCAGAATCCGCCGCCGGCCGCCGCTCAGACAGGCCGCGAGCCGAGCGCAGGCGGGGAGCCGAGCGCCGCGGCGTTGCTGCGGCCCGGGCTGACCGTCAGGCTGGAGGCGCTGCGCGCCTTCTACGGCGAGGTGGAGCAGGTCAAGGGGATCGACCTGGAGTTCCGATCCGGCGAGGTGACGGCGATCATCGGGCCGTCGGGGTGCGGCAAGTCGACGATGGTGCGCTGCATCAACCGCATGCACGAGGAGATCCCAGGCGCACGCGCCGAGGGCAGGGTTCTGCTGGACGATCTGGACGTCTACGACCCCTCGATCGACGTGGTCGCCGTGCGCCGTGCGATCGGCATGGTCTTCCAGAAGCCCAACCCCTTTCCGACGATGTCGGTGTTCGACAACGTCGCCGCCGGGCTGCGGCTGACGACGCGCCGGGCGCAAGCCCGCGGCGACCTGAATCACCGCGTCGAGTCGGCGCTGCGCGCGGCCGGGCTGTGGGAGGAGGTCTCCGACCGCCTCTCAGAGCCCGGCGCCGGCCTCTCCGGGGGACAGCAGCAGCGGCTTTGCATCGCGCGCTCGCTGGCGGTCGAGCCGGAGGTGATCCTGATGGACGAGCCCTGCTCAGCGCTCGACCCGATCGCCACGCTGAAGATCGAGGAGCTGATCGCCCAGCTCAAGCGGCGCGTGACGATCGTGATCGTCACCCACAACATGCAGCAGGCCGCGCGCGTGGCCGACCGCACCGCGTTCATGCTCAGCGGCGAGCTGGTGGAGGTCGGGGCGACCGAAAAGATCTTCACCAACCCCGAGGACTCGCGCACCGAGGAATACGTCACCGGGAAGTTCGGGTAGAGGCGCGCGCTGATGAGCACAGAGGCGAACGCGGGCCAGGCCGCCCACCCCATGCGGCCGACCACCGCGCAGGGCCGCCAGCACTTCCAGCAGCAGCTCGAGGAGCTCGAGAAGCGCGCGCTTGGGGGACTCGACATCGTTCTCGAACAGCTCGACCGCACGCTGGAGGCGCTCTCCCACCAGGACGTGGAGCTGGCCCAGATGGTGATCGCCGACGACGACCGCATCGACGGCCGCTACCTGGAAGTGCACCAGGGCATCCTCTCGCTGCTGGCCACCCAGGCGCCGGTCGCCGGCGACCTGCGCCTCGTTGCTGCGCTGCTGCACGTGATCGTGCACGTCGAGCGGATGGGCGATCAGTGCGTGAACATCGCCAAGCTGATCCCGCTGTCCGGCTACGAGCCGCCGGTCCGCCCGGAGGTGCTCGAGTCGATCCTGAAGATGGGGGCGCACGCGCGCTCGGAGATCGTGCAGTGCAAGGCCGCCTTCTGCGGACGCGACATCGCGTTGGCCGAAGACCTCGCCCGCCAGGATCGCGAGATCAATCGCCTCAACCGCGAGATCTTCAACGCCGCGCTCGAGATCGGCGACGATCCCGACACGCGCGAGTGGGCGATGCACATGATCCTCGTCGCCCGTGCGCTGGAGCGGATCGGCGACAACGCGGTCGATGTCGGCGAGCAGGTGGCGTTCGTGGTGACTGGGCTTTTCCGCGAGTTCTCGGACCAGTCGGCCCCGCTCGGCAACTGATCATCTGCCTGAGAGCCCGCGGCCCGGCCCCGACAAACCGCTCCCCCGGGGCCCCAACGACCCGCTCGCGGCCGGCGGCTCGACGCAAACAGCGACCTCGGGGTGTGAACATCCTGTGACCTTCGTCTGCGCTGCGGCGGAATGGGTCTATACACTGCGCGCAGATGACGACGGGCATCCTCTCCAAGGATGAAGGGGTCGCTTCGAGCTCGGGGGGCGCATCGACGATGCGCATCGCGGTGCTCGATCGCGACAGCGGCTTCATTCAGGTGCTCAGCAAGCGCATGGACCGGCTCGGCTGGGAGCACCGCGTGCTTGCCTCGCCGGTGCCGACCGACGCCGTTGCCTCGATGCGCCTGAGCGCGCTCGTAGTCGACCTGACCGTGCTCGGCCCGCAGGCCTGGGAATGGCTGGAGCGCCTGTGCGGCAGCCTGCCTGAGCTTGGGATCGTCGTCTGCACTGGACCCTCGACGGTCGCCCAGCGCGTGCGCGGGCTGCGCCTCGGCGCCGATGACTGGATCACCAAGCCCTGTCACCCCGAGGAGGTGATCGCGCGCGTGCAGGGACTCGTCCGCCGTCGCCGTCGCGCGACCGCCCGCACCGAGTCAAAGCCCTTCTGCGCCGGCGAGGTCGAGATTCGCTCCGATCGCTTCCAGGCGTTCGTGAGCGGGCGCTCGCTGGAGCTGACGCGGCGCGAGTTCGAGCTGATCGAGCTGCTCGCCTCCGGCGAAGGGCGAGTACTCGAGCGCGAGGACATCTACTCCCGGCTGTGGGGGTACGCGATGGTGCGCGGCGACCGCTCGGTGGACGTGTTCGTCCGCAAGCTTCGTCAAAAGCTCGAGAAGGCCTCGCCCGACTGGCGCTACATCCACACGCACTTCGGCATCGGCTACCGCTTCGCCGCCGAACCGGCGGTCGGCGAGGGTGAGGCCGAGGAACCGGCCGCCTCGACGGAACCGGCCGCCGAGTCCGCTCCGCCGCGCAAGCGCGCCGGCAAACGAACTACGCCGGATCTAGAGGAGCGCGACGCCCGCGATCAGGGCGAGCTCGGCAGGACGGAGCAGGAGTACGAGCTCGCCGCCGGCGCCAGCTAGGCGCACGACGGCCAAGCCGCCCTTCTTCAGGTCGACGCGACCTCCGGTGAGATCGCCGACGATCCCCGACAGGTCGGGCTCGTGACCGACCAGGAGTATCGGTCCCTCCCACCCCTCGCCCCCGGCGCCATCCAGCGCGTCCAGCGCCTGGCCAGCTTGGAAGCCTCCGGCCAGCGCGTCATGCAGCTCCAGGCGCGGGCTCTGCTCTGCGCCCATCTGCGCGAGCGCGAGCTCGGCGGTTTCACGTGCACGCGCCTTCGGGCTCGTCAGCATGGCGTGCAAGCTCACTCCCATCCGCGCGAGCGCGAGGCCGGCAACCTCAGCCTGCCTGCTGCCGCGCTGCGTCAAACGCCGCTCGGCGTCAGGGCGCGTGCCGTGCGGCTCCGCATCGGCGTGGCGGAGCAACCAAAGCTGGCGGGCCATGGCCATGGGCTTCTGCGAGCATAGATGATGATGAGCGCGACCAGTCAGAGCGAGCACGGCCGGCCCGCGCACGGCGCACACGTCCCCGTGGCGGACGAGGATGCACAGCGCGACGAGAGGCGGCGCCACAACCACCGTCTGCACGACCCCGCGCTGTATATCAACCGCGAGCTCTCGTGGCTGGACTTCAACGAGCGGGTGCTGCAGCTGGCAGAGGACGAGAGCACTCCGCTGATCGAGCGCGTGAAGTTCTGCGCGATCTACACGACCAACCTGGACGAG
>DASZGH010000112.1:0-4976 GCA_035938935.1 Solirubrobacteraceae bacterium
CCAAAGAAACCACGCGAACTACAACTCCCTCTCAGTTGCGACCCGGTCCCTCTCCCAAGGTCCCCGTCAAAACGTTTGCTGTCGACCACGGGGCCGACCCAAACCCGACCTTATGTTCAGTAGACACTCCACGGTGGGAGCGACCACATGGATACCTTATACCAGACCCTCCACAAAAGTCAACCCCCCTGTCGGAGGACCGCCTGGTGAAAGGAGCGAGTGAGCCCTACTCGGCCGGCACGCCCGGCCCGACGTGCCGCGGCGGGCCCTCGGGGCCCTCGTCGGCGTCGGCGTGACCAGCCAGGGCCTCGTCTTCGTGCGCGACGCCAGCCGGCGCTCCGTTGCGTCTCCCGGCGAGGTAGCGATCGACCATCCGCGCGCACTGGCGGCCCTCGTTGATCGCCCATACGATCAGCGACTGGCCGCGGCGGGCGTCGCCGGCGGCGAACACACCCTCCACAGACGTCGTGTACGGCGCGACCGCCTTGACGTTGCCGCGCGGGTCGCGCTCGACGCCCAGCTGGTCGAGCAATCCCTGTTCGGGTCCCACGAAGCCCATCGCCAAGAGCACCAGCTGCGCGGGCAGCTCGCGCTCGCTGCCGGGGACCGGGGCGAACGGGGGCGCCGGCTCGGCCTGGGCGATGTGCAGCGCCGCCACCTGACCCGCGTCGTCGCCGGAGAAGTGGGTGGTCGTCACCGAGTAGTCCTGCTCCCCCACGCCCGCCGTGCGCGCCTCCTCCATCGCGTATGAGAGGCGGTACTTCAGCGGCCACTCCGGCCACGGGGTGCGCTCGTCGGGGCGGTGTCCCGGCGGCTCGGGGAGCAGCTCCAGCTGCACGATCGAGGCGGCGCCCTCGCGCAGCGCGTTGCCGACGCAGTCGGCGCCGGTGTCGCCGCCGCCGATCACGACGACGTGCTTGCCGGCCGCGGTGATCGGATCGCCGGCGTGTGGGGCACCCGCGGCAGAAGCGCCCGGCGCGGCGACCGCCGAGGCCGAGCTGGGCGCGGGGACGGTGGGCGCGGGGCCGAGCTCGCCCGCCACCCAGCGGTTGCGCTGGTAGAGGTAGTCCATCGCGAAGTGGATGCCGCCCAGCTCGCGGCCCGGCGCCGGCAGGTCGCGCGGCACGCGCGAGCCGGTCGCGAGCACGACAGCGTCGAAGCGCTCGTGCAGCTCCTGCACGCTCACATCGACGCCGACGTCGACGTCGCAGCGCAGCTGCACGCCCTCGGCGACGAGCTGGTCGACGCGCCGCTGCACGACTCGCTTCTCGATCTTGAAGTCAGGCACGCCGAAGCGCACCAGGCCGCCGGCCGCCTCGTCGCGCTCGAACAGCGTCACCGCGTGCCCGGCGCGGCGCAGCTGCTGCGCGGCCGCCATCCCGGCGGGACCGGAGCCGACGACGGCGACCGAGTGGCCGGTCTCGCGGCGCGGTGGCTCGGGGGCGATCCAGCCTTCGCGGAAGGCGCGATCGACGATCGCCAGCTCGATCTGCTTGATGCTGACCGCGTCGCCCTCGCGGATCTCAAGGACGCAAGCCGCTTCGCACGGGGCCGGGCACAGGCGGCCGGTGAAGTCGGGGAAGTTGTTGGTCGCGTGCAGCTGCGCGATCGCCTCCTGCCAGCGGTTGCGGTAGACGAGGTCGTTCCAGTCGGGGATCAGGTTGCCGAGCGGGCAGCCGTTGTGGCAGAAGGGGACGCCGCAGTCCATGCAGCGAGCGCCCTGCTCGCGAAGCTCGGCAACCGGGCGCTCGACCATGAACTCGCGGTAGTCGTGCGCGCGCTCGCTCGGATCGCGATAGGCGATCCCGTGGCGCTCAATTTGGAGGAAGCCGCCGAGCTTGCCCATCAGGCAGGCACGCCCTCCGCCGACTCCTCGGCCTCCGCCAGTTCGCGCAGCACGCGCTTGTAGTCGTGCGGCATCACCTTCACGAACGCGCCCACCTTCAGCAGCTCCTCGAAGCGGGCCAAGACGTCACGACCCACGGGAGAGTCGGTGTGCAGGACGTGCTCCTCGATCGTCGCGCGCAGCTCGATCGCGTCGGCCTCGGACAGGTCTTCGAAGCCGACCATGCCCATGTTGCAGCGCGCTGGGAAGGCGCCGGCCTCGTCGAGGATGTAGGCGATGCCGCCGCTCATGCCCGCCGCGAAGTTGCGGCCCGTCGGCCCGAGCACGACGACGCGGCCGCCGGTCATGTACTCGCAGCCGTGGTCGCCGACGCCCTCGACGACCGCCCAGGCGCCCGAGTTGCGCACGGCGAAGCGCTCGCCCGCCAGGCCGCGGAAGAAGGCGCGGCCCGACGTGGCCCCGTATAGGACGGTGTTGCCGACGATCACGTTCTCCTCGGCGCGGAAGTGCTCGCCGACCCCGCGTGGCGGCCGTACAGCCAGCACGCCGCCGGACAGGCCCTTGCCGGTGTAGTCGTTGGTGTCGCCCTCCAGCTCGAAGGTGACGCCGGGCGCCAGCCAGCCGCCGAAGCTCTGGCCGGCCGAGCCGCGGAAGCGCACGAGGATCGATTTGGGCGGCAGGCCCTCGGCCCCGCGCGCCTGCGCGATGTGGCTGGAGAGGATGCCGCCGACGCAGCGGTTGACGTTGCGAATCGGCAGCTCGATCTCCGCGTAACCGCCCGTCTCGATGACCTCGCGGGCGCGCTCCACCAGCTCCCAGTCGAGCGCGTCATTCAGGACCTCCGGCGGCGGTTGCACCCGGTGGCGCGGGGCGCCGTCGGGCAGCTCGACGTGCGTGAGGATGTGGGTGAGGTCGACGCCCTGCGCCTTCCAGTGCTCGATCGCCACCTCGGCTCCCAGCAGATCGACGCGGCCGATCGCTTCGTCGAGGCAGCGCAGGCCCAGCGACGCCAGGATCTCGCGCACTTCCTCGGCCACGAAGAAGAAGAAGTTGACGACGTGCTCGGGAGTGCCCTTGAAGCGCTTGCGCAGCTCGGGGTCCTGGGTGGCGATCCCGACCGGGCAGGTGTTCAGGTGGCAGGCGCGCATCATGATGCAGCCCATCGCGATCAGCGGCGCGGTCGAGAAGCCCATCTCATCGGCGCCCAGCATCGCGGCGACAACGACGTCGCGGCCCGTCTTCAGCTGGCCGTCGGTCTGCACCACGATCCGGGAGCGCAGGTCGTTGAGCAGCAAGGTCTGCTGGGTCTCGGCCAGGCCGATCTCCCACGGCACGCCCGCCGCCTGGATCGAGGACAAGGGCGACGCTCCCGTCCCGCCGTCGTGGCCGGAGATCAGGACGCGGTCGGCGTTGGCCTTGGAGACGCCCGCGGCGACGGTGCCGACGCCGACCTCGGAGACGAGCTTGACAGACACCTGGGCGGCCGGGTTGGAGCAGCGCAGGTCGTAGATCAGCTGCTTGAGGTCCTCGATCGAGTAGATGTCGTGATGGGGCGGCGGCGAGATCAGGCCCACGCCCGGCGTGGTGTGGCGGATCGAGCCGATGTAGGCGTCGACCTTGTGCCCCGGCAGCTGGCCGCCCTCCCCGGGCTTGGCGCCCTGGGCCATCTTGATCTGCAGCTCGTCGGCGTTGACGAGGTAGTGGATCGTCACGCCGAAGCGCCCGGAGGCGACCTGCTTGATCGCCGAGCGGCGGCGATCGCCGTTGGGGTCCGGCGCAAAGCGTGCGGGGTCCTCGCCGCCCTCGCCCGTGTTCGAGCGGCCGCCGAGACGGTTCATCGCTATCGCCAGGGTCTCGTGGGACTCGCGCGATATCGACCCGAGGCTCATCGCGCCGGTACAGAACCGGCGCACGATTGCGCTCGCGGGCTCCACTTCATCCAGCGAGCAGGCCAAACCCTCCCCCCCACCGATCCGCAGCAGTCCGCGCAGGGTCGCCTTCCTTGCGGAGTCCTCGTTGACCGCGGCCGCGTACTCGCGGTACTTGGCGAAGGCCGGCGAGTCGCGCACCTCGGCGTGCGCGGCGGCGTCGCCGGAGAGCGCGGCGACGACGTTGCCATTGGCCGAGCGCACGGCGTGCTGCACGAGCGCGATCGTCTCGGGGTTCCACATGTGGTGCTCGCCGTCGCGCCGCCAGGCGTACACGCCGCCCACCGGCAAGAGCTCATCGTGTGGCGTCGGATACGCGCGCGCGTGGCGCTGCAGCGCCTCCTGCGCCAGGACATTCAGACCGACGCCGCCGATGCGCGAGGCCGTGCCGGTGAAGTGGCGGTCGATCAGCCCGCGCTCGAGGCCCACCGCCTCGAAGATCTGCGCGCCGCGGTAGGACTGGATCGTCGAGATCCCCATCTTTGAGATCGTCTTGAGCAGGCCCTTCCCTATCGCCTTGACCGTGTTCTGGGCCGCGTGCTCTGGGGTGAGGGGGATGGGAACGCCTCCATTCTCACCCGGCTTTGTCACACGTTCCTGGGCGACCAGCTCGTCCAGGGTCTCGAGCATGGCGTACGGGTTGATGGCCGAGGCGCCATACCCGATCAAGGTGGCGAAGTGGTGCACCTCTCTGGGCTCGCCCGACTCCAGCACGATGCCCGCGCGCAGGCGCGTGCCCTCGCGCACGAGGTGGTGGTGGACCGAGGAGACCGCCAGCAGCGAGGGGATCGGCGCGCGGCGCGGGGAGAGCTGGCGGTCGGAGAGGATGAGGATGTTGACGCCCTCGGATATCGCCTCGTGGGCCTGCACGCAGACGCGCGCGAGCGCTCGCTCCATGCCCTCGGGACCATCGACGATGGGCCAGGTGATGTCCAGGGTGCGGCTCGAGAACACGTCGTGGGAGATGTGGCGCAGGGTCTCGAGCTCGCGGTTGAGCAGGATCGGCTGGTCGAGCAGCAGCTTGTGGGCGTGCTCGGGCGTCTCGTCGAACAGGTTGCGCTCGCAGCCGAGGCTCGTGGCCAGGCTCATCACGATCTCCTCGCGGATCGGGTCGATCGGCGGGTTGGTGACCTGCGCGAACAGTTGCTTGAAGTAGGAGAACAGCGGCGGCGCCTGCTCGGAGAGCACCGCCAGGGACAGGT
>DASZGH010000113.1:0-59438 GCA_035938935.1 Solirubrobacteraceae bacterium
CGTTCAACATCCCTTTGCTGTTACTGGCCGACGTCCCGGGCTTCATGATCGGCACGCAGGTCGAGCGCCAAGGCATCATCCGCCACGGCGCCAAGATGATCAGCGCCGTCTCGGAAGCGAATGTGCCGAAGATCAGCGTGATCGTGCGCAAGGCCTATGGCGCGGGCCTGTACGCGATGGCCGGTCCTGCTTTCGACCCGGACTGCTGCATTGCGCTGCCGAGCGCCTCGATCGCGGTGATGGGGCCGCAGGCCGCGATCAACGCGGTCTACTACAACCAGCTGGCAGCGATCGAGGACGAGGCCCAGCGGGCCGAGAAGACCGAGCAGCTGCGGCGCGAGTACGCGGAGGACATCGACATCCTGCACTTGGCATCCGAGCTCGTGATCGACGCGATCGTCGAACCGCGCGACCTGCGCGACGACCTGATCCGCCGCTTCGCGCACGCCGGGGGCAAGCGCCGCCAGTGGCCGGCCAAGCGCAACCCGGTCACGCCCGTCTGAGCCTGGCCGCTCGGCCAAATCGGGTAGGTTTCGCTGCATGGACGCAATCGAGTTGGCGTTCGCCGGCATTGCCCGCCAGGCGGAGTTGATTGCCGCCGGGGAGATCTCCTCGCGCGAGCTGGTGGAGCTGCACCTGCGGCGGATCGAGCGCTACGACGGCCGTCTGAACGCCTTCCGCGTCGTCTTCGCCGAGCGCGCTCTGATGGAAGCCGAGCAGGCCGACGCCCGTCGCGGCGCCGGTGCCGAGCGCCCGCTGCTGGGCGTTCCGATCGCCGTCAAGGACGACATCGACGTCGCCGGCGAGGTGACGATGCTCGGCACCAACGCCCATGGCGACGTGCCGGCGCCCGCGGACGCCGAGGTCGTACGGCGCCTGCGCGAGGCCGGCGCGATCCCGATCGGCAAGACCAATGTGCCCGAGCTGTGCATCTGGCCCTTCACCGAGACCCCGACTTTCGGTGCGACGCGTAACCCGTGGGATTTGCAGCGTGCTCCCGGCGGTTCCAGCGGCGGCAGCGCAGCGGCCGTGGCTGCCGGTTTGATTGGCGCTGCGCTCGGCTCCGATGGCGCCGGCTCGATTCGAATTCCGTCGGCCTGGTGCGGCCTGTTCGGGCTCAAGCCCCAGCGCGGACGCGTCTCGATGGCGCCAAAAGCCGAGGCTTGGTTTGGCCTGTCCGTGAACGGGATCCTCAGCCATTCGGTGCGCGACACGGCGCTCTTTCACGACCTCGCTTCCGGCTCGACCCCGGTCGATCGGGACCGGCCTGAGCCGCTGCCGCGTCCGTTCTCCGAGTACGCGAGCACGCCCCCGGGCAAGCTGCGGATTGCCTACTCGACCAAGATCCCACCGCTGCTCGTTGCTCGCTTGGAGGATGAGCAGCGGCGCGCGTTCGAGCAGACGCTGGAGCTGCTGCGCTCGCTCGGCCACGAGCTCTCCGAGCAGGACCCCGACTACGGCTACGACACCGGCCCGTCGGTGCTGACGCGCTACCTGCGCGGCGGCCACGACGAAGCGCACGCCCTGCCGCATTACGAGCGCCTGTCTCGGAGTACGCGCGGGTTCGCGAAAATGGGAGCGCTGGTGCCCTCCGCGTTGCTGGAGTGGTCGCGCTCCGGCGAGGCGGCGCTCGCGGCGCGCCTGAACCGGGTGCTCGAGAGCAACGACGTGCTGATCACCCCTGCGACCGCGCAGCCGCCGCCGCGGATCGGCCAGTTCGACGGCCGCGGCGCGCCGTGGACGCTGAACGGGGTGATCGCGCTCGTCCCATACAACGCGCCGTGGAACCTGACCGGCCAGCCGGCGGCGGCGGTGCCGGCGGGCTTGGGCTCCGATGGCCTGCCGCGCTCCGTGCAGATCGTCGGGCGCCCGGGAGATGAGGGCACGCTGCTCTCGCTCTCGGCCCAGATCGAGGCCGAGCGCCCGTGGGCGCAGGACCGGCCCGCCGCGTTCGCGTGAGCGGCGGCCCCGAGCCGGGACATCCGCCTGGGGCGTCCCCGCCGGCTGCCGAGACGCGGCTGGAGGACCGGCTGCTCGCCCTGGCGGTCGAGGTTGCGCGCGAGGCCGGGGCGCTGCTCTTGAAGCGCTTCGACGCCGGCAGCGAGCGCGCGTTGGCGAGCAAGACTTCGCCAACGGACCTGGTCAGCGAGGCCGATCTGGCCTCCGAGCGGCTGATTCGCGAGTGCTTGTCGGCGGCGCGTCCTCACGATGCGTTCCTTGGCGAGGAGGGCGGGGGAGAGGACGGGTCCAGCGGCCTGACCTGGGTAGTAGACCCGCTCGACGGAACGGTGAACTTCCTGTTTGGCGTGCCGCAGTGGTGTGTGAGCGTGGCGGTTCGCGACGGGGAGGGTGAGCTCGCGGGCGCGGTGTTCGATCCGTGCCGGGGCGAGCTGTTCACGGCGACGCGCGGTGGCCCGGCGCTGCTGGCCGATCAGGGATCCCGTCGATCCCTGATCGGTGGCGCCCCGACGGGGTCGCCGGCGCGATGCTGCGATGAGCTGGCCAGGGCGCTGGTGGCGACGGGCTTTGCCTACGACGCCGAGGTGCGCGCCGCGCAGGCCGAGGTGATCGCGCGCTTGATCCCACGGGTGCGCGACATCCGGCGATTCGGCTCGGCGGCGTTGGATTTGGCGTGGACGGCGGCTGGGCGCTACGACGCCTACTTCGAGCGGACGGTCAAGTCGTGGGATATCGCAGCGGGTGTGTTGGTGTGCGAGCGGGCAGGGCTGGTCGTGCGGGAGCTGCCGGAGCGGGAGGGGTTGCCGTTCGGGGTGATGGCGGCGGCGCCAGGGATCGCGGACCAGCTGGGCGAGCTGGTCAGCTGATCGCGCGGGCCGCTTGGGTCCGTCTCAGATCGATGCGGCGGGTGGGAGTCGAACCCACACGCCCTTGCGGACAATGCCTTTTGAGAGCATCGCGTCTACCGTTCCGCCACCGCCGCAGGAGCCTCAATAGTACGCCGAGTTTGGTGAGCTACGCCGCGTGCCCGAGCGCTTCGCGCTCGGCGCTCGGGTCCATCTGCTCCAGCTCGACGTTCCAACCCTGGGCGAAGCCGCGCATCGCGAAGGCGATCAGCAGCAGCTGCACGGGGACGATCACGAGCGTCATCACGCCGAGGAAGCTGGCCGGCAGGCCCGGTTCGGCGTAGCCAGGTTTGTCGCGGATGAACCAGGACGGGGCCGAGACGAGCGCGAACACGAGCATCAGCAGCGCCAGGGCAGCGGCCATCGGCAGCACGCCGCGGCGCCAGCGGAAGGCGAAGTAGGCCATCGCCACGTAGGTGAGCACCCATGCGATCAGCACGGGCTTGAGTCCCTCGAGCGTCGACCAGCCGCCGACCGTCACGAGCATGATCAGGCCGGCCGAGGCGAGTAGCAGCAGGATCACCGTCGCGCGGGTCCCCTGCACCGCAGCCTTGTCGCGGTTTGGGTGCGTGACGATGACGCCGGGTCGGTCGACTCTGCTCGCGGGAGTGGACATCTGCACGATGACCTTACAATCTGAGGCCGTCGCTCTGCAACCACCGGGCGATTTTGGCGTCGCAAGCGGACGTGGTGGAACTGGTAGACACGCTGGCCTTAGGAGCCAGTGGGCTGACGCCCTTGAGGGTTCGAGTCCCTCCGTCCGCATGAATCCCGACCTCTGTGGTAGAAGTTAGGGCGACCTAACTATGGCCGGAGTCCGAACACAGGCATGAGCTTCGCCGAAACAGCCGCGCTGGGAGCGCTGGCGGGCCTGACGATCTATGTAGGCCTGCCGCTGGGGCGGATGGAGCGCGTCGGCGTGCGCATGCGCGTGTCGCTGGCGATGCTGTCGGTGGGCATCCTCGCGTTCATCTTCATGGACGTGACCAGCAACGCCCAGTCGATCGTCTCCTCGGCCTTGTCGGCGTTCAAGGACGACCATGGCAGCTTCGGCCACGTGCTGGCGCTGTTCGCGCTGCTGGCCGCGGGCTTCACGACGGGCCTGGCCGGCATCTCGGCGGTCGAGCGGTGGTTGCGCGGGAGGCCGGCCCCGCCGCCGATAGCGGGCGGGGCGACCCGCTGGCCGATTGAAGGTCCCGATGACCTTCAATCGGCGCAGTTGGCCCCCGCCGGCATGGTCGGCGCCGGCGCGGCGGCGGTCGACCCGGCCGCCGCCGAGGCTCGCCGCCGCGCCCTGCGCACCGGCATGGTGATCGCGATCGCGATCGGCCTGCACAACTTCGCCGAGGGTCTGGCGATCGGAGTGTCGGCCAAAACTGGTGCGGTCGGCCTGGCGACGGTGCTGATCATCGGCTTCGGCCTGCACAACGCCACCGAGGGCTTCGGCATCGTCGGACCGCTCGGCGGCGTGCGCCCATCCTGGAAGTGGCTGGGCCTGGCGGGGATCGTCGCCGGCGGCCCGACCTTTCTGGGCACGCTGGTCGGCTTCCAGGTCACTTCCAGCGAGCTCGAGCTCCTGTTCTACGCCCTGGCCGGCGGCGCCGTCCTGTACGTGATTGGCGAGATCTGGACCGGCATGCGCCGCTACGGCCACCGCACGCTCGGCCTATACATGCTGGCGGCCGGCTTCCTGCTGGGTGTGGCGACAGACCTCGTCGTCACCTACGGCGGGGCCTGAGCGCTCAGCTTGCCACGAGCGCTGAGGGCCGCGCGAGCGCCTCTTCGGCGGCGCGCACCGACTCGACGAAGATCTCCACTCCCGTCAGCATCAGCTCGCGCGTGATCACCAACGGCGGCAGGAAGCGAGCGACGTTGGAGAAGTGCCCGCCGACCTCGATCACGACGCCGCGCTTGAAGCACTCGGTGCGCACGCGCGCCGCCATCTCGCTCCAGGGCTCCTTGCTGTCGCGGTCCTTGACCAACTCGATGCCGATCATCAGCCCCTTGCCGCGCACGTCGCCGACGGACGGAAGCGTCGGCTGGGCTTCGCGCAGCCACTCGAGCGTCAGCTCGCCCAGCGCCGCGGCGTGCGCGGGCAGGTCTACCTCCTGCATGAACTCGATCGCGGCGAGTCCGGCGGCCATCGCGACCTGGTGCCCGCGGAAGGTGCCGATGTGCGCCCCCTGCTTCCAGGTGTCGAGCTCTGAGTCGTAGGCGACGCAGGAGATCGGGTAGCCGATGCCGCCGAGCGCCTTGGAGAGGGTCAACACGTCGGGCTGTACCCCGTCGTGCTCGCTGGCGAACATCTTCCCGGTCCTACCGAAGCCGGTCTGGATCTCGTCGCAGATCAGGGGAACGCCGTGCTCGTGCGTGATGCGCCGTATCTCGGTGAGATATCCGTCGGGCGGCACGATTGTGCCGCCCTCCCCCTGGATCGGCTCGATCAGGACGGCGGCGGGCGTCGGGATTCCCGCGTGCGGGTCGGACAGGGTCGTCTCGAGCAGTTTGGCGCAGGCAGTCTCGCAGGAGTCGGGTCGCAGCCCCAGGGGGCAGCGGTAGCAGTAGGGGTAGGGCATGAAGTGGACGGGCGTCGTGACGGGTCCGCCGAAGGACGTGTCGCTGGTCAGAGACAGCGCTTCCTTGGTCATGCCGTGGTAGGACCCCTGGAAGGCGATCACCGCCTCGCGCCCGGTGTGCGCTCGCGTCAGCTTCAGCGCTGACTCGATCGCGTCCGAGCCAGTGGGACCGCCGAAGTGAAAGCGCGCGTGCTCGCGTAGCCGCCCCGGCAGTAGCTGGCGCAGCTTGCGCATCAGCCGCAGCTTCGGGGTCGTCGGGAAGTCGAGCGCGTGCACGAGCTTGCGCTCCTGCTCGTGCGCCGCCGCCAGCGCCGCCGGATGTGAGTGCCCGACGTTGAGCACGCCGGCGCCGCCGAAGAAGTCGATGAAGGTGTTGCCGTCGACGTCGCGCATCGTCGCCCCCTGCCCCTCCTCGATTGCGATCGGGACGCTGCGCGGATAGGAGCGAGCGCTCGACTCCAGCTCGTCCTGCTCGGCGAGCATCGCCCGCGAGCGCTCCCCCGGTAGCTCCCCGTCGATGTTGGGGGCCGGATGGAAGTGCAGCTCGTCGAAGTTGTGCTCCCCGTCGGTCATGGCTCAGGTCTGGGGCGACTATAGCCCGCCCGGACTCGCGGCCCTACTCGGAGCCCGACCCGGCGGGAGCGCCTGCGGGGGAGCCAGCGGTCGAACCGGCGGACGACCCCGCGCCCGACCCGGCGGGCGCGCGCTGCAGCTCGCGCATGACCGGGAACGGCGCGACCTCGCGCAGCGTCTCGTGCCCGGTCAGCAGCATCAGCAGCCGGTCGACCCCCATGCCGCCGCTGGCCGAGGGCGCCAGCCCGTACTCGAGCGCCCGCACGTACTCCTCGTCGTGGGGGTGGGGCGCATCGTCGTCGTCGGCGCGTCGCTCCTTGCGCTGCGCCACGAACCGCTCCCGCTGCTCGACGGGATCGGTCACCTCCGAGTCGCCGCTGACCAGCTCGATACCGCCGATCACCGCGTCGAAGTGCTCGGCCAGGCGCGGGTCTGTGGCGTCGGCCTTGGTGATCGGGAAGGAGTCCAGCGGAAAGCCGTACACCATCGTCGGCTGGTTCAGCGTCGGCTCGACCAGCTTGGAGTACACGGCCTGCACGGTCTGCGCCCAGGTCGAGTTGGGGTGGATGCGGTCGTCCAGCAGGGCGGCCAGCTCGTCGCGCTCGGCGGCGAGGAAGTCGACGCCCGTGACACGCACGATCTCGGCCTGCATCGTCGTGTTGCGCCACGGCTTGGCCAAATCGATCCGCTCCCCGCCGCGTTCGATCGCGGTCGTGCCGAGCACGCGCTGCGCGACGTAGGCGACCATCTCTTCGGTGAAGGCCGCCACTGCGGTGTGGTCGGCGTAGCTCTGAAGCCACTCGAGCATCGTGAACTCGGGCGAATGCCGGTAGGAGATCCCCTCGTTGCGAAAGCACTTGCCGAGGTCGTAGACGTTCTCCAGCCCGCCGATCAGGCAGCGATTCAGGTACAGCTCGACGGAGATGCGCAGAGACATCTCCTGATCCAGCGCGTTGTGGTGCGTGAGGAAGGGCCGCGCCGAGGCGCCGCCGGCGAGCGCCTGCAGCACCGGCGTTTCGACCTCGATGAACCCCTTCTCGGCCAGGAATGCCCGGAGGGCATCGATCGTCTTGGAGCGAGTCAGGAACAGCTCGCGCGTGCTCTCGTTGGCGAGCAGGTCCAGCTCGCGGTAGCGGTAGCGCGTCCCGGTGTCGCCGAGCCCGTGGTACTTGGCCGGCGGCGGCCGCAGCGCCTTGGTCAGCAGCGTGCATCTGTGAGCACCGAGCGCCAGCTGCCCGCGTTGGGTGACGTAGATCGACCCCCGCGCTTCGACGATGTCTCCGACGTCGAGGTCGATGATCCGCTCGTAGTCGCGCTCGCCGAGCGTGTCCGCGCGCACGGCCAGTTGGATCTGCCCGGAGCCGTCGCGCAGGTCGATGAAGGCGGTCTTGCCGTGCCCGCGACGGG
This sequence comes from Solirubrobacteraceae bacterium, assembly GCA_035938935.1. Classification (GTDB taxonomy): domain Bacteria; phylum Actinomycetota; class Thermoleophilia; order Solirubrobacterales; family Solirubrobacteraceae; genus Palsa-744. The sequence goes on from DASZGH010000113.1 coordinate 7,421, forward strand.
CGATGATCCGCCCGGCGATGCGGTACTTGTGCGCCTCGTGCTCGCCGGCCGCTAGCTCGGTGGGGTCGTGGCGCTCGTGCAGCGTCGCGATCTGAGTGCGCTCCCCACCCCGTATGTGCGGGAACGGCTCGATCCCGTCCGCGCGCAGGCGCTGGGCCTTGGCGATGCGCTCGTGGGTTACTGGATCGTCAAGCGAATCGCCGGGCGCGTCATCGAGCATCCTGGATCACCACGGGAAGGTACCATTGAGGGGTCGCGCGTCCGGGGGCTCCGTCTCGTCCTGTTGTCTTTTCGACGTGGTGTTTCTGTAGTCGAGCCACGATGATGGCCGGGTGCGACGCACCAAGGACCCCGAGATAGACGAGCAGGTAGCCAAGTTCGGCGAACGCATGCGCGCCGCGCGAACGGCGGCGGGCATGTCCCAGGTTGCTCTGTCCGAGGCCACCCAGCTCGACCGCGCCGCGATCAGCTTCCTGGAGCGCGCCGAGCGCAGCCCAGACCTGTGGACGCTCGTCCGCGTCGCGCGGGCGCTGGCGCTGACCCCCTCGCAGCTGCTGGAGGGCATCGGGACTGGCTCGGCCTCGTTCGAGCCGCCTAGCTACCGCGGCGTGGGCGCGGCGCCCGAGGCGCGGCTGGGCGCCAACCTGCGCGCGGCGCGACACGACGCCGGCCTCTCGCAGGAAACGCTCGGCTTCGAAGCCGAGGTGGACCGCGCCGCGATCAGCGTGTACGAGCGCGGGGGGCGTGGCCCGAACCTGCGCACGGTCCTCAAGCTCTCGCGGGCGCTGGGCATGCGCCCGTCGGCGCTGCTGGCGGGCGTGCGGTAGGGCCAGGCCGATCGGGTCGCGGGTGTGCGCAGGCAGCGTGTCGCCGCGGCGCGCCGACGCGGCGAAGTTCAGAAGCTGAGCTCGGCCGCTCGGATCGCCGCTCGCGTGGGGCGGTAGACCTCGTCCGCGCGCAACGCGAGCTCGTCGCGCACCAGGATCGCCAGGGCAGCCGCGATTTCGTCCGCTTCGCTCGGGTCATCAGGGTCGCGCTCGCAGGCGGGCGCGACCTGCGCCGCCGTTAAGCCGGTCGTGCCCGCGCTGACGAGCGTGTGCAGGACCACGGCCGCCAGCAGGTCCGGATGCTGCGGCGCCGCCCGTTCTTGTGATTTCGCCACATGTTGAAATTACACTACCGATCGGGTATGTGGCGCCGTCACCGGCGGGCGGGGTCGGCGATCACTGCCCTGCGGGCAGGATCCTGAAGCTGTTGCGCGTCGCCGCCGCCCCGGCGGAGACCGTGAGGTTGTGGATCGCGAGCGAGTCGAATTCCAGGTTCTCGCCGCTGGAGCCGAATTCGATGCCGCCCGTGCCGTCGACGATGATGCCCCCGATCACGTTTGCTTTGCCTTGCAGCTTGACCACTGCTTCCGTGCTTTTCTGGAGATTGGCGGCGTAGATGATGCCGTAGTACGTGGCGGTGCCGCTAATTTCGAACGTGCCGTTGGCGATGACGATGAACCCGGGATTGGCTTCGGTGTTCGCGGTCCCGTTGGCTTTGACGCTCAGTGCGCCGCAGCCTTCGACGTAAACGGGCGCTCTGGTGCTGCTCGACAGCGCCGCCCCTTCCAGTTCGGTCATGCTCGACGGGCAGTGATAAGGAGAGGTAGGGGAGTAGAAGGTCGCGTGTGTCTGCGCTTCGGACTTGACAGTCGCCAGCTGGCTGGAGGTCAGCGTAGTCGCCGAGGTCACGGGGTGTTCGGTGATCGGCGGCGAGACCTGTTCCTTGGATGCTTCGTATTCTTCGCATGTCCCAGAGGCTCGCGACCGCGGCGGTTCGCAGCGCATGCCGACCTGTGCGGCTTCGGCTGCTTTGCCCTTGCGGTCGACGATCACCTTCTTGCCATTGTTTGTCGTCTTGAACCAGTTGCCGACGATCGCGTCTTCGGGTACGACGAGGGAGACGCGCTGGCGGGTGACGAGCGTGACCACGGTCACGGGGTGGCACTGGACGACTCCGACAGAGCGTACCCACAGCGCTCCGCCTTCTGAGGAGGCGTAGGAGGGCTGCGATTTCTCTTCCGTGGAGAACAGCGGGCTTTCGCCGATGTCCCGCCGCACGTACGTAGTCCACTGATTGCTGAGCGGCGACCCCCAGGCCTCGGTGCCCGAGCACGTCGTCGAACCGGTGTTTGGGTCCAGTTTCAGATCCGTAGTGCTGGGGCAGTCGTTCGTTTCGCTGTTGGCGCTGCTGGAGGTGCATTCCTTGGGCATTTCTGCTTCGGTCTGTGGCCATTTGCGCGAGAGCTGGCCGACCTGGGCGTTGAGCGCCGCCTCGGCGACGTTGAAGGCGGCCTCGCTCGCCTGCTCGCGGGCGGACGCTTTCTGCTGGTTGTCGGTGAACAGCAGCAGCCCCAGGCCAAGGCCCAAGATCACGGTCAGCAGCACGATCGCCGTCACCACTGCGAATCCGTCATCGTTGCGCGCGCGCATCATTTGATCGTCAGTTCCTTTTCGGTGTGGGTCGAGAGGCCGCCGGGATTGATGACTTCCAGCTTGAATTTCGGTTTGCTGTTCACACAGAACCCTGCTTCTTTTTTGGCTGCGCATTCCGCTTTGGTGAGGTACTGCTGAGTGGTTGCTGTGAGTTCTTCGCCGTTGATCCACCACTTGTACGTCAGTGACAGTCCGTCAGGATCGTAGGAAGCCGAGGCGTTGAGACGCACCTGGCGGTTGCCTTCCTCCGTCGCCGTGAATTCCGCGACCGGAACACGGTTGGCGTTGCGCAGCGAGACGCCGCTTGTGAGCTGGCTCTCGCCCGGTCGCGTCTGTTTTGGATTGATGTTGACGAACAGGTTGGCGTTGACTGAGAGGATCTCGGGGGTTTCTTTCGCCGAGTATGTGAACAACCACCGGTTTTCGTCTGCTTTGGCTTTGCTTTCCGGGTTGCCCTGGCCGCCGATGCGGTTGGTGACGTGCTGGACGACCTGTGTCGAGGTGTTCCAGTCGGGTTCGGAGGTGCCTTCCTTGGTCCGATCCGGACACGACGTCGAGCTTGGCAGCGCCGGCGCTTCAGATGTAGTCCAACGGCGGACCTGTTCCCACAGGATCTCGTTTTCTGGTTCGGAGTCGTTCAGGCAGTAGCGCACCCGCATCGCGTTGACTTTGTTTTCGCCGCTCGTCGCTTTGGTGGTGTCGACGGTCTCAAACGTGATTTCGTACGGTTCAGCCACTTCGAGCGCGCCGGGTACGGTTCCTTCGGACGTCGTGCGCGCGACGATGTTGCGCAGCTGCCGGGAGAGGCGGTCGAGGGTCGTGCGGGCGGTGTCCTGGTTTTCGTTGCGCAGCTGGTCGAAGCGGTTGTTGCTCTGGAATACGTCCAGGACCGACAGCGTGGACCCGAAGATGACGCTGGTGATCGCCATCGCCACGAGCAGCTCGATCAGGGTGAACCCATGGTCGTCGCGGACACGCTTCATCCCGTCACCGGTCCCAAGAACGGAGGCGACTGCGAGGTCCACGCGGTCCACTCGGTCAGGTGCGAGCCAACCGCCGTCACCCAGTATTCGTGGGTGGTGGTGGCGTCGTTGTCCGTGAATTCGGTCGACGTCGTTTCGCCGTAGCGGCTCGTGTAGTTGCTCGAGCCACGGTAGATCCGATAGAAGGAGGGGGCAACACCGCTTTTGGGCGCTTCCCATTTGAGGGTCACCGACCCGTCGGCGTTCTTTGTGAGGGAGAGTTTGGTGGGGGCGTTCGGCGTCGTGCTTTCGGCGCGCTTGATCGTGATCGTCCCCGCTTCGCTTTGCTGCACTTCTTCGCCGGCGTTGCGGTAGAGGGCGACGACGGAGTACGCGCGTTCCGACGGTTTTTCCGCGAGCAGGCTGAGGTCGATGCAGGACGTGGTCGTGCTTAGCGATTCGAGGCTTTCGGGGCAGATGAGTTCTTTTTTCGGGCCGAGGACCCGGTAGCCGATCACGTTGCGCTCAGTGTTGGCTTTCCACTGAAACTCGGCTACTTCGGTTGCCACTTCGCTCTTGTAGACCGTGTTGAAGCCACCCACGATTCCGGTGGGCGCGGCGGGTACACCGCGGATCAGGCGCACCGGGATCGAGATCGGAGGCCCGATGACGCCGGTGGAGTTGACCGCCTGGGCGGCGATCTGGTAGGTGCCGTCGGAGACGTAGATTTTCTGCGCGGATTCGTTGATCGTCCACGAGAACGTCAGCGACGTTGCTTTGCTCGCGGGCGTCAGCTCTTCCTGCTTGGCGCCTTCCAGCGACCAGTCGACGGCGGTGGTGCCTTCCGGGAAGGAGACCGAGAAGGTGAGCGTTTTCGTCGCCGCTTCGGTGATCACCGGTTCTGTCGGTTTACCAACGCAGCTCACGCTCGGGCATACAGGGCTGGTGAGTTCCAGTTTGGTGGCGGTCAGCCCGATCGCCTGCCCGGCGGCCGTCAGCGTCGAGACCTGCTTGACCGTGGAGGTGTGTTTGCGCAGGGTCCAGCTCACTTCGACGGTGATGCGCTTGAGGTCTTCCGGCGCCGTGTCTTCGGTTTCGCCCGTTTTCCATTCCTGCTGCCCTTCGCAGAAAGTGCTGCCGTGGGTTTTTGCCAGCCCGTCCTTGGGGTTGTCGATCGCGCACTCGCTCACTTTCACCGTGTAGGCGTACCCACGTCGTTCGATCTGCCAGCCCGAGGCCGAAGAGCTGTCGGCCAGCCCGCTCATTGCCTGCAGCTGGCTTTCGATCGAGGTGGGGATGACCTGCGCGTAGGGGATCGTGCGCGCGTCCTCGACGATCTCCCGCGCCAGGCTCGTCGCTCCCTCTCGCGCGCGGGTGGACGCGCTCGCCTTGACGGATATGTCGAGCAGCCCGAGCAGCCCGATCAGACCGACGATCAGGATGACGGCCGCCATCAGCGCTTCGATCAGCGTGAAGCCGCTCTGCGAGCGCAGCCGCGCGCGAAGCGCGCGCGGGGCGGCGAGCCGACGTGGGATTGTGCGAAACGCTACAAGCATGGGGCGCATACCGGTCACCGTTGGTGTCGGCAGCGCTCTGCGCACGCTTGAGCGCTGGTGAGCGCGCGTACGACCTGCGTTTGGAGAGCGTCGCAGAGGCTCGACCGCCGCAAACCGGGCGCGGGCGCTACTGGTTCAGCGCGAGCACTTCAAGCAGCCGGTTCCACTGGTCCTGCCCGTGCTGGAATTCCAGTTCTTCAAAGCGGGTGTTGAGGCGTTCGTCCTGGGCGGCCAGGCCGCGGTCCGAGCCCTGCAGGAACGGCGCCAGCAGGCGGCGGGGGATCTGCTTGACTTCGACCGCTTCGGCATGCTTGGCGTACCGCGTGACGCCGGCGGGCACGGCGCCGTAGCCGGAGGCGGCCCAGGCGCGGACGTCTGCGCACAGCGGCGGCACCCCGAGCTTGGTCATTTCGGTCAGGCCCTTGGTCAGCGAGCGCGCGGCGCGCGTGGTTGCCGGGTTGCTCCAGGTCAGGCGCCCGACGGCTTTGACGAAGCTCTGGACGGCTCTCGCATTGGTGTGGTAACCGGTGGCCCACAGCGCCCCGGCGACCTCGAGGCTCAGCTTCTGCTCTTCTTCGCTTTGCGGCGAGCCGGCGCCGACGTGGGGGCATTCGTCGCCGAACTTCGCATCGAGCTTGCCGATCGCCGATTCGACGCGCGACCAGCCGCTGACGGTCGTGTGCAGGACCGCGTAGTCGGCGGTCAGATAGGCGTGCGTGGAGGCGATGTCGTGCGAGCTCGCGGCGGCCGCCCCGGTAGGCGCCACGGTCAGCGCCAGAGCGAGGGCGACGGTCGCCAGCGCAACGGTTGACAGGCGTCCCCTCATCCCGGTCCGAGGGTATCGTATGGTGGAACGGCGCGTGCCGGATGGCGGAGCGCGGCGCCCTCGGGAGACTGGTGTAACGGTAACATGGGGGTCTCCAAAACCCTTGCTCGAGGTTCGATTCCTCGGTCTCCCGCTTGACTTTTGCCACCCCCAGGAAAACGACGTGATCTCGCTCCCCGCCGAGGGCCACCGGCTGGCGGGCATCTCGCCGAAGGCCTACGAGCATCCGGCTGATCGCGCAGCGACGGCCGCGCTGAAGGCGATTCCCTACCTGGACACGGTCGTGCGCAAGCTGATCGAGCTGGGCTACGAGCGAGCCCTGCGCCAGGCCTACCTCGGCTCGTCGGTAAGGCTGGGCGAGGATCAGCTGGCCGACGTGTACCTGGCCCACACGTGCGCCTACGTGACGCTGGACATCGAGCCGGCGCCCGACCTGTACCTGACGCAGATGCCGATCGCCAACGCGATCACGATCGGCGCAGGCAGGCCGATCGTCGTGGTGCAGTCCGGCCTGGTGGCGTTGCTGGACGTCGAGCAGATGCGAGCCGTGTTCGCGCACGAGGCCGGCCACGTGCTCTCCGACCACGTCCTCTACCGCACGGCGCTTACGATCCTGCTGCGCTTGAGTTCGATCCCCGGCATCCCGCTGCCTCTGCTGCCGGTCAGGGCGGCCTTGATGGAGTGGTTCCGAGCGGCCGAGCTGAGCTGCGACCGCGCCGCGGCCTTGGTGACGCGCGACCCGCTGACCGTCTGCCGCACGCTGATGGTGGTGGCGGCGGGCGCCGAGGCCGAGCGCCTGGACCTCGACGTGTTCATGCGCCAGGGCATCGACTACCGCGAGAAGGGCTCTGGGCTGGAGCGCCTCTCGCGCCTGCTGCTCGACCTGAACATCACCCACCCGATGCCGGTGCGCCGCGTGCACGAGCTGATGGAGTGGGTCAAGGGAGGCGACTACGACCGCGTCGTAGGCGGCGACTACCAGACGCGCGACGAGCCCGTCCGCCCGCGCGAGGAGGCAAGCGACGCGGTGGCGCACTACTCCGAGCGCTTCCGCGAGATGTTCCGCGAGGCCGGAGAGTCAGTGGGCGATGTCGGCCGTCAGCTCAGCGATTGGCTGCGCCGAGGAAGCGAAGACGGGTAGAGCGCCCAGGGCCTTCGTGAGGGCCGACGTGGAAGGCTTCCGGTGTGTACCACGTAGAGATGCGCCAGTTCCCGCACAACTTCTGCCGCTTCAACCTCAGCGAGCAGGAGCTGCAAGAGGCGGTCTTGGACGCGTGGGTGAGGCAGGAGTGGCTGGAGTTCGGCGAACGCAAGTGGAACCCGCACGAGGCGACGCTCACGGTCCTGGAGGGCCCGCGGCTGGAGTTGCAGGAGCTCTCGATGGGCCGCGGCTGGCGCAACGCGCAGCGGCGCGGCGAGGACGTCACCGAGCGGGTCGTGGCGTCCAGGCGCGCTGAGCTGGCGGCGGCTTCTGGCGAGGCGCAGCCCGCGGGAGGGGTGGGTCGAGGGTTGGGGCGCGCGTCGGCGGGCGGCGGCGCCTTGGGCAGTGGCGCGGGTAGCGTCGCTCCCCTGGCAGCGGAGCTGGTCGCGCTGCTGGGCGAGGACCCTGCGTCGCTGATCCGGGCCTGGCAGCTGGCCCTGGAGCGCCACCCGGACCGGAGCCCGAGCGAATGCCTGGCGCTGGCCGAAGACTTCGTGCGCGGTTGAGGACGCGCCGGGGGATGTGTCTCGGCCATCGCTAGACTGCTAGCGGCTTGGTGGGCGTAGCTCAGTTGGTAGAGCTCCTGGTTGTGGTCCAGGTGGTCGCCGGTTCGAGTCCGGTCGCTCACCCTCCTCCTCGTTCTCGTCGTCGCCCTCGCCGCCCGCTCGCTCGCTCGCGCGTTCGCGGTCTCGCCTCGGGTCAGAGACACAACGTGGCCCATATCGGCTGAGCCTTCGCGCCCTGAAGCGTCTCATTTGCGGCCGTGCCGTCCGGCCGTCACATTCGTGCGATTGGTGCGCTCACGCGGTTGGGGGAGCGAGCAGGCGACTCGGGCTCGCGTGGCGCACCTGCCGCCACGAGTAGGAGACATGGCTCGACTTGAGCTTCCCAAGGCATGAACCTCTGACGCCCATATGGCTTTTATCGATGACATGCGCTCTACCGCCTCGGCCCGCCTCGGGGACGGTGTGCCGCGCGGTCACGTCAGCGAGATCCAGCGCGCCCGGATCATCAGCGCGGCGATCGAGGCGATCAAGGAGGACGGTTACGCGCAGCTCACCGTGGCACAGATCATCGCGCGCGCGAAAGTGTCGCGCAAGACGTTCTATGACCTCTTCGAGGATCGCGAGGACTGCTTCCTGACCGTATTCGAGGTCACGCTCAGCCAGCTCAGCGCAAGGGTCGTAGACGCGTACGAGGCCGAGCGGGGCTGGCGCGACGGCGTGCGCGCCGGGCTGGCGGCGCTGCTCGCGTTCATAGACGAGGATCCGGAGCTGGCGCGGCTGTGTGTCGTCGACGCACTGGGCGGCGGACCGCGCGTGCTGGCGGAGCGAGCGCGCGTGATCGCCACGCTGCGCAAGGTCATCGACCGCGGCCGCGAGGTTCCCGGGGCCAAGCCGGAGCCTCCGGCGGTCACAGCCGAAGGCGTGATCGGAGCGGTGCTCGCGGTGCTGCACACGCGCCTGCTCGAACGCTCGCCGAGACCCTACATCGAGCTGCACGGCGCGCTGATGAGCATGATCGTGCTTCCTTACCTGGGCGTCCGCGCTGCCAGCAGCGAACTGCGCCGGCCGGCGCCGCCGGTGCGCACGCAGAGACGGGGTGAGCGCCCGGTTGCGGCGGACCCGATGGCGGGCCTGGACATGCGCCTGACCTACCGCACCGTGCGAGTGCTGAGCGCGATCAGGGAGCGTCCCCTGGCCAGTAACCGAGCGGTAGCAGATGGGGCCGGGATCGCCGACCAGGGCCAGATCTCCAAGCTGCTCTCGCGCTTGGAGGGGCTTGGCCTGATCGAGAACATGGATCGCCTCCAAGGCAAGGGCGCGCCGAACGAGTGGCGCCTGACCAAGCGCGGGGAGCGGGTCGAGCGCGCGACGCGCCCGATGTAAGAACCCATCCTGACGGGGCACGCGCGTCCCTATCGGGATAGGTCCTGAGCCGGACCTTGCCGTCCCGGTGCGCGCCGGCGGTCGGATTAGACCACGGTGCGCCTGCTTGCCCTTTCGCCGTCTGAGCCGCTGCTCGTCGCTCCGGTTGTGCTCGCGCTCGTCGCGATCCTCCTCACCCGCCTGCGGGCGCGACGACGGCGCAGCTATCTTCGCGTGCGTGCCGTCCCTTATCGCGGCGACGATGCCACGCTCGATCAGGTCGTCTCGGTGTTCGAGGCGTTGCACAAGCGTCTGCAGCGACGCTGGTGGCGGCGCCTGCTGTGGGGCCAGCCCTCGGTCGGCCTGGAGGTGCACTGCGACCGCGAGGCCTGGCTGGGCCTGACCTTCCCAGCCGGCCTGGAGGCGCTCGTGGAGTCAGCGCTGCGCGGCGCCTACCCGAGCGCTCGTCTGAGCGCGGCGCCGCGCGCCCCGGCGTCGCCGCCGTGCGTTCTTCGGCTCAAGAAGCACGTCCCGTTCACGCGGCGCACCAAGCGCTTCGACCGCTTCGAGCACGAACGCACGCCGACGATCAACCGTCTGATCACGGCGATGGCCGCATGCGGCGAGCCGGCGTTCGTCCAGCTGGCGCTCACACCCACGCCCGCGCTGTTCGAGTCTTACGCCAAGCTCGCCTACAAGCACCACGAGAACCAGCTCTCGCGCAGGCGCAAGCTGACCCTGCCGCCACTCGATCCGTCGCTGGTCGAGCGCGAGGAGCTGATTGGCGGCCTGGACGTCCAGCACCACCCGCTGTTCTTCGCCGACGTGCGGATCGTCGCCTCCACGAGGACCGTGTGCGAGCGGATCGCCTCCGAGCTGCGCGCGGGTGGCGCCGAGAACCGCCTGGTCGAGCGCGGGACCGCGCTTCGCCACGGTCGCCTCGGCCTGTACACGCGACGGGTGCTGCGCGGCGAGGGCAACCCGCTCCCCTCGATGCGCAAGGGCGTGCTCTCCGCGGTGGAGCTGGCGAGTGTCTGGCACATGCCCTCGATTGACTACCTAACCGTCCCATTTGCGCGCTCGCCGGTCCCGATCGCCCCTGCGCCGCCGGCGATCATGCGCTGCGAGCGGGGCGGCGGCACGTTGCGCGACGCGCTGGGAGCAGTGTCGATCCATCCGGCGATGCGCCGGCAGAACACGGCGGCGCCAGGTACGGTCGAGCAGGGAAAGTCGAGCTACCTGGTCGCCACCGTAGCCGAGGACTTGCGCCGCGAGCGCTGCGCGGTGATCCTGCTCGACCCCAAGGGAGACGCGGCCGACGCGGCAGTCAGCATCGTGCCCGCGGAGCGGACGTGCACGCTCCTCGACTTCGCCCACCCGACCTGCGGCTTTGACCCGCTCTCGGTGGACGCGCCGGCGGACACGATCGCCGACTACGTCGTCGGCGCGCTCAAGAACCTGTTCGATCAGGGTGACATCAAGGCCTCCTCGGATCGCTACCTGCGCAACGCGATCATCGCCGTGCTCGCCTACGACCGCGCCAGCACGCTGTGGGACGCCGCCAGGCTGCTGTCGGTGGGGGAGGATGGCTACGCCTACCGCGCGCGAGTCGCCGCGCGCCTGCGCACGCAGCCGGAGCTGAAGGAGATCAGCGAGTTCTTCGCCGGCGAGTTGACGGCGCAGCTGGCCGACGCTCGCGGCACCACCACCGCCAAGCTCGACGCCCCGGTGAACAAGCTGGCGCGTCTGCTGAACTCGCCATCGATCAAGCGCGTGTTGCTGAACGACTCGCTGCGAGTCGACTTCGACAAGGTGATCGATGGCGCCGAGGTGCTTGTCGTCAAGGGCGCGCTCGGCACGATGGGCGCGGGCAACACGAGCGTGCTGATGCAGCTCTTGGTGGGGATGCTCGACGCGGCATTGGCACGTCGCCAGGACGCCGTGGCCGAGTCCGAGCGCACGGCGGTGGCGCTGAAGGTGGACGAGGCGCCGCTGGTCCTGAACCGGGGCTTTGCCGAGACGATGGCGCTGAAGCGCTCGGCCGGGCTGGAGACGGTCGCATGCTGGCAGGCCGACTCGCAGTGGATCGACCGCGACGTGCGCGCCCAGCTGGACGCCCTGTTCGCCCACCGCGTCTACTTCGCGACGGCCTCGGTGGAGGACTCGCGCGACGCGGCCAGCCTGTTGATGGCTTCCTTCTCGGACATCGTGCGCCCGGACATCCGCAACCTCTCGGAGCTGGGGCGCCCGGACGCGCGCCTGCACCTGCCCCGGCACCACGCGATCGCAAGCTGGGTGACGCCCGAGGGCCGTCAGTCGCCGTTCGTGGCGCAGACGCTGCCGTTGCACGTCGACCGGTCGCGCCTTGCCGATCACGCGCGCCGGCAGGCGCAGCGTGGTGGGCGCTACCTCGAGGACCTCAGTCAGCCACACTGGGAGCGCCCACGCCCCGAGCGTGGGTCGCAGTCCTCCAGGTCCGATCGCCCGCCGTCCGAGCCGGACCGCCCGCCGCCTGGGCTGGATGCTCTCGCGCCCGAGCCCGATGGCGCGCCACCCGCTCGCTCGAACCGACCTGCGACACGATCCGAGCGGCCGCCCAAGCCCGACGAGGCCTACCGCGAGCTGGTCGATCTCAGCTCCGCGCACGGTGTGCGCTGGGCCAAGCCCGTCATCTCGCCGCGCCCGCTCGATCCGGAACCGCTCGACCTGGAGATCCTCGAGCTGCTGGACTCGATGCGCCACCTGCTCAGCAGCCAGATCCACAGGCGCTTCAATCCAGACCGAGCTGCCACAACAACCCAGCGACGCCTGAAGCGGCTCGCCGACGCCGGGCTGGTCGCCCGCTTTCAGTTTCATCGACGCGATGGGGGCGGCACCCCGATGTGCTACTCGATCACCGCTGCAGGTCGCGAGCTGTGCGTCGAGCACGGCGCTCTGGAGGCGGCGGAGGTCGATCGCCAAGAGCGAGGAAGCGAGCAGTTCGCGCGCAGCGCTGACGGCCGCGCCCGGCCGGCTGAGCAGCGTCTACTCGGCCAGGCTTGCCACGACGTTCGCGCTGCCGGCTGGGCGTTGGCGCTCGAGCTAGCGCTGGCGGCGGGTCGCATGGCGCTGATCGGCCCCGATCGCTCGCCGATCACTCCACACTCGCGGCCGACGCCGGACGGGCGCCGGATGCTCGCCCTCTCCGATCTGGTGCTGCCGGGCGGCCGCACCCCGCACGACTTCCTGCGCACCGTCGAGGAGGGCCGCCGCGTCGAGGTCGAGCGCTTGCAGAGCGTTCGACCTGACGTCACTCTCGTAGACGGCGACCGCCGCGAGCTGCTGATCGAGCTCGACGACCGTCTTCCAGTTGGCGTGCAGGCTGCCAACAAGCTGGAGCGCTACGACCACTTCCTGAGCGGCTGGTCGGCGCAGATGCGCCGCTACGCGTCGATCCCGGCGCCGCTTGTCGTGTTCGTCTGCCGCGACCGCCCCCGCGCTCGCGAGTGCGCGCGTGCCGCCGACCGCGTACTGACCGCCGCCCGCGCCTACGCGGGCGAGTATCCGGCCAGTTGGGAGTACCCGGCCAGAGAACGGATCCTGTTCGTCGCCGAGCGCGATGTCTACCAAGGCCTGCTGAGCGGGTGGCGGCCGCCGGCGCTGCCGCCGGACGTGCGTGCGGAGTCGGGCGATCCGAGCGCTCGCGAGCCGCTGCTGCGCTCGGGTGAGGTCGCCTTTCAGCGAACTTCTGACTCACGACACCAGTAGGAAACAAGTTGATGGAATTGTCCTGCTGGATTTGACAGCCTTCGAAGCGTTGTGCATGATCGGGCCGTCGTCACGCGCAGGCGGCATGGTCACACCGAAGGGACGTCCTTGCGGACTAGCGTCCCCGTGTGTGCGGCCAACCCTCACAGAGGGCCGACTGGGCGCGATCGTCAGAGCCGGTAGAGGCCTCCCCGCTCCGATCGCCGCCCCGGTCGGTCCTCGTGTGCGACTACTACATGCCCCGGAGCAGCAGCCCGGGTGCTACGTCCAGCTTCATCGCGAGCTTGAGCACCGTGCGCAGATTGGGTTGGCGCACGCCGTTCTCGTAGACGCTGATCGCGGCGCGGTCCACTTTTGCGTCGAGCGCGAGGCGCTCTTGGGAGATGCCGGCGCGCTGCCGCGCTCGCCTCAGGTTGGCGCCGAACGGCCCGTGCGAATCGGATGTCTCTGAGCCGGCACGCAGTGCACGGCCGCCATTCGCCTTGCCGACGCCGCGCAGCAGGTCGGCCGGCGTTGTGCCCAGCGCCGCGCACACCCGCAGCAGGGTCGGCATGTCCGGCGAGCGCTCGCCGCACTCCAGGCGGCTGATCGCCGCGCGATCCAGCGGCGCGGCAGCCGACAGCTGCGCCTGGGTCAATCCGGCGCGTCCGCGCGCCTCGCGCAGATTGCTACCGAACGCACGGATCTGCTCGGCGATCTCGACTCCATCTGCACCGGCCATGCCCCCATCATTCACAGCTGACTACAAAAGAGCGACTGAATTAACACCACAATTGGTCGCTCTCAGTTGACAGCGGTCTGCGTACGTTTAGCGCACGCTCAAGCTGGCAAATGGCCGCAGCGCGATCTCGCATGCGAGATCCTGCAGGCGCGGCAGCTTCCGGGCCCGCTCGCTGGAAACGTACACGAAGCACAGCTCGAGCAGCGTGCCGGCCGTCGCCTCAGGCGCCACGACCATCCAGGGCTTGGAGCCTGGCGCGGGAACGCTCGCGAGTCTGCCCTCGCGCTGATGCAGGCGCCCCCGTGCGTGGCGCAGTCGGGCCCGGTAGATAAGGCCGCGCGATGCAGTCGCGCGGTCGCCGGCTGGGGGCTCGCCGGCGCCGATCAGCGACCGAACCGCCTGCAACGGCGGGCCCGTGCCACAGCTGCCCTGGGTGACTGCGCGTAGCTGCGCGCGCAAAGGCGCGTAGCCGGTTGCGGCTGCGGGCCATCCCGCTAGGCTGGCGATCTCTCGCATCCACCACCTTGATCCAGCCTGGCCGCCCTGCCGGCCGCACATAGCGAACCAGCGCCGAATGAGAGACACATCGTCTCGCGTTATCGCGCTCGCCCTTCTCGTCCCTCCCTACGGCGACTGTCGCCCCGGATCGGCGAGCGATTCTCGGCCAGGATGCCCGCGCCTCCCTCCGTCCCCAGCCGACGTTCCGAGCCCCTTAAGGGGTCTCGGAAGCTCTGAGGCACGCCCACTTTCGATTCGTTCGGCCGCTTGACGGCGCCTACTGGCGTCTCTACAAGCCCTGCCCACAAAACCCTGAGTCACCCACCCGAGAGGAGCGCCATGCCCGCCATCGCCCCGCCCCCCAGCCGCACCTGTACGCAGCGTCGTCGTCGCCGATCGCCGCGTCGTTCGCCGCGCAGCTATGCGCGCCTTGGCGGCTATCGAGACGACTGTGGCCGCCGCCGCGAGCTGGTGGCCCTGCGCGCCCGCGCCGGCTCCCTGCTCGTCGTCGACCGCGACGCAGACACCCTTGCCGACCGGCGCCTGGTCGCCCACCTCGGCGCGGACGAGCCCGCCGCTAACGCGGTGCTGGTCTGTCGCAGCTATCTCTCATATCCGAGTGGCCGCTGGTGCCGGCGGCTGCGCCCTGGCGATCTGCTGGTTGTGCCGCCCGGCGATCCGCTCACCATGGCGCCCGGCCAGCACGCCGGGGCCGAGCTCCACCTGCCGGCGCCGGTCGCGGCGGGCGGCTACCTCCACGGGCTCCGCCCGATCGAGCGCGAGCGCTCAGTCGTCGAGCTGCGCTGGTGCCGGCGCAGCCACGAGCGCTCCACCGGGCAATGGGAGCCCGTCGGTCTGCGCGACGTGATCGCGGCGCTCGAGGGCTACGAGCCGGTCCGCTCGATCACGGCCGACGTGATCGCTTGCCGCCGCAACGACCCGAAGCTCTCGCTGCGCCAGCTCTGCGCGGAGTACCGCTGGCTGTGCACGAGCCCCGTCGTGCTCAACCGCGCCCTGCGCGAAGCCGTGCTGCGCGCGATCGAGGGCGAGGAGCTGAGCATGAGCGAGATCGCCCTGCGCTGCGGTGTGCTCAAGCGCGACCGACACGGCAAACCCAGCGGCGAAACCAGCTGGCTCGCGCGCCGCGTCGGGCTGATGCCCGAAGGCGGCGCGAAGCGGATCACCCCCTGGATACACAGCGACGTGCTCGCCCTGATCGCTCGCGAGGGCTTGCGCCTGAGCCCGCGCGAGGTCGAAGTTCCGTGACCCGTTCGTAGACCGGCCGCGTCTCCACCCGTGTATCTCCGCATCCCGGCCTCGGGCGTCTGCGCCTGATCGAAGCCTCCACCTGATCCAACGATCCAACGGCGCGCACAGCGCGTCTACATGCCCATCGACCCGAGCGGCGAGCCATCTGGCTCGCCGCTCGCTCTTTACCGACTTCGCCGGCGATCCCCGGCGAGAAAGGAGCTCCCATGCAAGCCATACGATTCCCCGCACACCCCCTCTCATCTCCGCTCCCGCCGCCGCTTGCACCGGGCGCGGAGATCGGCTCGCTGCTCGGCCATCTGACGCTGGGCGTACTGGCCGGGTGTCTTGCCGCGGCGGCGCTGCGCCGCCATGATTTGCGCTGGACGTGGACACTGCCGGCGCTGGCGCTGGAGCTGCTGGCCCGCGCGCCGCTCGTGGGCTGGCACGGCACGCTCGCCACGGCCGCGCTCTGCGCCGCCGTGCGCGGACGGCGGCGTCACCAGGAGGATCTCGCCTGGGGCGGCGACCTGCGCGAGCTCGCCGAAGCACGTCGCGGGCCACTACCGTTCGCGCGCGCCAGGCTGATCGCGTTGCTCGGGGGCTACGGCGCCAGCCGCGCCAAGCGAGCGTTGGCGGCAGAGCGCATGGCCGTCGGGCGCGACGAGCGCTCGCGCGTGGTCTCGATCCCTCTCGGCAGCGACGGCGGCCGCCACACGCTAGTGCTCGGCGCCACCGGCTCAGGCAAGACGGTCACCCAGACCTGGATCCTCTGTAGGGCGGTCGAGGCTGGGCTCGGCGCCGTCGTCGTCGACCCGAAGGGCGATCGGCGCATGCGCGAAGAGCTTGCCGAGAGTGCACGCCGGCGCGGTCGCGAGTTCCTGGAGTGGACACCGAACGGACCGACCGTATACAACCCGTTCGGGCACGGCTCGGCCAGCGAGATCGCCGACCGCGCGCTTGCCGGTGAGCGCTTCACCGAGCCCCACTACCAGCGCCAGGCACAGCGCTATCTCGGCTACGCGGTGCGTGCGCTGCGTGGGGCCGGCGTCGCCGTGAGCCTGCGCGAGCTCGTGGACCAGCTCGATCCGGAGCGCCTGGAGGTGTTAGCGGAGCGTCTTTCAGAGCAGCAGGCCGCAGCGACCTTCGACTACCTGCACTCGCTCAGCGCCCGCCAGCGAGTGGACCTGAGTGGGGTGCGCGACCGGCTGGCGATCCTGGCCGAGTCCGACCTAGCCGGCTGGCTGGACCCGGAGCCGCCCGGAGCGAGAGCGTTCGACCTGCTTGGCGCGATGCGCCGGCGCGCGGTCGTCTACTTCGCGCTGGAGGTCGACTCCTGGCCGCTGCTGGCGCAGATGCTCGGCGCCGCGATCGTCGGCGACCTGCGCGGCACGATGTCAACGCTACAGCGCTCGCCGGTGGCGAGCGTCGTGGCGATCGACGAGTTCGCCGCGATCGCCGCCGAGCAGATCGCACACCTGTTCGGGCGGGCGCGGTCTGCCGGCATCAACCTCCTGCTCGGCACGCAGGAGCTCTCGGACCTGCGCACCGACGGGCGCGCTCAGCTGCGCGATCAGGTGCTCGGGAACCTTTCGAGCCTGATCGCCCACCGGCAGGTCGTGTACGAGTCGGCCGAGCTGGTCTCGCGCCTGGCGGCCTCGCGCGGGGCCTGGCGCACTACCCAGACCGGCAGCGGCGGCTGGACGCGCTCGCGCTCCAGCGCACCGCTGCTCTCAGTGGACCGGATCCGCTCGCTACCAGTCGGCGACGCGGCGATTCTCGACCTGGCTGGCGGCACCGCGTGCGTCGCCAGCGTCTTCTCAAGGAGGACACGATGACGACACGAAACACATCAACGACTACACGAAACAGATCAACGACAGCGCGAACCACATCCACCACAACCGATCGACTCGAGCTGCTGGGCTGGACGGCGTCGCTCGGGGCGATCACGGCCGAGGCGCTGTCAGTCCGCGACGATGTCTCGCTCGGCTCGGCGCGCGGGCGGCTGTCCGCCGCCTGCCGGCGGGGCCTGCTGTCTCGGACCCGCCCGCTGAGCGGCCGGCCGGCACTGTTCGGGCTCACCGCGGCCGGCGCGCGCGTGGCCGGGCTTGCCGGGACGAGGGCATGTCGAGTCAGCCCGAGCAACGCCAACCACCTGATCGAATGCGCGCTGGCGGCAGCATCGCTGGAACGCTGCTACACGGGACACAGGGCGATCGGCGAGCGCGCACTGCGCAGCGCCGAGCGTGTCGCCGGGCGTCCGCTAGTAAGCGCCAGGCTCGCGGGCATCCACGGAGACCCGTCGGGTCTGCACCGCCCGGATCTCGTGCTGCTGGCGCCGGCTAGCGATCCCTCGCGGCCGGTCGCCGTCGAGGTCGAGCTGTCGGTCAAGGCGCCGCGCCGGCTGCGCGCGATCTGTCGCGCGTGGGCTCGTTGTCGCGAGGTGGCCGGCGTCGTCTACCTCGTCAGCGAGCAGGTCGAGCCGGCGCTCCTGCGCGCGGTCGCCACGGTTCATGCGGCCGAGCGGATCGCAGTGGTGCGCCTCGATGCGCTAACCGGCGCCGAATTGTGACCGCACGTCGTCAGTGGCGCCGATGGAGAATCGTCCCAAGCGCGGTCTAGCTTGTTTGGTGGGCGAGACAACAAGGCAAGGAGATACAGATGTCCTACTCGAACATCAACCGCGTAGTCCTCGTCGGCCGCCTCACCGCGGATCCAGAGCTGAGGGCGCTGCCGTCGGGCACGACGGTCTGCAACCTGCGGCTCGCCTGCAACGGAGTCCGCAAGGTTGCCGAGGGCGAGTACGCCGAGAAGCCCAACTTCTTCAGCGTCAACGTCTTCGGCGCCCAGGGCGAGTCGGTGCACCGCTACATGAGCCGTGGCCGGCGCATCGCCGTCGACGGCCGCCTGCAGTGGAGCGAGTGGGAGACCGCCGAGGGGACCAAGCGCCAGACCGTAGAGATCGTCGCCGACAGGGTCCAGTTCCTGGACAGCGGTCACTCGGAGGGGCAGTCGGGCGACTCAACCGGCGGTGGTTCGCCGGAGGACGAGCTGGACGCCGATGGGCAGGAGCGCGAGCTCGTCGGCGTCGGCTCGGGGATCGAGGACGACATCGAGTTCTAGGAGCAGCGCGCAGGCAGCGCGGCGGGGTGCCCTGACCGGCATCCCGCCGTTGACGCCCCGGGGCGCCTTTTGCGTTTAAGAAGGTCTTTCAAAGTGAATCGACACGGCTGGTCGCCCCTGGACGCGGCGCTGGATCGCCACGTGACGTCTTGCACGTACCACCAGTACGCGCTGCGACGTCCCGCGACGACCAGCTTGGTCCATCGACGACCAGCCGTGTCGATTCACTTTGAAAGACCTTCTAAACTGCCGCCGCGCCACTTCACCGCGAACAAGGAGCGACCCCAAGGTGCCAGTCAACACCAAAGCGATCGGGAAGCAATACGAGCCCACTACCTATGCCGTGGGTCGCGAGAAGATCAAGGAGTACGCGCGCGCGGTGGGGGAGACCAATCCCCTGCACCTCGACGAGAACGCCGCGCGCGCTGTCGGCTACGCCGATGTCGTCGCGCCGCCGATGTTCGCTGTCGTCTACAGCTCACCCTCGGTCGCGCCCTCGCTGTTCGACCCCGAGATCGAAATGAACTTCGCGATGATGGTCCACGGCGGGCAGGAGTTCGAGTGGGGGCCGCTCGTCGTAGCCGGTGACGAGATCACCACCACCGCTTCGGTGAAGGACATATCTGAGCGGGACGGGCGCGGCTACTACGTGTTCGAGTCCGTCTCCGTCAACCAGCGCGGCGAGCAGGTCTGCCGCGGAACCTGGACGAACATCGTCCGAGGAGTCTGAGCAATGGCCGATACGTCATTCAACGCAAACGAGGCGATCTCCGAGGTCCGGGTTACGCCGGACAAGTATCTGACCGTCCGCTACGCCGGCGCCTCCGGCGACTTCAACCCGATCCACATCGACGAGGAGTTCGCCAAAGCCGTCGGCCTCCCCGGCCGGATCCTGCACGGGCTGTGGTCGATGGCGCAGGTCGCTCGCGCCCAGACCGAGGCCGCAGGCGGGCCGGCCGCGCTCAAGCGGCTGTCCGTCCAGTTCCGCGGCATGGGGGTGCCCGAGCAGGAGGTCGTCGTGACCGGCACGGTGCGCGAGGTCTCCGACGGGCGCGTGCTGATCGACACGGTCGCCGAACAGGGCGGCAACAAGATCATCCGCAACGCCGAGGCCGAGCTGCAGGTTTGACCGCCGGGTCGGCGCGGCGCGCGGGTCGTTGCGGCACCCGGCGCCGCGCCTACAATCGAACGATGCGCATCCTCACTCCACGGCAGGAGCAGATCCTGCGCAAGGTGGTGGAGGAAAACCTGCGGACAGGGCAGCCGGTCGCATCCAGGACGATCGCGGCTGACGCCGCCCTGGACTGCGGGCCCTCGACCGTCCGCAACGAGCTCGCACTGCTTGAGGAGCACGGCCTGCTAGCGCACCCGCACACCTCGGCGGGGCGCGTTCCCACCGACGCCGGGCACCGCTACGTGGTCGATCGGCTGCTCGGCGTCGACGGTGAGCTCGCGCCGACGCGGCCGCTCGCGCTGTCGCTCAGTCGCCACGAGGTCGAGGATGCGATGCGCGTCACCAGTGTCGCGATCTCACGCGTTACGCGGCTGCTGGCGGTCGTGTCGGCGCCTTCGCTGAACACGGCCACGATCCGCCACGTCGATGTGCTGGCGCTGCAGCCTGAGCTGGTGATGGTCGTCGTCATCACCTCTACCGGGGGTGTCTCCAAGACGATCACAACGTTCGATTCGGCTGTGGACCCAGGGCTGCTCGGGTGGGCGGGCGAATACCTGCGCGAGCGCCTTGTCGGTCTCGGCGTCGGCGCGCGGATGCTCTCCAAGCGCCTGGAGGACCTCGGCCTCGGCGCCAGTGAGCGGGCGTTCGTCGATCGGCTGGCGCCCGCGTTCGCGAGTCTCGCGGGCGAGTCCGAGGACACGCTGTACTTCGACGGCGCCGCACGGCTACTCGAGGACGGGCGGCTGCACGAGCTCAGCGAGATCAACGAGCTGATGGGGCTGCTCGAGCGCCGCGCCGCGCTGCTGCGGGTGCTGCGCTCGGCGTTCGGGGAGAGCGGCGTGTACGTGCGCATCGGCAGCGAGAACGAGCTACCGGCGATGCACTCTCTGGCGCTCGTGGCCGCCGGTTACGGCATCGCGCGCCGTCCGCTCGGCGCCGTGTCGGTGATCGGGCCTGTGCACATGGACTACGCGGGCGCGATCGCGACCGTGCGCGAGGCCGCACACGAGCTTTCTCGGTTCGTCGAAGACGCGTACGCCTCCAGCCGATGAGCGCGACCACCCCGCGCGACCCATACGAGGTGCTGGGCGTCGGCCGCGACGCCGGCGGGCAGGACGTCAAGAAGGCGTTTCGCCGGCTCGCGCGCGAACTGCATCCCGACGTCAACGCGCACGACCCACAGGCCGAGGAGAAGTTCAAGGAGGCCGCCGAGGCCTACGAGATCCTCTCCGACCCCGACCGTCGCGCCACCTACGACCGTTATGGCCACGAGGGGCTTCGCTCCGGCGGCTTCGCGCCCAACTTCGACTCGTTCGGCTCGATCGGCGACCTGTTCAACGCCTTCTTCGGCGGCGCCAGCCCGTTCGGCGGTGGCGACGGGCTTGGCGGCGACGTTGCTCTCGCCGCCGAGATCAGCTTGCGCGAGGCCTACGAGGGGCACACGCTCGAGGTGCGCTTCGAGGCGGTCGATCGCTGCGAGCACTGCCATGGCAACGGCGCCGAGCCGGGCACGCCGATCGAGCGCTGCTCGCGCTGCGGCGGCGCCGGCCAGCTGCAGAGCGCCGTGCGCACCCCGTTCGGGCAGATGCTGCGGACCGTGGTCTGCGACGCATGCCACGGCGATGGTCGTGTCCCGCAGACGCCGTGCGGTCAGTGCCGCGGGCGCGGGCGCCAAACGGTCAAGCGCAGCGAGCAGGTTGCCGTGCCGGCGGGCATCGACGACGGCCAGCGCATCCGCGTCAGCGGCCGCGGGCACGCCGGCGAGCGTGGTGCCGCGGCCGGCGACCTGTACGTGCTCGTGCGCGTAGCTCCGGACGAGCGCTTCGTGCGCGAAGGCGACGACCTGATCACCGCCGTCGACTTGTCGGCGCCGCTGGCCGCGCTTGGCACGACGCTCGAGGTTCCGACGATCGAGGGCGCGCACGAGCTGGAGATACCCGCCGGCACGCAGCCCGGTGAGATCGTCACTCTGCGCGGCCAGGGGATGCCTTCGCTGCGCGGGCGTCGCCGCGGCGACCTGCGCATCGTCGTCAACGTGGTCGTGCCGCGCGGCCTGGACGACGAGCAGCGCGAGCTGCTGACGCGCTTCAATCAGACGCTCGGCGAGGAGAACCTGCGTCAGCACGAGTCGATGCTCGCCAAGCTGCGCCGCGCCCTGCGCCACGCAGCGTCGTGATCGCGGTGCGCTTTCGCGTCGGCGTCGCGGCCAGGTTGACCGTTGGCGTCGCTGCGGCGCCGGCGTCAGCGCGAGCGGTCCTGTGATCCGCCTGGCGCTGCGCGTCGCGCGCGCCGACGCTGAGCTGGTGCTGGCCGACCTGCTCGAGCTCGCGCCCGCGGGGGTGGAGGAGATCGAGCTGTCCGCTCGCGACGGCGGCTCGGCGCTGGTCGAATACGCCGTCTATGGCCCCCCCGGCGAGCTGCCGGAGCTGCCCGACCTGCAGGCGCTCGCGGGGGGCGTGAAGGTCGAGCTCTCCAGCAGCGAGGTGCCCGACGACTGGGCCGAGCGCTGGAAGCGCTTTCACCGTCCGGTGCTGGTCGAGACTCCGGGCGGGTCGGTCCCGTCGCTGCACGTGCGCCCGCCGTGGGAGGCCGCGCTGAACCGTGACGATGCGTGCGAGATCGTGATCGACCCGGCCCAGGCGTTCGGGACGGGCGCGCACGCGACGACGCGGCTGTGCCTAGAGCTGCTGCTCGCGCTGGCCGCCGAGGACTCGGCGCGCGCAGCGGTCCTCGACGTCGGCACCGGCTCGGGCGTGCTCGCGATCGCCGCCGCCAAGCTTGGTTACGGCCCCGTGCTCGCGCTCGACAACGATCCTCTGAGCGTCGCGGCGACCGAGGCCAACGCGAGCGCTGCCGGCGTGGTGCTGGAGGCTCGCCGTCACGACCTACGCTCATCCACGCCGTCTGCGCCAGTCGTACTCGCCAACCTGCTGCGCCCACTGCTGTTCGAGCTGGCCGGCTCGATCGAAGAGGCGCCACGTCACCTGATCGCAAGCGGCCTGCTGCGCGAGGAGGCAGACGAGGTCAGCCAGCTGCTCGCGCGGCGGCTCAGCCTGCGTGAGCGGGAGCGCCGCGAGCGCGGCGAGTGGGCGGCGCTGTGGCTACAGCGTCCTCGCTGAGGATCTGCTCGGTGGCGGCGCGCGCCATCGCCCTGAACAGCAGATCGATCGCTCCGCGCGCTCCCTCCGGTACTTCCAGCAGCGCCCTTGCCGCTGTCAAGGCCGCTCCGATCGCCTCCAGCGCCTCCCCGGAAGGGCCGGGGTCGGGGTCGCGGCAGACGGCGATCGCCAGGTCGAGCATTCCCTGCGCCTGTTCGGTGGCGCCCGCGAACAGGGCGGGCCCGGCCAGGCTGCCGTAGCCGTAGGCGCGCGCGAGGCGTCCCTGCAGCGTTATCTCCTGCGGTCCGCGCGCGGCCGAGACCTCAGGCAGCCCATGGCCGTCGACGAGGCTTGCCATCGTCCCGCCGATCAGGGCGCTCGTCGCCTCCTGGTCGAGCTGGGCGCGAGCCGCCACGCGCAGCGCCAGGTACAGGCCGCTGGCGGTCAGCCCGTAAGGGGGATCGGAGGCGAACACAACGCGCTCGGCCGGCACCCGGGCCAGCAGCTCGAGCACGTCGATCGGGAAGAAGCACGAGGTGTCGTAGAGCACTCCCGGGTGGTCGGCCAGGCGCGTCGTGAGGATGCCCTGGTCGCAGATCGCGCCGTGCGCGAGGATCAGCACGACGTCGGGATGGCGCAGCGCCAGGTCGGCGAGCGCGTCGGCGATCGGCGGCATGCCGCGGCCGGCGTGGATCAGGATCGGCGTCCTTGCTTCTTGCGCCAGCGCGAAGATGTCGTCCATCTCCGGGCTGTCGAAGGTGAAGCCCTGGGCGCGCGGATGCAGCTTGATCCCGCGCGCCCCCTTTGCCAGGCAGCGCTCCCCCTCGGCCACGGGCGTCTCGGCCGGGTCCAGCCGGCAGAACGGGATCAGTCTGTCACCGCTTTCGGCCGCCCAGGCGAGCACGCGGTCGTTGGGGACGCTATAGGCCGGCCTGCGCTCGGGATCGTGCAGCGGGAATACGCACGCCCGGCGCGCCCCGGCGTCGTCGAGCTGGCGCAGCAGCGTGGCCAGGTCCAGCGAGCGGCCGTCCTCGTCGAGGCCGAGGTGCGTGTGCGCGTCGAACACTTCCGTGTCGGCGGGTCGCAGCCGCTCGCTTTCGGCGAGGAACGGCGCCAGCGCGTCTCTGTAGATGTCTACGCTCACCTGCCGTCATTCTGCCGATCGCGGGGCGTGGGTGGCTTGTAACACGCTTGTGACATTGGCCTCGATGGGGGTGTCGGGTCTAACGTCAGTGTCATGAGCGCTCGGATCGTGATCGCAGGCGGCGGCTTCGGCGGCTTCTACGCCGCCCGTGCGCTCGAGCGAATCGATGCGCTTCGTGGCGCGCGGGTGACGCTTGTCAACGAGACCAACTACCTGCTCTACACGCCCCTGCTGCCCGGAGCGGCTGGCGCGACGCTCGATCCGCGCCACGTGCTCGTGCCGCTGCGCGAACAGCTGCGCCACACCGATCTGCTGATCGGCAGCGTCACCGGTCTGGGCGCCGAGCGGCGCGAGCTGGCTGTCCGCCGGATCGACGGTGAGCACGTGACACTCGGCTACGACCACCTGCTGGTGGCACTCGGCTCGGTCTCGCGCGCGCTGCCGGTGCCGGGCCTGGTGCAGCACGCGATCGGGCTGAAGACGCTCGGCGACGCGACGGCGCTGCGCAACAAGCTGCTCGGCTGCCTTGACATCGCCGAGTCGCTGGAGGATCCCGCCAAGCGCGCCGAGTACCTCGGCTTCGTGTTCGTCGGCGCCGGCTACGCGGGCCTGGAGGGCCTGGCCGAGTTGCAGGACTTCGCCGCGCAGGCGATCGAGCTGTACCCGCGCTGCCGCGCCCATGGCATGCGCTGGCTGCTCGTGGAGGCACGCGAGCGGATCGCCCCGGAGGTTCCGCCGAGCCTGTCGGCGTTCGCGGCCCGCCAGCTCGTCGAGCGTGGCATCGAGATCAAGACTGGCGCGACCTTGCGCGCCGTCGACGAGCACAGCGCCACGCTCGCCGACGGCGAGCGCGTTCCCGCGCGCACGGTCGTCTGGACCGCTGGGGTCAGGCCGGCCCCGGCGGTGGCCGCGCTCGGCCTGCCGCTCGGCGAGGGCGGGCGGATCGTGACCGACGAGCGGCTGCGCGTTCCTGGTCGCCCGGGCGCATGGGCGATCGGCGACTGCGCCGCCGTGCCCGATCCGGCGCGCACCGGACACGCCTGCCCGCCCACGGCCCAGCACGCGATCCGCCAGGGTCGTCTGGCGGCGAGCAACATTGCGGCCGAGCTCGGCGTCGGCCACGCGCGCCCGTTTCGCTACCGCACCGCCGGCTTCGTGGCAGAGTTGGGGCGCGGCAAGGCGGTGGCGATCACACTCGGTGTCCGCTGGCGCGGGCTGCCGGCGTGGATCATCGCGCGCACCTATCACCTGCTGCTGATGCCGGGCCTGGGCCGCAAGCTGCGCCTGTTCCTGGACTGGAACGTGGCGCTGCTGTTTGGCCGCGACACCTCGGCGCCGGGTCGCCTCGGCAGCGCGACAGACCTGCAGCCGCCGGACCCTCCAGTGCAAGAAGTACCGGAACCGACACAGGAATCTCCCCCCCTGGGCGTATCCTGAGCGGACGATGGCAATAGTCGATCTCCTCCAGCAGGACGTCAGGGATGCGATGCGCGCCGGGGAGAAGGCGCGTGTGGGCGCGCTGCGCCTGGTGCTCTCCGAGTTGCAGAAGGCGGCCAAGGAGGGAGAGGCGGACGAGCTGGCCGTGCTGCGGCGCGAGCGCAAGCGCCGCGTCGAGGCGGCGCGAGCCTTCCGTGAGGGTGGTCGCGAGGATCTGGCCGCGGGCGAGGAGGCCGAGGCCGATCTGATCGCCGCCTACCTCCCGGCCGAGCTCTCCGACCAGGAGCTGCAGGCGATCGTCGAGCGGGCCGTCGCCGACAGCGGCGCCAACTCTCCGAAGGAGATGGGCGCGGCGATGAAGAGCGCGATGGCCGTCGTCGACGGCCGCGCGGACGGCAAGCGCGTCTCGGCGCTGGTGCGCGCGGCGCTGGGAGCATGAGGACTCAGATCGAGCTTGCAAACGAGGTCGCCGCTGAGCTGGCGGGCAGCCAGGACGCGGTGCTGCGCGCGCTCGAGGGGCACCTGGACTGCAAGGTGTACCTGCGCGGCAACCTGCTCACGCTCGACGGCGAGGAGGAGGAGACGCGCACGGGGGAGCGGGTCGTGCACGAGGTCTCAGACCTGATCGCCCGCGGCCACCAGATCGCTCCCGGCACGATCTCCGCCGTCACCGGCGCGCTCGACGCCCACCAATCGCCCGCGTGTGTGCTCGAGGACGTCGTCTGGCGTCACCGCTCGCTGCGTGTGGCGCCGAAGACGGTCAACCAGAAGCGCTACGTCGACTCGATTCGCTCGAGCACGGTCACCTTCGGCGTCGGCCCGGCCGGCACGGGCAAGACGTTCCTGGCGGTGGCGATGGCGGCCGCGGCGCTCTCGCGCCACGAGGTCAATCGCATCATCTTGACCCGACCGGCGGTGGAGGCGGGTGAGCGGCTCGGGTTCCTGCCCGGGGACCTGATGGCGAAGGTGGACCCCTATTTGCGACCGCTGTTCGACGCGTTGCACGACATGCTCGACCCCGAGAAGGTCTCTCAGCACATCGAGCGCGGCGTGATCGAGATCGCGCCGCTGGCTTTCATGCGCGGACGCTCGCTCAACGACTCGTTCGTGATCCTCGACGAGGCCCAGAACACGACGCCCGAGCAGATGAAGATGTTTCTGACGCGACTTGGGTTCGGCTCGAAGATGGTCGTCACCGGCGACGTCACCCAGGTCGACCTGCCGCGCGATCAGCGCTCCGGCCTGGTCGCGGTGGGGGAGGTACTCGACTCGATCGAGGGGATCGAGTTCGTGCGCTTCGGCGGCGAGGACGTGGTCCGCCACAAGCTCGTACAGCGGATCGTGGAGGCATACGACGAGCACGCCCGGCGCGACGCGCCCGAGCTGCGGCCAGCCGAGCGTCGTGCTTGACGTCGAGGTGCTCGGCGCCCAGCTGCCCGAGTCGCTCTCACGCGAAGAAATAGAGCGACTGTGTGCCGCCGCCGTCGCGAGCGCCGGTGTGCGCTCAGGTCATCTCGCGGTCGAGTTCGTCTCGGCCGAGCGGATCGCCGAGTTGAACGCGGTGTACCGCGCGAAGCAGGGGCCAACCGACGTGCTCTCATTTCCGATCGATGGCGCGGCTCCCACCGACGGGCCGCAGCGTGAGCTCGGCGACATCGTGATCTGCCCTGAGCACACGATCGACTTGTGCGCGGCGATCATTCACGGCGCCCTTCATCTGGTCGGGATGGATCACGAGACCGATGACGGCGAGATGCTCGCTTTGCAGGCCGAGCTGCTTCGCAGCGCGGGCGCTGGAACCACGTGACCGACGCTCCGAGCGAGGGCGGTCACGATGACCGTGACGGCGCGCCGAGGACCCGCAGCGGCTTCGTAGCCCTTGCCGGGCGCCCGAACGTCGGCAAGTCGACGCTCGTGAACGCGATCGTCGGTGCGAAGGTGGCGATCGTCTCCGACCGCCCGCAGACCACGCGCCGCGCGATCCGCGGCGTGCTCACCGACGGCGACGCGCAGCTGGTGTTGGTCGACCTGCCGGGCGTGCAGCGGCCTCGCGACGCTCTGACCGAGCGAATGGCGGCTCGCGTTACCCAGGAGCTTGGAGACTGCGACGCGGCTCTACTGCTCGTCAACGGCGAGCAGGGAGTTGGTCCCGGCGACCGCTTCATCGCGCGTGCGCTCGCGCAGGCGAACACGCCGGTCGTGGTCGCGGTCAACAAGGTCGATCGTCTGGATCGCGCCGGGACGGTCGCGGTGCTGCAGGCCGTCGACGAGCTGGGGGTGGGCGAGGAGATATTCCCGATCTCCGCGCGCACGGGGGCAGGCGTCGAGCCGCTGGTCGCGCATCTCCTCGGCCTGATGCCCGCCGGTCCATTCCTGTTCGCGCCACAGGACGTCTCCGATCAGCCGCTGTCGCTGCAGCTGGCCGAGCTGATCCGCGAGGCGACGATCCGCCGCACCTTCCAGGAGGTCCCCCACGCCGTCGAGGTGGTCGTGGAAGAGGTCGAACCGGTGCGCGAGGGCCTCACGCGTGTCCGCGCGCTGATCTGGGTCGAGAGCGAGTCTCAGAAGGGGATTGTGGTCGGAGCGGGCGGACGCATGATCAAGGCGATCGGCACGGCGGCGCGCAAGGAGCTCGAGCGCGAGCTAGGTGGGCAAGTGCATCTCGACCTGTCGGTGCGCGTGCGCCGCGACTGGCGCGGAGACGAGGGGCTGCTGGACCGGCTGGGGATCAATTGAGAGCGCCCTGACCGGAGCGCATCGATCCGGCGACTAAGCAAGGATGCAGCTATGTTGCGTCGATTCACTATCCGTGGGTTCAAGTCGCTGGAAAGCGCTGAGCTTGAGCTACCGCGGCTCGCGGTATTCGCTGGGCCAAACGCGGCCGGCAAGAGCAACATCCTGGACGCGATTCAGTTGCTTGCGCGGGTCGGTACACAGCGCACGCTAGCCGAAGCATTTGCTCCGCCAATCCGTGGGTTCCCTACCGAGGCGTTCACGCTCCCCGCTGGAGGTTTGCGCGAGTTGCTAGCGCAGTCCAAGGCAACGTTGGACCTCGAAGCCGATCTGGAAATCCCCGCCGAACGACTGGATGGACCGCCCGAGCGGGTCCGCTACAAGGTGTCGATCGAGATTGATCCCGATGCTGGTGCCCTGACTGTTGCCGGTGAGTATCTGACTGCCCTGGATAGGCACTGGGAACCTAAGGGCAAGGCCCGGATAGAGCGTGAGGGAGACCACCTCACGCTCCGACGTGCTCGCGGATCCGGTCGTCCTCAAAACGAGGTGCGGGGCCTCGGCCATACGCTGCTGTCGGACGCAAGACACTCCGGCCCCTCTTACCCCTTGTTTGATTTGGTTCGCCGGGAGTTGCGGCAATGGCGTGCGTACTACCTGGACCCACTGACCGCGATGCGGGCTGCGCAGCCGCCGCGCGAGGTCCCGGACATTGGAGTGCATGGGGAGAACCTCGCGCCGTTCCTCTATGGCCTCAAGACTCGTCATCCGAAAGCATTCGAAGCCGTCCGTCGATCATTGCGATCGGCGGTACCGGCTATCGGTGGTCTCGACGTCGACCTCGACACGAAGCGAGGGACGCTCGACATCCAGATTGAGCAGGACGGCACGCTTTTCTCGTCAAGGATCGTTTCGGAGGGAACGTTGCGCGTCCTGGCCCTCTGCGCAATCGCCGTAACGGCTTCAGGTGGGATCGTGGCGTTCGAGGAGCCCGAGAATGGAGTCCAGCCACAGCGACTCGACCGGATCGCCGAGTTGCTGACGTCCGCTGGACGCCGCGGCAGCGCCCAAATCGTCCTTACGACTCATTCCCCCGATTTCATCGCCGCAATGTTGGAGCGAGCACGACCCGAGGGGGACGAGGTTGGGCTCTTTGGTGTGGCCCGCGCGGGGCGTACGACCACTATTCGACCGATCCCCGACCCAGGCGTATGGACGGAGCCTGCCTTGAATGAACTACTCGGCGAACCGGATGACCACGACAAGATCGCAGCGCTTGCGCGCCGCGGCTGGCTCGATCTCTAAGCATCGTGGCTTACCGAGTCGAGCTCTTCTGCGAGGACAGCGCCCACGAAAGCTGCGCTCGGGCGGTAATCGGTCGAGTTGCTCGCGAGCTCAAGGTCGAGGTCGACGTGCATGTTGCGTCGGCTAGGTTTGGTCTCGGCAGACTTAAGAGCGAGTTGCGAGACTTTCAAGCATCGATGCGCAACAGCTCGGGAGTGCCGGATCTGCTTGTAGTGATTGCAGACAGCAACGAGGCCGGTCCGAATGCACGCCAGCGTGAGGTCGAGGAAGTCATTGACCGGTCGTTGTTTCCTCGATACATCGTTGGGGCGCCCGATCCGTACGTAGAGCGCTGGCTACTTGCCGACCCGGTTTCCTTCGCCCAGTGCTTTGGTCATCAGCCTGTCCTTGGCACTCCGCGCGATCGCGATGAGTGGAAGCAACGTCTTGTCAAGGCCCTGACAGATGCTGGGGAAATCGTAACGCAAGGTGGTGCCGAGTTCGCAGAGGACATCATCGATGCCATGGACTTCTATCGCGCTGGGCAGTCGGTCCCAACGGTCCAGAGGTTTGCCGACGACGTGCGAGCAGCGTTGAGGCAGCACGCTACCTGAACCCAATGAGGTGCGCCGTGGGTCGGGAGCGGTTATCGCAGGATGAGGTCATGCGCTCCAGGAGGGAGGGAAGTGGCGATTTCTTCTATCCACCTTGCGCTCCAACCCCGCCGCAAGCCTGCGCACCGCCGCCAGGTCAACCCGCGCCACGAACGCCAGCGGCACGGTGATCACCTCCGGCGGCGCGCCGTGCGCGAAGCGCTGGCGGCGCAACCGCGCGAGCTGGCTCTGCTGGCGCCGCGCGCGCTCGCCGATCGATCGCGCGGCGCGTGCGGCCGACTGAGCCAGCGCGGGCTCGACGCCCAGCCGCTCCGCCACGCCCTCCTCGCCCAGCGACGCGATTCGCCCCAGCTCCTCGCGTGTGAACCGGCGCGGGAGCACCCCGTTGACGACGACGGCGTCGAGGTCCCGGTCGAGCCGCAGCCGCAGACCTTCCTCCAGCTCGAGCGTCTCGCTCACCGCCAGCTCACTCGCATGAGCGACCGCCACGTAGGCGGTGCGCCGCTCGTCGGCGAACAGCTCGCGCACGTCGCGGGCGTGCCCGGCCAGCGGTCCCGAGGGCACGATCGCGGTGAACGTGTTCGGCGAGTCGAGCATCGCCAGCGCGTGCCCGGTCGCGGGAGCGTCGAGGATCACAAGGTCGTAGCGCTCGGCCAGCTCGCCCAGCTCGATCATGCACGTCAGCTCCTTCGCGCCCGGGGCCGCCGCGGCGAGGTACTGGAAGCTGGTGCTGCGCGACAGCACCCTGGCCGGTATCCGCCCTCCGGCGCGCCGCAGCCAGTCGAACAGGGCGGCGTCCGGATCGATCGAGACGGCCGACAGGTTCTCGGCGAGCACGACATCGTGGCCCGGCTCCGGTCGGGCGTCCCTCTCCTCGTTCTCGCCCCCAGACGTAGAGCCATCCCCGTCCCTGTTCCTGGCTCTGTCCCTGTCCTTGTCACTCTCGCCGCCGGACGTGGAGTCGTCCTCGTCCTCGTCTCTGGCCCCGTCCGCGCCGTGGCCATATAGCGCCGGGAGCAGTCCCTGCCCGTCGACCTCCGCGACGATCGTCCGCAGTCCGCGCCCGGCCGCGATCAGCCCGAGCGCGGCGGCGATCGTCGACTTGCCGGTTCCGCCCTTGCCGGTGATGACGATCAACTTGCGCTCCAGCAACGAGGCCATATTCACTCGCAACCTACAATTCCGCTGATGAGCGCGCAGGCGACACCCACGACAGGCAGCGTCGAGGAGCTGCTCGTCTACGACGAGCGCGGGCTGGTCCCCTGCATCGTGCAGGACTTCGCGAGCGGCGAGGTGCTGACACTCGCGTACATGAACGCGCTGGCGCTGCGGCGCACGCGCGAGACGGGCGAGCTTCACCTTTGGAGCCGCACGCGCGGCGAGCTGTGGCACAAGGGCGCCACCAGTGGCGCCACGCAGGCGGTGCGCGCCCTGCGCGTGGACTGCGACGGCGACGCCCTGCTCGCGCTGGTCGAGCCGGCGGGCCCAGCCTGCCATACGGGCGAGCGCACCTGTTTTTACCGGGGCGAGCTGGACTCGCCCACCCCTTACGAGACGCTGCCGGCGCTCGAGCGCACGCTGCGCGAGCGCGAGCGCGAGCGTCCCGCCGGCTCCTACACCGTGGAGCTGCTCGACGATCCCGCCCGTATCGGCGAGAAGGTGATGGAGGAGGCCGAGGAGGTCGCGCGCGCCGCCCGCGAGGAGTCCGACCAGCGCGTCGACGAAGAGGCGGCCGACCTGCTCTACCACCTGCTCGTGCTGCTGCGCGGCCGCGGCCGCTCCATCGCCGACGCCGAGGGTGTCCTCGATGGCCGCCGTCGGTAGCGCAGCGGACTCGGCGTCCGAGGTGCCGGCAAGCGAAGGCGGCGCTGCGGGCACGACGGCGGACGCTCACAACCTGATCCCGTTGTGCGAGACGTTCATCGCCGACTGCGAGACCCCGGTCTCCGCTTTCCTGAAGCTGCGAGAGCTGGCGCCCGGCGAGCCGGCATTCCTGCTGGAGTCCGCCGAGCAGGGACAGCGAATGGGGCGCTGGTCGTTCATCGGCTTTCGCCCGCGCGCGGTGCTGCGCTGGTCGCTCGGCGACCCCGGCGATCCCTACGCGCTCGCGGCGCAAGCGGTGGCGCAGTGCCGTCAGGCGCCGGTGGGCGGCGACGCATCCGAATCGCCCTTCAACGGCGGCGCCGTCGGCTTCTTCGGCTACGACCTCGTGCGCACGGTCGAGCCGCTGGCAAAGCCGAACGAGGATGTGCTCGGCCTGCCCGACATGGCGCTGATGCTGACCGACGCGCTCGTCGCCTTCGACCACCTCAAGCACACGATCACGATCCTCGCCAACGCCGACCTCGAGGCAGAGCCCGACCGCGAGCGCGCGGTGCAGTGCGCACAGCGAACGATCGCCGAAGTACGCGCCTGCCTGGCTGGCCCGGTGCCGAGCGGCTCGTCGAACATGGGCGACGCGCACAACGACACGGAGAACATCGCCGTGTTGGGCAGTGACGCGGCGAACGTGGGGGAGACGGGCAACGACAGAGGGCATGCCGAATCCCCCCCCTTCCAGTCCAACATGTCGCGTGCGCGCTTCGAAGCGATGGTCGCGCGGATCGTCGAGTACATCCACGCCGGCGACGCGTTCCAGGTCGTCCCCTCCCAGCGCTGGTCCGCGCCCGTGCCGGTCGAGGCGTTCTCGATCTACCGAGGGCTGCGCAACGTCAACCCCTCCCCGTACATGTACTTCCTTGACTTCGGCGACTTCCAGGTCGCGGGCGCGAGCCCCGAGCCGTTGCTGACCGTCACGGGCCGGCACGTCTCCACTCGCCCGATCGCCGGGACCAAGCCACGCGGCGCCACGCCCGAGGACGACCGGCGCATCGCGACCGAGCTGCTCGCCGACGAGAAGGAGCGCGCTGAGCACGTGATGCTCGTCGACCTCGGCCGCAACGACCTAGGCCGCGTGTGCGAGTACGGCAGCGTCACGGTCGACGAGCTGATGGAGGTCGAGACCTACAGCCACGTCATGCACATCGTCTCCTCCGTGTCGGGCACGCTGCGCGCGGACATCGGCGCGATGGACGCACTGCGCTCGGTGCTGCCGGCCGGCACGCTCTCGGGCGCTCCGAAGGTCAGGGCGATGCAGATCATCGATGAGCTCGAGCCAATCAAGCGCGGCGGCTACGGCGGCGCGATCGGCTACCTCAGCTACGCCGGCGACCTCGACACCGCGATCCACATCCGCACCGTCGTCGTCAAGGACGGCGTCGCGCACGTGCAGACGGGCGGCGGCACGGTCGCCGACGCCAAGCCCGCGTACGAGTACGAGGAGTCGGTCGCCAAGGCGAGCGCCGTCATCCGCGCGGTCGAGCTGGCGTGCCAGCAGCTCAGCTGGGGGTGACCAAAACTTACCGGCAATTACCGAAATCGGAAAGGTCTGGTAATATTCGGTAAGTTCCGGTATGATTCCGGGATGCCGCCGAACCCGTACAGGCCGGGCGTTGGAACCCGTCCGCTGTTCCTCGCGGGTCGTGACGATCAGATCCGTCTGTTTGAGCGACTATTGGCGGACTACCCGGAGAAGCGACGCAACCTGCGTATCACGGGCTTGCGAGGTGTCGGCAAGACCGTCCTGTTGAAGGAATACGAGCGGATGGCCAATCGCAACGGCTGGGTTGTGGTGCGCCGTGAGCTCGGACCGCGGTTGAGGGAGGAGTCGGACTTTGCGGCGGCGCTCTCCGAGTATCTCCGGGAGGCTGTGGAAGAGCTGAGTCTCAAGGCAAGGATCAAGAAGAGCGTCTCCTCCGCATTGGCCGCGATCGGCCAAGTACAGGGACAGGTCGGCGGGGAAGTGACCGTGTCAATGGGACCGAGCGCCACACGCCCGACGAAGTCGGTCCTGGCGGACCGCTTGCGACGGGCAATCATCGAGGTTGGGTCGGTCGCCCGTGCCCAGGGACGCGGCATCGCATTGCTGTTCGACGAGGCGCACAGCGTTTACGACAGGCCGAGGCAGCACCAGTACCCGCTGGGAGCGCTCCTCTCGGCGACGGTTGCGGCCCAGGACGATGACGATGAGCCGTTGCCGGTGATGCTTGGGTTGTGCGGTTTGCAGCCGCTGACCGCCAACATTCACGCTGCGCGCAGCAATGCCGAGCGACTGTTCCGAGCAGGGGAGATTGGAAACCTATCCCTCATGCCGGAGTTGCCCGGCGCCCTGAGCGCGGCAGCGCAGGCCCTCGTTCGTCCCGCGAGTACCGTTACTTATGCCGATGGCGTCGCGGAGCGCGTCGCCGAGGATGTGAACGGCTACCCCTACTTCCTCCAGTGGTTCGGGGAGGCGCTGTGGGACGCGGCCGACTTGAAGGGGACAGCTGTCATAACACACGAGTTGTATGAGCGTGAGCGATCGGCGATCCAGCGTAGCCTCGACGACGAGTTCTTCGAGCCCCGCTATCGCGACGCACGCAAGGGCGACCAGAGGACCCTTCGAGTAGTGGCCTCCCTGGGCGGCGAGTCTTTTACGAAGTCCGGCCTGGACGCCGCCTCGACAAAGTCAACTGGAGCGCTCTCTGTGAGCTTGAACCGCCTCATCGCGGCCAATCTCGTATACCGAGACGAACAAGGCGTCTACGCCTACACTGCGCCTCTGTTCGGTGACTTCGTGAGGCGTCGCCATCCGCTCCTCCCCGAGGACGCATAGCCGGACCCGCATCTACGGACAAGCCAGGGCGATTAGCTAAGACAAAACCAAGATGAAGGTCCTTGTAATCGATAATTACGACTCGTTCGCCTACAACCTCGTCCAGTATCTGGGCGAGCTGGGCGCGGAGGTGGACGTGGTCCGCAATGACCGCGCGAGCGTGGACGAGCTGCTCGACGTCGGCTACGAGCGCTGCGTGATCTCGCCGGGCCCTTGCACCCCCAACGAGGCGGGCATCTCGGTGCAGGCCGCGCGTCGCTTCCCCGAGGCGGGCGTGGCCGCGCTTGGCGTCTGCCTCGGCCATCAGTCGATGGCGCAGGCGTTCGGCGGTGAGGTCGCTCTGCACATCCCTGTGCACGGCAAGGCGACGATGATCGAGCACGACGGTCGTGCGATCTTCCGCGATCTGCCCACGCCGCTGGAGGTCGGCCGCTACCACTCGCTCGTCGTCGCCGACGAGTTGCCCGACTGCCTGGAGGAGTCGGCGCGCGGGGGAGGCGTGCTGATGGGACTACGCCACCGCGAGCTGCCGGCCGAAGGCGTCCAGTTTCATCCCGAGTCGGTGCTGACGCCGGAGGGCAAGCGCCTGCTGGCCAACTTCCTGGATGTCGAGCTGCCGCCGCCGGGCGTCGACTCCGATCTGGCGGCGGGTGCCCGGATCGCCGCTGCCTCGTCGTCGCCCGGGATCGTCCCCTGATGCCAAACCCGGTCCTGACCAAGGCGATCGACGCTCTCGCCTCGCGCCGCGACCTCAGCGCCGAGGAGGCCTCCGAGGTGCTCGCTCAGATCATGCACGGCGAGGTCTCAGAGACGCAGATCGGCGCATTCCTGATCGCCCTGCGCACCAAGGGCGAGACGGTCGACGAGCTGGCCGGCCTGGCTCGCACGATGCGCGAGCTGGCCGCGCACGTGCCGATTACCCGCGACGACTTGCTCGACACCGCCGGCACCGGCGGCGGGCGCAGGACGTTCAACGTCTCGACTACCGCCGCGCTGGTCGCAGCCGGCGCCGGCTGCGCCGTGGCCAAGCACGGCAATCGCTCTGCTACCAGCTCGTCGGGCTCGGCCGACCTGCTGGAGGCGCTGGGCGCGCGCATCGACCTCGCCCCCGACGGCGTCGGCGCCTGCATCGAAGAGGCTGGGTTCGGCTTCATGTTCGCCCCCGCCCACCACCAGGCCACGCGCTTCGTCGTCCCCGTCAGGCGCGAGCTGGCGGTGCGCACGATCTTCAACCTGCTCGGCCCCCTGACCAACCCGGCCGGCGCCACGCGCCAGCTGATCGGCGTCGCCGACGCCTCGTTCCTCGAGACGATCGCCGGAGCGCTGGCGCGCCTGGGCGTCGGCAGGGCGTTGGTCGTCAGCGGCGAGGACGGTCTCGATGAGGTCTCGACCAGCGCCGCCACGCGGGTCGTCGAGGTAAACGGCGAGGAGATCTCCAGCTACACGTTGGCTCCGCAGGACGTCGGCATCGAGCCGGCCGATCCGGGCGACCCCGCCCTCGGCGGCGGCACGCCGGCCGAGAACGCGCAGGTCACCCACTCCGTCTTCGCCGGCGAGCAGGGAGCACGCGCGGACCTGGTCGCGATCAACGCCGGCGCCGCCATCTACGCGGCCGGCGCCAGCGAAACGATCGCCGAGGGCGTCGAGGTGGCGCGCGAGGCGCTCGCCTCCGGCGCCGCCGCCGACGCGCTCGAGCGCTACATCCAGGCAAGCCGCCGCCACGCCCCCGAGCGGGTCCTGGGTTGACGGTACTCGAGCGCATCGTCTCGGAAACGCGCAAGACACTCGAAGATCGCAAGCGCGCCACTCCGCAACCCGTTCTCGAAGCGCAGGCCGACGCAGGCGCCGGGCCAGGCCGCTTCCACGAGGCGCTCGCCCGGCCCGGCATCGGCGTGATCGCCGAGTTCAAGCGACGCTCCCCGTCCGCAGGTGAGCTCCGCGCCGGCGCCGACGTGCAGGAGACCGCGCGCGCCTATGAGCAGGCGGGAGCCAGCGCGATGTCGGTGCTCACCGAGGAGGCGAACTTCGACGGGTCGCTTGCCGATCTGCGCGCCGCCCGCGCCGCCTGCTCGCTGCCGATTCTGCGCAAGGACTTCGTCGTCGACCCCTACCAGCTGTATGAGGCGCGCGCCGCCGGCGCGGATGCGGTCCTGCTGATCGTGGCGGCCCTGAACGACGCCGATCTGGCCTCCCTGCACCAACAGGCGCGTTCGCTCGGGCTCGACGTCCTGGTCGAGGTGCACGACGGCGAGGAGCTCGCGCGCGCCGCAGCCATCGGTGCGCAGATCGTCGGCGTCAACAACCGCGACCTGCGCGACTTCAGCGTCGACGTGGGACGGACCGCCCGGCTGTTGGCGCAGGCGCCGCCAGACGTCCTGGTC
Organism: Solirubrobacteraceae bacterium; assembly: GCA_035938935.1. Taxonomy (GTDB): domain Bacteria; phylum Actinomycetota; class Thermoleophilia; order Solirubrobacterales; family Solirubrobacteraceae; genus Palsa-744. The sequence continues at coordinate 44,212 of DASZGH010000113.1, forward strand.
GTCTCGGAGTCGGGTATCGCAACATGCGAGCAGGTGCAGGAGCTCGAGCGCCAGGGCGTCGCTGCGGTGCTGGTGGGGGAGACTCTGATGCGCGCCGCCGACCCCGGGGCGGCGCTGGCGGCCCTGCTCCGGTGACCCGCGTGCGACGCGCTGGCGCGAACCCGCAAGCGCAAAACCTTTTATAGAGTCGCATGGCTTTTCTTTACTCCAGATTGATCGCGCCGCGTAATCCTCAATGACAATGAAGCGTTCCATCCTGATTCCGCTCGTCTCCGCGCTCGTCGGCGGTGGCCTCGTCGTGGCCGTGGTGGCGGCGACCGGCAACCTCGGCTCCTCGCAGAAGACGGTCACCATCTTGCAGCAGTCCTCGGCGCCGCTCGCGCCGTCGAACGCTTCGCAGCAGAGCAAAGGGCTGACGCCGCACCAGATCTACGAGCGCACGGCGCCCGGCGTCGCCTACATCACCTCGACGATCGTGCGCCAGAGCGAATCGCCGTTCGGCTTCGGCGAAGGCCAGACGCAGCAGGGGACGGCGACCGGCTCGGGGTTCGCGATCAACAAGGACGGCACGATCCTGACCAACTACCACGTCGTCGAGAACGCTGTGAAGGTGACCGTCAGCTTCGAACACGGCAAGGCGGTCGAAGCCAAAGTGATCGGCAAGGACCCGTCCAACGACCTCGCCGTGCTGCGGATCCCGACCGAAGGCCTGACGCTGCACCCGCTCACGCTCGGCGACTCCGCCAAGGCTCAGGTCGGCGACCCGGTGCTCGCTATCGGCAACCCGTTCGGCCTCGAACGCACGCTCACCACCGGCGTCGTCTCCGCTCTGCAGCGCCAGATCACCTCGCCCAACGGCTTCACGATCGACAACGTGATCCAGACCGACGCCCCGATCAACCCCGGCAACTCGGGCGGCCCGCTGCTCAACGGGGCGGGCGAAGTGATCGGCATCAACTCGCAGATCGAGACCGGCGGCAGCGGCGGCGGCAGCGTCGGCATCGGCTTCGCCGTCCCGATCGACACGGCAGAGCGCGAGCTCTCCCAGCTGGAGAAAGGCGGCACCGTCCGCGGTGCCTACCTGGGTGTGAGCACGTTGACGATCGACGGCTCGCTCTCGGCGCTCAACCTGCCGGTCAAAAGCGGCGCGCTGGTCGAGACCGTCGAAGCCGGCACCCCCGCCGCCAAGGCCGGCATCCACGGCGGCAACCTCGAAGCGCAGACCTCCGGCGGCAAGGTCGCGGTCGGCGGCGACATCGTCGTCAAGGTCGACGGCAAAGCAATCAACAGCGCCGAAGACCTGTCGAACCTGATCGGGTCCAAGAAATCGGGCGAAACGATCTCCGTCGAAGTGCTGCGCGCGACCGGCAACGGCAGCTACGAACACAAGACGCTCAAAGTGACGCTGGCGGCGCGCCCGAACTCGGTCAAGAGCGCCAACACGCCCGAAGGCTGACGCTCGCCGAAGGCGGATGCGGCCCGCCCGCTACCGTTGAGGCATGAGCGCTGCCGCGACGACGAACGCCGCCCCGACGAAGGTCAAGATCTGCGGGATCACGCGTCTGCACGACGCCGAGCTGGCCGTCGAGCTGGGCGCCTGGGCGATCGGGATGGTCTTCTACGAGCGCAGCCCGCGCCGCTGCTCGCTGGACTCGGCCGAAGGCATTGCCGCGACGTTGCGCCGCCGCGTGGAGCTGTGCGGCGTGTTCGTCAACCCGACGATGGAGGAGATCGTCGCCGCGAACGAGCGTCTGCACCTGACGCTGCTGCAGCTGCACGGCGACGAGGGCCCGTCGTTCTGCGCGGAGGCGGCGCGGCGCACGGGCGCACGGATAATCAAGGCTCTGCAGATCTCCGACGTCGGCGACGTCCGCGACGCCGAGCGCTTCCACACCGACTTCCACCTGCTCGACGCCCGCTCGGCGATCCCCGGCCGCGAGCACGTGCGCGGAGGCACTGGCGAGACGTTCGACTGGGACCTGCTCGCCGCGCGGCGCTCGAAGACGCCGCTGATACTGAGCGGCGGCCTCGATCCCGGCAACGTCGCCGAGGCGGTCGAGCGCGTCCGCCCCTTCGCCGTCGACACGGCCAGCGGCACCGAGTCCTCGCCCGGGCACAAGGACCCGGCCAAGCTGCGTGACTTCTTCGCCGCCACCACCACGGTCACCGCCACCACGGTCACCACTGCCGCCGTACCCGCCGACGGCCCGGCGTCCGGATCGCCGCTCGGCCACGACGCCAGCACGCCGGTAACCTCGCCTGCGTGAGCGCCGTCGAGCACCGTTTCGGCCGCTACGGCGGCCAGTACGTCCCCGAGACTTTGATGCCCGCCCTGGCGGAGCTCGAGTTGGCGTGGGCGCAGGCGCGCGAGGATCCCGCGTACCACTCCGAGCTGGATCTACTGCTGCGCGACTTCGCCGGCCGCCCGACGCCGCTGTACCGCGCCGAGCGGCTGTCCGAGCGGGCCGGGCGCTCAATCTACCTCAAGCGCGAGGACCTCAACCACACCGGCTCGCACAAGCTCAACAACGCGCTTGGCCAGGCGCTGCTTGCCAAGCGGATGGGCAAGCGCAGGATCATCGCCGAGACCGGCGCCGGCCAGCACGGCGTCGCCACCGCCACCGTCTGCGCCCTGCTCGACCTGGAGTGCGTCATCTACATGGGCACCGAGGACACCCGCCGCCAGGCGCCCAACGTGCAGCGGATGGAGCTGCTGGGCGCGCGCGTCCAGGCCGTCGACGCGGGCGCGCGTACGCTCAAGGAGGCCACGTCCGCAGCGATCCGCGACTGGGTCACGAACGTGGGGGACACCCACTACATCATCGGCTCGGTCGTCGGCCCGGCGCCCTACCCGGCGCTCGTGCGCGACCTGCAGCGGGTGATCGGCGACGAGACGCGCGCGCAGCTGCTGGAGTGCGAGGGCCGGCTGCCCGAGCGGGTGGTGGCGTGCGTCGGCGGCGGCTCCAACGCGCTCGGCATCTTCACGGCGTTCCTGGAGGACGCGGAGGTGCAGCTGATCGGCGTCGAGGCCGGCGGCGAGGGCATCGACACAGACCGCCACGGCGCCCCGCTCACGGTTGGCGGCAGAGCCGGCGTGCTGCACGGCGCGCTCTCGGCGGTGATGCAGGACGAGGAGGGCCAGATCGTGCAGGCGCACTCGATCTCAGCCGGCCTTGACTACCCCGGCACCGGCCCGCAGCACGCCCACTTGCGCGACAGCGGCCGCGCCCGCTACGAGGCGGTCACCGACGCGCAGGCGCTTGAGGCCTTCAGGGAGGTCTCGCGCCTGGAGGGGATCATCCCGGCCCTGGAGACCGCCCACGCGCTGGCGTGGACGCTCGCGCAGTCGGATGGCGAGCTTGATCTAGTTTGTCTGTCCGGGCGCGGCGACAAGGATCTGGCCGAGGTGCTCGCCCAGTGAGCACGGCCCAGCAGGCAACCGGGGTTCAGCGGATCGCGGCGGCCTTCGCCGCGAGCGGCAAGCGAGCCGCGCTGATGCCCTACCTGATGGGCGGATTTCCCACGCTCGCCGACTCTGTCAGGATCGGCCAGGCGTGCGTGCAGGCCGGCGCCGACCTGCTCGAGCTGGGCGTGCCCTACTCCGATCCGCTCGCCGACGGCCCGGTCATCCACGAGGCCGCGACCAAGGCGCTGGCGTCCGGCGCGAGCCTCGCCGGTGTGCTCGAGGTGGCGCGCGAGCTCTCGCCGGAAATTCCGGTGGTGCTGATGTGCTACGCCAACATGGTGTTCGCGCCGGGCGCGGGGCTGTTCGTCGAGCGCCTTGCCCAGACCGGTGCCGCCGGCCTGATCGTGCCGGACCTGCCCTACGAGGAGGCCGCCGAGGTGCTCGCCGCGTGCGACGAACACGGCCTGGCGCTGGTGCCGCTGGTGGCGCCGACCACACCGCCGCAGCGCCTGGCCGCGATCGGTCAGCGCGCACGCGGCTTTCTCTACACCGTCTCTGTCGTCGGCACCACAGGCGAGCGAGACGCGCTGTCCGAGCGCTTCGGCGAGATCGTCGCCCAGGCGAAGGCCAGCACAGACGTCCCGGTCGCTCTCGGCTTCGGCATCTCCACCCCCGAGCAGGCGGCCCAGGCCGCGCGGGCCGGCGCCGACGGGGTAATCGTCGGCACGCGCCTGGTGCGCGCCGCCGCGGAGTCCGAGGACCCGGCGGCGGCCGTCGGCGGGGTGGTGGCGGGGCTCGCCCAGGCCCTGTTATAGGATGCGCCGCAATGGGACTGGTACTGACAGTCACCGCGGGCCTGGTCGTCTGGGTCGTGCTCTGGGCGCTCGGCGCCAAGGGCTTCGACGCATTCATGCTGGCGACGGTGATCGTCATCGTCGGCGCCTCCTTGAAGATCGTCGCCGGCTACCTGCCGGGTCGCAACGATCAGTAGCCGGGGGCCTGTGCCGCTCAGCGCGCGCCGGCTCTGCGCTTGGGGCTCGTGGCTGGTGGCGGCCGCCCTCTGTGCCGTGCTGCCCGGCTGTGGCGGCGTCGGCGCCTCGCCGGCCGCGGAAACGGTCGGCAGCCAGCTGACGATCTATTCGGGCCTGCCGCTGCAGGGCCCGGACGGTCCGATCTCCAAGCAGATCGTCGGCGGCGAGAAGCTCGCGCTTGCCGACGCCGGTGGGCGCGTCGGCCGCTTCACCGTCAGCTACGTCTCACTCGACGACTCGAACGCCAAGACCGGCCAGTGGGACCCGGACGTGACCTCGGCCAACGCCAAGGCGGTCGCGCAGGACCCGACGACGATCGCCTACATCGGCGACTTCAACTCGGGCGCAACGGCGATCTCGCTGCCGCTGATCAACGGCGCCGGCATCCTGCAGGTCAGCCCGGCGAGCCCGTACGTAGGCCTGACCTCCTCGCTCGACGCCGGGCAGGACGAGCCCGAACGGTTCTACCCGAGCGGCAGGCGCACGTTCGGTCGCATCGCCCCGGGTGACCCGGTCCAGGCCGCCGCACAGGTCGCCGCCCTGCGCGCGCTCGGTGTCAGGCGCGTGTACGTGCTCGCCGACCAGGACCCGTTCGACTCGCCGCTGGCCGCGATCGTCGCCGCCGACGCTCAGGCCGCCGGGATCGAAGCGGTCGGGCCCGACACGCTGACGATCGCCCCGGGCACCAACTTCACCGGCGAGGTCGCCAAGGTAGCCGCCAGCGGTGTCCAGGCGGTGTTCGTCAGCGCCACGGCCACCGCGCAGGCCGCGCAGCTGTTCGGCGAACTGCACAAGGCGGCGCCTCGACTGTCGCTGCTGGCGTCCAGCGCGATGCTGAACCCGGTATTCACTTCGAGCCTCGGACCTGCCGAAGCGCAGAGCACGATCGCCTCGCCGCTGCTGCCGCCGCGCTCCTACCCGACCTCGGCGCAGCTGGTCCTGCGCCAGTATCGCCGCCAGTTCGGCGAAGCCGCCGAACCATATGCCCTTTACGGATACGAGGCGATGAGCGCGGTGCTCGCTGCGATCCGCGCGGCGGGCAAGCACGGCGACGATCGCCAGGCGGTGATCGATCGTCTGCTGGCAACGCGGGATCGCCATTCCGTGCTAGGGACCTACTCGGTGAGTGCGAGCGGCGAAGCGACCCTCTCGACGTACGCGATCGACCGGATCGCGCACGGCCGCCCCGTCTTCTGGCGGGCTTTCAGCGGCTGAGCGCCGCTTGCAGCGCTTCGTCGAGCTGGGCGTAGCGAAACTCGTAGCCGTTCATCAGCGCCTTGGCGGGCACTACGCGCGCCCCGGTCGTGACTACCTCGGACATCTCTCCGTACAGCGCCTTCAGCGCCATCCCGGGTACCGGCAGCAGCGCGGGGCGGTGCAGCGCGCGCCCGAGCGCCTTCGTCAGCTCGGCGTTGCGCACCGGCTCGGGCGCGGTCGCGTTCACCGCTCCGCTGAAGCGCTCGTCGTCGAGAGCGGCCAGCACGATGCCAGTGAGGTCGGTCGGCTCGATCCAGGAGACGTACTGGCGCCCGCCGGCGACAGGGCCGCCGATGCCCAGCTTGAACGGCGGCAACATCTTGGCGAGCGCTCCGCCCGCCCGGTCGAGCACCACGCCGGTGCGCACCGTCACGACCCGAAGCCCGAGCTCGGTGGCTGCGTTCGCCTCGGTCTCCCAGGCGACGCAGGTCTGCGCCAGGAACCCGGGCCCGGGCGGCGCCTCCTCGTCCAGCGGCTCGTCGCCGCGGGGGCCGTAGTAGCCGATCGCCGAGCCGCTCACCAGGGTGCGGGGCCGCTCGCTCTCCGGCAGCGCGGCTATGCCCGCGACGAGGTTGCGCGTGCCCTGCACGCGGCTGGCTCTGATCTTCTCCTTGGCAGACGCGCTCCAGCGCTGGGCGATCTCCTCGCCGGCGAGATGGACGATCGTGTCGCGGCCGGCGAGCGCTTGCGCGGGCGCCGGCTCGGCGGTGGGATTCCACGCCACCGCCTGCGGGCTGCCAGCGGCCGGCGCGTCCGGCCCGGCCGGAGCACCAGCGCGCTCGAAGGCGTGCAGCGCACGCTCAGGGTTGCGCGAGAGCACAGTCACCTCGTCGCTGCGCTCTGTCAGCGCCGCCACGACTCGGCGCCCGATCAGGCCCGTCGCACCTGTGACCACAACCCGCATGCCCCGCCACCCCCGGCTCTTCAGCCGTTGCTGTGAACGCGCTGCTCGCTTGTACCCGGAAGGGTGCCCATCCCGGTCAGCGTATCGCCCTGGGCGAAGCCGACCTCCTGGCCGGCCAGGGCCATCCCGCTCGCGCGCGCCTGGTCTGCCACCGCGGCCGCCACCGCCGGGGCGACGTCGCGGTTGAAGACGGAGGGGATGATGTAGTCGTCGCGTAGCTCGGACTCGTCGACGATGCCGGCGATCGCCTGCGCCGCCGCCATCTTCATCTCCTCGGTGATCGACCTCGCGCGCACGTCGAGCGCGCCGCGGAAGATGCCGGGGAAGCAGAGCACGTTGTTGATCTGGTTGGGGTAGTCAGAGCGCCCGGTCGCCATGATCCGCACGTACGGCGCCGCCTCCTCGGGGATCACCTCGGGGTTGGGGTTGGCCATCGCGAACACCATCGCGTCGTCGTTCATCCCCGCCAGCGCCTGCACCGGCAGCGCGCGAGCGCCGGAGAGCCCGACGAGCAGGTCGCACCCGTCGATCGCGTCGGCGGGGCCCCCGTTCGCGCCCCGCTCGTTCGTGGACTCGGCGTACCAGCGCTTGACCGGGCTCATGCTGCCGTCCAGGTAGTCCTCCCGCCCGGTCCCGACCACGCCGCGCGAGTCCGCGCCGACTATATCGCTGACTCCCGCAGCGAGCAGGATCTTGGTGACCGCCACGCCGGCGGCGCCGAGCCCGATCACGAGCACTTTCAGCTCGGAGAGATTGCGCCCGGTCAGCTTGACCGCGTTCAGCAGCGCCGCCATCACGACCACCGCGGTGCCGTGCTGATCGTCGTGGAAGACGGGGATGTCGAGCTCTTCCTTGAGCCGCTCCTCGATCTCGAAGCAGCGCGGGGCGGAGATGTCCTCGAGGTTGATGCCGCCGAAGGATGGCGCGATCAGCTTGACAGCGCGCACGATCTCCTCGGGGTCCTTGCTGTCCAGGCAGATCGGGAAGGCGTCGACGCCGGCGAACTCCTTGAACAGGCAGGCCTTTCCCTCCATCACCGGCATCGCCGCCCGCGGCCCGATGTCGCCCAGGCCGAGCACCGCCGTGCCGTCGCTCACCACCGCAACCGTGTTGCGCTTGATCGTGTATTGGAAGGCCTTGTCGGGGTCGTCCTTGATCGCAGTGCAGACGCGGGCGACGCCGGGCGTGTAGGTCATCGACAGGTCGTCGCGCGTCTTCAGCGGGTGCTTGTTGCGCTGTTCGATCTTGCCGCCGACGTGCAGCAGGAAGGTGCGGTCGATCGTGTCGATCACATCGACGCCCGCCAGCGAGCCGAGCGCGGAGAGGATCCGGTTCCAGTGCTCGCGGTCGGCGGCGTCGACGACGATGTCGCGCACGCTGTGCTCGGCGCCGGCCTGCACCAGGTCCACGGCCACGACCATCCCGCCCTGCTCGCCGATCAGGTCGGTGACCTGCCCGAGCATGCCCTGCCCCTCGTCGATCTTGACGCGGATGGTCAGGCGGTACTGGGCGCTGGGGGTGAGGTTCACGGCCGCGGCATCTTATTTGCTTGGCGTGTGCGGCCCGCTGCCGGGCTCCGCCGACGGGGGACTAGAGTGCTCGCCGTGGAGCGCCGCCTGTTCCTGATCGACGGTCCGAGTCTCGTCTACCGGGCCTTCTACGCGCTGCCCGAGTCGATCGCCACATCCACCGGCGAGCCGACCAACGCGATCTTCGGGTTCGCCTCGATGCTCGTTAAGATCGTCACCGACCACGGCGTGCAGCCGACGATCGTCGCCTGGGACGCGGGCAGCTCGGGACGCACGGTGCTCTTCCCCGAGTACAAGGCCGGGCGGCGCTCGCGCCCGGACCTGCTCAAGCAGCAGTGGCCGCAGATGGAACCGCTGGTGGAGGCGTTCGGTTACCGCAACGTCAAGCTCGAGGGCTACGAGGCCGACGACGTGATCGCCTCGCTTGCCGAGCAGGCGCGTGGCGCCGGCGTGCCGGTGACGATCGTCACGGGCGACCGCGACGTCTTCCAGCTGATCGACGAGGCCGGGCTCGTGCAGGTGATGGCCACCGCTCGCGGCATCACCGAGACCAAGCTGTACGACCGCCAGGCGGTGATCGACCGCTACGGACTGCCACCCGAGTCGATCCCCGACTTCTACGGGCTCAAGGGCGACACCTCCGACAACATCCCCGGCATTCCCGGGATCGGCGAGAAGACCGCCAGCGAGCTGATCGGCAAGTACGGGACGCTCGAGGGCGTGCTCTCGCACGTGCGAGAGATCGGCGGCCCCAAGCGCCGACAGAATTTGATCGACCACGCGCAGGACGCGCGCGTCTCCAAGCAGCTTGCAACCGTCAAGCGCGATCTGCCCGTGGAGCTCGATCTGAAGGCGGAGTCCGCGCGCGAACCAGACCGCTCGCGGCTGCGCGAGGTTTTCCGCAAGCACGAGCTGCGCGACCCGCTGCGCCGTCTGGAAGAGGCGCTCGGGGAGGCGGAGCTGGCGAAGAGCGCTTCGGCCGAGGAGGTCACGCTGAGCGCACGCGTGCGCGCCGGTGCCACGGCCGACATCCCGGCGCTGAAGACCGCCAGTGGCCTGGCTCCCGAGGAGCTGTACGTCGCCGTCAGCGCCGCCGAGGCGCCGGAGGGGGAGCTGTTCGCCGCAGGTGCGCCGTGGCGCTTCGCGGTCTGCGCCGATCCGGCTCCGGCCGGCGCCGCCAGCGGGCGCAAGGCTGCCGCGAGCGCCTCGCGGGCGACGGTCCTGGTCGGCGACTGCGCCGGACCGGAGGAGGTCGTCGACGCCTGCGGCGATCTGGCGGTGGTCGCCCACGACGCCAAGACGCTCGGGCGGGTTCCGCCGGCGTTGGCGCACGACACGCTGCTCGGTGCCTATCTGCTGGAGCCGGCGCGGCGCGGCTACCCGTTCGCCGAGCTGTGCGAAGAGCGTGGCCTGGCCAGCGGTGTGGAGGATGCGCTGGCCGGCGAAGCGCTGTTGCTCTCGGCGCTTGCGGCGTGGCAGCGCGAGCAGATCGTCGAGCGGGGGCTGGAGCGGCTGATGCGCGACGTCGAGCTTCCGCTCGTGGCCGTGCTGCGCGACATGGAGCTGATCGGCGTGCGCCTGAACCTCGAGCGCCTGGCGGAGATCACCGAGCGCGTGCGCGATGAGATCGGCGCGCTGGAAGAGCGCATCTACGAGCTCGCCGGCGAGCAGTTCACGATCGGCTCGCCCCAGCAGCTGGGGGAGATCCTGTTCGTCAAGCTCGGCCTCTCGCGCAAGCGCCGGGGCAAGACCGGCTTCTCCACCGACGCGCGCGTGCTGCAGGCGATCCGCGAGGAGCACGAGATCGTTCCCTGCGTCGAGCGCTGGCGCGAGCTCTCCACCTTGATCAAGACCTACATCGACGTGCTCCCCGGCCAGGTGGACGAGCACTCGCGCATCCACACCACCTTCCTACAAGCCGGGGCGCAGACCGGACGCCTGGCGTCCACGAACCCCAACATGCAGAACGTCCCGATCCGCACGGCGCTGGGCCGGGAGATCCGCGGCTGCTTCGAGGCCGAGGAGGGCAAGCTGTTGATCTCCGCCGACTACTCGCAGATCGAGCTGCGCGTGCTCGCGCACGCCGCCTCTGAGCCGGTGCTGGAAGAGATCTTCGAGCGCGGCGAGGACGTCCACACCGCAACGGCCTCGCAGGTGTTCGAGGTCGGGCCGGAGGCGATCGACCCGGGGATGCGCTCGAAGGCGAAGATGATCAACTACGGCATCGTCTACGGCCTCTCCGACTTCGGCCTGGCCGATCGCCTGAACATCCAACTGGAGGAGGCAAAAGCGTTCATCGACGCCTACCTGCAGCGCTTCCCGCGCGTGGCCGCCTTCATCGCCGAGACGATCGAGGCAGCCAAGGAGGAGGGGTACGTAAAGACGCTATGGGGGCGGCGCCGGCAGATCCCGGAGCTACGCGCCCGCAACTTCCAGGTGCGCTCGCTCGGCGAGCGCCTGGCGGTCAACACCGTGATCCAGGGGACCGCGGCGGACGTGATCAAGCTGGCGATGGTGCGCTGCCACCACTCGCTGCGCGACGGCGGCTTTCAGACCAAGCTGATCCTCACGATCCACGACGAGCTGCTGTTCGAGTCCCCGCCCGAGGAGCTCGATGCCGCGCGCGTGCTGATCGAGGAGGAGATGTGCGGGGTGTGGGAGCAAACCCCGCCGATGGCTGTGGAGATCGGCGTCGGGCGCAACTGGCTGGAGGCGAAGTGACACCGCCGGCGCCCGCCCGCTTCCCGCGTGGCGATGCGCGCAGGCACCGGGGGCTGTTGCGATGACGCGCACGCTCGCAGTGGCGCTCGCGGCGATGGCCGGCGTGCTGGTCGGGCTGCAGGCGCCGGTCAACTCGCGGCTTGGCAAATCGATCGGCAGCGTACAGGCGGCGACCTTCTCGTTTGTCATCGGGACGATCGGTCTTGCGCTCGTCGCCACACTCTTCTACGGCGGCCTCGGCAGTTTCGGGCAGGCGGTCAAAGCGCCGGTCTGGGCCTGGGTCGGCGGACTGCTGGGTGCTGTCTACGTGACGGTCGCGATCCTGACCGTGCGCACGCTCGGCGTCAGCGGTCTGACGGCGCTCGTGATCTGCGGTCAGCTGGCAGCGGCGGTCGCGATCGACCGCTTCGGCCTGCTGGGGATCGCCAAGCAGCCGGTCGGCGCCACTCGGATCGCAGGGCTGGTGCTGCTCCTAGTCGGAGCGTCGCTGGTCGTGCGTCGCTAACGCCGCGCCTGCTCATAGGCGTCCGCCAGCAGCCGCACGCCCTGCTCGATTGCGGGCTCTGCCATCGCGGCGTAGCCGAGCAGCAGGGCAGGCTCCTCTCTGGCCGCATAGCGGTGCAACGCCAGGCCCTCGACGCCCACGCCGCGTTCGGCGGCGGCGCGGACGAGCGCCGGCTCGTTCGTCTGCGCCGGCAGGCGCACAAGCTCGAACAGGCCGGCGCCGGCCCGGCTCGGCCTTGCCTGCGGCAACCATCGCCGCAAAGCGACGAGCAGCGCCTCGCGCCGGCGCTCGTAGCGCAGGCGCGTGCGGCGGATGTGGCGGTCGAGCTCGCCGCGGGCGATGAAGTCGGCCAGCGCGAGCTGTCCGAGCACCTCCGAGCCGCCGTCCTCGACAGTCTTGCCGGCGCTCAGCTCCCAGGTCAACCAGGAGGGCGCAAGCATCCAGCCGAGTCGCATGCCCGGCGCAAGGCGCTTGCTGGCCGAGCCGACGTAAGCGACGTGCTCGGGCGCCAGGCCCTGCAGCGCGCCGACCGCGACCCGGTCGTAGCGGTACTCGGAGTCGTAGTCGTCCTCGACCACCAGCCGCTCCTCCTCGGCCCATTCGATCAACTCGACTCGGCGCTCGGGGGCCAGCACCACCCCGGTGGGGAACTGGTGGGCGGGAGTGACGATCACCGCGGCCGCGTCGCTGTCCGCCAGCAGGTCTATGCGTAGGCCGCGCTCGTCTACCGGCACGACGACCACCTGCAGGCCGGACTGTTCGACGATCAGGCGATGGGTGTGCCAGCCGGGCTCCTCGACCGCCACACGTTCGACGCCGTGGGCCCGCAGTGCGCGGCACAGCAGCGACAGGCCCTGCATGAAGCCGGTGCAGACGATCACGTGCTCGGGCTCGGCGTCGGCGCCACGCACGCGTCCCAGGTAGCCGGCTAGCGCTTCGCGCAGCTCGGGTGCGCCGCGCGGGTCGGGGTAGCCCAACGCATCGAGCGGCGAGTCGCGCAGAGCCGAGCGCAGCGAACGCAGCCACGCCTCGCGCGGGAAGCCCGCCAGGTCGGGCAGGCCCGGTCGAAAGTCATACGCGAAGCTCTGCGCCAGCGAGGTCGCCTGCGGCCGGGCCGGGGCGGCGCGCACCGCCGCTGCCACGCGGACCGGCGCGCCCTGACTCATCGTCAGGTAGCCCTCGGCGGCTAGCTGGCCGTAGGCCTCGCTCACCACCCCGCGCGAGACGCCGAGCTCGCCTGCCAGGCCGCGTGTGGAGGGCAGCGCCGATCCTGCCGCGAGCCGGCCGGTGCGGATCTGCTCGCGCAGGGAGCGCTCGATCTGCTCGTGCAGCGGTAGCTCGCGGGAGCGCTGGAGCGCGATCAACAGCCCGGGTCCGACAACTGGCCCTTTCTCAGCAGTCATTACTGGAACTGTAATCCAGACCAGTCTCGCCGTACCGTGACAGTCGGATCTAACCACGCACACGATCGGTCTGCACCCGACGGCCGGCCCCCACAGGAGGTTTGAGATGAGCACGGACCATCGCAACGGCAACAGCAGCGGCGAGATCACGATCGTCGGCGCCGGCATCGCCGGCATGGTGGCGGCGATCGCCTGCGCGGAGGAGGGGGCGAGCGTGCGGCTGCTGGAGGCGCACGAGCAGCTAGGCGGGCGCGCGCGCAGCACCGATGGGCCCTACAAGGCCAACCTCGGTCCGCACGCCGTCTACACCGGTCCCTTCTGGAACTGGATGAAGGAGCGCCAACTGCTGCCAGAGCACGTCTCGCCGCGTCTGACCGGCGCCCGCCTGCGCATCGGCGGGGCGATCCGGCGCACGTTCCCGCTCGGCGGCCTTCCTTCGGTGTTGCGGCTGCGCGGGCGCGAGGCGCCGGTCGACGTCGACTTCCGCAGCTGGGCCACCTCCCACACCGACGAGGCAACCGCCGACCTGCTCTCGGCGGCGGCCGGCGTCTATACCTTCTATCACGACCCGGGCTCGCTGTCGGCTGCGTTCGTGTGGCCGCGCAGCGTGCGACTGTTGATGACGGTTCCGCCCTGCGTGCGCTATCCGGTTGGCGGTTGGAGCACGCTCGTCGCCACGCTCGAACGGCGCGTGCGCTCTTTGGAGAAGGTGTGCGTTGAGACCTCGACGAGGATCGACTCGCTGCCCTCCACGCCGACGATTCTCGCAACCGAGCTCGACCAGACGCGCGAGCTGCTCGGCGACGACACTCTGCGCTGGCAGAGCGGCAACACGCTGTGTCTCGACCTCGGGCTGCGCCACCGGCGCGGCGATCCCTCGCTCGTGTCCGACATGGACGAGGCCGGCTGGGTCGGGCGCTACTCGACCACCAACCCCTCGATCGCTCCGCCCGGCGAGGAGCTGGTTCAGGCGCAGATGCCGATCCGGCCCGGCGAGAGCGCCGATCAGGCCGGCCTGCGCTTGGAGCGGCTGCTCGACCTCGGCCTGGCTGACTGGCGCGAGCGCGAGACCTGGCGCCGCCGCCAGGTGATGGATGCCCGCTCAGGCGCGCTCGACCCGCCCGGCTCCAGCTGGTGCGACCGTCCGTCTGTCGATCGCGGCGAGGGCGTGTTTGTCGCCGGCGACATGATGGCCGCTCCAGGCCTGCTCGCGGAGGTGTCTTGGGCAAGTGCGCTGGAGGCGGCGAAACTCGCCGTCGATGCCATGCGAGGCGCCGCGCGGCCGCGCCCGGCGCTGCGCGAGGTCGCCTGAGCCAGGACGCTTCAGGCCGAGGGAGGCGAGTTCAGGCTGCCGCCGATACCGGCACGGCGGCCGTGCCGCGCAAGTGCGGGCGGCCGCCGCCCACGAACCGCGGCGGGGCGATCTCCAGGTAGCGCTCGAACGCCCAAGCGCAGAAGCGCTCGTTGGCCATCGCCTTGGACATGGCTCCGATCGCGCGCGTGGGCGTCAGCTGCCCGACCGCGCGCTGGGTGTTCAGCAGCCAGCGGAACTTGCGCTCGTGCGCGTCCGAGAACGCCCCGTAGCGCGCGAGCGCCCGCTCGGGGCTCGCATCGCCTGCCAGCGCCGCGCGCAGCTCGCGCCCGCACGCCAGGCCGAAGTACAGCGCGGTGCGGATGCCCTCGGCGGTCAGCGGCAGGCAGTGGCCGGCGGAGTCGCCGACGAAGTACACGCCGTCCTCGATCGCGGGTCGCAGCTGATGCGGGATCCAATTCCCCTGATACCCCTCGGCCGGCAGCCCGAGATCGCCCGCCAGGCGCACGGTCGGCTCCTTGACGTGTCGGCTCGGCCAGAACGAGCCGACGCCGACGCGCAGCTCGTCGCGGGCGGGGAAGCTCCAGGCGTAGCCGGCGCGGGCGTACTTCGGGTCGATCCACAGCTCCAACTGCTCGCCGCTGCCGCCGGGATGCACCTCGAGGCCCCGCGAGAGGCGCGCATTCGGCGGCTGGATCGTGGCCTGGTTCGACAGCACGCGCCGCCAGCCGAGCGCGTCGACGAGGAAGGGCGCGGTCACCTCACCGCGGTCGGTGTGGACAACGTGGCCGTCGCGGCCCGTCACGGTCGCCGTCTCAAAGCTCGTCTCCGACCGGTCGGTCTGCTCCCACAGCAGGGCGCACAGCTCGCGGTAGTCGAACGTGGAGAACGTCCACGGCAGCCGCCAGCGCTGCGTGCTCCGGCGCGTGTGCACGACCAGCTCGCCGAAGCTCTGTCGCAGCGAGGATTGAAGGTCCAGCGCATAAAGCCAGTCGGTCGGTATCCCGCACGCGGAGGTCTGCCGCTCACCGATCTCGTAGCGGTCGATCACGAGCACGCGCGCGCCGCTGCCCGCCAGCTCGCGGGCAACCGCCAGGCCGGCGAACGAAGCCCCGCACACGAGCACGTCGCAGTCGCTGCTCAGCGGGGTGCGCTCGGC